>CAZXUI010000060.1:0-27830 GCA_964643885.1 uncultured Planctomycetales bacterium
ATGTCGCCCATGTGGATGCAGTCGGTCGGGCAGGGCTCGACGCACAGGGCACAGAACATGCACTTGGCATAATCGATCGCGAAGCGGTGCAACGCGCCGCCGCGGGCGATGCCGTCGCTCTTGTCGATCTTGCGCGGGCCGCTCTTCTCGATGTAGATGCAGTCGACCGGGCAGGCCTTGGCACACAGGTCACAGCCGATGCACTTCTCGATCTCGAAATAGTGAAACCCGCGGAAGCGGGCGGCCAGGGCCGGAGCGACATCGGGGTATTGCAGCGTGACCTTCTGGGCGAAGTAGTAGCGCAGCGTGATCCGCATGCCGATCCAGATGGTCGAGACGGTGCGGTAGATGTCGCGAAAGTAGCGTGCCACGTCGGCTCCCGCTGTGCGACGCCTGCGAACCGGCCGCGGCCGCGCCGGCCGCGGTTTCACCGAATTCTACGGCATGCCGCGTGCCAGGGGCAACGCGGGCGCGGGGCGATTCGCAGTCGGGGCCGAAGCGGACGCAGCGCGCGTCCCGAGGCGATCGGGCGGGTGGAGAAGCGAAGCGGGTGCGCGACCGGCCGCGCGAATCAGCGGGAAGAGCGCACGGGCGGCGGAATCGCCCTGGCGGCGCGAGGCGCCGTCGGTCGGCCAGGCGGCCTTGCTGCGGCCGGGCGCGCCGCGCGGCGGCCTGACGGCGCATTGAAACTGCCGGGGCCGACGTCTGTGGCACCGCTCGTTCGTGGCCCCGCTTTTCAAGCGGTCCACGCACCGGTTGGAAACCGGTGCCACAGAACGTCAGCGGGCAGCTAACCTTCCGTGCCCGTGCCGTCGCCGACCAGGCCGGCCAGCAGGGCCGAGAGGGCCGAGCTGAGCAGGCCGCTGAAAAGCTGCTGGGCGATCAGCACGGCGGCCGCGCCGGCACAACCACCAAGCTGCAACACGATGCCGCCGCAGGCGACGAGTCCCGCGACCTTCCAGAACCGTCGAGTCATTTGCGTCTCCGAATTGAGCGTGCCGGGCGCGGTTCAGTCCTTGTACACCGCCCTACGGCAAGCACTATATCATCCGCGAGCCCGCGCACAAGCTGCCGGGCCAACGTTGATCTCTATCGGTCGTCTATCATGAGAGGGTTCGCCGGGTCGGCCGGCAGACCGCAGTCCGGCACGATGCCGGCGTACGGAGAGGACGGATCGGATGGGAGGCCTCCGCAGGGACGCGGTGCGGTGGATCGTAGCGGGATTGTGTGCGGCGGTGTGCGGGTGCGGGCCCGGCTCGCCGCTGGCGGTGCGGCTGGACGCGCAGACCTCGCGCCCGGCCCCACGGGCGGTACTTTTCTTCTGCGACGGCGTCTCGGTGGACCTGCTCCGCCAGGGATGCCGCGAGGGCTGGCTACCCAATCTTGAGCGCCACTTTCTGAAGCGCGGCACGCAGGTCGTGGACGCCTTTACCACGATCCCGTCGCTGACGTTTCCGACGATGGCCACGGTGATGACGGGGCAGACGCCGGCCCGGCACGGGATCGTCGGCAACCGCTGGTTCGAGCCGGCGACGCGGCGCTGCCGCGACTACCTGCACCCAGGTTTCTATCGACACGTAAACTCGGACCTGGACGTGCGGACGCTGGCCGAGCATCTGGCGCCCGCCTCGACCGCCACGATTCAGTTGCCCTTGTTCCGCGGCTCAGAGCTGGAGCTCTCCAACGCGCTGCTCTCGGGCCTGTTCTGGTTCATCCACGGCTACAACACCATCAACGCGATTGCGGCCGGGTCGGTGACGGATGTCGCGGCGTGGGCGAACCGGCGGGGCGAATTGCCGGAGCTGCTGGTGATTTACCTGCCGGCGACGGACCTCGTGGCACACGCGTCAGGCGTGGATTCGGGCAAGTACCGCTGGGCGATGCAGCGGATGGACGAGCAGGTCGGCGCGGTGTGCGGTTGGATGGAGCGCCAGGGGCTCCTGGAGGAAACCTACCTGCTGTTCGTGAGCGACCACGGGTTCGTGACGGTGAATCACGGGCGGGTCGTCGACGTGCCGGAGTACTGCCGCAAGGTCCTCGGGCGGCGGGTCACGCAGCGGCTGCCGCAGGGTGAATCGGACGCGGCGCGGCGGGCGCACTTCGACCGGCATGATGCCGTCTTCGTCGCGGGCGATACGCGCGTGGCGATGCTCTACCTCGCGAGCGCTGGGGGATGGGACCAGCGGGCGACGGCCGAGCAGTTGCGGGCGATTCTGGACGCGGTCCCGGCAGGCCGGCGGCTGTGGGAGCTGGACGGCGTGCGGCTGGTGGCGCTGCGCGGCGGCGAGGGGCAGGTAACGCTGCTTTCGCGAGGAGCGGAGGCGCGGATCATCGAGCAGATGGTCGACGGCGAGCCGCACTATCGCCTCGAGGCGGTGGAAGGCGACGTGTTGGGGTATGGCCACGACCCGGCCCTGGCGGAATTCATCGCGGCCGGGGCACACTCGTCGCGGGCGTGGCTTGAGGCGACGGCCGGTCAGACCTATCCGGATGTCGTGCCGCACCTCGTGCCGCTGATGGCCTCGCCGCGGACGGGCGACGTTCTGATCTTCGCAGCGACCGGATATGGCTTCGAGTCGCAGCGTTCGAGCCACGGGGGACTCCACCGGGACGAATGCCGCATGCCGCTCATCTTCGCCGGGCCGGGCGTGCCGGCCGGCGCGACGGTGCCGGTGGCGCGGGCCTGCGATGTGGCGCCGACGCTGCTGCGGCTGTTCGGGCGGGCCGAGCGGGCCGGGGAGCTCGAGGGGCAGGCGATCGAATTCCAGCCGGCCAGGCGTGAATGAGGAGCGCCGTACCCCGGCGCGGAGATCGGCGTGGCACACGGAAGGTAGAATCTCATTAGACTATGCGGGCTATGAAGCTGCTGCTGGCCTCATTGATCGCGTCGGTGATTGCGGCGGGCGTTTTCTTCTCGGCGTCCGGGCTGGAGCTGCGCGGCGATGGGGCGACCGGGGAGCACGCGGACGCGGTCGGGCCGACGCGGCTGGAGTACCGCGGCGTGGCGATTCAGCTCGCCGACGGGATCGACCCGCTGGGTAAGTACAGGCCGATGCTGCGCGAGATCGCAGAGCTGGGGGCGGACACGGTGCTCTTCTCGACGGCCGCGTACATGGAGCACGCGCGCGGGCAGGCGATCTTCATCGAGTCGCGCAGCACGCCGTCGGCCGAGAAGTTCACGGCGCTGATCCGCGAGGCGCGCGGGCTGGGGCTGCGCGTGATCGTGATGCCGATCGTGCTGCTGAAACACCCGCGCGGCAGCGAATGGCGCGGCGTGATCGAACCGCCGGACTGGCACAAGTGGTGGGAGGACTACCGTCAGGTGATCGGCTACTTCGCCGACATCGCCCGCGAGGGCGGCGCGGAGGTGCTGATGGTCGGGTCGGAGCTGATCAGCACCGAGCGCAACACCGCCCAGTGGGTCCGCGTGATCGAGCTGGCCCGCGGCCGCTTTCCGGGCAAGCTGGGCTACTCGGCCAACTGGGACCACTTCCGGCCGATCCAGTTCTGGGACAAGCTCGACCTGGTCGGAATGACCAGCTACTACACGCTGGCGAAAGACAAGAATCCGACGGTCGAGCAACTGGTGGAAAGCTGGCAGCCGATCCGGCAGGACATCACGGGCTGGGCGCGCGAGGTGGGCAAGCCCATCGTCCTGACGGAGGTCGGCTGGTGCAGTCAGGAAGGCGCGGCCAGCGCGCCGTGGAACTACTACCAGAACCAGAAGCCGACGCCCGAAGGGCATGAAGAGCAGCGGCGGCTCTACGAGGCCTTCGTGCGGGCCTGGCAGGACGCGCCGCAACTGGCAGGCGTGATCTGGTGGGAATGGTCCGAGTCGCCCGGCGGACCAGGCGATCACGGCTACACGCCGCGCGGCAAGCCGGCCGAGCGGGTCCTGCGCGAGTGGTTCGAGCGGACGCGGACGCAGCCGGCCGAACAGGCCACGAGCCGGCCCGCGGCCGGTTCACGCTGAGGAGTCGCTTCGGAGCGCGGCCGGCCGATAAGTGTTTCGCGACGCCCGGCGCGGCGGGCGATCGAGTCGCAAGGCAGGTCCGAATACCGGGGGAATCGAACATCCGCGTGGGGAAGATGCCCGGCGAGCCGCAATGAGGCCGCGGCTGGCAAACATAAACTGATGACGCTCGCGGGGTTTGCCGGTGAACCGGCGCGGAACCGCGGGGGCGCGATGGGGTCAGCAGGCCGGACGCGCGAGAACCGGCTCAGAGAGGTCGCGTCGAGCACACTGGTAGGCCTCGTGGTCTGGAAACGAATGCCGTCGTCCAACAGGACCGATTCTGGTTCCGGACATGGGCCCCCACCTCGGCCGAACTGGGGTCCGGCTGAATTTGCTGCGCACCTCGAGGAGTCGTTCCGAACCTTCTGGCTGATTGCGGTTGGAATCGTCAAGGATGGGTCGCTGGCCGAAGACGTCGTCCAGGAAGCCGCGGTGGTGGCGCTCGGCAAGCTGGGTGATTTCGAGCCGGGGACGAACTTTCGCGCCTGGATGGGCCGGACGATCCGATATGTGGCGCTGAATTTCGGCCGAAAGGAAGGCCGGCGGCGGACGGTGGGATTGTCGGTGAGCGACGCGGACGACGCGGTCGTGCGGGTGAGTGCGAACAGCGAGCTTCCGCCGCTGCGGCTGACACGGGACGGGCGGCTGCCGCCGGATCAGCAGCACTTCGACGACCGGCTGATGGCGGCGCTGAGCGAGGTGAGCGAGACGGCCCGGGCGTGCCTGCTGCTGAGGACGGTCGATGGATTGGAGTATTCGGAGATCTCGGAGATTCTGGAAATCCCTGAGGGCACGGCGATGAGTCACGTTCATCGCGCCCGGCAGCACCTGCGGCGGCTGCTGTCGGTTCACACGGAGTTCGCCCTGCGAGCCGCGGAGTCGAAAGATGGGTGAAAAACCCTTCAGTAACGTGGACGATCTGCTCGACGCGTATCTGGACGGCGCGCTGGACGCGGCCGAACGACAACGTGTCGACCAGCGCCTGACATCGGATCGCGGACTGCGCGACCGTCTGCATCTGCAAGAGCAGATCGACGCGGCGCTGCGGCGACTTTTCATTGCGCCGTCGCCGCAGCGCACACTTGACAAGCTGGGCCTGGCGCGGGCGGCGGCCGGGCGTGGGCGGCGCAGCAGCTTGCCGCGCGCGGCGGTGGCTGCGGCGGTGATCCTTCTGCTGGTCGGTGGAAACTGGTTCGCCTGGCGCTATCTGAATCCGCGCGAGCCGGAGATCGGCGTCCCGCCGGTGCAGTTGGTTTCCTTCGATAAGGGGTATGAGCAGATTGTCGCGGGCGGGTTCCGGCCGCTCTGGCTGTGCCGCAACAACCAGGAGCTGGCGGGCAACGTCTGGAAGCAGTTCGGCCAGGGGCTGGCGCTGAAGGATGCCCCGCGTGAGGTGCGCGTCAGCGGGCTGCACTATCGGCCGTCGCTGACGCCGCGCACGATGGTGTTGATGTTCCGGGTGGATGATCCGGCGGCGGACTCGCCGGTGATCGTGTTCATCGATGAGAAGAAGTCGGACAGCGGGCCCAAGCTTGCGGAAGGCAGCGGGCTGAACGTCTTCCGCGGGGAGGTCGGCGAGCTCGTGCTCTACGAAGTGACCCCGGCCGATGAGGCCCACGCGCTGCCGCTGTTCTACGATCCGAAGATGCCGGAGCAGTGGTACCGCGAGGGGATCGGCGGCTGAGAGGGCGGACGGACGCGGGTTGCGCGGGGAATCCAGCGAGGGGCGGGGGTACTCAGAGGGGCGGCGAATCTCAGCGAATTCCTGTGCCTGGTTGACGATGCCGCACGCTGCGCAGCGCGAGCGTCCCGCCCCCGCTGCCCATGTTGCAGGACGATTGACCAACTGCACTAGTTCGGCGGACGCAGGCGGCGGATGGCTTCGGCCTGCGGCGCGGCGCGGCGGTCGATCGCGACGGCCGCACGCAGGTCCTGCTCCGCCGCGGCCCGGTTTCCGGCCAGCACGCGGCAACGGGCCCGCATCAGCAGCGCCGGCACGTGCCGGGGGGCCTGCTCGAGCACGCTCGTGCAGAGCGCCTCGCCGTCCGCCGGACGATTCACATCGAGATAGATCCGCACGCCGAGCTCGAGCAGGTTCGCGTTGGTCGGCTGCGCGGCAAGCCCCCTGCGAATCTCCTCCATCGCCTCGTCGGGACGGTTCAGCTCTCGCAGGCACGTCGCCCGGGCGTGGCGGACGGCCGGGTGAGCGCGCTCGCCCGGGCCGGCCGCGTCGATCTGCGCGAGCGCCTCGGCGAACTTGCGCTGCTGCATGAGCGCGTGCGCGAGCTGGAGCCGGGCGCCGGGATAGTCGGGGTCGACGGCGAGGACGGCCTGAAGATGCGAGACGGCCTCGTCGCGGCGGCCGGCCTGGGCCAGCAGCCAGGCGAGACGGAAGCGCGTCTCGAGCAGTTTCGGAGCGAGATCTACGGCCCGCTGCATGTACTTGAGAGCCTCGTCGGGCTTCTTCGGCCCCAGCTCGAAGGCGATCAGGCTGTATCCGCGAGCCGAATTGGGGCTGTAGCGCATAATGTCGTTGGCCAGGGTCATCGTGTCGCGCCAGGCCGTCGAGCGCCAGCCGGCCAGTGCGGCCAAGGCGATCACAAGCAGGGCCGCGGCGGCGATCCGCGGCGGCGGGCCGAGGCCGCGCGATATTCGCTCCAGCAGCAGCACGAGCACCACGGCCGGCGCCGCCAGGGCGAGATAGACGTGGTGGTTGAGCACCAGCGACAGATCGGGGTGGCCATAAGCGATCAGGCCGAGCGTGGGGGCCAGCACGGCGACGAAATGGATCGTGGCGACGAGCGCGACGGCGAGCGGACGGCTGTGCTGCGGGCGGGCAATGAAGGCCGCCGCAAGCCACGCGACCGCCGCCGCGGCCCAGAATCCGAAGATGACGATGCGCGGCGTCGTGACTGCGGACTCCCAGCGTTCGTACGTGGCGGTGATGCCGACGGGCACGATGAACTTGGAGAGATACTCGCTCAGGGCCATCGCGGCGAAGAGCATGCGGACGAAGAGCGGCTGCACCTCGACGCCCGGACCGCGCGTCTGCGTGTTGAGTGTGACGGCGATGAAGAGCACGGCGACGAACAGGTGTGGCGCGACGGCCAGGAACGTCGCCGGCCGGACGCTGCGGCCGCGGAGCCAGGGCGTCAGCAACAGCGTCAGCGGCAGGAGCATGCTGGCAGTCTTGGCGAGCATGGCGAGGGCGAAGAGCAGGATGCTGGCGAGCATGCCGACGCTCAGTGGGCGCTGTTCAGACCTGAGCCATAGCAGCGCCGAGGCCAGGCAGAGGACGGTCGAAAGTGTGTTTTTGCGCTCGACGGCCCAGACCACCGATTGCACCTGGAGCGGGTGGAGCAGCCAGACCGCCGCCGCGAGCCAGGCGAGCAGCGGCGTCATGCCGAGGTGGACGAGACAGCGCCAGAGCAACACGCCGCAGGCCGCGTGAAGGAGGATGTTGATGCCGTGGTTGACGGAGGGCAGCGGCGGCTGGTCGGGCTTGATGATGCCGAGCGCGAGCTGGGCCTGCTTTTCGAGCCAGAAGCTCGTGAAGACGAGCGGGTAGTACTTCGTGCCGGGCGTGGGCGTCCAGATGCGGACCAGGCCGGCCGCGTCGTTCAGATTCGGATTGACCTCGATGTAAAGGCTGTCGTCGAAGTTGACGTAGCCGTTGCTGAAGGCGGGGCAGAAGGCGATCACGGTGAGGGCGACGAGGGCGAGGGCGGGCCAGAGAACGGGCGCGCGGCTCTTGCGACGGCCCTCGGCTTCGGCGAGCAGATCGACCATGGTGCAGGCGGTTTAGCGGCGAAGCGGCGGGCTGGCAAGGCGGGCGGGTAAGCCTGTGAACGATTCGCGCTCCCCACAGAGGGGGCCTTGGGGGTGCGAGATGGGAATCTCGCACCTGCGGCTTCGAATCTCGCACGCGCGAGGCGGCAAAGAGAATCTTTGCCGTACCTCGCTTTCGGCGATGCGCACCTTCGGCGACGTGCGTCGACAAAGACCGCGGGGTGAGCCGTCGAAGGACGACTCACCCCGCTGGATGCTCCGCAAATCATCGGACGAGCGGTCCGCGCTGAACTACCTCTACGGACACGGCGTGCCGTAGACACCGAGCAGGCCGACGAGGTCGTCGAAGTCGGTGTCGCCGTCGCCGTCGAAATCGCCTCCGGCCCCGCCGCCGTACGCGGCCAGCAGCGTGACCAGGTCCTGAAAGTCGCGATCGCCGTCGCCGTCGAAATCACCCGGGCACGGCTGGGCGCCGAAGACCTCGTAGACATAGGCCTCGCCGCCGTTGCCGAAGGTGTTCGCGTGCACGGACTTGGTGCCGACGGCCAGGTACTGGCCGTTGCGGGACAGGTCCATCGCGAAGGGCGAGCCGGGCGTGTCGATGCTGCCGATCACGTTAAGCTGGCGGTCGAAGATCTGCACCTCGGGATACTCGTTGCCGCCCAGGCCCCAGGAGCAGGTGGCGAAGATGTTGCCGCTGTCGTCCGCGGCGCCGTCGACCACGGTGTTCTGGAACGTGCCGGTTCCCGTCTGCGTCACCATCGCGATCACCGAGTTGTTGAACACGTCGACGATGCGGTGGTGCACCGTCAGATAGGTCGTGTAGACGTAGCTGCTGATGATCATGTAGCTGCCGTCGGCCGAGAGACCGATGCCGGCGCCGTGCCACTGGCTGCCGCCGGAACCGGCGCTGGCCTCGAGCTGCCACCCGGCGCCGGTGTCGTACCAGACCTGCCAGTTGAATCCGCCATGGGCGACGACCTTGCCGTCGCGCGAGATGCGGGCCCGGCCGCCGCCGCCGGAGACCGCGAACGAGTGCAGCGTGGTCAAACCTGTGGTCTCCAGAACGACGGCGTTGGCGCCCTGCGTCAGGACGGCCCGCGACGCATCGCCGCTCAGCTCGACCATCATCGCAAAAGCGGTCGTGTCGAGATCCACCAGCTCGGCGCCGGTCGCGCCGTCCAGAACGACGACCTTGCCGACCTGATTGGCCGAATCCCACGCCGCGGCGATGACCTTCGATCCGTCGGCCGCGACGTCCAGAGCTCGGAGCGGGAGGCTGTTGAGCCCGGCGGCGAAGGTGTACGTCCAGATAGGTGTCGTGCCGCTGCCGTCGAAGGCACGAAGCTCAACCGGCGCGCCGCTGTTGAAGCTGACGCCGACGACGCCCAGCGTGACGTCCTCGGCGCTGGCGGCCGCGACGCCCTGCGGGTTATCCGGAACCAGGTCGTAGTCCCAGATCGGCGTGCCGGTTCCGGTCGTCTGGTGATACGAGAGCCGCTCGCTGTTCAGGTTCCAGCCGACCCAGGTGTCGTCCGTGGAATCGGAGAGAACGATGCTCTCGGCGATTGCGACACCGTCCGGCGACGTCCAGAGTATGCCGACCCGCGGGTCGAACATGAACGGGTGCCCGGGGGACAGGTTGCGGGCCGACTGCTCGACGGCGATCCGCGCCCCGCTGTCGTCCACGACGGCCGTGTGGCGGACCGAATCGGCCAGCGCGACGGCTGGAATGGTGGCAGCGACGCTTGCACTGAAAGCCCAGCGCTTCAGTTGGGTCATTTGCGGCTCCTTTCCTGCATGTAGAACGCGTATCAGGGCCGGCGTCTGCTTCCCGAGGTAGACGCACGGCGACCGGTGAGGCTAACAAGCGCGATAATAATCAATCGAGGCGGCGGGCGGCAAGCGCATTCGCTGCACATCTTCGACTGCGGCGAACAAACCGCGACGTCCGACACTCAGCGCTGAATGCGCAGGCCGTCGCGAAGCGACTCCTGGCCCGCGTCGGCCGCGATACGGTCCCCGTCAGCCAGGCCGGAGAGCACCTGGACGCGATCGTTTTCGACGCGGCCGAGCTGGACCGTGCGCTGGCGCAGGCGGTCGGAATCGGCGATGAAAACGGTTCCGGTTGTCGGCGGATCAGCGAGGCGGACGGCGGCCCGCGGAATCCAGATTCCCGTTTGGGAAACGCTCTCGCCGCCGGGCGGCGCGTCGGGCAGAAATTCGACCTTGGCGGAGCCCTCGACGCGGAGGTAGTCATCGGGGTTCTCGATGCGGACCTTGGCCTGGACGGTCGCCTTGGCGTAGTTGGCACCGGGGTCGATCCATAGGACGTGGCCGTCGTAGGTGCGGTCCTTGTACGCATCCGGCGTGACGCGGCAGCGCATGCCGCGATGAATGCGGACGATGTCCAGCTCGCTGATGTCGACCTCAACGCGGAGCTTGGTCATGTCGGCGATGGTGGCGAACTGGGCGTTGGCGTTCGCGCCCCGCCCGCCCTCCGCCGCGACGAAATCGCCGACCTCCACGTCGCGGGTGAGCACGACTCCGGCGATGGGCGCGACGACGACCGTATCGCGGAGCTGCTTCTCCGCGTATTCCAGTGCGGCGCGATCAGCAGCGAGCTGAGCGGCGGATTCGTCGAGGGCCCGGCGGGCCTCGGCCAGCTCGATATCGGACGAGCGGCCGGACTTGTGCAGGCCGGTGATGCGCTCGAAATCGAACCGGTGGAACTGAAGCGCGGCCTCGGATTTCTTCACGCGGGCGGCCGCCTGATCGCGCAGGGCGCGATAGATCACGTCCTCGAGCCGGGCGAGCATCTGACCCTCCTCGACGGCATCGCCCTGCTCGAAATGCAGCTCGACGATCTGCCCGGAGACCTTCGTCGCGACCTGGACGATGTGGTCGGAGACGATCTTGCCGGTGGCGGTGAGCACCGGGCCGGCCGGAAGCGACTCGCGGCTGGTGACGCTGATGAGGCGCACCTCGGCCGGCTGCGAGCCGAGAGCCGGAAGGTCGACCCCGGCCGCCGCGAGCAGCGCGGCGCGGTTGTGCCAGGCGGCGTACCCCCCTACCCCGACGAGCACCAGCGCGACAGCCGCCAGGAAGCCGAGGCCGCGAGGGCGCGCGGCCGGCCGGCCATCCGCGGGTGGGGCGCCCCCGCCGCGGCCGGCGGGACGCTGCTCCTTAGGGATCGAGAGCGTGCGGAGCTGGTCGCGCAGTTCGGGTTTGACGCTCATATTCATATCCTACGCGAAACGCGGCCGGCCGCCTGGGGATCAGGCTTTCCGCAGGGCCTCGATGACCTGGACGCGGGAGGCACGCAGGGCCGGGGCGATCGAGCCGAGGACGGCGACGACCAGGGAGGCGGCCACGGCGGCGGCCAGCACGGCGGGGGTGATTCTCAGCTCGTAGGCCATGACGGTGAAGGTCGTGTCTGAGAAGAAGTCTTCGCGGCGGCCGTTGAGGAACTGGCTGGCGGCCAGGCCGGCGGCGCAGGCGGCCAGGCACAGGAGCACGGACTCGAGGACGAAGCACTGGATGATGGCCAGGCGCGAGAAGCCGATGGTGCGGAGCATGGCGATCTCGCGGCGGCGGCGGTCGACGGCGGCGTACATGGTGTTGGCGACGGCGAAGGCGGCGCCGACGGCCATGATGCTGACGAGGATGGTGGTGAGCTGGACGATCTGGACGGTGGTCGTCGAGAGCTCGTCGTAATAGGCGGTCTCGGACTTTCCTTCGAGCCGGACGACCGGGCCCTTGATGTACTCGAGCGCTTCGGGCAGCAGCGCGGGGTCGGTGATGGTGAGATTGACACTGGAGACGAAGCGGCGGTCGAAGGAGTCGGAGAGCGAGGTGCGCGGGGCCCAGATCTCGCTCTCGAGGGCGGAGCCGCCGGAGTCGAAGATGCCGACGACGGAGTAGCTGCGGGTGCCGCTGCGGCCGAGGATCACCTGGCCGCCGATGTCCAGCCCTTCAAAGCGGTCGCGTGCGGCCCGGCCGACGACGACCTCGGGCAGGCCCTGCCGGCACCAGCGGCCTTCGACGATGCGGATGTCGCGGTGGACCTTGAGGGCGATGTCGTCGACGCCGCGAACGGCGACGTTGGCTTCGCCGCCGCCGTTGCGGCGGGGGATATTGGTCTGTACGCAGAGCTCGGGGCTGAGCAGCAGCTCGCCGCTTTCGTCGCGGGCGACGTGAGGCGTCTGCACCAGGCGGGCGACCTCGTCGGGGAAGATCAGGCTGGTGCTCTCGGCCGTGGCGCCGGGTGCGAGCACGACGATGTTGCTCGGCGAGCCGGTGGTGGCCAGCGAGCTGCGGATTCCGGCGGCGAAGGAAAGCAGCACGACCAGGATGAAGACGACGAGGGCGACGACCAGGAACGTCAGCGCGGTGCTGGTCTTGCGGACCAGCAAGTTGCGGATGTTGTAGCTGAGCGGCAGGGCCATTCCGGCGGTTACTCCAGTGCACGAAGAGCGGCGACGACCTTCAGCCGCAGGGCCATGAACGCAGGGGCGACGCCGGCCAGCAGTCCGACCGCCAGCGCGATTCCGATCGCCTGAAGGCAGACCTCCGGGCGGACCTGAAGCTGCTGAATCAGCGGGACGGTGAAGTTGCGCAGCGGCGTGTAGGTGAAGGCGATGAAGGGCGCTGCCGCGCCGATCAGGCCGCCGAGCGTGCAGAGCAGCAGACTCTCGATCTGAATCATGCTGAAGACGAGCCGGCCGCCGAAGCCCAGCGCCTTGAGCGTGGCGAATTCGTTGATGCGGTCGCGGAAGTTCATGTTCATCGTGTTCGCGGCGGCCATGACGGCGACGAAGACCGTGACCGCGGCGAGAATGGAGAGATTGCGCGGCAGGTTGAATTGCTGGCTGATGAACTGGTTCATGAAGGACTTCTCGTCCTGCGTGAAGGTCTCATCGAGCGAGCCGGCGAACATGGCGTCGATCTCGCGGCGGAAGTGATCGAGGTCCGCCTTGGTCGCGCACTTGACGAAATAGAAGCTGACCAGCGACTCGGTGCCGCCGAAGCGCTTCAGCTCCTCCTGGAGATAGTCGAGCCGGCACCAGTTGGTGACCGGGTCGGCCACGCCCTCGGCGGTCGAGACGACGTGAAACTCCATCGGCGTATAGGGCGGAAGCGAGGGGCGGATGGTGATGCGGTCGCCGACTTCCCAGCCGAACTGCCGGGCGGTGGCGCTGCCGACGATGATCGCCTGACGGTCGCGCAGCCAGGCCTCGCGCTCGGCCGGGTCGGTCAGGTATTCGTCGAACGCGATCGGGAAGGTGTCGTGCTGCGCGGCGAGGGTGGAGAGGTTGCGCGGGTCGTCCTCGACCCGGCCGCCGATGAAGCGCATGCCGCAGACGGCCAGCAACCGCTCGCGCGAGGGATCGAGCGACTGCATCTTCGGGCCGTGTCCGACCGGCAGCAGGTTGACGATGGAAACTTTGTGCGTCACGGCCAGGCGCAGGCGGGCCGCGGCGTTGTCGAGAAAGCGCTCGATGCCGTCGATCACGGACGCCGACAGCACGAGGATCATGACGGGCAGGGCGACCGCGGCGCAGGTGAGCAGCGAGCGCAGCGGGTTGCGCAGCACGTTGTACCAGAGATAAAGCAGCCGCAGTCGCATCGGCGGGCCGGTCCCCGGGTTCGCTTATCTCGCTGTATATCCTATGGCTCGCGCAGCGCTGCGACGACCTCGAGCCGGGCGGCGCGCCAGGCGGGCATCAGCGCGCCCAGGGCGCCGACCAGGCTGACGGCCGCGAGCGCGGCCGCGACGATCAGCGGCGTCAGGTGGATCTCGAACGCCAGCGTCGTGAACGTCGTCGCGCCGAACATGTCTTTCCGGTTGCCGACAAAGGTCAGCCACACCCAGCAGGCCGCGCAGCCGAGCACGCCGCCGGCCAGGGCAAGCAGGACCGCTTCCAGCACGAAGCCGCCCATCACGCGCCAGCCGGAGTAGCCGATCGTGCGGAGCATGGCGATCTCGCGCGTGCGCGCGGCCACGGAGGCGAACATCGTGTTGGCGATGGCGAAAACTGCGGCCAGCCCCATGATGAACACCAGCGTGTAGGCGATCCCCAGGTAAACACGGATGAGCATGGCCTGGGAGTCCCAATAGTCGCGCTCGGTCAGGGCCCGAAGCTGGATCGCCGGGCCCTCGATCCGCTCGATGACCGCGGCAGCGCTGGCCCCCGGCGCGAGACGAAGGCTGGCCGACGAATACATCGAGCGGTTGTAGGCGTCCATCAGCGACGGCAGGTAGCCCCAGATTTCACTCTCCATCGGGCCGCCGTCGGCCGTGAAGATGCCCACGACCTCGTAGTCGCGGTTCGAGCTGGCCCCGAGGCTGACGGATTCGCCGAGCGCCAGCCCGGCGAACTGCTCGGACGCCTTGCGGCCGACGATGACCTCGCGCGAGCCGACGTCGAACATGCGGCCTTCGGCAAGTCGCACGCGGGGGTGAACCTTGAAGGCGATCTCGAGCACGCCGCGGATGGCGACGTTGGCCCGCGTGCGGCCGGCGTCGCGCAGGCGCGGCAGCGAGACCTGCACGAGCATCTCGGGGCTCAGCAGCGCGTCGCCGGAGTCCGGATCGCGAGCCAGGTCGGCGAGCTGCGAGAGCTTGTTGTAATCCTCGATGGCGATGGCGCTGTTGCTCTCGGCCGTCGCGCCGGGCTTGAGCACGATGAGCTTGTCGCGGTCGCTGGAGACGGAGAGCGAAGCTCCCAGGGCGGCCGCGAAGCCGAGCATCCAGGCCAGCGTACTGACCACGGCTGCCACGACGAGCACGGTCAGCCCCGTCGTCGTGCGGCGGACGAGCAGGTGGCGGTAGTGATAGCTCAGCGGCAGAGCCATCAGGCGACCCTCCGCAGGGCGTCGGTGGCGCGCAGACGGCGTGCCTGCCAGGTGGGCCAGAGACCTGCGAGCACGCCGACGACCAGGGCGATCAGCATCGAGCCGGCGGCCGCGGTCGGAGAGGCGGCCAGCGTCGTGATCGGACCGAAGGCCAGGTCACGCGGCGGAAAGAACGTCAGCACGAGCGTGGTCGGCACCACGCCGAGCGCGCCGCCGATCAGGGCGAGCGTGACGCTCTCGCCGAGCACGACGAGCGAGATGCGGCCGGCCTGGAAGCCGATCGCCTTGAAGACCGCCAGCTCGCGCATCCGCTCGCGGAAGCTCATCATCATCGTGTTGCCCGCGACCAGCGCAATGATGAACACGACCACGACGGCCATGGCCTGAAGCAGGCCGGGGATGTCGCCGGCGGCCTGGGTGAACTGGGAAGCGAAGGTGTTCTCGTCCTCGCAGGCGACGGGGTCGGGCGTGTTGTCGAAGAGCGTCTCCAGCTCGGCCTGCACGGAGCGCATCGCGGCGGTGCTGGTGCACTTGACCCAGAAGATGTTGACGGTCTCGGCGGGGATTGCCGAATCCTGCAGCGATTCCACCAGGTAGTCGCGGCGGAACCAGAAGAAATTCCCCCAGCGCGACTCCTGGACGATCTTGACGATGACGAATTCCAGCTCGGTGAAGGGCGGAACCGTGCTGCGCAGAACAACGCGGTCGCCGACCTTCCAGCCGTGGCGGTTGGCCGGGCCGGCGCCGGTGACGGCCGCTCGCCGGTCGCGATTCCAGGCCTCGATCTCCGCGGGCGTCATGCCGACGTCGCTGTAGACGGTCGGGAAGGTGTCCGCGTCGGCGGCGAGATTGGTCAGCATCTCCTGCGTCTCGGGAACGCGGCCGCCGAACCAGCGCATGCCGCAGACGGCGCGGATTCGCTCGCCGGCCGGGTCGATCGCCTCGATCTTGCGGCGCATGCCGTCGGGCAGGTAGTTGGTGAGCGAAATCCGCTGGCGGACCGCCAGCCGCAGCTCGCGCTCGTTCGCCTCCGCGATTCGCGCGAGCTGGACGACGAATGAAAGCGCCACCACGAATATGGCCATCGGCAGCGCGAACGCGGCGATCGTCAGCCCGCTGCGGAGCGGGTTGCGCTTGAGGTTCTGAAGCAGCACGTAGCCGAGCGTCACGGGCGCCTCTCCCCTTCGAGGAGCAGCGGGTTGCGAATCGCGAGTATCGAGTGATTCATCTCGCTCCTCTTCACTCTGAACTCGTCACTTCGCCTCAGGACCGGGCCGGCTCGGCGACGCGCGACTCTTCGCGGGCCAGCACGCCTTTGTCGAGATGGAAGATGCGCAGGGCCCGCTCGGCCGCGCGCGGATCGTGCGTGACCATCAGGATCGTCTTGCCGAACTCGGCGTTGAGCAGGTTGAGCAGGTCGAGAATCTCATGGCTGGTCTTGGCGTCGAGATCGCCGGTCGGCTCGTCGGCCAGGATGACGTCGGGATCGGTCACGATCGCGCGGGCGATCGCGACCCGTTGCTCCTGGCCGCCGGAAAGCTGATTTGGGCGATGATCCGTCCGGTCGCTCAGGCCGACCACCTCCAGCGCGGTCTGTACGCGCTTGCGCCGTTCGGCCGCGGACATGCGGAACAGCAGCAGCGGCAGCTCCACGTTCTGGGCCGCCGTCAGCACCGGCACCAGGTGGTACATCTGAAAAATGAAGCCGACGTGGCGGCTGCGCCAGCGGGTGCGCTCCTTCTCGGTCATGGTTTCGAGCTGATACTCGCCGACGCGAACCATGCCGCCCGTGGGCGTATCGAGCCCGCCGATCAGGTGCAGCAGGGTGCTCTTGCCCGAGCCGCTCGGGCCCATGAGCGCCACGAACTGGCCGGCCGGGATGTCCAGATCGAGACCCTCAAGGACGGGAATCTCGAGCCGGTCCTTGTGATAGACCTTGCGAACGTTGCGCAACTCGATCTCGGCGGCACTCATCAGGCTCTCCGCTGGGTGATGCCCATTCCCCCGGGCGCTCCGCGCGGCGCGGATGGGTCATTATAGGGGAGCGGCGGCCGGGCGGCGACGATGCGATTCATTCCGGGCAAGGCGGCGTGGTAGAATCAGTCGGATACTCAACGTCCGCGCTGGGAAGGAACGCTTCACAAGGGGCGAAGGGATGCGGGCTGAGCGTGCTCCGGTACGGCCGCGCGTGTTGCTCGATTCGCTCGGTGAGCCGGTCTGCCTCGAGCGCGCGATCGAACCTCATCTGCGGCCAGGCGCGCGGGCCGTCGTCGAGCTTGCAGGCGAATCCGGCTACGGCAAGACGACGGCCTTGCAGCACCTGGCCGGTGTATTTGCCGGGGCGGCGTTGGAGCTGCTGGACGAGCCCAGCGAGCGCGAGCTGGAGCGGGCGCGGCGAAGCGGCTTCGTCGTCTTCACGACGCGGAGGCCGGTGGAAGCGGAACCGACGCTGCGGCTGCGCCTGGCGGGCTGGGGGAACGACGAATTCATCGAGTACCTGCTGGTGAGCTGGCCCGAGGAGTGCCGGGCGGTGATGCGGCGGATCGAGCAGATGCCCGAACGGGGCTCGTTCGGGGACTGCCCCGCGCTGTGGCGGCGGCTGCTGGACGAGCTGGCGCGGGATGCGGCGCTGACGCGCCTGGACGATGCGCTGGAGCGCGTGCTGGCGCGCTTCGCGACGCTGCGCGACTCGGATCAGGTGATGCAGTTCGCCTGCACGCTGGCGTGCGAGCCGGCCAAGGCGGCGACGGCGGCCGAGCTGCCCCGCTCGCTCGGGCTGGAGGGCTCCGCGCGGCAGTTGCTGCTGTCGCGGCCGGTGCAGTTGCGCCTGGCGCGGCGGCGGCTGGTGTCGGAGCTGGCAAAGCGCGGCGCGTGCGGGCTCCTCAAGCTGAAGCTGCCCGGGGACATGCTGGAATGCTGCGGGCGGGCGGCGGCGGCCAGCGGGGCGATGCGGGTGCGGCTGGAGCGGATCGTCAACACCGCCGGCCGGTCGAGCGAGCAGGCCATGGCGGCGAGCATTCTTCAGGCCAGCGGCGCGGCCTGGACGCTGCGGGAGGGCTATGCGCAGGAGCTGACGGGCGCAACCTTGCCGGGGCTGTGGCTGCCGTGCCGGCGGCTGGCGCGTTTGTCCGCCGCGGGGGCCGACCTGCGGCGGGCGAACTTCTCCGGCTGTGACCTGGAGCGGGCGCGGCTGGAGCTGGCCAATCTCGAAAAGGCCGACCTGAGCGGAGCGTGGTTGAAGGAGGCGGTGCTGGAGAGTGCGTGTCTGCGCTTCGCGCTGCTGGAGGGAATCGAGGCGGCCGGCGCGACGTTCGCATCTGCGATTCTGGAGGAGGCGGGGCTGGCGCGGGCGGACCTAACGGGCGCGTCGCTGGCGGGTGCGAACCTGCGCAGCGCGGACCTGTCGCACGCGATTCTGCGGCGGGCCACGCTGCTGGATGCCCGTCTGGACGATGCCAATCTCGAGCACGCGATGCTGGATGAGGCGCTGCTCAACGGCGCGTCGTTGCGCTCGGCGCGGCTGAACGGCGCGAGCTTCGCCGGGGCGCGGATGCGGCACTGCGACCTCGAAGGGGTGATGGTCCTGCGGCCGCGGTTGCGGCGGGCGGATCTGCGCGACGCGATGCTGACCGGCTCGGCGATGGCGCAGGCGGATTTCGAGCAGGCGGACCTGCGCGGTGCGGGGCTGGCGCAGGTGGAGTGGCCTGGGGCGGACCTGCGCAAGGCGGACCTGCGCGGGGCGGTGTTTCACCTGGGCTCGTCGCGGAGCGGGCTGGTGGGCAGCCCGATCGCGTGCGAGGGAAGCCGCACGGGCTTCTACGACGACGCCGGCAGCCGGACCTACCAGAAGCCGGAGCAGATCCGCGTGGCGAACCTGACGGGCGCGGAGCTGTCGGGCGCGGTGATCGACGACACCGATTTCTATCGCGTCGACCTGCGCGGGGCGAAGTATTCGAAGCGGCAGGCCGCGTGGCTGCGCAAGTGCGGGGCGATCCTCGACGGATGAGTTCAGAGTGCAGAGTCGCGAGTAGCAAGTGAGTCAACTCGCCACTCGCTACTCGCTACTCCTAACTCGCTACTCTTCCTCCGCGGCCTCGCCCTCGAGGTCGAGCAGCTCCTCCTGCGCGGCTGCCCGCAGCAGCTTCTGAGCTTCCGTTTCCGGCAGTTCCTCGACCCGGCGGAGCTTGCGCTCGATCGCGCGCGTCCGCGTGCCGACCTTGTCGATCTCGTTGGCGGCCTGGTCCAGCCGCGACTTGACCTTGGCAATCACTTCGCCGAACTTGCCGAACTCGGTCTTCACGGCGCTCAACAACGTCCACACTTCGCTCGAACGCCGCTGAATCGCCAGCGTGCGGAAGCCCATCTGCAAGCTGTTCAGCAGCGCCGTCAGCGTCGTCGGCCCGGCGATCGTCACCCGCCAGTCGCGCTGAATCCTGTCCGCCAGCCCCGGCCGCCTCAGAACCTCCGCGTAGAGCCCCTCCGTCGGCAGAAAGAGGATCGCGAAATCGGTCGTGCCCGGCGGGTTGATGTACTTCTCGCTGATGTCGCGTGCGAACCGCTCGACCCGCTGGGCGAGCTGCTGCGCCGCCTCCTCGACCGCCGCAGAATCGCTGCGGTCGGCCGCGTCGACCAGCCGCTCGTAATCCTCCTTGGGAAACTTCGCGTCGATCGGCAGCCAGACGGGCTTGCCGCCGCCCGGCGCCTCGCCGTCGTCGCGGCCGGGAAGGCGGATCGCGAACTCGACCCGCTCGCCGGAGTCCTCACGCGTGGCGACGTTGCGGTCGAACTGGTCGGGCGTGAGGACCTGCTCGAGCAGCAGGCCGAGCTGCACCTCGCCCCACGTGCCGCGCGTCTTGACGTTCGTCAGCACGCGCTTGAGATCGCCGACGCCTTCGGCCAGCGTCTGCATCTCGCCCAGCCCCTTGTGCACCTGATCCAGCCGGTCGCCGACGATCTTGAACGACTCGCTCAGGCGGCGTTCGAGCGTCGACTGGAGCTTCTCGTTGACCGTAGCCCGCATCTCCTCGAGCTTGGCCGCGTTGCTCTCGCTCAGGGCCGTGAGCTTCTGCTCGACCGCCAGCTTGAGCGCGTCGATACGCTGCTGATTGGACTCGGTCAGCTTGCCGAGCTGCGCCGCGAACGCCTCGAGCTGTGACTTTTGCAGCGCAGAAAGCTCGGCCAGCGTCTTGAGCGTCGAATCCTGCCCGCCCTTGAGCGCGGCCGCCAGCTCCTGGCGCGTCGTCGCGGCCTCGCGGCCGGCCAGCTCGCGCGACTGGGCCAGCTCCTCGCGCAGCGCCCGCTCGCCCCGCTCCTGCCCCTTCTCGATCGTCGCGACGGCCGTGCCGAGCGCTTCGAGCCGGGCGGCCAGAGCGGCCGCATCCTGCGGCGGACGGCGTAGCAGGAGGATGAGCTGGCAGACCAGCACAGCGGCCACGAGTACGAGCACTGCGATCAGGAGGATGTCGGTCACGGCGCTCCCTGGGTTTCGTCCGGACGTCCAGCGCGCGGGCGGCCCTCAGCGCAGGAACGCCTTGCCGCGCAGGCGGCGGATCATCGCGAGCTGGCCGGCATGGAACGCCTCGTGCCGCATGCAGTGCGTCACCGCACCGAGCTTGTCCCGATAGTGCGGGTGCAGCGCGCCGTCCTTACCGAAGGCCGGCTCGGCCAGCAGCTTATCGCTCATCGAGCGGACCGCCGCAAGCGTCTGCGCGTGAACATCGGCCATGACCTTGCGGACGTGCTCGGAATCCGGGTAGCCGTGTTCGCTGGTTGCCGGGACCGGGCCGCCGATCGGATAGTTCGAGACGAAACTGTCGTCGAGCAGGCCGCGGCCGAGACAGCGGACGTGGATCAGCAGATGCTGCGAGACGGCCAGGTGGCCGCAGAGCCACAGGGCGTGGGCCAAGCCGGGGGCGGGCTGAAAGACCCAGTCGTCGCCCTCGAAGTCGGCCAGCAGCTTGAGGGTCCAGTCGCGCGTTCCGTCGAGCTGGGACGCGAGCACCTCGCCGAGTGTCATGGTGGCTCCTCGCGGAGATGGGGCCTTGGCGGCGCTCGTGCCCGGCGCACGGTCCGGGCACCGAGCCGCCCCCGCGTCGAGCGCCGAATCCGTCGGGGCATTGTCGGCCGGCCGTATGGGAATCGTCAACTTGCGAGCCTTTGCACGGATCTTTCAGTGCGCCGGGCGGCCCGCGCGGCGATATGGGATGAGATTGGTGCGGCTGCGCTTCACGGCAGCGGCGCGGCCTTGTGAGCGGTCGGCCGCTTCGTATAATCGGTTCCGCTGCGAGCGCGGTCCTCAGTGCCGGTTGCGTCCTTCGACCCCGGGCCGCTTCCCGCGTTTCGCCCGCAAGACAGTCCGCGCGGCCCGGGCACGAAACCACGCTGCCGGGGCGGCCGGAGAGGAGCATCCCTGATGTCCCAGGCGAACATGCCGCTCAAGCAGGCGGCATTCATGGAAACGTCGCGGCGCGACGCGTGGTGGCTGCAACCCGTGATCGTCTTCGTGGCGCTGCTGGCGTTCGTGGTGTATGCGAATGTGCGGCTGTTCGAGGGCGGCTATTACTTCAGCGGCGCGGCGTCGAGCGGCAGCGCGGCGAACATGCGGACGAACTATCTCACGCCGCTCTACTCGCCGCTGATCTTCGAAGTGGCGGACCCCAAGCATCACTCGACCCACGGGACGCACCGGCACTCCTGGATGGAGGGGCGGCCGGGCTGGCTCCCGGGGTTTGTCACGCCGGCGATGCTGATCCTGATCGTGCCGGCCGGCTTCCGCCTGACCTGCTACTACTACCGCGGGGCGTATTACAAGGCCTTCTGGGCCGACCCGCCGGCCTGTGCCGTGGGCGAGCCGCGCAAGGGTTACCTGGGCGAGAACAGCCTGCCGCTGATTCTTCAGAACGTGCACCGCTACTTCATGTACCTGGCGGTGGCCTATCTGTTCGTGCTGGGCTGGGACGCGATCCAGGGCTTCCGCTTCTGGGATGCGGAGGCTGGCCGCTTCAAGCTCGGTGTCGGCATCGGCTCGCTGGTGCTCACATTGAACGTCATCCTGCTGGCGGGATACACGCTGGGGTGCCACTCGCTGCGGCACCTGATCGGCGGCGGTCTGGATGAGATCTCCAAGCATCCACTGCGGCACAAGATGTACTGCGGTGTGAGTTGTCTGAATACGCGTCACATGCAGTGGGCGTGGGTGAGTCTGATCTGGGTGTCGTTCACCGACGTCTACGTGCGACAGTGCGCGACGGGCGCGTGGACGGACCTGCACTTCGTGCTGGGATAGAAATCGCCCGAACGTAACGGCGCCGCCCGGCGGCGAGAGGTGACCGCGGCATGGCTGAGTATGAGCTGCACGAATATGACGTAGTGGTGATCGGCGCCGGCGGGGCCGGGCTGCGGGCCGCGATCGAGGCGTCGGCCGCGGGCGTGAGGGTCGCCTGCATCTGCAAGTCGCTGCTGGGCAAGGCGCACACGGTGATGGCCGAGGGCGGCGTGGCGGCGGCGCTGGCCAATGTCGACGACCGCGACGGCTGGAAGGTGCACTTCACCGACACGATGCGCGGCGGGCAGTATCTGAACAACTGGCGGATGGCCGAGCTGCACGCCAAGGAGGCGCCGGAGCGCGTCCGCGAGCTGGAGAGATGGGGCGCGCTGTTCGACCGCACGCCGGACGGGCGCATCCTCCAGCGCAACTTCGGCGGCCATCGCTACCCGCGGCTGGCGCACGTGGGCGACCGGACCGGGCTGGAGATGATCCGCACGCTCCAGGATCACGGCATTCACCAGGGCATCGACTTCTTCAGCGAGTGCACGGTCACAAGCCTGCTGCTCGACGGCGGGCGGATCGCCGGCGCGTTCGGCTACGATCGCGAAAAGGGCTTCTGCCACGTCTGGAAGGCCAGGGCGGTCGTCATCGCCACCGGCGGCATCGGCAAGGCCTACCGCATCACGAGCAACAGTTGGGAGTACACCGGCGACGGACAGGCGCTGGCCTACGAGGCGGGGGCGGATCTGCTGGATTGCGAGTTCGTGCAGTTTCACCCCACGGGCATGGTCTGGCCGCCCAGCGTGCGCGGCATACTCGTGACGGAGGGCGTCCGTGGAGAGGGCGGCATTCTGCTCAACAGCAAGGGCCGCCGCTTCATGTTCGACGACATCCCGGAGCTCTACAAGGCCCAGACGGCCGACAATGAGGAGGAGGGCTGGCGCTACGTCTGCGGCGACAAGGAGGCCCGCCGCCCGCCCGAGCTGCTGACGCGCGACCACGTCGCCCGCTGCATCGTGCGCGAGATCAAGGAAGGCCGCGGCAGCCCGCACGGCGGCGTCTTCCTGGATATCGCCTGGATCAAGTCCAAGCTCCCGGACGCCGAGTCGCACATCAAAAAGAAGCTGCCGAGCATGTATCACCAGTTCAAGCAGCTCGCCGACATCGACATCACGCGGGAGCCGATGGAGGTCGGCCCGACGACGCACTACACCATGGGCGGCATCCGCGTCGACGCGGACAGCCAGATGAGCACGCTGCCGGGGCTGTTCGCCGCGGGCGAGGCGGCCGCGGGGCTGCACGGGGCGAATCGCCTCGGCGGCAATTCGCTCAGCGACCTGCTCGTCTTCGGCAAGCGAGCCGGCGAGTACGCGGCCAGGTTCGCCCGCGAGAACGGCGACGTGAAGATCGACGACGCGCAGGTCAAGCGGGCCAATGCCCAGGCGATGCGGCCGTTCGAATCCGGCGGCGACGAGAACCCGTACAAGGTCATGTACGACCTCCAGGACAAGATGCAGGACCTGGTCGGCATCGTCCGCAACGAAGCGGAGATGGCCCAGGCGCTGGAGGTGATCGCCGGGCTGCGCGAGCGGGCCCGCAAGGTGCGCGTGGATGGCAACCGCTGGTACAACCCGTCGTGGCACACGGCGCTGGACCTGCCGAACCTGCTGATCGTCTCGGAGGCCATCACGCGGGCGGCGATCGAGCGCAAGGAGAGCCGCGGGGCGCACTTCCGCGAGGACCATCCGGCCAAGACGGCCGAAGGAGCCACGTTCAACATCGTCGTCCGCCGCGGCGACGGTGACAGCATGCGGGTGGAGCGCGTGCCGGTCACGCCGATCCGCGAGGACCTCAAGGCGTTGATCGAGGAGTACAAGTAATGCCCAGCGTGACGCTGCGGATCTGGCGAGGCGACGCAAACGGCGGCAAGCTGCACGACTACACCACCGAGGTCAGCGAGGGGATGGTCGTGCTCGACGCGGTTCATCGCGTCCAGGCCGAGCAGGCGCCGGATCTGGCCGTTCGCTGGAACTGCAAGGCGGGCAAGTGCGGCTCCTGCTCGGCCGAAGTGAACGGATTACCCAAGCTCATGTGCATGACGCGGCTGAACTCGCTGCCGCCGGGCGAGCCGATCACGATCGAGCCGATGCGCGCGTTTCCGCGCGTGCGCGACCTGGTGACCGACGTCTCCTCCAACTTCCGCGCCAAGCAGAAGATCAAGCCCTTCAAGCCGCGCAAGCCGGACCGCCCGGACGGCACCTACCTGATGCAGCAGGAGGACGTCGAGCGCGTGCAGGAGTTCCGCAAGTGCATCGAGTGCTTCCTGTGCCAGGACGTCTGCCACGTGCTGCGCGACCATCACAAGCACGATGAGTTCATCGGGCCGCGGCTGTTCGTCTACACAGCGGCGCTCGAGATGCACCCGCTGGACACGGAGGACCGGCTGGCGGAACTCAAGCAGCGCGACGGCATCGGCTACTGCAACATCACCAAGTGCTGCACCAAGGTGTGCCCCGAGCACATCACGATCACCGACAACGCGATCATTCCGCTCAAGGAGCGCGTCGTCGACGAGTTCTATGACCCGATCCGGCGCGTCCTGCGGGTTCTGAGCCCGCGCGGTCCCAATCGATGACGCGAAACGCAGGGCCGGCAAGGAGGCTGCGCGTGGCGAATGGGGACGTCCCGATCGTTCGCGGCTGGACCCCCCTGCTGCTCGCGCTGCTGCTGGCCGCGCCGCTCGCCGCACAGGATACGCGCCTGATTCTCATCACCTGCGACGGCCTGCGGGCCGATGTCGTCACCCCCGACGCAACGCCGAACATCGCCGCCCTGCGGGCCGCCGGCTGCGCCGCGGCCGAGGCGCTCAACGATCTCCCGTCGGCCACTCTGCCGAACCATACGTCGCTGCTCACCGGCCTCGTCGCCGACCGGCATGGGGTCATCGCCAATTGGGAGCTGCCGGGCACGATCGACCGGCCGACGCTCTTCGACTACGCGGCGCAGGCGGGCCTGCGGTGCGCCTTCTTCGCCAGCAAGAGCAAGCTCGCCTTCCTCGCGCCGCGGGACGCCTGCGAGCTGATCGACGTGATGGGCGGGCCGGCCAGCATGACCGCGCGGCTCCTGCCGCAGATCGCCGCCGACGGGCCCGACGTGATCTTCGTGCACTTTTCGGAACCGGACTCCACCGGCCATCGGAACGGGTGGCTCAGCGAGGAGTACATGGCGGCCGTCGCGCTCGTGGACGGCCTGGTCGGTCAGATCGTCGCGGCCGTTGAGGCCGACAGCTCGCGGCCGACTTATATCCTGCTGACGGCCGACCACGGCGGCCTGGGGACGAACCACTTCCTGAACCTGCCCGAGAACCGGCAGATTCCGTGGATCGCCGTGGGACCGGACATCCCGGCCGCGAGCGAACTAGCCGAAACCGCGTCCATCGTCGATCTGCTGCCGACCGCGCTCACGCTGCTCGATCTGCCGCTGCCCGACGGCCTGTCCGGCAGTGCCCGGCCGGTGCGCGGCTCCGGGAGCGAGGCCGACGGCTCGCTGTTGCCCGTTCCCGGCGTCACGCTGCCGTGCGTCATCCTGGTCCTGCCGGTCGTGGTGGCCGCGGCATTCGTCTGGCCGCGGCGCCGGCGTGGTAGCGAGGGTTACACTTCATAGTGGATCGACGGCCAGCCGCAGAATCACCGCGCGGATGGGGAATTGCGGCCGCTGGGGTGGTGTTACTCCTGATGAGGAGCGCTGCGCGCCGTTGGCTGGCGTTCTTCGTTTCCACCTGCGACGGAGTCAGGCTCGGGTTGTAAGTGCGCAGGTGGGGTGCTATGCTTGGGCGGACGAGGACGAGACAGGCACCGCTCGGAAGCAAATCGCCTCTCGTGGCAGGAATCGAACGCTGGGGTCGCGAGCCGCAGGATTACGGGCCCCATCTGTGAAACCCCCGTCGTGTGGCTGCATCGAGGTCACGTCGACGCCGTCCGATAATGGAGTAAAAGTTTTCATCGTGCGGGCCGCGCCTTTGCTGCGCGCCGCCGGGTGTCTGGGACCACGGGGCGACCTAGAGAAAGGGAGTACGTGCTGATGTTTCGGGCGAAGTACATGACAAGCTTGCCGCGGGCAGTGGCTCGCCTGGTCTTGGGTTTGGGTGCCGTCGCGCTGGCGGCGCCGGCGGTATGGGGACAGACGGAGCTGGCGGACCCGATCGGCGGGCAGCAGTCGTTCGTCGACTGGGCCGCACCGCTGCTGCCGGGGGAGGACCTCGGCTATCTGACGGTCTGCTTCGACGCCGAAAATCCGCCTTCGGACGAGTTCATCGCCGACATGTTCGCGGCGCTTCAGGACGCCGGCCGGATGCCGCCGCCGGATTCGCGCTACTTCCTGGGCAGCCGCTGGTCGGGCACGCAGGGCAGCCCGCGCTCGCTGACCTGGAGTTTCGTGCCGGACGGGCTGTCGATTCCGAACGGGATCGGCGAAGGCACCGCCCCAAGCCAGCTCTTCTCGCGTCTGGACTCGATCTTTGCGACGCAGGGCGGCCGGGCAACGTGGATCGCCCGCTTCCAGCAGTGCTTCGACCGCTGGTCGGAGCTCTCGGGCGTGTCGTACACGCGCATCACGCACAACGGGAACGACTGGGACGACGGTGCGTCTTGGGGCGCGACGGGCTCGTCGACGCGCGGCGACATCCGCATCTGCATGAAGCCGCTCGACGGCGCCAACGGCGTGCTGGCGTACAACTTCTTCCCGTCCAACGGCGACATGGTGCTGGATTCGGGCGAAGGCTGGAACAGCACCACGAATCAGAACCGTTTCCTGCGCAACACGGTGATGCACGAGCACGGCCACGGCTTGGGCATTCAGCACGTCTGCTCGAACAACCAGGTCTTCCTGATGGAGCCGTTCCTGAGCACGGCGGTCGACGGGCCGCGGCACGACGACCTGCGCGCGGTTCAGCGCCACTACGGCGACCCGGGCGAGCTGGACGACTCGGCCGCGTTGGCGAAGTTCGTGGGAACTTTCCTGGACGGACAGTCGCTGAGCAACCACTGCGACCTGCCGCCGCCGGACACCGGCACGGCCGCGCCGAGCACGACCAATTGCAGCATCGACGCCAACAGCGAGGCGGACTGGTACAGCTTCCTGGTGAACTCGGCTGCGACCGTCAGCGTGACCGTGACGCCGCAGGGCTTCACGTACAACAACAACGCCCAGGCGGCCAACGGAAGCTGCCCCACGACGAGCAGCTATAACAGTCTGATCACGGCCAACCTGGCGGTCCAGGTGATCAGCAGCAACGGCGTGACGATCCTGGGTGAGGCGAGCAGTGCCGCCTCCGGCCAGTCGGAGTCGCTCAACAACGTGGTGTTGCCGACGCAGGGTCTGTACTACATCCGCGTCTACGAGACGGATTCGCCGTCGCAGTCGCAGCTCTACAGTTTCTCGATGTCGGTGACCTACACCGGCGGCGATCCGTGCCCCGAGGACCTCAACGGCGACGGCACGATCGACTTCGACGATCTGCTGGTGCTGCTGGCGGCCTATGGCGCGAATGACAACGGCGATATCGACGGTGACGGCGACACCGATTTCGACGATCTGGTCGCGCTGCTGAGCGCGTACGGCTCCGATTGCCCGTAAGCGGGCCGGCCGAGCTGAGCAACTTTGATCGAGAAGCCCCGGGGCGCTGCGGTGTCTAAGGACGCCGCGGCGCCCTGTGCGTTTTGGCGGCAGGCGGCGGGGCATCCCTTGTGTCCGCGGTCGCGGACTGTTACACAACCGGAGCGATAGCGTGCGCACCGCGGCGTCGGAACCCGCCGCGCCAAGCGGTGGGCCCGGTGGCGACGAATAGGCCCCGTGCTTGGCGCACGGGGTTCTGATGCAGGCGGCGAGTCAGAACCCGCCGCG
>CAZXUI010000061.1:0-27824 GCA_964643885.1 uncultured Planctomycetales bacterium
GGCCATGGGATCCAGGGTGCGGCGCTCGTCGTCGCGCGAGGGGTGGTCGACCAGCAGCTTGAGCATGAAGCGGTCGACCTGCGCTTCGGGCAGCGGATAGGTGCCCTCCTGCTCGATCGGGTTCTGCGTGGCCAGCACGAGGAAGGGCTCTTCGAGCGGAAAGGTATCGGCGCCGATCGTGACCTGGCGCTCCTGCATCGCCTCGAGCAGGGCGCTCTGGACCTTGGCGGGCGCCCGGTTGATCTCGTCGGCGAGAATCAGGTTGGCGAAGATCGGGCCCTTCTTGACCGAGAACGTGCCGTCCCCGGGCTGAAAGACGAGCGTGCCGACGATGTCGGCCGGGAGCATGTCGGGCGTGAACTGGATGCGCTGAAACTTGCAGCGGATGGCGCGCGACAGCGTGGCCGCGGCCGTGGTCTTGGCCAGCCCGGGGACGCCCTCCAGCAGGATGTGGCCGTTGCAGAGCAGGCCGACGAGCATCTTGCGCAGCAGGTCGTCCTGGCCGACGATGATGCGGCGGATCTCAGTGAGCAGGCGTTCGAAGGATTCGGAATGCTGGCGAACGAGTTCGCCGATGCGCTGCACCTCGTGATGAGCTGTCGTCATTCGCTTGCGTCTCCTCACACATCGCTGCCGGCCGGCCGCGCCGGGCGGCCCCGCTGTCTGGACGACCGCGGGCCGGCGAATCGGTCAGAATCCGCCGCCCCGCTCAAAGGGACTTCGGGATGTCGCGCGTCAGCACGTCGGGCTGATCCTTCGTGACCAGCACGTTGTCCTCGATCCGCACGCCGCCGATGTTCATCAGCTTCTCGACGCGGTCCCAGGCGATCGCATCGCGATAGCGCTGCCGGATCGAGGGATCGTTCAGCAGGCCGCGGATGAAATAGGCGCCGGGCTCGATCGTGACGGTGTAGCCGGCCTCCAGCGGCAGGTCCATCCGCAGGCTGCCCAGGCCGAGCCGCGTGCTGCGCCGCCGGCCGGGCAGATAGCCCGAGGCGTCGCGGACGCCGAGCCCGACCATGTGGCCGACGCCGTGGGGAAAGAAGACGGCGTGGGCGTCCTGCTCGACGAGCGAATCGGGCTCGCCGCGGAGCACGCCCATAGCGACGAGACCGGCGGCGATGTCGCGGGCGGTGGCCATGTGCAGCTCGCGCCACTCGACTCCGGGGCGGCAGCGCTCGACCGCCTTGATCTGCGCCTCGAGCACGAGCTGATAGAGATCGCGGCGCGGGCCCTCGAGCTCGCCGACGCAGAACGTGCGAGTCACGTCGGCCGCGTAGCGGTCGACCTCGGCGCCGGCGTCGATGAGGACCAGGTCGCCGGCGCTCATCGGCTGCTGCGTGGGCGAGAAGTGCAGCACGGCCGCGTGGCCGCCGGCGGCGATGATCGTGCCGAACGCCAGGCCGGTGCCGCCGCTGCGGAGGAACTCGGCCTCCAGCTCGACCTGAAGCTCGCGCTCCGACAGGCCGGGCCGGATCTGCCCGGCCGCGCGGCGGAAGCCGGCGGCGGTCGCGGCGATGGCGCGGCGCATGCGTTCGAGCTCCACGTCGTCCTTGGGGCGGCGGACGTGCTGGAGTGCTTCGCGGGCGGCGGCCGTGGCGGCCGTGTCGAAGCGGAGCTGCGGCAGCTCGGCCCCGAGCATGATGCGTGGCTGGCCGCGGCGGGCCGCGAGCCAGCCGGCGAGCGATTCGAGCGGCTGCCCTTCGAGCTCGGGCAGAATCTCCCAGACGCGCTGCTCGGGCGTGAAGTGCGGGACGAAGTGCGTCCAGCCTTCGCGCGGGTCGAAGGTGAGCACGGCGCCCGCGCATTCGACGTCGGCCAGGTAGAAGTACTCGCTGTGGGCGCGGAAGGGATAGATCTGATCGGCGCCGCCGGGAATCGGCACGGGCTCGCCGGCGCCGATCAGGACGATCTCGCCGCGCAGATCGAGGGCTGCGGCCACGCGCTCTCTTCGCTTCGTCAGATAGTCGCTCATGAGCGATACTCTAGCCCGCCCGGCGCGAGGCCGGAAGCGGCGAGCCGAGGGCGGCTTGTCCGGCCAACGGGGCGTGCTATAGTCTGGTTTGCCATGCGGAAGAACTTCATTCTGGATGCGAACATCCTTCTGCATGATCCGCACTCCATTTTCTCGTTCGACGACAACACGGTGATCATCCCGGTCGCGGTGATCAGCGAGATCGACCGCTTCAAGAAGGAGCGGACCGACCGGGGCTACAACGCGCGGGCGGTGGTGCGGCTGCTGGACTCGTTGCGCGGGGACCAGAGCCTGGCCAACGGCATTCCGCTGCGAAACGGCGGGCGGCTGCGGGTCTACTGCGAGCCGGAGCGGCTGCTGACGGAGTCGAACGGGCACGCGGACCTGGAGATTCTGCGGGTCGCGAAGGCGATCCAGCAGAGCGAGCAGGACGTGCCGGTCGTGATCGTCACGAAGGACATCAACCTGCGGATCCGGGCGGACGCGGGGGGCCTGCGGGCGGAGGACTACGAGTCCGACCAGGTGCAGTTATCGGAAGTTTATTCCGGGCAGATCGAGCGGCTGGTCGGCTCGGACGACATCGCCCGTTTTCAGCGGGAAGGCGAGCTGGCGCTGCCGCCTCCGCCGCTGGACGCGAACGAATATGTGCTTCTGCGACCGAACGATGGCGGGCGGGGCAGCGCGCTGGCGCGGGTCGACGGCAGCGGGAAGCGGCTGGTGGGGCTGAAGACGATCGACGACGGCGGGCTGTGGGGCGTCAAGCCGCGGAACAAGGAGCAGTACTACTCGATCGACGCGCTGCTGGACGAGCAGATGCAGCTCGTGACGCTGATGGGCAAGGCGGGGACGGGCAAGACGCTGCTGGCGATCGCGGCGGCGATGTATCAGACGATCCGCCGGAAGCGGTACCGGGGAATCCTGGTCTGCCGGCCGATCATCCCCGTCGGGCGGGACCTGGGGTATCTGCCGGGCGACATCGGCCAGAAGCTCGATCCGTGGATGAAGCCGATCGGGGATACGGTGGAGTTTCTGCTGGATGCGGGCGGGAGCGTGAAGGGGCACGCGGACTGCGACGCGTTGATCGCGGCGGGGGTGATCGAGATTCAGCCGCTGACATACATCCGCGGGCGGAACATCTCGAACCGTTTCGTGGTGATCGACGAGGCCCAGAACCTGACGCCGCTGGAGATCAAGACGGTAATCACGCGGATGGGCCAGGCGGCAAAGGTCGTGCTGACGGGTGATCCGTACCAGATCGACAACCCGTACGTGGACGCGAACAGCAACGGGTTCACGTACCTGGTAAACCGGTTTCGGGGCCAGCCGATCGCGGCGCATGTCGAGCTGCACAAGGGGGAGCGGAGTCCGCTGGCGGAGCTGGCGGCGAACCTGCTTTAAATCCTGACGGGGTTGCGAAAAAATCTGAGCTGTCAAGAGAAAGTTTTTCAGGCGAGCGCCTCTGCGGGCGCGCGTCTGTAAGCCGTAGGGCGCGATCGCGGTTAGCGAAGCGTGCGCTGTTATCCACCGGAATTGACAGGCTGTCAGAGCTGCGCGGGCGATAAAAAGGGCTTGAATGCGCTAGGTTTTCATGCTAAGTTCATAGTGCGACGTGAATGTCGCCAGTGACGCTCGGCACCTACGAGTGCTCCTGACAACTCCGGTAGAGCGCGGCTTCGGCCAAGGATCGTCGGCAGCCGGCAGTAATGCACGGCGCGGCGAGAGGTGAACACATAGCCCGGCCGATGTCTCGCTCGAATGCTCAGGAATGCTCCGGTGCGAAAACCCTGAAAGGGCTCCGCTGACCGACGGTGGTTTCGACCACCGCTCCGGCCGGTGGCAGGCGAGGGCTGATCGAGACTCTGAGGCGCCGGGAGCGTGGGCTTCGGCCTGTGCTTCGAAGCGTGTGAGAGGAGGCTGGGCGAAATCCCGGCCAAGGCCTTCGCGGGAGTGCCCTATGAGGGGTAAGCCCAGGGGAGCAGCCAGCGGGTTGCGGGCCAAAAGCCCGCGGTTCGCCAGGGACTCTCGCAAGGGGCGAAGCCCAGAAACCGCGGCTCTGCGGGCCGGCCATGTGCTTCGGCACGTTGGTATACCGCAGAGAGAAACGGTATGTGGGTCCGCTCACTCGGAAACGCGTGAGCACCTTGCGGGTGGAGGAAGCTCCGAAGGGCGAATCCCAGGAGCGCTGCCGGTGTGAAACAAAACCGGCCCGGGATCGGTGGGAGGAAACCGTCAGGAGGGTAGCCAAACCCTGAAGGCGGAACGTAGCGGGCAGGCAAAGCCCGCGTAAGGTGGACCACCGGTTCTTGAATGTGCTGAAGGGAGCGGAAGTCCATGAGAGGAGCGGGTCGGCTGCGGCCGGCCGGCTAGGTGCTGTTGGGCAAAACTCTAGAGGGAGACCAAGCTCGGTGAGAGGATGATGCCGGCTGCTTAACTGTGGCCGGTGCAGCTTGCGGCGGGAAAACCGCACAGCCGAGGCGTGGGCTAACGGCAGAGCGGGATCGCCTAACCAATACGGGCGGTACTTTCGCAGGTCAAAGACTCTGGGCGAGCGGTTAATCTCACAAGAGGTCGTCCCGTTGCGGCAACGCGGCGGGTCCGAGCAACAGGACCGAATACTCTGAAGGACGCCACGAGCGCAGGCGGCTTCGCGTCGCCTTTTTTATGCGCACGACGCCGGGTTCGTCGCACCACGACGGCGCGTTCGGGTGGTTGCCATCCCGGATCAGAATGCAGGGCGGGATTGCCCGTATCGTGCCGTGATCCGAGACGAAGGGCCCCCCAAGATACAAAAGGGAGGCGCGACGCGACCCACGGGTTACGCTCGTCCGCCTGGTGGCGGACTCGCTTCACCCCTGGCCAGCGCCCTTGGCCGCTCCGCGGCCAAATGATGACTGACCGGAGGCCGATCCCCCAATCTTGAGCAAGCGTGACCGGTTCAACATGGTCGGGTCCGTCAGCTCAAGGGCAAGCTGCGCTTGCCCATGCCACCCGGCCGGAGCGACAGGTCGGAGATCTGTCGCCCAGTGACCGGTCAGAGACCGGTCAGAGACCGGTCCCCCATCAGACCGGTCAGAGACCGGTCCCCCATCGGACCGGCCAGAGACCGGTCCCCCATTCTCGCAGCAGGTGAACCAGTATCGGCGGGGCACCCCCACGATCGTCGAAACAGGTACGCCGGCCGTGTCAGGCCGACTCGGCCGGGAGAACCGTACCGCTGCACTCACCGAAACCGACGCGGTAGTCGCTCCCCTCGCACCAGCCGCGGAAGGTGACGGTGTCGCCATCCTGGAGAAACTTGCGCGACTGGCCGCCGGGCAGCGAGAGCGGCCGCTCGCCGCGCCAGGCGAGCTCGAGCAGGCTGCCGTAGGAGTCGGGCGTGGGGCCACTGATGGTTCCGCTGGCCATCAGGTCGCCCGGGCGGGCGTTGCAGCCGTTCACCGTGTGATGTGCGAGCTGCTGGGCCATCGACCAGTAGAGATGGCGGAAATTGCTGCGGCAGACGACGGCCGGCTCGCCGCCGGCGGGCTGAAGCGCCACCTCCAGGCGGATATCGAACGTCGTGCGGGCCGCCGTGGGCGGGCGGAGGTACTCCAGCGGCGGCGGGTCCTGCGGCGGGCCGTCGCAGCGGAACGGCTCGAGCGCTTCGAGCGTCACAACCCAGGGCGAGAGCGTCGTGGCGAAGTTCTTGGCCAGGAACGGGCCGAGCGGGACGTATTCCCATTTCTGAATGTCGCGGGCCGACCAGTCGTTGACGAGTACGAGGCCGAAGATGTGCTCCTGTGCGCGCGAGATCGGAATGGGCCGCCCGAGCGGATTGCCCGGCCCGACGAAAAAGCCCATCTCCAGCTCGAAATCCAGCAGCCGCGACGGGCCGAAGCCCGGCTTGTCGGCATCGTCGGCCTTGGTCTGGCCGCAGGGCCGGCGGACCGGCGTTCCGCTGACGACGAGGCTGCTGGAGCGGCCGTGATAGCCCACGGGAATCCAGACCCAGTTGGGCATGAGGGCGTTTTCGCGCCCGCGGAACATCGTGCCGACGTTGGTGGCGTGCTCTTTGGATGAATAGAAGTCGGTGTAATCGCCGACCTCGGCCGGCAGGTGCATCTCGACTCGCTCGACGGGGATCAGGGCGCGCTGGCGCAGGGTCTTGTTGTCGCGCAGCTCGGGATTGTCGTGCCGCAGAAGCTGGCTGATCTGCGCCCGGATTTCGCGCCACACGGCCGGCCCGAAGGACATGAACTTATTGAGCGACTGCTTGCAGAAGACGTGCTGCTCGCCGAGGGCGGTGCGGCGGAAGAAGCCGTCGTGCTCGAGCACTTTCAGATCGAGGATTTGCTCGCCGATACGGACGCCGCAGTGGGGCTTTTCGTCGTCCGGCCGCTTGAATACGCCGTAGGGCAGGTTCTGGATCGGGAAATCGTGGCCAGCGGGCACGTCGACGAAGGAGCGCAGGCGAGGGTCGTTGGTCGGGTTCATGGCGAGGCTCCCGTGGCTAGATCAGGCGCAGCATGCGCAGGTCGTCGCGCGGCTCCGTGAAGCTACAGCTTCCGAAGGAGATCAGGCGACTGCGGCGGATGTCGCGCAGCTCCGCGACCGACGCTTCGAAGTCGTGCCAGCCGAGAAAGCTGCCGGAGAAGTGAAACTGGCGCAGGTCCTGCTCCTCGAGCACGGCCAGCACGTCGTGATGATCGAGGGCGACCGCATGAGCCAGCACGCCGGCGACGAAGACGTTGAGGAAGCCGTGCATGCGGGCGCGGACGGCGTGATCGAAGCGCGGCAGCGGATGATGCAGGCCGGCGGTGAACTTGAGCGGTACACGCTCGTCGCGGCAGATCGTGAGCACGCTGGCGACGAGCGGCGAGCTGGGAAACGCAGCCGGCTGCGTGCCGCCGCAGCGGAGCTTGAGGCCGAAGCGGCCGTCGCGCGCGCCCCGCTCGGCGAGCGCGGCGGCGAACTGCCGCAGCGCGGACGCTTCCGACTCGCGGACGGCCGGCTCGACGAAGGCCGGAACGGATGCGAAGCCCGCGGCGTCGAAGGCCCCCGCGACCGCGTCGATCAGGCTGGTGGAGCTGTCGCCGTCGGGTAGCCGCAGCTCGAAGGCCTCCACGCGGGCGCGGCTGGCCGTCTGGTCCAGAAACGACTGAAGCGCGGTCAGGCCCGTCTTGAGGTTGGCGACCAGCTCGTCGCGGGATTGCCCGGCTCGGGGAATGACCGAGAGCGGAAGCGGCGCCTCGGGCGTGAACAGCTCCGCGACGATCGGCCTGAGAGCCTCGAGCTGGGCCGTGGGGCAGACAAAGCGGGCCAGCATCCAGGCTTCGGGGCTGGCCCGGTACGAAGCGTAGTTTCGGACGGCCGGCACGAGGGCAAGCTCGGCCGGCGGGAAGAGGCCGGCGTAATCGATGATTTCCGCCAGCAGTGTACGAATGCTCGCGTGCATGGGCGCTCCCGCGTCAGGAGTCTTGGGGTACGGCCGGGTCAGGTTCCAGGCGGCGTAGATTATCCGAAATCGCGACGTTCCGACACAGCGGGCGGCCGCGCCGGCGGATGGGCTTTGCCCCGCGGGCGGCAGTGCGTACATTATGAGGATCTTGCGGTCTCACAGCGCCCCGCCGCGCCGCCACACAGCGGACCCGGCGGGACTGGTGGCCGTCGGACGTCCTGTCGGGCCGAACCTCGCCTCGAGCGACAAGCTTCATCGGAGGTCGTGGCAAATGAGACCCTTGTGGCTGGTGATTGTGGCGGTTCAGATTGCCGCGGCCGGTGCGGCCATGGCGCAGTTGCCGGAGTTCGACGCGCCGATCGTGCTGCGCGGGGCGACGATCGTCGTCTCGCCGGGCGAGACGATCGAGGGCGGGGCGGTGTTGATTCGCGAGGGGCGGATCGCGGCCGTGGGTCGCGACGTCGAGCTGCCGCCTGCGGCGCGAGTGATCGACGTGACGGGAATGTACGTCTACGCGGGGTGGATCGATGCACTTTGCCGGGCGGGCGTTTCGGACCCGGCGCTGACCGCTGCCGACGAGCGGCGGGCGGAGGGAGAGTTTCCATCGCCCAGCGAGGGGCCGCTGGTCAGCACGGTCGACGCGAACCGGGCGGGGATCTTCGCGAGCCGGCGGGCGGCCGAGCTGGTCGATATCGAGGAGGACACGTTCAATAACATGCGACAGGCCGGGTTCGCGGCGGCGATGGTCGCGCCGCCGCGGGCGATCGTCGCGGGCCGGGCGGGGGTGCTGGAGCTGGGGACGCGGCCGCTGCGCGAAAGCCTGCTTCGCGACGACGTGTTCATGGTCCTGTCGTTCGAGGTTCCGCGGCGGCGGGAGCTGAGCCTGCGCGGGCGATACCCGTCGACGCAGTTCGGCCTGGTGGCGCATCTGCGGCAGTTTCTGCTCGATGCCGAGTGGCTGGAGGAGATGAAGGCGTACGCGGCGCGGCACCCGGACGCGGTCGCGCGCGTCCCGGTCGACGCGAACCTGGAGGCGATCCGTGCGGTGCGCGGCGGGTCGCAGCGTGTGCTGTGGGAGGCGGACACGGTCGAGGAGATCGAGCGGGCGCTCAAGATCGCGGACGAGTTCGAGCTGAAGATTGCGCTCGCGGGCGGGCGCGAGGCTTGGCAGGTTGCGGAGCTGCTCGCGCGGCGCGAAATCCCGGTCGTTCTGAGTGCGAATCTGCCGCGCAAGCCGCGCGAGTACAAGCCGCCGGCCGAGGGGCTGACTCGCGTCGCGGCCGGCGACCTGGCGGCCTACGGCAAGGATTGGGGCAGCCGGCCCTTCCTGCCGAAGTCTGCGTTCGACGAGGCAGCAGAGCAGCGCAAGCGGGCGGTGAGTGCGGCCGCCACGCTGGAGGCGGCGGGGGTGCGCTGGTGCCTGACGACGAGCGGGCTGGAGCGGCCGAGCGAGCTGCTCACGAACCTCCAGGAGATGATCGAGGCGGGGCTGAGCGCGGATGCGGCCCTGCGGGCGCTGACGAGGACGCCGGCAGAGCTGATCGGCGTTCAGGACCGGCTTGGCGCGGTTCGCGCCGGCGCGCTGGCCAACCTGACGGTCCTGACGGCCCCGCTGGAGAAGAAGGACGCGAAGGTCCGCTGGGTCTTCGTGGGCGGGGAGGATTTCGAGTTCGCGGTCAGCAGCGGCGGCGGCGGGCGCGACCGCGACGCTCGCCGCGGCGGACCGCGCGGGCGGCGCGGCGAGCGGCCTGCGCGCATGACCGAAGAGCAGCGCGACGAGCCGCCGCAGGAGTCGGACGAACCCGAAGAGCAGGCGGAGGAGCGCGAAAGCGACGAGCCGGCTCCTGAAGGCGAAGAGCCCGGCGAACAGGCGGCCTCCAAGCCGGCCACTGGGCCGGCCGCGGCTTCGCAGCCGGCCCGCGAGCTGCCGACCGACCTCGTGATGCACGAGCCGGATTGGCCGATCGAACGATACGAGGATCGCCGCGCGGCGCTCAAGACGGGCGGCACCGTGCTGCTGACGAACGCGCGCATCTTCACCATGGCCGGCCGGACGCTGGAACACGGCTCGATCCTGATCCGCGACGGGAAGATCGAGGCGGTCGCGCCGGAGCTGGAGGCGCCCGACGGGGTCACGACGATCGACCTGAGCGGCTGCTCGGTCATCCCCGGCATCATCGACCCGCATTCGCACATCGCGATCCAGTCGACGAACGAAGCGTCGCGCTCGATCACGCCCGAAGTGCGCTGCGAGGACGTGATCGAAGCGGACGACGTGTCGATCTGGCGGGCGCTGGCCGGCGGCGTGACGACGATTCACGTGATGCACGGCTCGGCCAACCCGATCGGCGGGCAGTGTGCGCAGATCAAGCTCAAGTACGGCCGGCCGGCGGCGGAGCTGCTCATCCCCGACCAGGTGCGGACGGTGAAATGGGCCCTGGGCGAGAACGTCGTGCGGCCGGGCAAGGGCGGCGGCTTCCGCGGGCGGACGGACACGGCGCGGCGCTTCCCGGGGACGCGGATGGGCGTCGAGGCGGCGCTGCGGCGGGCGCTGACGGCGGGCCGCGAGTACGGCCGGGCGCGGCGGGCGGCCATCGAGGCCAGTGCGGCCGGGCAGGACGTCGAGCCGCTGCGGCATGATCTGCGGCTGGCGGCGCTGGCGGACATGCTCGAAGGCGAGATCTGGATCAACACGCACTGCTACCGGGCGGATGAGGTGCTGCGGCTGATGCACGTGGCCGAGGAGTTCGGCGTGCGGATCGCGACGCTGCATCACATCCTGGAAGGCTATCGCATCATGCCGGAGATCGCGCGGCATGGTGCCGGCACGGCGACCTTCGCCGACTGGTGGGCGTACAAGGTCGAGGCGTATGACGCCGTGCCGCACAACGCGGCGATGCTGCTGCGGGCGGGCGTGAACAGCACGATCAAGAGCGACTCGGCCGACCTGATGCGTCATTTGACGATGGAGGCGGCCAAGTGTGCCAAGTACGGCGGGCTCTCGGACAGCGAGGCGCTCGGCTTGATCACGATCAACGCAGCGAGGCTGTTCGGGCTCGACCAGCGGCTGGGCAGCATCGAGCCGGGCAAAGACGGGGACCTGGCCGTGTTCGACGGCCATCCGCTGGACTCGTTCGCCAGGTGCGTGCTGACGATGATCGAGGGCGAGGTGTACTTCCAGCATGCGAGCTTCGATCCAAGTGCCGGCGAGCGGACCGTGCGGCAGTTCGCCCCGCCGGCGGCCGGCCGGCCGTGGATTCCGCACGACACGCCCCCGCCGGCCGACACCTACGCGATTGTCGGCGGCATCGTGCACACGATCAGCAATGGCACGATCGAAGGCGGCACGGTCGTGATTCAGGACGGCCGCATCGCGGCGGTCGGGCGCGACGTGCCCGTTCCCGCGGGCGCGGAGCGGATCGAGGCGCACGGGCGGCACGTCTATCCGGGGTTGATCAACGCGGCGACGCAGGTCGGCCTGGCGGAAGTGGAGTCGATCGACGTGACGATCGACATCCGCGAGCCGGGGTCGTACCAGAGCGATCTGATGGCCGTCTCGGCCGTCAATCCGCACAGCGCGATGATCGACGTCGTGCGGGCGGAAGGCATCACCACGGCGTTGATCGTGCCGGACGGACCCGTGGTCCCGGGCCGGGCGGGGCTGGTGAACCTGCACGGCTGGACGCTCGACGAGATGCTGATCGACCCGGCCGTGGCGCTGGTGGTGAATCTGCCGACGACGCGGGCGGAGGGGATCATGCCGCCGGAGCGCGGCCAGCGGCGCGGGCCGCCGGGCCCGCAGGAGCGCGGTTCCGCCGAGGACGAGGGCGGCGATCAGTCGAGCGAGGCGGTGCGGCGGCTGGTGCGCTTCGTCGAGGACGCGCGGCTGTATGCCGACGCGGTGGACGCGGCCCGCGCCGGCATGAACACCCCCCTGCCGCCGGCTGACCCGCGCTTCGACGCCATGCGGCCCTTCGTCCGCGGCGAGCGGCCGGTCCTGATCCGCGCGAGCAGCTATCAGGCGATCCTTGAGGCGCTGCTGTTTGCCGAGCGGGTCGGCGTACGGCCGGTCATCCTGGGCGGGCGCGATGCGTGGAAGCTGGCGTCGCTTCTGAAACAGCGGGACGTGCCGGTGATCTACGAGGGGGTCTTCGCGCAGCCGTCGCGAATCGCCGGGCTGGACAACGTGCACGAGCCGTGGGACGCGAACTACCGCGCGCTGGCCGTGCTGGAGAACGCGGGCGTTCGCTTCGCGGCCTGCTACAGCGGAGCGGACCTGGCCAAGCTGCTGCCCACGGACGTCGGTTTCGCGGTCGCGCACGGCCTGAGCCCGGATGCCGCCCTGCGGGCGATGACGCTCAGCGCGGCCGAAATCCTCGGCGTCCAGCGCGAGCTGGGCTCGCTCGAGCCGGGCAAGATCGCGAATGTCGTCATCTCGACGCGGCATCCGTGCCAGACGACGAACGTCGTCGAGGCGGTCTTCGTCGAGGGGCGGCCGGCGTCGCTGATGAGCAAGCACTCGCGCCAGGCGGAGCAGTTCCTGAACCGGCCGGCGCCGGCGTTGCCGCCGCCGGCTGAGACGCTCGCCGGCCCGCCGTCGCAGAGCAGAGCGACGCAGCGCACGGCCAGCGGCTCGGGAGCGCGCTAGGCCCGGCCGGGCCGCCCGCGGATGTGGGACCGAATCGGTCCCAGCAGGCGCTCGCTCCGGCCGGTCGTGGCCAGAAACGCGACCGGAACGACCCGCATCGGCCGTCTTTCCGGTATAAGGCAGGTTTGCGGCGGCAGCGCCAGGCCGCCTCTCCGGGTCGGCGCATCGTCCCGGCCCGTGGCGCTGCAACGAAAGTAGCCCGCACGAGACCAGACGCACGGCGCAGGGCGTCTTCCCACTGAGAAGGAGAACGAATGCTCCCCCGGATGTTTCCGACGGGCAAGCGAGCCGCTTGCCCCGCCCCGACTGCATTTCGCCGGAATCTTCCCGTCGTGCTCGCCCCGATTCTGATCTGGGGCGCGGCGGCGGGCCTGGCGCAGATCCGCCCCCACGCCGGCATGATGCGCTATCCGGACGTGAGCGAATCGAAGATCGTCTTCGTTTATGCGAATGACATCTGGCTCGCGCCGATCGAGGGCGGAGTGGCCGAGCCGCTGGCCAGCCCGCCCGGCGAGGAGCTCTTCCCGAGGTTCAGCCCGGACGGCAAGCAGGTGGCGTTCGTGGGCAATTACGACGGCAACCGCGACCTGTACGTCCTTCCCGTCGACGGCGGCACGCCGACGCGGGTGACGCATCACCCCTACGGCGAGGTGCTTTCGGAGTGGACCGGTGAGGGGCGGCTGATCTTCTACGTGCGCGGCGCGCAGGAGTACCCGCGGGCGGTGGAGATGTTCACCGTGTCGGCCGCGGGCGGGCTGCCGGAGAAGCTGCCGATTCCCTACGGCGCGAACGGCACGATCAGCTTGGACGGTACGTGGCTGGCCTACACGCTGCACACCCGCGACGCACGCACGTGGAAGCGCTATCGCGGCGGCATGGCCACCGACATCTGGCTCTTCAATCTGAAGGACAACTCGTCGCGGAAGATCACCGACTGGGAAGGGACCGACACGCTGCCGATGTGGCACGGTGAGAAGGTTTATTACCTCTCCGACGCCGGACCGGAGCACCGGCTGAACGTGTGGGTCTATGACACGCAGACGCGCCAGCGGCGGCAGATCACGAGCTTCGCCGACTACGACGTGAAGTGGCCGGCGATCGGGCCGGGACCGGGCGGGCGCGGCGCGATCGTCTTTCAGCACGGGGCGGACCTGCGCGTGCTCGACCTTGCCAGCGGCGAATCGCGCGTGGTCGAGATCACCATTCCGGGCGACCGGCCGCAGCTCCGGCCGCAGCGACAGAATGCGGCCGACCTGATCGAGGACATGCACGTCTCGAAGACGGGCAAGCGGGCGGTGGCCTCGGCGCGGGGCGATATCTGGACGCTGCCCGCCCGCAACGGCACGTCGCGCAATCTGACGCAGAGCTCCGGCGTGGCCGAGCGCGACCCGGCCTGGAGCCCGGACGGCCGCTGGATCGCGTATTTCTCCGACAAGAGCGGCGAATACGAGCTGTACATGACGCAATCGGACGGGGCGGGCGAGACGAAGCAACTGACGACGGACCTGGGGGCGACCCTGCGGGCCGACGGCCAGACCGGCGGGAACTACTACTACATGCGCGGCTGGTCGCCGGACTCCAAGCACATCGCCTTCGGCGACAAGGCGGGCGGGCTCTACGTGCACACGGTCGACGGCGGCGAGACGAAGCGGATCGACGTCGAGCCGTGGAGTGGCGCGCCCGCGATGAGCTGGTCGCACGACTCGGACTGGATCGCTTACACCAAGGGCGGGCCGAACCGGCTCTCGGCCATCTGGCTCTACCAGCTCTCGACCGGCGAAAAGCACCAGGTGACGACGGGGATGTTCGCCGACACCTGGCCGACCTTCGACCGCAAGGGCGAGTATCTCTACTTCGCGAGCAACCGCGACTTCAGCGGGCCGGTTTATGAAGACGTCGGCACCACCTTCGTCTACGCCGATACGGACCGGCTGCTGGTCGTGCCGCTGCGGGCCGACGTGAAGAATCCGCTCGCGCCCAAGAGCGACGAGGAGGAGTGGGACGAGGACGAGAAGAAGGACAAGAACGGCGAGGATGCCGACGACGAGGACGATAACGGCAAGGACGAGAATGGCGACGACGACAACGGCGATGGCAGCCGGCAGGACGATTCGTCGGACGACGCCCAGGACAGCAGCACGCAGCCGACGACGACCCAGGCCGCTGAAGACGACGAAGAGGAGGACGAGGAGGAGGACGAGAAGGAGGACGAGAAACCCGAGCCGCTGAAGATCGACCTGGAGGGCTTCGAGGCGCGGGCGATGCTCCTGCCGGTCGACCGCGGCAGCTTCTCGAACCTGACGGTCAACAACGACGGGCACCTGGTCTACGTCCGCGCCGGCCGGCGGGGCGGCGGCGGCGAGACGGAGATCAAGATCCTCGACCTCAGCGCGGATGACAAGGAAGAGAAGACCGTCCTGAGCGGGACGGGCAACTACGTCATGTCGGCCGACGGCAAGAAGCTGCTCGTGCGGCGTGGCAATCAATCGACGATCATCGACGCGAAGGCCGGTCAGAAGTTTGAGAAGCCGATCTCGACCGACGACCTGAGGCCGATGGTCGATCCGCGCGAGGAATGGGCCCAGGTGCTGCGCGAGGCCTGGCGCGTGCAGCGCGACTTCTTCTACGACCCCTACATGCACCGCGTCGACTGGGACGGCGTCTATGAGCAGTACGCCAGCATGCTGCCCGACTGCGTCTCGCGCAACGACGTGACCTACATCATCCGCGAGCTGATCTCCGAGCTGAACGTCGGCCACGCCTACTACTTCGGCGGCGACACCGAAGACCAGCCCAGCGTCTCGGTCGGCATGCCCGGCTGCGATTTCGAGCTGGTCGATGGCTCGTACCGCATCAAGCGGATCGTCCAGGCCGCCCCGTGGGACACCGACGCACGCAGCCCGCTGGCCCGGCCGGACCTCGATGTGAAGGCCGGCGACTACCTGCTGGCGGTCAACGGCGTGCCGGTCGACACGACCAAGGACCCGTGGGCGGCGTTTCAGGGGCTGGCCGGCAAGACGGTGACGCTGACGGTCAGCAGCAAGCCGGAGATCGACGACGAGGCGCGGCGGGTCGTAGTCGAGCTCTTGCGCGACGAGGGCGACCTGCGCTTCCGCGCCTGGGTCGAGAAGAACCGCGCCTACGTCGCCGCGCAGACCGACGGCGCCGTCGGCTACATCTACGTGCCCGACACCGGCCGCAACGGCCAGAACGAGCTCTTCCGCCAGTTCTACGGGCAGGTGGACCGCCAGGCGCTGATCGTCGACGAGCGCTGGAACGGCGGCGGGCAGATTCCGACCCGCTTCATCGAGCTGCTGAACCGCCCGGCTACGAACATGTGGGCGCGGCGCGACGGGCAGGACTGGATCTGGCCGCCGGATGCGCACCAGGGGCCCAAGTGCATGCTGATCAACGGCCTGGCGGGCTCGGGCGGCGACTGCTTTCCCTTCTATTTCCGTCAGGCGGGGATCGGCAAGCTGATCGGCACGCGGACGTGGGGCGGGCTGGTCGGCATCTCCGGCAACCCGCGGTTGATCGACGGAGGATACACCTCGGCGCCGACGTTCGCGTTCTACGAGATGGACGGGACGTGGGGCATCGAGGGGCACGGGGTCGACCCGGATATCGAGGTGATCGACGACCCGGCCAAGATGGTCGGCGGGAAGGACCCGCAGCTCGACACGGCGATCAAGCTGATGCTGGATGAGATTTCCACCCGCGGCTTCGTGCCGCCGAAGCGGCCGGCGTACCCGGATCGCAAGGGGATGGGGATTCGGGAGGAGGATAAGTAGCCGCGGCCGGCCATGGGGGACCGGACTCTGACGGATTCGATGGGGGACCGGTCTCTGACCGGTCTGATGGGGGACCGGCCTCTGACCGGTCACTGGGCGACAGATCTCCGACCTGTCGCTCCGGCCGGGTAGCATGGGCAAGCGCAGCTTGCCCGTGAGCTGACTGACCCGACCATGTTGAACCGGTCACGCTTGCTCAAGATTGGGGGACCGGCCTCTGGCCGGTCACCACTTGGCCGCGGAGCGGCCAAGGGCGCTGGCCACCGGTGAAGCGAGTCCGCCACCAGGCGGACGAGCGTAACCCGCGGGTCGCGTCGCTCCTCCCCTTCGTATCCTGGGCGGCCTTCGTCCCGGATCACAGCACAAGAGGGCTGAGCCCGCTCCCCTTATCTTGATCCATCCTCAATGAGAGTTTCGACTACCCGCCCAGCAGGCGAGGACGCTACCCCTAGCGCAGACACGGCGCAGCCCGGAACCGATCATCACCATGCTATGCAAGGCCGACGCGCAACCGTCGGACGCCCTGTTAGCGTAACACGTCGAAGCGCCCAACCGCGATCGCGAGGTCATTGGGGTGTATTGCCGGAGTCAGCACCGAGCTCGTGGTCACGAACGCGATCGGCTGACCATTTAGAATGAGGATGGGCGGCGTGGATGTGAATGAGTTCCAGGGACTCAGCGCGCTGAACCGGCTTCCGTAGGTTCCGAACTGATTCCAAATCGACACGCTGCTGAACGAGTTTCCATACGGACCGAACGAATTTGCTAGGCTGTTGCCGTCGAAGTTGTTGGCGTTCACGTACCCGAGAAACTGGCCGTCGAAAGCGACCAGAGCCGCACCAAGAATCGTAGTCGGGCCGGAAGCACCGGAAAGCAGAATCGCCACTTCACACAGATCGCCGATACCGTTGCCGTCAGCATCCGCCTGGTCCGGATTGTACAGGAAGCAGTTGTCGAAATCGTCGCCCACACCGTCCGCGTCAATGTCGTTGTCGAACGGATCGAACGGATACGGATCCTCAGCGTCTGGAACTCCGTCGAAGTCGCTGTCGAGAACGTCGGGCGAGCCGCTGTCGCTGTCATCGGAAGGCGAATCAGCACCGTTTGACGAATCGGAAGTCCCCTCGGTACCCGATGAATCAGGCGCTGCCTGGGCCGCATCTCCCATACCCGACTCGGCGCCCGGATCGTTCATCTGTGGACAACCGGCGATGACCAGTACGGACACAAGCCCCAAGAAGAGGGAAGCGAGATGGTGACGCATGTCGAAATCCTCGAACGACAGATATGGTCTACCGACAGTCTACCCAGTGCGCGGGAGTGCGGCAAGCCCAGTTGGCGGCGCACGCCCGGAGGACGACTGAGCTGTTCTGCTTCGTTTTGTGCGGCGTGCTGAGCACTCCCTGCCGCACGCTTTCAGCGTGCAGGGCTCGATCGTCGCCCACCCAGGGCGGCGTTCGCTTCGCTCGCTTGCCCTGGGCTAACTTGCCTCGCACCTTCGGTGCGGGTCGGATCGGCGTGCCGGGGAGTATCGGTGTGAGTCGGGCTGGCGCGCCGTGAGGCATCGGTGCGAGTCGGATTGGCGTGCCGGAGGCATCGGTGCGAGTCGGATCGGCGTGCCGGAGGCATCGGTGCGAGTCGGATCGGCGTGCCGGGGCCCTCGGGGCAAACCCGCCCGTCGGTGCGGGCAGCTTGCGTGTGAGTCGGGCCGTCGCTGCGGACGTGTTTGGCACGAATCCGGCGGGCCAGCCGGGCCGCGCTGCGTGGCACGCTCGAGCCGCCGACCAATCCGAGAAAGGGGGGAATGGACACGATGGGAGTTGAACCCACGACCTCCGCATTGCGAATACGCCCGCCGGACACGTCTGTACGGCTCAGAAGTCTTGTCCACATAGCACCTTAGCACATGTTGTGCGTATTCGCAAGTCTTATCATTCGTCCGCATAAAATCGCAGTTCTAGCGGCTATAAACGCGGGTCGGGAGGGCCAAACGGATATAGGTTTAGTGCTGTGTGTGTCTGTTGTCATAGTCTGTTGTCAGTACGGCGGGTGTTTTCCTCGGGGTTCAGCGGGCTTGCGGCGCGGTCGGGTGCACCCGCCCCGGCTCGCTGTGGGCGGCGGCTTCCGGCCAAGCGGATATTTCGGGGGTGTTCGGCGCATAGGCGGTCATCCGTTCGGCGCCAGCTCGCTCCGATCGCGGGTTGTGTTAAGAGCGGGTGAGGGCCTTTCGGTAGGGGTTGACTAGGGGGTCTAGGTGGATTCCTGGCCGGCGGCGACGGCGACGGCGACGGGGAGCGGATCGCAGCTCGCGGCGGCCGGCGCTGGGGTTCGTCGAGGCGGCCGGAGGCGCCGTGAATGGGACGCTGTTCGTCGGCCTGCCTGCGCTCGCGCTCGCGGCGGCGGGTCAGGCGCTAGGGCTGCTCCGCGACATCGCCCGGGCCGCTGAGGGGGAATCCGTGGCTAGGCGTCGCGTTCCCCCCTGGGGGGAAGTGGACGCAATCCGGGCGGCGGGGGTTGTTCAGGCGGGGGTGCGGGGGAATCGCGGCTCGCGGGTGGTGGTGAAGCGGTTTCGGGCTTGGTGCAGCGGCTCGAAGCGCTCAGCGGCGGGCCTGGGCAGTGCGGGCTGCAATCGGACCGGGCGCGGGTGCATCTCGTCGGCGGGGATCAGGAGAAGCTCGCCCGTAGGCCACACCTTCGCGTCGACTACTTCGCGGACCCGGCCGTCCGGGCCTTTCCAGTTACGCGGCTCGTTCAAGAGCTCGATGTTGCGCCGCAATCCGCGGACGGTCGCGACGGCGAGCATGCCGCGCCGAAGGATCATGGGGCCTCGCGCGGTGTGGGGAACATCTCGAGCTGATGCAGGCCGGCGGCCGCCTCGCGCGTCGCCGCGATCGCCTCTAAGACGGCGGCGCGCTGGGCCTCCAGCTTTCGCGCCCGCGCCCGAAGCGCGTTGCTGTAGCGGGTGGCGGCATCAAGGCCGTCGGCGAGCTCGGCGCCCCGGATCGGCTGCACAAGCCAGCGGCCGGCCTGGCGGTCGCGTGGGTCCCGGATGATTAGGTGGCCGGCTTTCTGGAGCGCGAAGACGGCGGCGGCCACGTCGCTGACGCGGCAGCCGGCCCGCTCGGCGATCTGCCCGTCGCTGAGGGCGGCCGCCCGGCTGTGGGCTTCGGCCGCCCGCAGCGCGGCTAGCACGCAATCAGCAATGGCGGCCCGGCCGCGGCCCCGACCGTATCGAGGGGTCCGGGGATCAGCTGGCCGGGCCTGGCGTGGGGGTTCAGGTAGCGTGGTCGCGCGGGGCATGCCGGAAGCTCCTGCCTGCTCTCCGTGAAGTATAGCACGCCTACATATGCAAGGGGGTATCTGGTAAGGACTTTTGGGGGGGGTGGCGGTGTGGGTGGCCTCAGTGCGTGTAGGTGGCGAGCTGCTGCTCCCGCGGGCGGGCGGGGGTGAGGGGGATTCCATCGAACAGGGTCGGGGCCGGCCGGCGGCGCTGCTCCCGGGCCTGGGTGGCGGCGTCCTGGCGGGCGGCCTGGAGGGCCGATTCGACGGCCTCGGCTCGCTCGCGGATCGCTCCGGCGCGGCGGCGCAGGGCCTCGGCGTATCGCTCGGCTTGGTTGACAGTGCCGACGAAGCGGCCCTTGCGCCGGCCGGTGCAGGTCGCGAGCACGAGATACCCGGCCTGGAGCAGCTCGCCCGCATGGAGAATGACGTCTCGGGGGCGGCAGCCGATCGCCTCGGCGAGGACGGAATCGGTGAGTGCGGCCTCCGGCCGGTCGGCGCCGCGCTCGCGGAGCACGTCGAGTAGTCGGCGGGCCTCGGGGCTGAGGGGGGTTGTGTTCATCTTTGCGGCCTCCATGCCGCGGCTTCGGCGCTCTGCTGGTACTGCGAGCTACAGGCTCATTCCGATTCCGATACCCGCCCCGCCCGCGGTCGGTAGCGACCAGTGCACGCGGACCTGGAAGGCGTCGACGTTGGCGCTCTGCGTGCCGATGGCGGGCGGATTGGCGACCAGAGCGACGCCGAAATTTTCGTCGTGGATGTCGCTGCCGCGCAGCGCCAGCCCGCCCGTGAACGTGTCCGATCCAATCGTGCGCTCGCCCAGGCTGGTGGGCCAATTGGTCGACGTATTGCTGTAGCTGCCGGCCGGAGCGCCGGCGGGCGCGAGCTTGATTTTGCCGGTGATGCCGCTGCTTGAGCCCGAGCAGGTGGCCACGCATTCGATGCCGGTGACGACGGCCGCGGCGGGCAGGTCGTCCTCGTCGAATCCGAAGGCGTCGCCGAGCAGCAGGCGCGAGCCGCTCTCGCCGGTCAGGTTCGGCGCGGTCGCGACCGCCGCGTCGACGGCGGTCGCGTTGCCGGGGTTGGTCCAGTCGATGGCGCCCTCGCTGGTGTTATTGACGACAGCGGCGGGGGTTTTGTAATCAGTCGTCGGCATCTGCTTCGTCGGCCTCCGTCTCGATTTCGGCTTCATCCTCCTGGCCGGCCGGCTGCGCGGGCGGCGCCTGGGCGGCCTCGGCCGCCTGCGCGAGCCGCAGTGAATTGCTGAGGCGCTCAAGCTCCGCCCACGTTGCGGCGTGTAATCGCTGCTCCAGCTCGCGCAGCTCCGTGCAAAGCTGCGCGATGAAGTTTGAGAGCGTTGCGGCGGTGAGCGGGTCGGCGGCGGCGTCGAAGGTTTCAAGGTGGCCAATGGCGTTCCTCAAGCCCTCCCGGCGGAATAGCAGCGCGTCGGGGGCGAGGGTGAGCAGCTCGCCGGTGTTCGCCTGGCGGCGCATCTGCTGCACGATTACGCGCAGGTCTTGTAGGTGCTCGAAGCGCTCGCGGCCGGCCGCGTAATCGTCGCCCACGATGCGGCTGATTTCGCGGGTCATGGTGGCGATCGCCTCGTCAAGGGCGGGGAGGATTGCGCAAAGGTCGAGCAGATACGCGCGGCGCGCTTTCGGGTCGAAGGTCGCGCGGCGCGAATCTTCCCGGATAGTGGCGACGTCTTTGATGCTCTGCGCCTCTGCAAGCTGGCGGCTGAGGGAGTCGCGCATCTGTCGGGCGGCCGCGGCGCTGAGCGGCGGCGATGGCCAGCGGGCGCGCAGCTCGTGCAGCTCTTGTGGTATCAGGTCGGCTGGGCGTGGTGGGGTGGCCTTGCTCATCCCGCGGCTCTCGCTCCGGCGGCCTGGGCGTCGCGCTCGGCGCGCATGGCAAGCGCCACCTCCACGGCGGCGGTGACGCGAAGGATGTCGCCCGGCGCGGCCGGCCGGGTCCACTGCTCGATGACCGTCTCACCTTTGGGCCCGAGCAGCGCCACCTGCACGCGAACCCGCGAGCCCGGCGGTGGTGAGTCGATCAGCTCGCGGCCGTCAGGGTCGCCGTCGATCAGCGCGGCCAGCGTGGCACCTGCTGTCCAGCCCGCGTTTGTCAGCGTTGTGAGCAGAGGGAATCCCGGCGGGCCTGGCATGTCACACCCCGTCCATCGTGATGCCCCAAAACGGCATGTTTTGGGCGAATCGCATGGCGTCGAGCAACTGGTCGAGCTTCGCGGCGCCGCGCTCCGCGGCGGCCCGGACCGCGCGGAGTTCCTCGAGTTCGCGGCTCGCGCCCTGCGCCCGGAACAGTGCGGCCTGATTGCCGAAGCGCTCGCCGGCCAGCATCGCGGAAGGCAGCGCGTCGGTGCGTTGCGGCTGCAACGTCTCTCTGATGTTGAGGTGGTGCAGTTGCAACAGCCCCTGCGCCTCGGTGAGAGACTGCGCCTGGGCGATCCGCGCGCGCGTCTCGTTCTCGGCCGCTCGCACGCGCGCTTCGGCTCCGCGGCCGGCGAGCTCCAGGGTCTTGACCTCGATTTCCTGCCGGAGCGCCAGCTCGCGGGCGAGCATTTCCTTGCGACGCTCCGCGGCCTCGCGCGCGATCGCCTGTTGTCTCTTGGCCAGCTCTTGGGCGGCCTTCTCCTGTTCGTGGTGGAGTTTCTTTTCCTCCTGGGCCCGGATCTCGGCGAGCTTCTGCTCGTGAATCTGCCGCGCGACGGCCCGCTGCTGCTCTGCGGCGTTGTGCTGTAGACTTGCCTTCTCCACCGCGGCAATCTGCTGCATCTGCTGTTGGAAGCGGTGCCGCTCGGCGACTTCTCTGCGCGAGCCCTCGGGCGTGGATGTCAGCTCAAGCTCTCGCCGGAGCTGTTGGGTCAGAGAGCGGCTGCTCTCACCCGCCCGGCGGACGCTGGCAAGCTCGCGTTCGCGCCGCTGGGCTTCGGCGAGCTTTTTGTTGGCCTCGTCGATTTCCGCGCCCCACCCGGTCCATTTGAGGATGATTTGCTCAATCGCGCCGCTTACCTGGCCGAGGCCGAGCGGCAGTTGCCGCAGTTGCTCGGGAACCTTCTCCAGCTCGCCCCGCCATATATCGGTTGCGACGCTGACGGCTTTCATGCCTATTTCAAGCTTCGAAACCTGCGCGACCATGCTCAGTGTGTGTTGCAGGTTTCCGCCGGTTGCCTTGGCCAGCTCGGCGCCGAACTGCCGCACGGTGCCGGCGGCTTGCTGGAATGCAGCGCGGGCGGCGTTCTTCGCTGCGATTACAATTGTCAGATCGGCGTCGGGCATCGTGTATTACCCTTCCGCGGGCCTGCGAGCGGGCGGCGCCCGCCGCCACCCTCACGCAGTGGCGGCGGGGCGCGCGCCAGAAAGGAGCCTTACCGGGTTGCGGCCTCCAGGTGCGCGACGCGGGCTGCGAGTGCCTGCACCTCGCGCTGAAGCTTCAGGATCGCCTGCCACGTCGCGCCTGGCGGCCGGCTCGGCGTCGCGGGCTGCGGGTTGAGAAACCGCTCCAGCTCGTCTGCGGCGATGTAAAGCACGCCGTTCACCTTCTGCGCCGCAAGTGTCCGCCGGTTGAGGATGCAGTCGAGCAGGTGGTCGGCGTCGACGTTCGCGCGCGTAGCGGCCTCCTCGATGGTGAGCAGTTCTGAGGCGGCCTCGGTGGGGTTGCTTGGTTCCATTAGGGGCTCCCTTTTGGGTGTCCTCAGGTTGGATTCAGGCGACATCTGTCGGCGTCGGCGCGGCGCGGTTGAGCACGTTTTGTACCTTGCCGTGCCGGCCGGGCGGCTTGCCCATGTAGCGCTCGCGCCGGAAGTTGGCGTAGAGGGCCGGCTGCTCGCTGCAAAGCGCGCTCATCGCCTCGCGCAGGTCGCATCCGGTTTCTTGCGCCCGCTGCTCGGCGAGCTTCTCGAATTGGTGCCTGCCGCAGCCTGTTGCGCGGTCGAATTCATGCAGGCGGCGGGCCTGGGCGGCGGTGAGGCGCGCGCGGTGGTAGTCGGCGAGCTGCGCCTCGGTGGCGCTGGGGATTGCGGCGCGAAGCTCGTCCATCGTTGCGGGCCGGCGGGTTTTGGTGGTACTGCTCATGGATTCCTTCCTTTTGTTGTTGCTACAGGCTTCCGGTTCCGTTGCTGTTGCCGGCCTGGATCGCCGCGAGCCGGCTGCGCAGTCCGGCTGCGCGGCGCTTCAGGTGCTCGATCTCGGCCTCGCCGGCCCCTCGCCCGGCGGCGGCGGCGGCCGCCTCGTCGGCGCTGGCGGCCAGCGCGGCCCGCCGCGCGGCTGCGAGCTGGTGGGCCTCGGGTGTGAAGTCGATTTCCTCGTCTTGGCCAAGTGAGTCGAGCCAAAGAATCGCGTCCGCGCCGAGCACGAACCGGCGCCCGTTTTCATCCTCGCGGACAATCTCCGGCGGCGGTTCAAGGCCGAGCATTTGGTGGATGTATTGCAGGCTGTAACTCTGGCGCGGGCTGAACAGGTCGCCGGGGTGAATGTCAGGCACGATCACGGTTTCGGGCGGCGCGGCGGCGGCGGCCTCGAACGCGGCGAGAGCGCGGTGGCTGATGTAGAGTGTTCCACCGATCTTCGTCGCAGCGAGTCGCCGATCGGCGACGGCCGCGGCCAGCTCGCCCGCCGGCCGGCCCGTGTGCTTCGCGGCATGGGCCAGCGTCATCAGCCCGCCGGCGAGCCGGGGATCGGCGCCGACGGCTTCGGTGACGGCGGCGGGCTGCTCAGCGGCGGGTTGTGGGTGTGTAGGGTTCACGTTCTTGGCTCGCTTGCAAGCTTCACGGCGAGGGCTTCGAGTTCAGGCCACGTGGCGGATTGGAGCGCGGCCTCCAACTCCGCGAGCCGGCGGGCGGCTGCCTCGCGCGTGTGCTCCACCTGGGCGGCCGCGGCGGCGTCTTGGAGGGTGCGGCCCACTGGATCCAGCGCGGCGAGCGTCTGCCGCAGCGCAGCCCGGGCCTCGATCAGTGGCGCGGGTGCGAGCGTGAGCAGCTCAGGCAGGTGGTTTACGTGGCAAAATTGCATCAGCTGGTCTCTCGCCGCGCGCAGGGCGGGGATGCGGGGGTTTGACAGCCACCCCGGATCGCGCCGCTTGTCATCCTCGATCCGCTCGCCCAGTTCCCGTGCGGCTGCGAGCCAGTCCGCGCGGTTCCTCTCGATCTCCAACAGGTATTCCCGGCGGCGGGCGGGATCGAACGCGGCCGCGGCGGCGGCGGATTTCGCCCTCTGCGCGGCCTCGGGCGTGGCGGCGAATCGCGCCTCGCGCCGGTGCCATTCCTCGCGCTCGCGGGCCTGGTGGCTCGTGTGCGGCTCGGCCGGCCAGCGCGCGAGGAATTCACGCAGGCTGGGGGGCAGGAACGTTTCGGCGGCCGGCGGGCTTGTGGCGCTTGCGGTGCTCATACCTGAATCATTCCTCGGTGCTGGTGGTGGTGCAAACGACTACGGAATTCACCGGAATCTGCCGGAATTTCGGGTTCGCGGCGGGGGTGTCTCGCCAGACGTCGGGCCAGCAGCGGCGGACGTCCTCGGTGTGGTAGTTCCGGCGGCCCTTCACCTGGCCTCCGCCGACGATCTCAAAGCGCACCCGCCCGGCTTGGGATGCCTCCCACAAACGCTTGGCGGGAATGGGTGCGAAGCATTGCGGCGGCAGATACTCCGGCGCCTCGGCGACGATCGCGTCTGCGGCTCGCTCACGCACGAGCCGCGCGACGGTTTCCTCAAGCGCCTCCACCTTGCGGCGAAGGCGATTGATCTCCGCGGCGGTGTTGTCGCGCTGTGCGGATTCCATCAGCGGCGGCGGCTCCTGCACGGCGGCGGCTCGCGGGGCGGCACGGGCGGCGCGCTGGTTGTGTGCTGGCAGTTGCCGCAGCGCCAGTGCCTCGGCGCGCCGGGCTCGGCTCGCTCGGCGTATTCGCGCTGCCGCGCCACGATCACGGCCGGGCGGCGGGCGGCTTCGCGCGCGCCGAAGCCGGGGCGGAGTTGCATCGGGCCGGCATTGCAGTGCGGGCATGTTGGTGCGTCATCGAGTGTCATCTTTTCGCCTACCTTTATGTTGTTTGAGTGTTTTCTCGTCGGCCGGGGTGGTCGCGGCGGTTTCGTCGGTCGCGGGCTCGCGGGTCGGCTCCCACCGGTCCAGCTCGCGCTGGGCGTGGTCGATCGCGGCGCTCATCACCTCGTGCGCCCGCGGCCAAGCCCGCAGCTTGTCGAGCCCGCGGCGGAAGTGCATGCCGAAGCGTTGCATGACCTCCTGCGCGTCGGCGATGTAGACCATTTCGCCCTTCATTTTCTCGAGTTTCAATTGCTCCTGCCCCGCCCGGGCCTCGCGAAATCGCTCGAGGGCCGGGGAGTTTCCGCCGGCGAGCAAGGCTGCGTCCATGTCGGCGGCGGCCGCCTGAACGCGGTGCGCGATCAGTGCGTCCACGATCGCGCGGAACCGCAACCAGGTCGGCTTGCCCGGCCCGTCGTCGCGCCGATCGGCGGCCGCGATTTGGAGCGGCGCGACAAGCTTCGTGAACGCCTGGGCGCTCACGCCGAGCAGCTCAGCCGCTTCGCGCGTGGATACCCACCCGGGCGCGGGCTGGCCGGCGGCGCTGCTGGCGGCCTGGCGGCTGCGGCGGCGCTCGGGCTGCGGCGCGTGCGCGTCTAGGAGGGAATCGCTCATGGAGTGGAGTCTCCGTGCGCGAGGGCGTCTCGAATCCACGCGGTGTGAAACTCGAACAGCTGGCGCGAGTTGAAGCACGTGGCTTGCTCCACGTTATTGCACGAGCGCAGGTTCGCGCTTGACTCGATCACAAAATGCGGCCCGTCGCTGGTCGCGGCGGCAAGTATCTTCGCATGGTTGCGCGCCGCGCCGACGCGCTGGCCTCGCTGCTGCAAGCCGCGCTCCAGGTGCTCGAAGATCGCGGGGTCGGTGTCTCGAAAGTATTGGGATGCTAGGAAGGTGCAGCGCTTCACGCGGCCCGTATCGAGTAGATCAAACAGGCTGTCGGCGTTCGCTTGGTTGTAGGATAACGTAGCTACAATTAGCTCGTCGATGACGGCGGGTGCGATCAGCTCACATAGCGCGGGAATGAAGCTCCACGCGTGGAAGCTACCGCTCATCACGATGTGCACGGCCTCAGCCGCTGTCGGCAGCGGATAAAGCATCGCGATGGCGTCGTCGCACGCGCGGCTGTCTTTCGTGTGGTGGCGCCTCACGCGCGAGACATGCCGGCGGTCGGCATCGAGGGGGATTCCGCGGCGTCGCTGCCGGCCGGCGGCGGCCTCGGCGGCGGCGGCCTCGCGCGCAATGTGCTCCTGGTGCTCGGCATCGAGCCCAATCAGGTCGCGCAGTGTGAGGCGGCGCAGATTCAGGGTGGGGGTTGTATCACGCCTGGCCATTGCGCCCCCCGTTCGTTGCTGACGGTGGTGCGTGGCCGAGCAGTTCGCGCGCGACACTCTCGAACGCCTCGCGCACTAAGCGGGTTGAATCACCCGGGGATTCGGCGATAGCGCGGATCAGTGCGTCCCGGCCGGCGGCGAGCGCGGCGAGCACGCGGTCGCGCTGCAACAGCTCGCGCTTTCGCTCGGCAACATCCAGCTCGACCAGCTCGGCCCGCGCGAGCGCGAGCCTCAACTTGGCCACGCGCTCCGGCCCCATCTGGGCCGCGGCCTCACGGCTGACGCGCGCGGCCTCCCGCTCGCGGTTGACGGCCTCGAAGTGCGCGCGGATGAGCGCGGTGTGCCGCTTGCTCCACGGTCCGGCGGCTGGCACGCCCTCGATGCGGCGGGCGCGTAGCGTTAGATGTAACGTTGAGCGCGGCACGCCGACGGCCCTTTCCAGCTCGCGAATGGTGCGAATTTCGCCGTCGGCGGGCCGCGGATCTCGCGTAGGTTGCTTCGGGTTCGCCTTGTCCTGTCCAGAAGTCATTTATTTTCAGCTACTTGTGACCAACCAACCCCGGGAATTGAAGCGTGTAAGTGCCCGAAACCCGGCGGCTTTTGCGTCGCATGCGCGCCAGCGCCTGGAAAGGACCCACAGAGTTTCTAGGATGGCCCGATCACCTAGCATGCGGCCGCTCGGCGCGGGGTGTTGCGTTGAGACTTTCACGCGCGCATCCCTCCGGTTGGGTTCGCGATTGACAGCGGCCCGCCTTGGCGGCGCGGCGCCGGGAACCGGGGACGGCGCAGCCTGAATGTGATTCGGCCAGCTACCAGCGCGATGTTTACGGTGGCGCGGCGTTTGAGTAAGGCTGCGGCGATCTCTTGCTGTTGCTGCCTCAGAATCGGCAGTTCTACCTCATCAATAACCAGCGTCTCCGCCACGTCGAGGCGGAGCATGAGCTGGTCGGCCAGCTCGCGGATGTGCGTGCTCTCGCTTGCTGTTCTAACATACATATTACTACCCTTTTTTACCCTGCGGCCGCGGAATGCGGCCACGTTATCCCGTTTGCCGCGGCGACGGCGTGCGCCTCGGCTATGAGCTCATCCTCCACCAGCTCCACCACGTCGGCGGCGGTTAGCGGGCCGGGTTGCCAGTCGGGGCGCGCGATCTGCTCGGCCAGCGCTGGCGCGCGCTGCGCAACAGCGCGTTTCACGCGCGCCACGCTCTCGGGTGTAAGACGCGCGAGCAGCGCGGCGGCGGCGCGCTGCGCCTCGTCGGCGGGGCGGGCCGGTGGCGCGGCCCGCTGGCGGGCGGCCGCGGCGGCCT
>CAZXUI010000062.1:0-5311 GCA_964643885.1 uncultured Planctomycetales bacterium
CAGGAAACCTTGGGCTTACGGCGAGAGGGATTCTCACCCTCTTTATCGTTACTCATACCGGCATTCTCACTACCACAGGCCGACACCACTCCTTACGGTATGGCTTGTATCTCCTGTGGTACGCTCTCCTACCGCTCTTGCGAGCCCGTAGCTTCGGCGCCACGCTTAGTCCCGATCATTATCGGCGCCCGCTTTCTCGACCAGTAAGCTATTACGCACTTTTTAAATGGTGGCTGCTTCTAAGCCAACATCCTGGCTGTCTCGGAAAGCAAACATCCTTATGCACTCAGCGTGACTTTGGGGCCTTAGCTGACGATCCGGGTTGTTTCCCTTTTGTCCACCAACATTAGCGCCGGCAGACTCACTCCCGGGATAGTCTCTGCGGTATTCGGAGTTTGATTGGAGGAGGTAGCCGGGAAGGCCCCTCGTTCCATTCAGTAGCTCTACCCCCGCAGAGTAGTTGCCCGAGGCTGTCCCAAAAGACATTTCGGAGAGAACCAGATATCTCCACGTTTGATTAGACTTTGACTCCTCCCCACAGCTCATGCCATAACTTTTCAACGTTAACGGCTTCGGTCCTCCAGGACGTTTTACCGTCCCTTCAACCTGGCCATGGGTAGATCACGTGGTTTCGGGTCTACCATACGCGACTGAACGCCCTGTTCAGACTCGCTTTCGCTGCGGCTCCGCGCCGGAAGCGCTTAGCCTCGCCACGTACGGTAACTCGCCGGTCCATTATCCAAGAGGTACGCAGTCAGCCGCGCAGGACAAGCCTGCAATCAGCCTCCTACAGCTTGTAGGTACATGGTTTCAGGGTCAATACCTCCCCTAGCAGGGGTTCTTTCCACCTTTCAGTCGCCTTACTGGTTCACTATCGGTCGTGCAGGAGTACTTAGCCTTGCAGGGTGGTCCCCGCATGTTCAGTCAGAGTTCCACGAGCTCCGACCTACTCGACCGCCGCCGCTCCGCTGACGCCTACAGGGCTGTCACCTTCTGTGGCCGGCCTTTCCAGACCGTTCGACTGACTTCGCGACAACGTATGGCTCGCAGCCATGGGCTTTTCCGCGTTCGCTCGCCGCTACTGACGGAGTCTCGGTTGATTTCCTTTCCTCCAGGTACTGAGATGTTTCAGTTCCCTGGGTTCGCTCCTCATGGCCTATGCATTCAGCCATGGGTGACGCCATCTGGTTGCCCAGTGACGACGGGTTGCCCCATTCGGAAATCCCCGGATCAATGCCTGGTTGACGGCTCCCCGGGGCTTATCGCAGCCTCCCACGTCCTTCTTCGCCTCTGCACGCCTAGGCATCCACCATGCACCCTTCATAGCTTGACCACATTCATGAAGCGCTACGCGCTCCACTCACGTGCCAAGCCGCACCGATTTCCCAAGAGAACGTCGCCTGCCCGCGATGCCGACCCGAACAAAAACCGCAAACTGAACGGCCCCTGCCCGGCCCAGCCCGCCCGCAGACGACACTAGGTGCGGTTAAACAGATACCCGCGTTTCCACCTATGCACTTGTCAGAGATCATCCGGCGGTCGCCCGCCGCACAACTCCCGCCCCGCTTTATGGGGCGAGCAGTGTAATCTAGCTCAGCTTTCCCGACCTGTCAAGTGGAGCCGACCGGGATCGAACCGGCAACCTCTGCCTTGCAAAGGCAGCGCTCTCCCAATTGAGCTACGGCCCCTGCAATCGGTCCAGACCCTCGAAAAACCCGGCCAAAACCACCCGGGTCAGCCCCCTCGACGCCCCGCCCGCACCGCTCCACAGCGCCGCCGGGAACGCAGATTTTCGCTGCCGATTCTCAGGCCGGCCGCAGATTTCGTCGGCCAGGCACCGCCTAGCCACCTTTGCCCGACCCTCAGCAGCCCCCGCCGCCGCGAAGCAGCGACCAGGCCGCCATGATCAGCAGCACGCCAAATGCCAGGGTGAGCACGAGTTCCACGCTGGCACACCTCCCGCAGCCCGGAGGCACCACGCCGCCGGACGAGTGGGCTCGACAAGATTCGAACTTGTGACCTCGTCCTTATCAGGGACGCGCTCTAACCAACTGAGCTACGAGCCCGTCAGCCCGCTTCGACCGCCTCGCCGGCCCGCAAACCGCCCCCGAACCAGCACTTACGGCGAAACGTACCGGAGAGGCCGCCGCACAGCCAGCCCTGCGACCACCCACCGGATGAAACAGCCATTCCCCCGCCGCCAAAGCGACTATATCATCGGCGGTTAGGGTGTCAAGGCAACCTCCCGAATTGACGCCGCTCGTTTCGAACCGTCCAGGAGCCACGTAAGTGCCTAAAACAAAAAGTGTTATGGCCAGTCATCGGCCGTCGACGAACCGCCCCGACTCTGCCTCCCCACGCGCCGGCCGCGGCTTCACGCTAATCGAGCTGCTCGTCGTGATCGCCATCATCGCCCTGCTGATTTCGATCCTGCTCCCGACGCTTTCTGCCGCCCGCGCACAGGGCCGCGCCGCACGCTGCCTCAGCCAGCTCCGCACCCTCGGCCAGGGAATGACCATGTACACGACGCAGAACGGCGACGTGCTCGTTCCCGGCCGCCTGCCCGTCGTGGACGACTGCAACTGGCAGGCCCCCCTCTACGGCCGGCAGAAGTATCGCCCGACCTTCCTCGCGATGATGAGCCTGGACGTCGGCGTCCCCCCCTTCGACGATCCGATGGCCTGCCGCAGCACCATCGATCGCTTCGGCGAACGCGGCGACCGCCAGAACTACGCCAGCCCCACCTACGTCTGCCCGGACGTCGCCGAGTGGACCGACGAGCGCAACGGCAGCTACGGCTACAACTACCAGTTCCTGGGCAACTCGCGGCTGAGCGATCCGTCCGACATCCACTCCTTCAAGAACTGGCCGGTGCAGATCACGAAGATTCGCTACGCCAGCCGGGCCGTGGCGGTGGGCGACTCGATGGGCACGGCCGCGTCGCTGCCGGCGATCCAGCGGCAGGAATACGAGAACAACGCGCGCGACTGGCAGCGTCTCGGCAACGAGGGGTTCAACCTCGACCCGCCCTGGGTCGACCCGGTCGACGGCGAGATGGCCGGCTTCGACGATTCGCCGCAGCATCGCTCCGCCGCCGACCCGCGGCACCGTGAGCGAGCGAACATCCTTTTCGTGGACGGCCACGGCGCCGCGATGACGCTCGAGGACCTCGGTTACGAGCTCGCACCGGACGGCTCGATCGCATTCGACGGAGACAACCGACTGTGGACCGGAAACGCCAGCGACGTGCCCTGGACGCCGACATTCAGACCATGACGAAAGCCGCCGCGCCGAAATACCGTGAGATCGCAGTCCTGCCGCTGCTTTTCTTCACGCTGCTGGCAGCGCCGCCGGCCCATTCTCAGCCGGATCGCGCCGCGGGCGCGGCCGCAGCACCTGCTTCGCCGCCCGCGTCGCTTCAGCCGAGCGAGCCGCTCGCGGCGGCGCTCGAGCGCATTCGCGCCGAGGCCGGGATTCCGGCCCTGGCCGGCGCGATCGTCGCCGGCGACCGTGTCACGGAGATCGCCGCCGTCGGCCGGCGGCAAGCTACCTCCGAAGAACCGGTCACGATCCACGACGCGTTCCACCTCGGCTCGTGCACGAAGGCGATGACGGCGACGCTCGCCGGAATGCTCATCGAGCGCGGCAAGCTGCGCTGGGATACGACCATCGCCGAGGTCTTCCCCGACCTGCGCGAATCGATGCACGCGGACGTTCGCGACGTGACCGTCGCCCAGCTTCTTTCGCATCGCAGCGGCCTGCCGGCGAACTTCGACCCGCAGACCAGGATCCGCCTCGTCGCGCAGCCGGGCGATCTCAAGACCGTGCGCCGCCAGCTCGTCCAGCAGGTCGCGCGCAGCGCCCCGGTCGGCCGGCCGGGCAGCGAGTTCGCCTATTCGAACCTCGGCTACGTCATCGTCGGCGCGATGATCGAGGAGACCACCGGCCGGGCGTGGGAGGATGCGATCCGCGAGATGCTCTTCGAGCCGCTCGGCATGAAGTCGGCCGGTTTCGGCCCGCCCGGCGACGCCGCGAAGGTGGACCAGCCCCGCGGCCATTTCGAGCGCGACGGCGAGTACAAACCGATGCCGCCCAGCCGCATGGCCGACAACCCCGCAGCCCTGGGCCCGGCCGGCACGGTGCACGCGCCGCTCGGCGACTGGGCTCGCTTCGTCTCGCTGCACCTGGCGGCCGCCCGCGGCGATCATCGACTGCTCAAGCAGGAGACGGCCCGGCGGCTGCACGAAACCCCCGACGGGTCGGACTACGCCTGCGGCTGGGGCGTGCTCCAGCGGGCCTGGGGCGGCCGCGTACTGACGCATGCCGGCAGCAACACGATGTGGTTCGCGGTGGTCTGGGCGTCGCCCGAGAGGGGCTTCGCCGTCCTGGCGGCGACGAACTGCGCCAGCGAAAAAGCGCAGCAAGCTTGCGACCAAGCTGCTAGTATGATGATTGAGCGCCATCTGAAGGGTGTCTCGGCCGCATCGCAGCCGGCCGGGGCCGACAGCGGGCGTTAGTTCATTTCTGCGGCCGGCGCCGACGGATTCTCGACCGAACGCACCCGGCCGCCCTGGATCGTTGTTTGATTTCCGCCACGGCGGGTCTACGATCCCGCCTTGCTCGGAGCGTCACATCTCATGACACGTGATCGAGTACATCTCAGCGACGCGGAATGGCGCATTATGAACGCGTTGTGGCAGGGCAGCCCGGCGAGCGTGCGCGGCGTGCTGGATCGGATCGAGGGCTCGCCGCGGTGGGCCTACACGACGGTCAAAACACTGCTGGCGCGGCTGGTGGAGAAGGGCGCCGTGTCGGTCGAGCGGCAGCGCGGGGCGAGCCTCTTCACGCCTTGCATCTCGCAGAATGAGGCCCGCCGCCGTGCACTGCGGTCGCTGATCGATCGGGCCTTCGGCGGGTCGCTTCCGCCACTGGTGCAATTCCTGCTCAGCAGCGAGCCGCTCTCCGCGCGCGAGCGGGCGGAGCTTTCCGCCTGGGTCGGATGCGAAAAGAACGGCAAGGCGGGCGGCGAGCAGCACGGCAAGGCGGGCAGCAACGGCCGGGCGGAATAGAACCTCTTGCGCCGACGGCGGCCTGCCCTCGCCGCAGGCGCGGTCATGCCACACCGCGGTCCCACCGCTCCGCTGCGATGCTGTTCCACCGCTCGATTGCTCCACGGCTCGACTGTTCCACAGCTCGACGGTTCCACTGCTCTCCTGCTCTCCTTTCTCGCCCGAAGGGCGCGGGGGACCGGCCTCTGGCCGGTCTGGAAGACAGGTCTCCGACCTGTCGAACTCCGGCCCTTCCTGACCAT
>CAZXUI010000062.1:5411-27640 GCA_964643885.1 uncultured Planctomycetales bacterium
GGGGGACCGGCCTCTGGCCGGTCTGGAAGACAGGTCTCCGACCTGTCGCACTCCGGCCCTTCCTGACCATGGGGGACCGGCCTCTGGCCGGTCTGGAAGACAGGTCTCCGACCTGTCGCACTCCGCCACGGCAGCAGGCTCCCGAAGCGGACCGCCCGCAACCGGCACGTTGCGGCCGGCCGGATTTCTGCTAGCCTACGCGGTTCGCGGTGGCGGACGGCCGAGCGCCGCCGCCAGCGCTGGCTTGGAGAGGTGCCGGAGTGGTTGATCGGGCCGGTTTCGAAAACCGGTGTGCGGGTAACCGTACCGGGGGTTCGAATCCCCCCCTCTCCGTTTCTCGCTTCACCTCAAGGTCGCGGTTCCCGATGAAGTGAGAACTCCCCCAGCGTCGGCCGGATGCGCGCCGAGAGGATCCGCAGCCGCACGCGGTCCGTCGTCACCGGCTCGAAACGCAGGTGCTTGCGATAGCCCACCGTCTCGGCCCGCGCGATCTCGCGCCACTGCCCGTCGATCCACGCATCCAGCGCGTGCCGCTCGATCCGCTGCCCGCTTTCGATGTGCTCGGCCAGCATGGCCCGGTCGAACGTCGCCGGCCGAGGCAGCGAAAGCGTCAACTCCGCCGCCTCGACCCCGTCGGGCGTGGTCCAGAACGTCTCGCGCCGCCCGTCCAGCACCTGCACCGCCGGCTGCGACGAAACCTCCGCCGACGCCCGCACGGCCGCGCCGGCCGCAAGATTGACCTCGTACGTGCGGCGGATGTGCTCGCCAAGCTCGCGCAGCCGGGCCGCATCCGCCTCGTGGATCAGCCCGCGGCGGTCGGGCGGCACATTCAGCAGCAGCACGCAGTTGTTGCCGACCGACGCGTCGTAGATTCGCACCAGGTGCTCGAGCGACTTGACGCGCTCGTCCTCGGCCGGGTGATAGAACCAGCCCGGGCGGATCGAAACGTCCACCTCGGCCGGGTACCAGTGCAGCGCGGCCGCGCCGCGCAGCTTCGCCCGGCTGCCCAGATCCGCCTCCGTCCGGTCGCGCCACGGGTTCTCATCCGGCCGCGACTGGAGCGGAATGACGCTCCACTCGGCCGGCCGGCTCTCGCCCGCTTCGTTGCCGACCCAGCGCACGTCCGGCCCCTTGATGGCGATGACGGCATCGGGGGCGAGGCTGCGGATAAGGTCGTACCAGGCCGAATAGTCATACGTCTGGCCCGTACCCGGCTTGGGGTTCGCGCCGTCGAACCACACCTCGAAGACCGGGCCGTAGCCGGTCAGCAGCTCGTAGAGCTGATTCAGAAAGTAGCGGTTGTAGTCGTCGACGGTGTACCCGAACGCCGGCCGCGGCGGCGGCGCCCCATCCACGGGAGTCGGAATGCTGCTCGGCCGCTTTTCGCTGCCATTGCCGTAGACGCCGCGCTCGATCGCGTTCAGGTCGGCCGGCGAGAGATAGAAACCGAAGCGCAGGCCGTGCCGGCGGCAGGCATCGGCCAGATCGCGCACCACGTCGCCGCGACCGCCGCGCCACGGACTGGCGCGGACCGAATGGGGCGAGTACGCCGTCGGCCAGAGGCAGAAGCCGTCGTGGTGTTTCGCGGTCAGGATGACGCCCCGCATGCCGGCGTCGGCGAAGGTGCGGACCCACTGCTCGGCGTCCAGCTCGGCCGGATCGAAAAGCCCCGGCGACTCCGCTCCTGTACCCCACTCGCGATCGGTGAACGTGTTGACGCCGAAGTGTACGAAGGCCGTGAACTCCAGCTTCTGCCAGGCGAGCTGCCGCGGGCTGGGCATGCAGGCGACGGCCCGCTCGAGCAATTCGCGCTCGGCCGCGGGCTGCGATGCCTGCGTCGCGGGCTGACTCGACTGCACCCCGGCCGCCGCGCAGACGAGCGGCAATAGCCAGACGCTTCGCGCGACGCAGACCACGATGGCGTGCACTCGGCGGCTGTTCAAAAGCGATCTCCGCAAGGCCCTTCGCCGATTCGCGCCGGACCGCGCGACACGCGCATCATCCGGCCCAGCGCGAGCCGGTATAGCCACGCGCCCGCATCACACACTCGCCGGCTCCGCCGCGCCCCCGAGCCGCTGATAGCGCAGCCGCAGCGCATTGGCGATCACAGAAACCGAGCTGAAGCTCATCGCCGCCGCCGCGATCATCGGACTGAGCAGCACGCCGAACAGCGGGTAGAGCACGCCCGCGGCGATCGGCACGCCGGCCGTGTTATACGCGAACGCGAAGAAGAGATTCTGGCGGATGTTTCGCATCGTCGCGCGGCTCAGCTCGCGGGCCCGCACGAGCCCGTTCAGATCGCCGCCGACCAGCGTGATGGCCGCGCTTTCGATCGCCACGCCCGCGCCGGTGCCCATCGCCACGCCGATATCCGCCTGCGCCAGCGCCGGTGCGTCATTGACGCCGTCGCCGGCCATCGCGACCTTACGGCCTTCCGCTTGCAGCGCCCGGATGATCTCCGCCTTGCGCTCCGGCAGCACTTCGGCCTCGACCCGGTCGATGCCGAGCCGCGCGGCGATCGCCTCCGCCGTCGTGCGATTGTCGCCCGTCAACATCACGATCGTCAGGCCCAGCTCATGCAGCGCCTGGATCGCCGGCCGCGTGGTCGACTTGATCGGATCGGCCACGGCCAGCAGCGCCGCCAGCCTGCCGTCGACCGCGGCGAACATGGCCGTACCGCCCTCGCGACGGTGTTCATCCGCTCGCTTCGAGAAGGGCGACGTGTCGACGCCCTCCTCCTCCATCAAGGCGGCCGACCCGATGACGACCCGGGCGCCGTCCACGCGGGCGCGGATGCCCTTGCCCGTGACGGCCTCAAAGTCCGCGGCCTCAAGCCGCATATCGCTGCGCTCGTCGAGACCGGCGACGATCGCCTCGGCCAGCGGATGCTCACTGCCGCGCTCCGCCGCCGCGAGCAGCGCAAAGACGCGCTTCGCATCCATCCCGTCGACGACCTCCGCCGCGACCAGCTTCGGCCGGCCTTCGGTCAACGTGCCGGTCTTGTCGACTACAATCGTGTCGACCTTCTCCAGTCCCTCCAGCGCGGCCGCGTTCTTGATCAGCACGCCGTGCCGCGCCCCCTGCCCCGCCGCAACCATGATCGACATCGGCGTCGCCAGCCCCAGCGCGCACGGGCAGGCGATGATCAGCACCGACACGGCCGCCACGAGCGCGTACGTCAGCGCGGGCGACGGCCCGACCAGCAGCCAGACCACGAACGCGGCCACCGCAACCAGAACCACGGCCGGCACGAACCAGGCCGCGACGGAGTCCGCCACGCGCTGGATCGGCGCCCGCGAGCGCTGCGCCTCGGCGACCATCTCCACGATCCGCGCCAGCGTCGTCTCCGAGCCCGTGCGGCTCACGCGCATGATGAATGAGCCTGTCTTGTTGACCGTGCCGCCCGTCACCTCGTCGCCGGCCGACTTCTCCACCGGCACCGGCTCGCCCGTCAGCATCGATTCATCCACCGTGCTGCGCCCCTCGACGACCTCGCCATCGATCGGCACCTTGTCGCCTGGCCGCACGCGAATGCGGTCCCCCGGCTCGAGCTGCTCGACCGGCACCTCCTCGTCCGAGCCGTCGCTGCGCACGCGGCGGGCGTTCGCCGGTGCCAGCTCGAGCAGCTCGCGGATGGCGCTGCCGGTGCGGCGGCGGGCCCGCAGCTCAAGCACCTGCCCGAGCAACACGAGCGTGACGATGACGGCCGCCGCCTCGAAATAGACCCCGACCCGGCCGGCCTCGTCGCGCAGCTCCCGCGGAAAGAGCCGCGGCGCGACCGTCGCAACCACGCTGAACGCATACGCGATCGCCACGCCGATCGAGATCAGCGTCCACATGTTCGGGCTCTTGGCCCGCATCGAGCGAACGCCGCGGACGAAAAACGGCCACGCGCACCAGGCCACGACCGGCGTCGCCAGAACGAGCTCGAGCCACTGCGACACCGCGGGGCCGATCAGGCGATGAAACGGATGGCCCAGCAGCATGTTCCCCATCACATAGACAAGCAGCGGCGCCGTGAACACCGCCGACACCCACAGCCGCCGCGTCATGTCGCGCAGCTCGCCGTCGTCCGCCTCGGCCGTCGCGTCCAGCGGCTCGAGCGCCATGCCGCACTTCGGGCAGTCACCCGGGCCGACCTGCCGCACCTCCGGGTGCATCGGGCAGGTGTAGACCGCGTCGCGCGGGCCGGCCGGCTTGATCGCCGCGCGTCCCGGTTTCCCATGGCCCGAGCAGCACGAGTGCCCGCCGTGCGACGCGGCCGGCCCGGCCGACGTGGAGCGGCCCGCAAACGCGTCCGGCTCGCGGCGGAACCGCTCCGCGCAATGCTTGCTGCAAAAGTAGATCGTCTGCCCGTCGTGCTCGACGCTCGCCGCGGCCGCGGCCGGTTCGACGGTCATCCCACAGACGGGGTCGGTCGGCATGCGCGATCCTCTTCCACGCGCGCCGCAGTCGAGCCGGTCGGTTCGACCCGCCGGCCGGCCTGCGGCCCGGATACGCCGACGCCGGGCCGAGCAGCGCGCGGTGCATATGTTATCACTCGTGCCGCCGGCGCTCGCTCGCGACTCCGATAAATGCGGAACGAACCCCGCGCCCACCGGCCCGAGCATCCAACGCCCGTCCCGTCACCGCCCGCGCCGCGCAGCCAACGCCCGCCGGTCGGCTGGCCGATGTCATCGGATGTCGGGTCGGCCCGTAGCGGGCCGCCGGCGACGGCGACTACAGGACAGGACCGGCGGCATGAATTGCTCGAACTGCGGCGCGGCGATGCGGCTGCTGCGCGGCCACGGCCATTTCGTCTGCGACTACTGCGGCGCGCTGGCGTTTCCGCCGCGCGAAGACAGCGGTGACGACGGCGTGCACGACCTGGGGCGGCTCAGCGACGTCTCGTGCCCGGTCTGTGCGCACTCGACGCTCGGCGAGGCGGTTCTGGAGGGCGAGCCGGGGCTGCACTGCCGCGAGTGCCGCGGCGTGCTGCTGACGAACGACTCGTTCGCCCAGGTCGTCAAGCGGCGGCGGGCGCGCTGCGAGGACCGCTGCGACAGCCCGCAGCCGATCGACCCGCGCGAGCTGGCGCGGCGGCTGACCTGTCCGGTGTGCGCGCGGGCGATGGACGTGCACCCGTACTACGGCCCGGGCGCGGTCGTCGTGGACACGTGCGCCGACTGCACGCTGATCTGGCTTGATCACGGCGAGCTGACGGTCATCGAGCGGGCGCCCGGCCGAGTCTGACAGCGTCGATTCAGCCGAGCGCCGCGCTGCAAACTGACCACACCACGCAGTCGTTCGGAGGCTCAGGTTCCGTACTCTGTCAGCAGCAGCACCAGGTCGTCGAAATCCGTGTCGCCGTCGCAGTCCACGTCTCCCCCGCCGCCGATGCCATACGCGCTCAGGACAACCAGCAGGTCCTGGAAGTCCACCGCGCCGTCATCGTTGAAGTCCGCATCACACGCCGGACCCGCCGGGATCAGGGCGAACGCCACCGCCGGCCCCCACGCGGGCCCCCAATGCCCGTCACCGACGATCACGCCGCCCTCGTTGATCGCGATCGCCCGGTCGAGAATGAAGTTCGGCGGCAGCGCCACCAGGTCGTTCAGATCGCGCATGCCGCCGCCCGCGTCCCAGATGAACGCCCGCCGATCCGCCCACCCATCCGTCGCGGCGGAGCCGACGACCACCCCCGCGCTGTTCAGATCGTACGCCGTCACGCGGTCCCGATCGCCGTTCTTGAGCGCCGGCAGGAACGTGAACCCCTCGGCCGGATCCCACACCCAGGCTGAAATGAACGAGCCGTTCCAGCCCTCACCGGCAACCTGCCCGAGCTCGTTGATCGCGTGAGCCTCCGTGATCCCGGGGCTCGCGCCGGCCAGCAGCGTGTGCAGATCCACCCACTCGTCCGTATCCAGCCGATACAGAAACGCCTTGAAATCCCCGCACGAGCCGGAGTGGCTGCGATTGCCGACCATCTCGTTGCCGTTGTTGATGTCGACTCCCACGTCCGCCGTGGGAACGAACGACTCGAGATTCACCGTACCGCCCGCCTCGGTCCAGTAGACCGCCCGCCGCTCATAGCGGCACCCGCTGTAGAAGCGGAACGTCGACGTGCCCACGACCACCCCCGCGTCGTTGATCGCCGAACCGCCCACCGAGCGATCGCCCGGCACTGGCACCATCCAGCCCGTATGCCCGTCGTCAAAGTAGATCGTCGCCCCGGCCAGGATGTCGCCCAGATCATTGATCGCGCCGTACGACGACGGGCTCGGGTCCACAACCGGACCGTCCGTCGCCGTCCAGGAAAAGCCGTGGTAGGTCGTGTGATAGTTGCCGGCGGCATCCTGCGTCGTGTAGGTCATCGTGCCGACCGCCACGTCGCCGTTGTTCACGTCGCTGAGATAGCACTCGGGGATGCCGAATTGCGACAGCGCCTCCACGACGAACAGCTCATACTCCTGCGCAGCGGCCGGAAAACCCGCGCCAAACGCAGCCACAGCGGCCAGAATCATGCGGCGGTGTCGCTTGAACATCAGCTCTTACTCCAATCAGCTCGAGATGCGAAGGTCCCTGCCGGCTGAAAACCCGCAGCACCCCGCGTGCCAGGGTGCGGAGGGATTGTCACCCGGTCGGGCGACGAGCGGTCGGACTCCGCGCCCGCCGCCCACATAACCAGAGGGTCCGGCCGGCCGAATTCGTACCTCGATATCGAAATCTGTGAATCTCCCCGGCCGGCGGCCGGCTCCGGCTGCCCGGGTGCCCACGCACGCACCGCGCCTGACGCCGGCGACCCGTTATCAGGGACCGCCGCGACGCCCGTAAACCCTGCGGCATCAGGCGCTTATAGGGAAGCGTGAGCCGCTGCATCCGTCGCGCGCAGCGCCGGCTCATCGCAGAGGGACGCGCCTCCTCCGCGCGCCGCTCAGTGCAGCTTGCGCCGCTTTACGGCGCACATGCCGACGTAGTACAGCGGCTTGCCGTCCGTGCCGAGCCGGTGGCGATAGCGCTGCCGCTGCGTGATGTCCATCGCGCCACGGTCGATCGCGTCTCCGATCAGGGCCGAAAAGCCCGACCCGTCCCGGTCGGATAGGAACTCCTCTTTGATGTTGAACGCGATCAGCCCGCCGTCCTCGACCAGGTTGTAGGCCGCCCGGAACGCCGCCGTCGGAATGTCGCCGAACCCCAGCGCCGCCACGCACGTCATGCAGTTGAAGCGGTAGCCGCGCAGTTCGGCCAGCTCCGCAGGCGACGCGGCCGCCAGGTCCAGCACGTGGTAACTTGCGTAGAGTCCCGGCCGGTCGCGCTCCGCCGCGGCCGCGGCCTCCTCGATGATGTCGACGCCGACGTGGAACTTGCAGCCGATGCGCACCAGCTCCTCGGCCACCATGCCGTTGCCGGCTCCCAGATCGAGGTTGCGCAGCGACGCCGCCGGCCGCTTCGAGCTGCGCAGCTCCGTCTCCAGCAGCCCGCGGATCGTCGCGGGCGATTCGCACTGGCAGATGTCGTAGATCACCTTCTCGTACAGACCCGGGATCTCGTAGATCTTGTCGTAGTCGTGAAAACGGAGCTGTCGCCACTCGCCGTCGACGCGGACGAGGAACCACTCGGCATCCTGCGAGAGCGAGAGATTCGGCTCGGGCAACGCCACAAGCAGCTCCTCGTCGCAATGGTGCGCACGGTCGTCGCCCGCCGCCCTGGACAGGTGTGAAGCAGACATCGGCATGAAACCTCCCTTCGGTGGCGTGCGGCGCCGCCGAACCCGAAGGCACCCGGGCCGCACCTGAAACGAACGAGCCCGCACGGGCGCCGCGCAAGGAGGTGCTGCCGCGACGCACCGCACCCGCAAACAATCGAGCCCCGCTTTCCGGCGGCTGCACGCCACCGGCCGGGCCCGCAATCCTGCCGTCCCCAACCAGACTCACGAACCGTAGTTCGCGAGCAGAATCACCAGATCGTCAAAGTCCGTATCCCCGTCGCCGTCGAGGTCGCCGCCGTCGTCGCGGTTGAACGACGCCAGCAGCAGCACCATATCCTGAAAGTCCACGTCGCCATCGCCGTCCAGATCGCCGGTCGGCGGCGGGCCGAAGCCGACGCCGTCGAGCCAGAGCGAAAAGCCCGCCCCCCATGTGTCCGCGTGAATCTCGACCGAGCGCATCGCCGTCATGTCCGGGCTGCCGGACTGCGTTCGCTGCCACTCAGAATCGCCGGCCAGCGGAATCTCGAAGTACACCCACTGCCCGATCGCCTCATTCAACACGTCGTAGGGCGGCCTCAGATCGACGTATCCGTCGGCGCTGCGCAGCCGAATCCACGGACTGCGCTCCTGGAAGCCGATGTTGTCGTTCTCCGCGTAGACCCAGAAGCCGAAGTACTCGTGGCGCGAAAGGTCCCACTCGGCCAGGAAGGCACCAGGATAGCGCGCATACGTATCGAACCCGCCCGTCGTCACCGTGCGAACCGACGCGTCGCCCACGCGCACCCGACTCACATCGTCGAACAGCTCATACTCCCCGCCGTCCGCCCAGCCCACCCAGTCGGCCGCGTTCTCCTCGGCCATGTCCTGCGGCGGAGTCTCCTGGATCGGCCCGCCCAGCGCCACCGTCCGCGTGAAGGTCGCCACCTCCGTGTGACCGGCCGAATAGGCATTGTTCACTGCGACGATGTCGAGCCAGGCATAGTCGATAAAGCCGTCCTGCTCCACCTCCAGCAGCAGCACGCCGTTCGTCCCGATCACGGCCACGTAGCCGAACGGATTGTCATGCAGCACGTCGCCGTTGAACGCAGGTGGCACGATGTCGGGATCGATCGGCACGTTCGGCAGAACGTAGATCCCGTCCCCGTCGGTCGTCCCCGTCGCCTTGACCTGGTTCGTGATCACCTCGCCCATGCCCGGCCGCTCCACCTTCTGGTAGACGCGCACCGTGGCCCCGCTCAGCGGCTGGCCGTCGAAGCCCAGAATGCGGACGCGGACCGTCGTCGGGATGCGGTACAGATACTGACCGAAGTACCCGTGGGCCGTCTCCAGCCAGTGCTCCATCGCATCGGCCGAATGCTGCGAGATGAACGGCGAGACACCATTCATCAGGCACGCGGTGGCGGTGTAGCCCGAACCGCTGACCTGGTTCTGCGCGGGCGAGACATTCAGCCGATAGATGTCGATCAATCCGAGCTGATGTCCCATCTCATGCAGCAGGCCGTAGTCGATGTCGTCCGCCGGGCTGTAATAGCCCGACAGCCTCAGCGAGCCGTCGCCGGCCCGATAGCGGAACGGAAAGACCGCGAAGTAGATCGTCTCGATCGGCGGGTCCGGCGCGTCGTCGGGCAGTATCTCGAACACGTCCATGTGCACGCGCTTGCGCGTCCCGGCCTGCTCGAACATCTCGTTGAACCGCCGCATGTGGTAGTTGATCCAGTCGAGAAAGTCGTCCGTGACCGCGTTCGGATAGCCGGCGCTGCTCGCGCGGAAATCGTCGTAGTACGTCTGGTCGACGTACGACAGAAACGCCACCGATTTCGACCAGATCGAGAGCGAGTTGTTCGCCAGCCGGCCGTCGATCAGATCGAACTCGAAGCCGATTTCGTGATGGCCGTCATCCCAGGTCTGCGTCAGTTCGAAGCTCGCCACGTCGCCCGGCGCCAGCGTCAGGTTCTTCGACTCGCTGTCGACTACGGCGCCGTCGACCCGCCACGTCCCCAGAAGCGCGCCGCTCCACGGATTCGTCCCGCGGTTGCGCACCGTCGCCGTGTACGTCACCGTGTCGCCCACGTCCGGCCAGCGCTGCGTGCCGGCATTCTGACCGCCGCCCAGGCTCGTCGCGGCCGTGAAGTGATAGGGCCCGAAGCCCGACGGCTCCGTGATGTTGTAGCCGCTGTAGATCGGCCAGTAGCGCGGATAGCGCGGCGTGCGGGCGATCGTGACGACTTGCAGGTCCGTCTCGCCCCGCGGCGTCCGCGGGCCGGTCGAGGCCACGTCGAGCGCTTCGCCACCATCGCGGGCGACGGCCGTCACTGCATACTGATACGGCACGCCGTTCGTGGCTCGCTCCAGCCGCGGCTCGGACGCGCCGCCCGCCTTTCCCACACCGCGCGGATCGTGCGCCAGGGCTGCCGCAACCGGCAGGCACGCCGCAAAAGCCGCCACCGCGCAGTACCAGCTCGTCCTGCGAGCAACCATCTGCTTCTCCCGGGCCCGTCCCGAAGCGTCACGCGCTTCCCCTCTGGACCCACGCTTCGATCTCACTTCGTTCCGACTTGCCCGCTCACACCGCCCTGCGCGACGAATCGGGTTTGGCCGGCATCCGCCATGCGCCAGCCTTCGAGCTGCTGCCGCACGCGCCGCACCGACCGCCGCCACACGCTCCCACCGGCACGTTGGCACAAGCCGCGAACCCGCACTCCACGGCCGGCCGGACTCACCCCACCCGCGACGACCGCCGCCTCCCCGGGCGCATCCACCGGCCCGGCCAGCAGCACCGCGGCCGCATCGATCTGCTCCACATCCAGCATCTCCGCCACGCGCTGCAACGTGGCGAGAATCATCGTCTGCTCCCAGTCGTGCAGCCGGGCCAGCTCACTGCGGAAACGATCCTGGAGCAGCGACGGGGCCGCACCCAGCACCTCCCGGCCGGCCGGCGTCGCCATCACGATCACACAGCGGCGGTCGCGCTCGCTCCGCTCCCGGCTGACCAGCCCGCGCCGCTCCAGCCGGTCCACGATGCCCGTCACCGTAGGCTGGCTCAGCCGCACCCGCTGCGCCAGCTCGCCCACGGCGACCCGGCCGGCTCCTGCGACCTGCCGGAGTACCAGCAATTGCGGTACCGTCAGCCCGCACTGCTCCACGAGCCGCCGGGACTGAAGGTCCACGGCCCGCATGAGCCGCCGCAGCGCCGCGACGATCTGGTCGTCGATCGGCGGCCCCTCGCGTGGCGCCGCCGACGGCGGCACCACCGTTTCGGATTGAGCAATCGATTGCACGCGATTCATTATTGGGATATCCCCGCCCCTGTCAACGCCCCTACGGAACCGGTCTGATTCATAAACTATTTATTAGCCGATAGTTGCCACGCTGAGAATCAACCGGCAAGACATTTCGCGTCCGGATTCGCCGCATTCCAGGCGATGAAACCTCCCGCCGTGGGATCTGGCCCACACGTCCGATCCGGCAAATTCGCTCCGACCGTCTTGACACGTCGGCCGATATGGATAACAATGCTCGAACTGTGATTTATTCGACACCAACCATGGTGAACAAACGTCGCAGACAGGCCGCCGTGCTCGAACTCGTGCGCAGCCGCCCTGTCGCGAATCAAGCCGAGCTCGTCCGCCTGCTCGGCGAGCAAGGCATCGCCGCCACGCAGGCGAGCGTCAGCCGCGACGTACGCGAACTCGGGCTCGTCAAGCTGGGTGGGCGATACGTCCCCGCTGTCGGCGTCCGGGAGGGCGGACCGGCCGCGGGCGAGCACCGGCCCGAAAGTGAATTAGTCACCAGAATCGAGCCGGTCGGTGCAAATCTAATCATCGTGCGAACGAAAATGGGCGGTGCCAACGCCGTCGCCGTCGAAATCGACCGCCTGACCAGTGACGAAATCGCCGGTACCCTGGCCGGCGATGACACGATCTTCGTCGCCGTCCGCAGCCGCGCCGCGCAGGGCCGCGTGGTCGCGCTGCTTCGTAGCCTGATCCGCCCCGAACCCCCCGCGTGGCGCTGAGAGCCTCACCACGCGGCGGAACACCCTCAAGCTGTGGGAGCCGAGCCGTTGAGTGAGCAGAAGGCCGTACTCGCATTCTCCGGGGGACTCGACACCACCTGGTGCGCCGTCTGGCTCCGCGAGCAGGGCCACGAGGTGCACACGGTCACCGTCCAGACCGGCGGTTTCGACCGCGACGAGCTGGCCCGCATCGAGCACACCGCCAAGGCCGCCGGCGCCGTCGAGCATCACACGCTCGACGCCCGCGCTCGCCTCTTCGACGACACGCTGCGCTACCTGATCTTCGCCAACGCCCTCCGCGGCGACGTCTATCCGCTCAGCGTCTCGGCCGAACGCGCCATCCAGGCTCGCCTCTGTGCCGAGCACGCACGAACGATCGACGCCCGATACCTCGTGCACGGCTCCACCGGCGCGGGCAACGACCAGGTCCGATTCGACGTCGCCTTTCGTGTCTTCGCACCCGGCGTCGAGATTCTCGCACCCATTCGCGAGCTCGCCCTGACGCGCGACCAGGAAGTCGCATGGCTGGCCGAGCGCGGCGTGCAGGTCCCAGCCAAGACGGGCCGCTACTCCGTCAACCGCGGCCTGTGGGGCACGACGATCGGCGGCGGCGAGACGCACAGCAGCGACGGCGAACTGCCCGAAGACGCCTGGGTCATCACCGCGCCGCGGCAGCACTGGCCCGCCCAGCCGCAGGAGGTCGCGATCCAGTTCGACCGCGGCATCCCGACCGCCCTCGACGGCCGGCCGCTCGACCCGGTCACGCTGATCGAATCGCTCAACGAAACCGCCGGCCGGCACGGCGTCGGCCGCGGCGTGCACCTCGGCGACACGATCCTCGGCATCAAGGGCCGCGTCGCTTTCGAGGCCCCGGCCGCGCTCGTGCTGATCGCTGCCCATCGCGAGCTCGAAAAGCTCGTCCTCTCGCGCCACCAGCAGCTTTGGAAGGCGACGCTGGGCGATCTGTACGGCTCATTCCTGCACGAAGCCCGCTTCCTCGACCCGCTCATGCGCGATATCGAGGCGTTCCTGGCCTCGTCGCAGCAGCGCGTGAGCGGCCGCGCCCGCGTGCGCCTGCACCAGGGCCAGGCGACCGTGCTCGGCGTAACCAGCCCTTTCTCCGCACTCGATGCGGCCCGCGCCCGCTACGGCGAGAGCACCGGCCTGTGGAACGGCGCCGAGGCGGCCGCATTCTCGAAGCTCTACGGCCTGCAGGACTGGCTGCTCTATCAGGCCGCGTCGCACACCGCGGCCGGACAGGAAGGAGGTGACCATGCGGCTCTACATTGACAAGATCGCTTCGGCCACGACCAACGTCTCGCTCCGCCGCGAGGTGCGTGTCAGCGACCAGATCATCGCCCGCGAGGGTTACATCGTCGCCGGCCGAGTCCGCGGCGAGAAGGCCGTCTACAACCAGCTCGAAGATACGCACGGCCGCATGGTCGCGCTGCATGGCGGCGACGTGATCGTCGGCGTGCTCGGCCGCCGCGCGGCCCTGCATGGATACTCCGGCGTCGTACCCGACCAGATCGCCGTCGGCGACGTGCTGCAACTGCTGAACCTCGGCGGCGTCATCGGCAAGTGCACGTCGGTTAACCCGACACTCGGACCGCCCTTCGATCTCGAAATCCTCGGCAGCGTGCTCGTATTTCCCGAGTTCGAGGACCGCCGCGGCGTGCCGGCCCACATCGGCATGAACGCCGTGCACTTCGAGGGCGAGACGCTCCCCGACGTGCCCGTCATCTACATCGCCGGCACCTGCATGAACAGCGGCAAGACCTCCGCCGCCGGCCAGCTCATCCGCGCGCTGGCCAAGCGCGGCATGACCGTCGGCGGCTGCAAGCTCACCGGCGTCTCCCTGCGGCGCGATACGCTTCAGATGGCCGACTACGGCGCCCGCTGGGCGCTTTCGTTCACCGACGCCGGCGTCGCGTCGACCACGGCCGAGACGGCCGTCCCGGCCGCACGCACGCTGATCGGCCGGCTCGGCGAGCTCGGCTGCGACGTGATCGTCGCCGAGCTCGGCGACGGCATTCTCGGCGAATACGGCGTGGCGGAGATTCTCTCGAATGAGGAGCTGCGATCCATGTCCGCCGCGATCACGCTCTGCGCGAACGACCCCGTCGGCGCCTGGGGCGCCAAGGAGATCATGCGCGACCGCTTCGGCCTTCAGATCGACGTCATCAGCGGCCCCGCGACCGACAACGCCGTCGGCACGCGCTTCGTCCGCGAGCGCCTCGGCCTCGAGGCGATCAACGCCCTGACCGACGGCGCCGCGCTCGGCGCCCTGCTGGCGAGCAAGGTCGAGCAGCGCCGCTGCCGGGTGACATCGTGAGCGAGCCGGTTCACGTGGCGATCCTCGGCGCCAGCGGCTACGGCGCCGGCGAAGTGATGCGGCTGCTGACACAGCACCCGCACGCCCGCGTCGTCTGCGCAACCTCCAGATCGCAGGCCGGCGAGCGGATCGACCGCCTGCATCCGCATCTGCGCGGCTTCTACGACCTGCACGCCGCCGCGTCCCTCGACACCGGCACTCTGCTCGACGCGCCCGCCGCCGTCGTCATCTCCGCCCTGCCGCATGGCAAGAGCGCCGCCGCGCTCGTCGAGCTCGAAGAGTCCCTGGCACGCCGAAGCGGCCACGAACGCGTCCGCTACATCGATCTCTCCGGCGACCTGCGGCTTCGCGACCTGGCCGAGCACAAGCGCTTCTATGCCGAGTCGCCCCCGCTCGAAACCTGGCGCGAAAGCGCCGTCTACGGCCTGCCGGAGCTGTTCCGCGAGCAGGTGCGGACCGCTCGCCGCATCGCGAACCCCGGCTGCCTCGCCAGCGCGGCGATCCTCGCGGCCGCGCCGCTCTGCGCCGCCGGCCTGGCGGGAACGCTCTTCATCGACGCCAAGACCGGCTCCTCCGGCTCCGGCCGCACGCTGAAGGAAACGACGCACCACCCGACTCGCCACGCGGACTTCCGCGCCTACAAGGCCCTGGCGCACCAGCACGAGCCCGAGGTCGCGCAGATCCTCGGCGACCTCGACGGCCGCCGGCCCGAGACCACCTTCGTCGCCCAAAGCATGGACGCCGCCCGCGGCATCTTCGTCACCGTGCATGCGCAAACCGGGCAAACGGTCGACGCCGCCGACCTGCTCTCGCAATACCGCGACTTCTACGCCGCCAGCCCGTTCGTCCGCATCGTCGACGATTCGCCCGCGCTTCAGAACGTCGCCGGCTCGAACTTCTGCGACATCGGCCTGGCCTGCCGAGGCAAACAAGTGATCGTCATGGCCGCCCTCGACAACCTCGTCAAAGGAATGGCCGGCACCGCCATCCAGAACATGAACCTCATGTGCGGCCTGCCCGAAACGGCCGGCCTGTGGAGCCCGTCGCTGCGGCCGGTGTAGTCGCCGCGGCCGATTTGCAGTATGGATGAATGCACCCGGCTTTCGACGCCCCAGGAGGATGAATTGAGCTCGGCCGCACTCGTCAAAACGTATGCAGAGATGCCGCTGGAGATCGTCTCCGGCCGCGGCGCCCGCGTCACGGATTCCACCGGCCGCGAGCTGTGGGACCTCTACGGCGGCCACGCGGTCTGCCTGCTGGGCCACTCTCACCCGGCCGTGGCGCGCGCGATCCAGCAGCAATCCGAGCAGCTCATGTTCTACTCGAACGCCCTGCCGCTCGAGATTCGCTCGCGCGCCGCCGAGCGGCTGGCCGCCTTCGCCCCCGACGGCCTCGAGCACGTTTTCTTCTGCAACAGCGGCGCCGAGGCGAACGAAAACGCCCTCAAGCTCGCCATCGACAGGACCGGCCGCCAACGCATCGCCGCCCTGCACGGCGCCTTTCACGGCCGCACGCTGCTCGCGCTGGCCGCCACCGACGGCGCCAAGCTGCACCGCGGGCTCGAGTCGCTGCTCTGCCCCTGCACGCGGCTGCGGCCGAACTGCGTCGAGGACGTCGAGCGGATCGACGAGACGGTCGCGGCCGTAATCGTCGAGCCGGTCATGAGCATGGCCGGCGTGATCGAGCTCAGCGGCGAGTTTCTGCGCGCCCTGCGAACACGCTGCGACCAGACGGGCACATTGCTGATCTACGACGAGGTTCAGACCGGCCTCGGACGGCTCGGCCGCCCCTTCGCGGCCGGCGAGCACGGCCTGCTGCCCGACATGGTCACACTCGCCAAGGGGCTGGCCAACGGCTATCCGGTCGGCGCGTTGCTGATGCGGCCGAAGCTGGCCGAGACGATCGGCATCGGCGACCTGGGCACGACCTTCGGCGGCGGACCGACCGCCTGCGCCGCCCTGCTCGCGGTGCTCGATACGCTGGAGCGCGAGCAACTCGTCAAAGCGGCCGCCCGTTTCGGCGACACCGCCCGCGGCAAGCTGCTCGGCGGGCCGGTGCGCGAAGTGCTCGGCCGCGGCTGCCTGCTCGGCCTGCGGCTCGACCGCCCGGCGAAACTCGTACACGCGGAACTGCTGTCGCGCGGCTTCATCACCGGCACGAGCGGCGATCCGAACGTGCTGCGTCTGCTGCCGCCGCTCAGCACGCCGCTCGAGGCGATCGACGAGCTGGCCGACGAACTGGCTCGCATAGGAGAAACGGCGCATGCGTCACTGGGTTAGCATGCTCGACTCGACACGCGCGGAGCTCGCCGAGCTCGTCACGCTCGGCCGCCGCTTCAAGGCCGGCCATGCAACAACCGAGGCCCGCCGACTGGCCGGCAAGATCCTGGTCATGGTCTACTTCAACCCCTCGCTGCGGACGCGGGCCAGCTTCGAGGCGGGCATGGCCCGCTGCGGCGGGACCAGCATCACCCTCAACGTCGGCGGCGACACCTGGAAGCTCGAATACCGCGACGGCGTGGTGATGGACTCCGACGCGGCTGAGCACATCCGCGAAGCGGCCCCGGTGCTGGCCCGCTACGGCCACATGCTGGGCGTGCGCACCTTCGCCGCCATGAAGAACGCCGACGAAGACGCGCGCGAGCAGATCATCCGCGGCTTCGAGCAATACTCGAGCGTGCCCGTGATCAATCTCGAATCCGCCGTCGAGCATCCCTGCCAGGCCCTGGCCGATTGGCTGACGATCGCCGAGAAACTCAACGACACACGCGGCAAGCGCTTCGTGCTGAGCTGGGCGCCGCAGGTCAAGGGCCTGCCGATGGCCGTGCCGCATTCGGCCATTCTCGCGGCGGCCGGCGCGGGAATGAACATCACGATCGCCCACCCGCCGGGCTACGAGCTGGGCGAGCGCTTCGTCGAGCAGGCGCGAACCTGGTGCCGCGAGGCGGGCAGCTCGCTCGAAATCGCGCACGACCAGAAAGCCTGCCGCCAGGCGGATATTCTCTACGTCAAGAGCTGGGGCAGCAGCGAGCTGTACGGCCAGACCGACCGGCAGCGAGACAGCTTCCGCCAGCACGCGAGCTGGATGGTCGATGTCGATCGGCTAGGGCCGGCCACGCGGCTGATGCACTGCCTGCCCGTCCGCCGCAACGTCGTCATCAGCGATGCGGCCCTGAACGACGAGCGCTGCATCGTGGTCGATCAGGCCGAAAATCGCATGTGGGCCCAACTGGCGGTCATGGCCACACTCATGCAGAGCTAGCGACTCGGCCGGCGCCGCCCCGCGGCGGCCGCCGAACTGGAAACGATCGATGCACGCGAATCTCAAAGCACTGCGAACGGCGATCCCGTACATCCGCGCCTACAAGGGCTGCGTCTTCGTCGTCAAGATCGGCGGCCAGCTCTGTCAGCCCGGCCCCGCGCTCGAAAACCTCGTCGAGCAGCTCGCCCTGCTCTATCAGGTGGGCATCCGCATCGTGCTCGTCCACGGCGCCGGCGACCAGGCCAACGCGCTCGCGGCCCGGCTCAACGTTCCGCAGCGCCTCTTCGCCGGCCGCCGCATCACCGACGACGCCACACTCGACGTCGTCAAGATGGCCTTCGCCGGCACCGCCAATACCGACCTCGTCGCGGCTCTGCGAAAGGCGCACCTGCCCGGCGTCGGGCTCAGCGGCGTCGACGGCAACCTGCTGATCGCCCGCCGCCGCCCGCCCCAGAGCGCGACCGACCCATCGACCGGCGAAACACGCGAGATCGACTTCGGACACGTCGGCGATATCGAGCACGCCTCGGCCGACCTCCTGCGGCACCTGCTGGCGCGCGACTACGTGCCCGTCGTCTGCTCGCTCGCCGCCGATGCGGCCGGCCGCGTGCTCAACGTCAACGGCGACACGGTCGCCGCGCGGCTGGCGATCGCGATCGACGCCGCCAAGTACTTCCTCGTCACGCAGGTCGACGGCGTCATGCGCGACGTGCGCGACGCCGCCACGCTCCAGTCGCACCTGGACCTCAACGACCTCGAGGGACTAATCGCCTCCGGGGCGATCGCCGGCGGCATGCTCCCCAAGCTCGCCGCCTGCCGCGAGGCTCTGCTCGGCGGCGTGCCCAAGGTGCACATCATCAACGGCACCAAGCCCGACACGCTGCTGGCCGAGGTCTTCACCAACGAAGGCTGCGGCACGCTCCTCGTCCGCCGCCGCAATGAGCCCGCCCCCGCCGGAGCCGGCGTGACATGATCTCGCGCCTCCAGCGCTACGTCGCCACGCCCAGCCTCTCGCGCGAAGAGGCCGCCCTCGCCGACCTCGTCGCCGCGGATCTCGAAGCCGCCGGCCTGCGCGTCCGCCGCCAGGCGAATAACCTCTGGACCGAGCTCGGCGACGCGCCCCGGCCGCGACTGCTGCTCAATTCGCACCTCGACACCGTGCCGCCGGGCGCCGGCTGGACGGGCGACCCCTTCTCGCCGCAGCTCCGCGACGGCCGGCTGACCGGCCTCGGCGCCAACGACGCTAAGGGCTGCGTCACCGCCATGATCGAGGCGGCAATCGCACTCTCCGACACGCTGCATCGCGGCCGGCCGCTCGGCGGCACGCTCGTGCTGGCGCTGACGGCCGAAGAGGAGATCAGCGGCAACGGCCTCGGCACGATTCTCGAGCAGGTGCTTCCGATCGACGCGGCCATCGTCGGCGAGCCGACCGGCCTGACACCCATGACCGCCCAACGCGGGCTGCTGATCCTTCGCGCCGTCGCCCGCGGCCGCACCGCCCACCCGGCCAACGCGCCGCCCGAGCGGGCGTCCAACGCGATCGTCGCCGCCGCGCGCGACATTGCCCGCCTCCAGGACTTCGACTGGGGCCCGCCCCATCCCCTGCTCGGCCGCACGCACGCGAACGTCACGAAGATCAAGGGCGGCGTGGCGCTCAACGTGATCCCCGACGCGTGCGAGTTCTTCATCGACGTCCGCACGACACCCGGCGAATCGCACCGCCAGCTCTGCGAGCGGCTGCGCCGTGTGCTCGAAAGCGAGCTGCACATCCGCAGCGAGCGGCTCGTGCCCGTCTCAACCGACACCAGCCAGCCGATCGTGCAGGCCGTGCTGCGCGCCCTGCCCGGCTCGCAACCCTCCGGAAGCCCGGCCATGAGCGACATGGTCTTCCTGGCCGGCACGCCCGCGGTCAAGATCGGCCCGGGCCAGTCGCCGCGCTCGCACACGCCCGATGAATATCTGCTGGTCGATGAATTGCACGCCGGCGCGGCCGCGTACGAACGCATCGCACGCGAGTTCTTCGCCGCAGAGGCGATCGCAAGCACCGGCGCCGCGGCCGCCGGCGGAGCCCGACGCACATGACCGAATCCGCGACACGTCTGTGGGACAAAGGCGGCCAGCTCGACCGGGTCGTCCATCGCTTCACCGTCGGCGACGATCCCGAGTGGGACATGCACCTCGTGCACTGGGATTGTCTCGGCTCGGCCGCTCACGCCCGCACGCTCCATCGCGCGAAGCTGCTCAGCGACGCGGACCTGGCCGCGCTGCTGGCCGGATTCGCGCAGATCGACGCGCTCCACCGCGGCGGCCGCTTCGCGATCCCGCGCGAATTGGAGGACTGCCACACCGCGATCGAGGCCCACCTGACGAAGACCTGCGGCGAGGCGGGCGGTCGGATTCACACCGGCCGCTCGCGAAATGACCAGGTCGCGACCGCGATGCGCCTGTTCATGCGCGACGCGGCGCTCGGCCTGACCGCGCGGCTGGAAGCCTTCGCGGCAACGCTCATCGCCCGGATCCGCCGCGACGGCGACACACCGATGCCCGGCTACACGCATCTCCAGCCGGCGATGCCGTCCAGCGTCGGCCAGTGGCTGCACGCGGCCGCGGAGGCCGCGCTCGACCAGCTGCGCGCCACGCTCGACCTGCTCAACCGGCTCGACGCCTGCCCGCTCGGCAGCGGCGCGGGCTTCGGCGTGCCGCTGCCGCTCGACCGCCGCTACACGGCCGAGCTGCTCGGCTTTGCGCGCGTGCAGCGCAGCCCGATCGACGTGCAGAACAGCCGCGGCCGCATGGAGAGCTATTTCGTCCGCGTCGCGGCGGATGTCGGCGCGATCCTGGAGAAGCTGAGCTGGGACCTGATCCTGATGGCGACGGCCGAGTTCGGCATCGTCCGCCTGCCGGAGCGCTTCACGACCGGCTCTTCGATCATGCCGCAGAAACGCAATCCGGACGTGCTCGAACTGATGCGCGCCCGCTCGGCCCGCCTGCGCTCGCGCCTGCACGAGCTGGAGGCCGTCTGCGGCAAGCTGCCAAGCAGCTATCACCGTGATCTCCAGCTCACGAAGGAACCGGCCATTCGCTCAGCCGGCGAAATTACGGATATGCTGCGAATCGCCGCCAGCGTGATCGACGGCGTCGAGTTCGATCGTCAGCGCCTCGAGCAGCTCATGCGACCGGAGCTGTTCGCGACGGCTGCCGCCCTGGCGATGGTGCAGCGCGGCGTGCCATTTCGCGAGGCATATCGCGAAGTCGGCCGGAACGTGCGCGAAGGTAAGTTCGACGCGTCCGCCGCCGCAGGACTGCCGCAAGCCGGCCTGGTCGACCCCGCCACGATCGCCGAGCTCGAAGCGGACATCGCCTCGGCCCTCTCGAAAGTCAGGCAAATCGAACAGCGCGTCCGCGCGGCCGAAGCGGCGTTGCTGCCCGCTGCCACGTCTCCGTAAGCACCGCTCCCTACCACGACCCTTCCATGGGGGACCGGTCTCTGACCGGTCTGAAACTCCTTCGGGGGACCGGTCTCTGATCGGTCTGAAACCCCTTCGGGGGACCGGTCTCTGACCGGTCTGAAACTCCTTCGGGGGACCGGTCTCTGATCGGTCTGAAACTCCTTCGGGGGACCGGTCTCTGACCGGTCTGAAACTCCTTCGGAGGACCGGTCTCTGACCGGTCTGTGGTCGACCCTCTGACTCCGGCCGCGAAACGCACGAGGGTTGTTCGCCCCCTGCTCCCCCTACGTGAAATACCGCACCGCCTGCGCAAAAAACGCCAGTCCGTCGCCCTCCTCCCGCCCCGGCCGCGACGTCCAGCTCGGGTGCTGCGTCGCGACCACGAACCGGTCCGGGTGCGGCATCAGCCCCAGCACGCGGCCCGTCTCGTCGCACAGACCCGCGATGTCGCCCTGGCTGCCATTGGGGTTGTAGGGCTCGAAGGCGGGACCGGCCGCCGGCCCGGCCGGAACATAACGCAGCACCGCCTGCCCGCTTTCGAGCACCCGCTTCAGATGCTGCTCGCTGGAAAAGACCACCCGCCCCTCGCCGTGGGCGATCGGCATTTCGTATCGCCGGCCGGGCTCGAGAAACGCACACGGCCGCGAGCCGGCCTCGAGGCACACCCAGCGGTCCTGAAACCCGGGCGGCTCATTGCCGGCGATCGTACATACCCGGGGCGAGCCGGCGGCATATGGGCCGGGCAGAAACCCCGCTTTGACAAGAACTTGCAGCCCGTTGCAGATGCCCAGAACCAGCCGCCCGGCCGCGATGAACTCCCCCACGCTGCCGGCCAGCAGGCGTTCGAGCTGGGCCGCGAAGATGCGGCCGGCGGAAATATCGTCGCCATAGCTGAACCCGCCGGGCAGCGTCAGGATCTGGTACTCCATCAGCCCGGCCGGCCGCTCGGCGAGGCTGCGAATATGGACGCGCTCCGGCACCGCGCCGGCCACGCTCCAGGCGTGCTCGGTCTCGAGGTCGCAGTTGGTCCCAGCGGCACGAAGGATGATTGCACGGGGTCTGGCCATGGCGCGTATTGTGGGGGCGACGAGCGACCGGTGACAAGCGACCGGTGACAAGTGACAGGTGACAAGTGACAGGTGACGAGTGACAGATGGCAAGTGACAGGTCACCCCTGACCGCGTCCGCGCGCCTGATCAGAGCCGCGACCGTAACAGGCTGTCGAAAAACTCGATCTCGCGCTGTTCGAATACGGAGTTTGCCCATCGAAACCCGGGGGTCAGACGCGACGCCAGGCGATCGATGGGCTGTCGAAAAACGCCAGCGCGACTTTTTCGACAGCCTGGTAAGGGAGCGGGCCGGGGCTGGCACGCCCCCCCGCCCCCCCCGCAAGCGCCCGATTACATCCACCTGCACCCGTCACGCGCGGATGATCTGAGCGCGCGTCCGCGCGGGTGCCATGATCAACCGCAGCTTGCCCGTGCT
>CAZXUI010000063.1:0-27310 GCA_964643885.1 uncultured Planctomycetales bacterium
CCCGCGCGGCGGGTTCTGATGCGCGGCCCGCCGTCAGAACCCCCTGCGCCAAGCAGGGGGTCTACAGAACGCCGGGAGACCCGCCGCTTGGCGCGGCGGGTTCTGATGCGCGGCACGCCGTCAGAACCCCCTGCGCCAAGCAGGGGGGTCTACAGAACGCCAGGAGACCCGCCGCTTGGCGCGGCGGGTTCTGATGCGTGGCCCGCGCGGCGGGTTCTGATGCGCGGCCCGCCGTCAGAACCCCCTGCGCCAAGCATCAGAACCCCCTGCGCCAAGCAGGGGGTCTTCTGGCCGGCGCGGCGGTTGTACCGCCTTAACCGACTGGTTATAATGAGGTAAGGAGCAGGAGAACGCCCGCCGGGAGCGCGTTTCGCCCCAGTCCGCGGGCTCGTGCTCAGTGCATTTTCCGTATATTTCGCGCAGCGGTCGGCCGGCGTGGCCGGTCACCTCGTGCTCGCGACATAAAGGAATGGCTCGCCATGCATGATCGGCTTTCGCGCGGTCGTCGCCGCGGCAAAGCGGCCGCCGGGGCTATTATTGCCGTGGTTGTTCTGCTCGCGATCGCGGGGGGCGTGTGGTGGTGGAGCGCGAGCAAGACCGACCGCGAGGCGGAGCGCTGGCTGCGTGAGAACGCGGCTCGGGCCAAGCAGATCGAACCGGCCGAGCAGGAAAAGAAGCCCGGCGAGCCGGAGGTCGAGATCGGCGGCTGATCTGAGCCGTCGGTGGCAGTGTGTGCCCGAAGATCAGATCAAGCGGGCACCTGGTGCTGTATCGCAAGTTTCGTCGATTGGGCCGGTCGGCCCGTTGTGTCATGTTTGGGCTTGTTCAGTTCCGGGGCCGGCGCTGCGTGCGGCGTCTGCCCGCGGCCTCATTTCTCTCCGGGCGAGCTCCCGGGGCTGGGCAGCGTGAAGAGGAGAACAGGCATGTCGCGCAGTGCAAGGACCGTGCGCCGAATGCGTGCGTTCACCCTCATCGAGCTGCTGGTGGTCGTGGCGATCATCGCGCTGTTGATCTCGATCCTGCTGCCTACCCTGGCTTCGGCCCGGGAGCAGGGCAAGCGGACGAAGTGCCTTTCGAACCTCGGCGGCATCGCGCGCGGTGCCAACGCTTACGCGTTCGAGGACGAGAAGGAGCTCGTCATCCCGATTCACCAGACGACCTATCACAACGCATTCATGTTCGGCAGCCGAGTGTGGTGGCGATCGGGCGTGCCCTTCGTGTTCGGTGGGCGCACGGGCGTGGTTCCCATTACGCCGGCACTGGATGATTTCACAGATCCGAACGGCCCCTGGGCGGGGCGCACCCGGCCGTTGAACAACTACCTGCTGACGGCCGGCGTGACCGAGGCGGACACATCGCGCGGCGCACTCGACATGTATCAGTGCCCGTCCGATTCCGGGTACCCCGACCGGCCGGAATGGGTATCGACGGGGTATACGGGTCACCCGGAGCTCTATCACAAACGGCTGTTCGACGTTATCGGCAACAGCTACCGCCAGAACACGATCGGAGTCGTCTTCACGGGCGGGTTCGGGCCCGTCAGCGGTGGGTTCTCCTCAGGACCTTGGGGATCGAAGGCCAGCAAGCTGGTGTCCGTGAGCAAGCTCGTCCTCTTCGCCGAGCCCCTCTTCTACATCATGACGCTCCCGGATCAAAATCAGGACGCGGACATCGCGCCGCTGGTCGGCTTCCACAAGCAAGTCATGACTGAGAACGTCGCCTTTGTCGATGGCAGCGCGCGGCTGACCGAGGTCGGCCGCATGTCCGACTGGGCGCCTGAGACGCTCAACCAGATGGGGTATTACTCGAATCGGCTCGGCGGCGACGACGGCCACCTGTTCCTGCGCCGCGGCGACTCGTGGCAGACCGATTCGTATCCCACTCCCGGCTCGCTGATCCGCTCGTGGAATCCAGCGGGCGAGGACAACACGAACGTCAACGGTCCCTCGACGCGTAACGGCTGGCCGTTCCGCGGCTTTCAGGACAACATGCGGCGCGACGAATAGCGCCGCAGTCCGCGGCGCTACGTCGCCGCGCGCGTGATACAACTCGTTCAGACCCGGATCGGACGCGGCAATCGTCGTGTTCTCGTGATCTGTTCTGATCCGTCCGGCCGGGCTGGGCAGTTTCTTGAGGAGCACTGCATGTCTCGGGCCCGCTTTCGGATTGCGCGCTATCGCTGCGCATTCACACTGATTGAACTGCTTGTCGTCGTCGCGATCATCGCCTTGCTGATCTCGATTCTGCTGCCGACGCTGGCTTCTGCTCGTGAGGAGAGCAAGCGCGGCAAGTGTCTCTCCAATCTGCGCAGCATCGTTTCGTCGTCGAATGCCTATGCGTTCGAGGACAGCAGGGAGCTGGTGATCCCTATTCACCAGGGGCTCTACAGCGTCGCCTTCCAGTTCGGCAACCCGCTCCATTGGCGAACCGGCACGCCGTTCTCCTGGGGCGGACGCACAGCGGCGCAGCCCGTTGGCCCGCACAACAACTTCGCCGACCCGAACGGTCCCTGGGCCGCCCGAACGCGCCCGCTCAACAATTACCTGCTGACATCCGGCACGACCGAAGCCGACTCGCAGCGCGGGGCGCTGGAGATGTTCCGCTGCCCCTCGGACACCGGCTACCCAGACCGGCCCGAGTGGGTCCCCCAGAGCTACCTCGGCCACGCGGAGATGTATCAGAAGACCCTCTGGGACGTGATCGGCAACAGCTACCGCATGAACACGATCGGCGTCGTCTTTTCCTCGGGCGTGGGTACGCCGACCGGTGGATTCACGTCCGGCCCCTGGGGCCAGTCGCTCAGTCGCATCGTCAATACGGGGCGCGTCGTGCTCTTCTCCGAGCCCCTGTTCTACGTGATGACGATTCCCGGCCCGAATCGCGACGCCAGCATCGCTCCGCTAACGGGCTTCCACAAGAAGGTCATGACCGAGAACGTCAGCTTCGTCGACGGCTCGGCCCGCCTGATCGAAGTGCAGCGGATGGCGGATTGGTCGCCGCAGACCCTCGCTGAGATGAACTATTACTCACCGCGCTGGACGACGACCGCCGGCCCGGATGACGGCACGCTATTCCTGCGCCGCGGCGAATCCTGGCAGACGGACACCTACCCGACGCCCGGAGCGCTGATCCGCGGCAGGACGGCTACCGGAACGGCTCAACCGAACACACAAGCGGCGCTCGGGACGCGCCGCGGTTGGCCGATTACCGGCTATCAGGACAATCTGAGGTAGTCCCTGCGCGATAGAAGGCCGGCCGGTTGCGCGATCGCGCGGCGCCCGGTCTCGATCGAGTTCTCAGTCACACTGGCTGGTGACGGAGGCCGCCCCAGTCCGGCGATTCATGGGGTTGTACAGCCGTAATCAGCCAAGAAGAGCACTTGGTCGCCGAAATTCACGTCTCCGTCCCTGTCCAAGTCTCCCGTGCATTCCCAGCACTCGCCCAAGCAGTTGTAGTTAGCGAGCAGGATGACAAAGTCGTCAAAATCCGTTGCGCCATCGCCGTTGAAGTCGCCCACACAGCAACTGAGCGGCGCTGATCGGACCGTGGCATAGACGTTCTGATCCACGCTCGTGTTGGTGACCCAGCCGAAAACCGCTGATCCATCGGAGAGTATCGCGACAGAGTTCTGCTTGGGATCGCCGATGGTCTTTTCCGTAGGGGGCGAGTTCCCCACCAGCGGAACAGCGCGAGCTGCGGACATACACGACAGCAGGCCATTTGATACCCGATAGTACGGAATCAAACCAATACCGCCGCCTCTGCAATCACCTTCCCACACTACTACTAGGCGCGCATCGGTCGCGCCAGCCGAAGAGCCAGATGCTGCCAGGTCGATGCGCCCGAAGAGTTCTGCGGGTCCGGTCACAAAGAACGAGGCCAACTCCACGGGTGGTTCGCTTGCTGAGTACAGGCGGACGATCAAGCGGCGCCCGAGCTGAACATCCTCGTACAGATGAGCGAGGCAGAAGCTCCCGTCCGCGAAGGTGGCGACGGCAGGCCGAGCCTGAGGGTCCTCCATGCTAGTGTACGTTGCGTTTGGAGGGCTGACTATCTGACCGATCGCGTTATCAGTCACGCGCACGACGCGGACGTGAATCCCGCTCGACTCAAAACTGCGCCAGGTCAGTACGAAATCGTCGTCGCCATACGCACTGACGTCGGGATCGATCGCGTCCGCGGAAGGATCGGAGTTCGGCACCATTATTGGCGGAGCACCGTCGAGTGAGTAGTGAAGAGTCTCCCGGGGGCCTTGCGGATCGTATTTGGCAAAAGCGATGATGTGTCCGAATTCAGTCGACGATGCGGAAACAAGTCTGCCTCGGCAAAGATCGTGACACTCGGGATTCAATTGCGGGATCGCGGACGGGACGGACGAGAATGCGTCGACACTTCGATCTCCGATGTCGCCCGCTTCTGTGGAGGGACATTCAGAGCAGCCCAGATCGACTGGGCAAAACAAGCTGACTCGGCAGAACTGGCGGTCCCAAAAAACTCGCGTCTCGGTGTTCGACATGCTCGGGTCCGGGATCGTAACGAGCGATGGTTGAACATGCCACACGCACGGAGGAGTCGTGATGACCACTGGATGCTCGTGGCTGTCTGACGCGTACGGGACGCCAGCGCTTGTGAATCTACGCAACCACACGAGCGTGCCCGTGGGGCAATCATCGCACTAACCGGTGTCGATGTTCAGCCCGTCTACGCATGCGGCAATCGGAGCGGCCCAGGCGAATACGAGGCTGTCGAGGTCGGCTGATAGTCGGCCAACTCCTACAGAAGGAGCACTCCAATCACCCCCGGCTTCAGTATTCAGTCGTATCTCAAAATCGGCTTGCCGGATGTCGGGAGGGCCCGGTTCGTAGACTGTGTAGAGCAGCGGTCTCACGACAGGAACCTGGATACGCGAGCGACAGAGGTCGGGGGTCCCAAGCGGTGCACCTGGGAGGGCGACGAGAACCGAAACGTAGCTCGATGCGGAGATGAACATCAGATTCAACCTCCTTCATGTCGGACAGTCGCGCGGACACAGGTCAACTAGCACTACCTCGAAACGCAGTGAGGAGATGCCCCACTACACTGAGTACGACGCGAAGCCGACACGTGGGCAAGTGGTGATGAATTTTTTCGGACGATGCGCGCGGACCTGAAGAGCGCCCGCGAGCGGCGCCGTGGCGAGGCCCGGCTCCCCCCGAGCTCGCGCACGAGGCGGCGCGCCCGATCGAAGACAGGTGGGCACGTACTCCCGGATGAACATCGGGCCCAGCCGGCTATGCGAGAAAAAAACGCTCGGCCCCTACGCCTCCCACCCGCGACCCCGGTAACATACAGATAGGGCCGCTCGCGAATTGCGCTGCGGGCGGCCGATGACGTTTGGAAGCAGCCGGCCGCTGCGGGCCGAATGACCCCGCACTCATTCGACCGCCTGACAGCCCGCAAGCCGGCGACCTGGCGAATTTGGGAGGCACACCGTGAGACACACGAAGCGGGCATTCACGTTGATTGAGTTGCTGGTCGTCGTCGCTATTATCGGACTGTTGATCTCGATCCTGCTGCCGGCCCTGTCGGCCGCCCGCGAACAGGCCAAGCGGGGCAAGTGCCTGTCCAACATCAAGAACATCTCCTCGTCCGCGACAGCGTACGCTTTCGAGGACGAGAAGGAGCTGATCGTCCCCATCCACCAGGGGACGTTCCACGCTGGGATTCAGCCCGGTGGTCAGTACCAGTACCGGATCGGGATCCCGTTTGCATGGGCCGGGCGTACGCCCAGCGAACCGATCGCGACCATCACCGGCTTCACCGATCCCAACGGGCCCTGGGCGGCCCGGACGCGGCCACTGAATAATTACCTGCTGACCGCCGGTGTAACCGAGGCCGATTCGTCGCGCGGCGCGCTGGAGCTCTTCCGCTGCCCGTCGGATACGGGATATCCGGACCGGCCGGAGTGGGTGACGACCAACTATATCGGTCACCCCGATGTTCGCCAGAAGGCGCTGTGGGACGTGATCGGCAACAGCTATCGCTCGAACTCCATCGGCGTGATCTTCGGTGGCGGCGTCGGTTCGACGCCCGGCGGGAGCTTCACCTCGGGTCCGTGGGGACAAACGCTCAGCAGGTTGAATAACACGGGCCGAGTCGTGCTCTTCGCCGAGCCCCTGTTCTACGTGATGACGATCCCGGATCTGAACCAGAACGCTGACCTTTCCCCGCTGGTCGGGTTTCACAAGCAGGTGATGACCGAGAACGTCAGCTTCGTCGACGGCTCGGCCCGAACGCTCGAGGTGCAGCGCATCTCCGACTGGTCACAGGAGGATCTCTCGGCGATGAACTACTACGGCTTGAACGGCAGCGCCATCAGCATCGACAACCCACTTGGCTCGCTCTTTCTGCGCCGCGGCGAGGCCTGGCAGACGGACGCCTATCCGTCGCCCGGCGCGCTCATTCGCGGGCGAAGGGCGAACGGCGAGCCGAACGATGCGATTCAAAACACGATCGCCGGCTATCGTGGCTGGCCGTTCAGCGGCTATTCCGACAACCTGCGCGACTGAGAAGCGCTCTGCCGGACCCGGCAGTCGTGAAGTGAATCGCGGGCGTGTCGTCCGGCCGATCGCGCCGGGCTACGCGCCCGCGAGCTTTTCCAGCGCCCGCATCATCGCCTGCGTGCCCAGGCTCGCCCCGCCGGGCTCGGCCTCTACCGCCCGGAAAAGCTGCTGCGCCAGGGCCGTGCCCGGCAGCGGCACATGCAGCTCCGCCGCAAGCTGCTGCACGATCCGCAGGTCCTTCTGCATCAGAGCGATCATGAAGGCCGGATTCAGGTCCCCCTCCACGATTCTCCGCCCCAGGTTCGTCCACGCCCACGAGCCGCCCGCACCGCCCCCCAGCGTCTCGACCGCCTGGGACAGATCCAGCCCCGCCCGCCGCGCCAGCAGCAGCGCCTCGCAGACCGAGATCATGTTCACCGCGCACAGTACCTGGTTGCACGCCTTGAGCGTCTGGCCGGTCCCGCTCGGGCCGACGTGTACCACCCGCCGGGCGAAGACCTCCAGCACCGGACGGGCCCGCTCGAACGCCGCCGCCTCGCCCCCGACCATGATCGTCAGCGTGCCCTGCTCGGCCCCGGCCTGGCCGCCCGTCACCGGGGCATCCAGCAGATGCACGCCGCGCTGCGACAGCCGGCCGGCGAATGCCCGCGTCGCCGCCGGGCTGATCGTGCTCATGTCGACGACCACGGCCGCGCGGGCGAGCCCCTCGGCCGCGCCGCGCGGACCGAACAGGACCGCCTCGACGTCGGGCGTGTCGGTCACCATGGTCAGCAGCAGCTCGCAGCCGGCCGCGGCCTCGGCGGGGCTGTCGCACCACGTCGCCCCGGCCGCGACGGCGGCATCGGCCCGGCTGCGCGTGCGGGAATGAACCCGCAGCGGATGGCCGGCCTTGATCAGGTGCTGAACGATCGGCCGGCCCATGATCCCCAGGCCGACGAAGCCGATGGTAGGGGGGAGCTGTGCCATCTCGGGCCCTCCGTGAAGCCAGAGCACGCCGCGGCCGGCTCAGCGAATAGCGGGCCGGCCGGGGCGGGATGTGCGCGCTTGCTCGGCGGCTAGGCGTCCTGCCGGCCGGCGGATTGCGAGGCCGCCGGCGAGGTGGCCGGGGCCGCGCCGGCCTGGGGCGCGTCGTGGTCGCCGTCGTCGCCGTCGTCGTGCTCGTCCTGCTCGTCGTCCTGGTCGTGCTCATCCGGGAGCTTGCCGGACAAGGCCGGGTGCTTGTCGGCCGCGAGCTTGTCGATGGCGGCCTTGTTGGGCGAGACGACCATCAGCAGATCGCGTCCGTCCATGCTGGGCGGGCGCTCGATCTTCACCAGCTCGCCGAGCTGCTCGATGATGTTCTTGAAGATATCGAAGCCGATTTCGCGGTGCGCCCGCTCACGGCCGCGGAAGACCATCTTGAACTGCACCTTGTCGCCCTTGTGGAGGAAGCGCAGGGCGCGGTTGAACTTGATCTCGCGGTCGTGCTGATCGGTTTTGGGCCGCAGGCGCACTTCCTTGATCTGCTGCTCATGGTGCTTGCGGATGTTCTTCTTCTGCTGATACTTCCACTTGCCATAATCCATGATCTTGCAGACGGGGGGGCGCGAATTGGGATTGACCTCCACGAGATCAAGCCCCGCCTCGCGGGCCATCCGCAGCGCTTCGCGCGTGTCGATCACGCCGACCTGGGCGCCGTCGTCGCCGACGACGCGGACGGGCGTGATGCGGATCTGTTCATTGCAACGCAGGTTTGTACTCGGACCGGCCTTGGACAGAAACTCTCTCCGTTACTTGTGAGGCGCGCTCTGGCCGTGCGCGCCCGGCGCCGCAGCGCCGCGGGTTGCGATTTCCTGTGCACACGCGGCCAGAAACTCGGGCAGCGCGCAGCTTCCGAGCTGCCTGCCCTCACGCGTGCGCACGTTGACGGTCGACTCGGCCGCTTCCTGCTCGCCGATGACCAGCACGTATGGAATCTTCATCAGCGTCGCATTGCGGATCTTCGCGCCGATGCGATCGCTGCCGTTGTCCAGCTCGGCCCGCAGGCCCGCCTGCTGGCAGGCGGCAAAGACGCGGGCGGCGTACTCGGCCGACTTGTCGCTGACCGAGCAGATAATCACCTGCACCGGCGCCAGCCAGAGCGGAAAGGCTCCGGCGAAGTGCTCGATGAGGATGCCGCAGAAGCGCTCCAGGCTGCCGAACGGGGCGCGGTGCACCATCACCGGACGGTGCTCGCTGTTGTCGTCGCCGGTGTACTTCAGCAGGAACCGCTCCGGCAGATTGTAATCCACCTGCACGGTGCCGAGCTGCCACTCGCGGCCGATGCAGTCCTTGACGACGAAGTCGATCTTCGGGCCGTAGAAGGCGGCCTCGCCGCGCTCCTCGGTGTAATTCAGGCCCGATGCCTTCACGGCGTCGCGCACGGCCGCCTCGGCTTTGGCCCAGTTCTCGCGCGAGCCGACGTATTTGTCGTCGTCGTCGCGCAGGCCGAGCCGCACGCGGAAGTCGGTCAGCGTGAGCAGCCCGAGTATCTGCTTGGTCAGGTCCACGCAGTCGGCGATCTCCGCCGGAAGCTGGGCCTGGGTGCAGAAGATGTGCGCATCGTCCTGCGTGAAGCCGCGGACGCGGGTCATGCCGGAGATCTCGCCCGACTGCTCGTAGCGATAGACGGTGCCGAACTCCGCCAGGCGGACGGGCAGGTCGCGATAGCTGCGAGCGTCGGCTGCGAAGATGCGGATGTGATGCGGGCAGTTCATCGGCCTGAGCAGAAAGCCGTCCTCGCGGGCCAGCCACTGGCGGCTGCGGCGCAGGCGCTCCTCGGCCGGGGCGTCGAGCGGATAGCCGTCGGCCGCCAGCTCTGGATAGTCGCCGGCCAGGCGGTTCCAAAGCTCGCGCTCGTCCTTGCCGGCCGGGCCGTCGCCGCCGGTGCGGGCGAGTTCCCAGAGAGAGTTGACCAGGCGGGCCCGGTCCGACTCGAACAGCGGCGGGAACTGCGAGTCCTTGTAATACGGGAAATGCCCGCTCGTGCGGTAGAGATCGAGCCGGCCGATGTGCGGGGTGTAGACCGGCTGATAACCGCGGCGGAGCAACTGCTCGCGCATCAGCGACTCGAGGCAGTGCCGCACGATCGCGCCGCGCGGCTTCCACAGCACCAGGCCGGAGCCGACCAGCGGGTCGATCGTAAACAAGCCCAGCTCCTGGCCGACGCGGCGATGATCGCGCTTTCTGGCCTCCTCGAGCTGACGCAGGTACTCGTTGAGCTCCTTGGCGCTCGGCCAGCTCGTGCCGTAGACGCGCTGGAGCATCTTGCGGCTGGCGTCGCCGTGGTGATAGGCCCCGGCGACCTGGATCACCTTGAACGCGCCGACCCGCCCGCTGCTGGGCACGTGCGGCCCGCGGCAGAGGTCCTCGAAGCAGCCGCTGTCGCGCGTGCCGGTCACGTAGAAGCTCAGCACGTCGCCCTGGGCCCGCTCGGCGTTGTCGATCTTGTACTCGTTGCGCTCGGCCTCGAGCTTGCGCATCGCCTCGCCGCGCGGCATTTCGTAGCGCGTGAAGGGCCGGTCTTCCTTGACGATCTCCGCCATGCGGGCCTCGATCGCCGGGAAGTCCTCCGGCGTGAGGCTGTGATCGAGATCAATATCGTAGTAGAAGCCGTTCTCGACCGGCGGGCCGTAGACCAGCTTGGTCTTCGGCCAGAGCGAGCAGATCGCCTCGGCCATTACGTGCGCGCAGCTATGCCGTGCGACGAACAGGCCGTCGGGATCGGTGATCTTCAGCGCCTCGAGCCGGACGCGCGGCTGATTCAGCCGGTACGTCAGGTCGACCAGCTCCCCGTTGACGCGGGCCGCGACGGCGTCCCGCGCGAGCCGCGGGTGAATCGCGCGGAGCACTTCCGCCACCTGCACGCCCTCGGGCTGTTCGATGACCTTGCCGTCCGGGAGTTCCACCTGGACCATCAGAGCGTCTTCCTTGCGGTCGGCTTCAGGCGGGCAGCAGCGACTTGGGGAACGGGAGCAATGGACGGGACGATCTGAACCTGAACCGCTGCTCGGGTACGCAACTGCCCAAGCCGGCGCCGCCATGGGCCGACCAGCCTAGCAATCACGTGTTGTGCGTCCCGAGACCATCAATTCGCGTTTCCGTCCGAACCACGACGTGTACGCCCGTGCGGCGACACCATTTATCACTCTAACACCCCGCCACGCGAAGTCAACCGCAACTACCGGCGCGGGGGCCGCCTCAGCCCGCGCCAGGCCGCGCCGCCGGCGGATCGCCCACGGGGCGGCCTCTCGCCCCCATGCGGAATTATCGGTTGATTTGCTGCGGCCGGTGCCGGTCCGCTCCGGGGGCTAGCCCGCGTTCCAGGAGCGGCCGGAGCCGGTCTCGAGGGCGCCCTGTCGCGAATTGGCCTGGAAGGCGTATCCGGTCACGAAGATCATGCCGAGCATGGTCGGGACGATCGCCGGCATCGCGCTCGACCAGTCCACGAACGTCGCCCCCATGGAGGGCAGCGTCGCACTCGCCAGGCCGACGAAACCGATCACGATCAGCGCCGCACCGTGGATCGTCGTCAGCACGACCGGCAACGGCCGCGTATAGAGCCACAACGCGGCCGTACCACAGCCCGCTCCGACGACCCCGCTCATGAGCGCGAACTCGTCCCGCAGCCCGCACTGGAAGCTGAGGTAGTACCCCAGGGCCGCGAAGGTCGCGATCGACGCGAAGGCGGTGCCGAGCCGCGGCTGACCGACGGCCAGCAGCCCCAGGCCCGCCCCGACCGCCAGCGCCACGAAAAGCGGCTCGACCCCCGGAACGTGCAGCGCCGCCAGCGAGAACGCGAACGCCATGACGCCGGTCGCGAACGCGAGCAGGAAGCGCGAGAAGCGGTATCCCTGCGTGGTGAAGCAGACGCCGAGCAGAAAAATGGCCAACGAGTTGACCTCGCCCTGGACTGCGGCCCACTGGAAAACGCTAGTCTGATAATCCCCCATCGGAGCTCTCCTTCGGAGGCACCGTCGCGCAGCGCCGCCGACAGGAACGTAGAAAACGATCGGGCTCCGAAGCAAATCGCCGGGGCCCGATCGACACTTGGGGAGCTGAGATTCTTCGAGGCGACGCCGCGAGACGCGCGGCCGGGGTGTTACGCCGGAGCCGGTTCGCCGGCCGCGTCTTCGGGCTCATCGCGCTGTGCGGTTCGCCGCTTGCCCGAGACCAGATTGACGACCAGCGAGATCAGCCAGACCCCGCCCACGATCGTCCAGCCCCAGGGCCCGAGTGAGATCAGCCACTCGGCCGCCGCGGGCCAGAATTGCTGAAGCAGCATCATCACGCTGGCCATCAGAAGCAGCGTTCCGGCGGAGGCGGCCCAGACCGACCGCGCCGCCCAGGGCAGCAGCAGGCCGAGGGCCAGGCCGGCGACGATGGTCGCCAGCAGGATGGCGGCCGCGTTGGTCTGAAAATTCGGGACGTTCGCGCTCAGGTGCATCCAGAGCGAGCGCAGCTCTGCGGAGATCGCCGGGCTCTGCGGCTGAGCGGAGGCATCGGGCAGCGAGACGAGTTGAGCCTGGGTGTCGAAGCCGTTGCTCGTGTAGGTGGCTACATGCGGAGTAAGTACTTGTACGTAGTAGACGGACCAGCCGGCGGCCGCCAGCGATCCTGCCAGCAGCAGCGCCATCCAGAAACGGAAGAACAGCAGTGCAACGATCGAGCCGAGAATGCCCGACAGCACGGCCGCCGGCCAGTAGGGCAGGGCGAAGTTGGTCGCGATGGCGCCGCCGGCCGCCCCGCCGATGGCGAAGAAGCTGATCGCGGCGACGGTCGAGGCGAGCCTGGCCCCGCGCACGAGCAAGATCAGCCCGAACAGCGCCACGGCACCGACGCCTGCGGTCGGCAGCCAGCTCGCCGCCTGCGGCAGATGGTGCTGCACGGTGTCGACCAGCAGCCGAAACAGGTCCTGCATCTGAAGCGGTATGGCGTTTTCCATCGTCACGCGCCTCCCTTTCGGCAGCACAGCTACGGGGCACCGGTCCTTGGACGGCCCGAATCTCGGCCCCTATCAGTTTATGCGCCGCAAAACGACCCGGTCAGGGTCGCACAGGTCGATTTCTCCCTGCTGCGTCAGCAACTGCCCGTTTTGATATAACTCATTGAGCGCACTGAGCTTCGAAGGCGTCGAGCGTTCCACGCCCGACTCCTCGCCCGGCGCCAGGCCCCAGACGACCCGCACCTTCGGATTGGTCGTCAGCAGCACCAGCTCGCCCCGCGCGCGGCTTTCGCGCTGCCGGTAATTGCTCACATCCACACCCCGCAGCGCCCCGCGCCCGGGCAGATTGCCGGCCACGTGTGCCTGAAGCAGATAGTCCACCAGCCGCAGCCCCGCGGCCAGGTCATCCCCTTCCCACGGCTGGCCGGGCGCCCGCGGAACGGGCCCCTGCACGCCGTGAATCACGAACCAATCCTGTCGATTCACCTGGTCGGCCGGCATTTCCAGGGGCAGCCGCACGCCGCGCGAATCTACGAGGAATGCCCGCCCGCCGCGCTCGACCATCGCCAGCGGTGTGCGGAAGGCCGCCTCCACTTCGACCACACCGTCGAAGCGGGCGGCGACGTGGCGAACGTCCTCGATCCACGGCGACTGCCGCAGGTTCTCGGCGACGCGCTGGCAGAGCGTCTTGTCAAAGACGTTGTCGCTCGGCCGCAGGCCCGTATCGACCGCCCGCTGCGCGAGAAACTCCGCCTGGTTCGGATGCGTCAGCCACACCGGCAGATTGATCCATTTGACCCGCAGGTCGTCGCCGGCCAGGCTCCGGGCCTGCGGCTCCAGCCGCTGCAACCCGAAAGCGACCGAGCCGACCGCCACCAGCCAAAGCAGCAAGGTCAGCACGGGTGTGCTCAGCATCAGTCGGACGAACCCCGCCAGCGGCGACGGCCCGCGCCGCGCCCGCGGCTCACTCGCCGAACTGCCGCGGCGCCGTTTCATGCCGGCTCCTCCCACGCCATCCGCACGAGCCGGTCGCACAGCTCGTCGAAGTCGATGCCGACCTGCGCGGCCGCCTTGGGCACCAGCGAATGAGTCGTGAAGCCCGGCAACGTGTTGACCTCCAGCAGCCAGAGGGCTCCATCCGGTTCGGCGATCCAGTCGACCCGCGCCAGATGCCGGCAGCCGATCGCATCAAACAGCCGCAGGCTCTCCGACTGGGCGCGCATCAGCACCTCGGCCGGATGGCCGGCGTCGAAGAGGTATTCGGTCGCCTCGTCGTGATATTTCGCCTCGTAATCGTAGAAACGGCGCTTCGGGCGGATGCAGATGACCGGCAGCGCCCGGCGGCCGACGATCCCGACTGTCAGCTCGTCGCCGCGGACGAAGCGCTCCAGCAGGGCCCGCCCGTACCGCTCAACCACGCCCGCGGCCGCGGCACGCACATCGGCGGCGTCCTGCGCGATCGCTGTGTCCACGCTGCTGCCCTGGTCCAATGGCTTGATCACGCAGGGGGGATCGAACAGCGGCCGGCCGGCGGCGAGGTCCTCGCGCGTGACGAGCCGGTAGGGGGGCGTCGGAATGCCGATTCGTTCGGCGCACTGCTTGGTCGCGAGCTTGTCGATTGCGATCGCGCTGGCGCGCGAATCGGAGCCGACGTAGCGAAGCCCGCGCTGCTCGAGAATCCTTTGCAGCGAGCCGTCCTCGCCGAACGTGCCGTGCAGGGCGGGGAAGATCACGTCTGCCGGCGTGTCGAGCGCCGCGAGCTGATCCGGTGCGATGTCGGCGATGAACACGTCGTGCCCGCGCCGCCGCAGCGCCTCGGCCACGGCCAGTCCGGAATCCAGACTGACGGCTCGCTCAGCGCCAGGTCCACCGGCCAGGACGGTTACGCGCAGCTTGCGAGCGGTGGGGGGGAGGGATGTCTCACGCGTCGATGGCTGCATGATGGTCACCAGATCTGCACCTCGAGCTCGAGTTCGATCCCCGTGTTCTTGCGTACGCGTTCGCGGGCCAGGTCGATCAGCTCCAGCACGTCGCGCGTGGTCGTGTTCGCGCCGGCGACGATGAAATTCGCATGCCGCTGGCTGATCTGGGCTGATCCGGCCCGCGCCCCCTTCAGGCCCGCCTCGTCCAGCAGCCGCCCGGCCGCATGGCCCGGCGGGTTCTTGAAGATGCAGCCCGACGAGCGGGCGGCCAGCGGCGGCTGGGTGGAGTGCTTTTCGGTCCAGATGTCGCGGTGGCGCTGGAGAGCCGCCGCGCGGTCGCCGGTTTTCAGTGTCAGCGCCGCGGCCAGGACGATGCAGCCCTCCAGGTCGGTGTGGCGATAGGAAAAGCCGACCTGCGCGCACGTCAGTGTTCGCACCTGCCGCTCTCGATCGAGAATCGTCACCTGGCTCGCGAACTGGGCGATCTCGCCGTAGCGCCCGCCCGCGTTCATGCGGATGATTCCGCCCATCGTCCCCGGAATGCCCGCCAGCGCCTCCAAGCCCACCAGGCCGCGCTCGATCGCGCTGCGCACGAGGCGCGGAAAGTCCGCCCCCGCCCCGGCCGTCACCGTCTCGTCCTGAAAGTGGGTGGTCAGGAAGTGCGGCTCGCTCAGCCGGATCACCGCCCCGTCGAAGCCCGCATCGGAGATGAGCACGTTGGCGCCGCAGCCGAGCACACGCCACGTGACGCCTGCGTCTTCGCACCGCGCCACAACCGCCGCAAGCTGCTCGGTGTCGCGCGGCTCGATCATCCAGCGCGCCGGTCCGCCGAGCCGGTACCACGTGTACTCGCTCAGCGGCACGTCACTGCGGCAGATTCTCTCGAAGCCGGCGTACCAGCTCATGCCCGACCTTCCATATGTCTCCCGCGCCCATCACGAGCACGACATCTCCCGCCTGCGCCGCTTCCATCAGATGCTGCGTGATCTGGTCGAACGACGGCATGAACGACGCCCGCGTGCCGTGCGCCGCCACCTGCCGCACCAGGTCCGCCGCGCACACCGCAGACAGGTCGCCCGCGCTGTCGCGGACCGAGTATATCTCCGGCACGATCACCTCGTCGGCCGCCTCGAAGCAGCGGCCGAACTCCTCCAGCAGCGCCCGCGTCCGCGAATACTGATGCGGCTGGAAAACGCACCAGAGCCGCCCGGGAGCGAACCGCTCCCGCGCAGCCGCAAGCGTCGCCCGTACGGCCGTTGGATGGTGGGCGTAGTCGTCCACGACACGGACGCCGTTGACCTCGCCGATCAGCTCGAGCCGCCGCTGGGCCCCCTGGAATTCGCCCAGCGCCCGCGCCAGATCGCTCCATGCCGCGCCGCAGCGTGTCGCCAGGGCCGTCACCGCCAGTGCGTTGTAGACGTTATGCACGCCGGCCAGGCCGATCGACACGCGCCCGACCGGTTGCCCATCGCGCTCTACATTGAACGAATAGCGCCCGCCGAGCGATTCCAGGCCGGTCGCCCGCCAGGTGCAGCCCTCCGACCGGCCGAAGGTCTCGACCGCCGCGCTGGCGTGGGGCGCCACGAGGGCGCATTGCGGATCGTCGCCGTTGATCACCAGCAGGCCGTCGCCGGGCAGGCAGGCGGCGTAGCTCGAAAACGCCTCGCGAATCGCGGCCATGTCCGCGTAGCAGTCCAGGTGGTCCGCCTCGATATTCAGGATCGCGGCCAGGTGCGGCTCGAGATTCAAAAAGGAGCGGTCGTACTCGCACGCCTCGGCCACGAACAGCTCGCCGCCGCCGACTCCGCTGCTGCCGCCGAGCTGCGGCACTTCCGCACCGACCAGGAACGAGGGATCCAGCCCGACCCGCCGCAGAACATACGCCAGCCACGCCGTCGTCGTGCTCTTGCCGTGCGTGCCGCTGATCGCGACGCCGCGCGTCGAGTGCATCAGCACGCCCAGCATCTCGGCGTACTTGAGCACGCGCAGGCCGCGCTGCCGTGCCTCGACCAGCTCCGGATGGTCCGCCAGAATCGCCGCGCTGCTGACCACCAGCTCCGCATCATCGGGCAGACTGCCCGCCTGCTGGGTCGTGCAGATCGCCGCGCCGAGCCGCGCCAGCGCCGCCGTGGACGAGTTCAGACAGCGATCGGTGCCGCTGACACGCGCCCCGTGATGCAGCAGAATGCGGGCCAGTCCGGACATGCCCGAACCGCCGACACCGACCAGGTGAATCCGTGTCTTCGCCAGGTTGATCGATGAGGACATGGGCGCCCCGGCGACCGCTTGTGGAATGGGCAGGATGGCTTTCATGGACTCCATTCGCTAGAAAACCGGCCGCAGTATATACCCGCCGCCGCCGGCCGAAAAGAGCAACGGCACCGCCGGGCCATTGAGCCGGCGCGCTTTTCCGCAAACAATGTCGCCGCCTGCCTCGTAGCAGGCTACGGATGCCGTTGCCGGCTGCGGAACTCGATCCCCGCTCGCGGCACCGGCCACGAGAAGGACCTCACCTTCGTGCAGCCTGCCGCCCCGCAGATGGCCGTGCCCGGCGACCCCGGCGACCGGCTCCGCAGCCGCCTCTCGCTTTTGGCGCTGGCGGCCGCGCTGCTGCTGCTGGCCGGCAGCTATCTGCTCATCAGTCCGCCCGAAGCGCAGACCTACCCCGGCGCGATCCCCTGGAGCGACCGGTCGCTCCTGCGCCCGATCGTCGACGCAATGGGGCTCTGGGGGCTCGTCCATTCGGAGCGCGGGGTCGAGATCAAGGATTTCGCTTTCCACCTGCTGGCCGCGGCCGGCCTGATCCTGCTGGCCGTGCGCTGCGTCGTCTCGGCCCGCTGGCCGTGCGGCCGGCGAACCTACCGCGGGGCGTGGTTCTTCGCCCAGGGCTTCCTGGCGGTCTGGGCGGCACTCTCGCTGGCCAGCGCGTCCTGGTCGGGGGATTGGGCGATCTCGCTCAAACAGGGGCTGCTCTACGCGCTGATGCTCGGCTGGGCGCTGGCCGTGGCGTGGTCGCTGGAGGGCCGCGACGTGCCGCGCGTGCTCGGCGGATACATCCTCATCGCGGCCGTCGGGGCGGCGCTCTGTCTGTGGTACTACCACGAACGGAATCCCCACCATCGTCCCGGATTTCCTATCGGCAATCCGTCCACGCTGGCTGCGTGCACCGTGCCGGCCGCGCTGCTGGCGGCCGGCTTCCTGGTCGGCTCATTACTCGCCGCCTGGCGCCAGGGCCGAGTGAGTGCGTGGCTGCCGCTGATCGGCAGCGCCGCGGCCCTTCTCCCGCTGCTGTGGTGCCTGAAGATCACCGACTCGCGCGGGGCCTTCGTGGGCGCCCTGGCGGCGGTCACGACGGCGCTTTTCCTCGCCGCCGGGCGAAAAATGCGCTGGGTCGTCGCCGGGGCGGCGGTCGTCGCCCTCGCCGCCGGCGTGGTCTACATCTCCAGCGCTTCGAATGACGCCACGATGGCCCGCGGCGCGACGCTGCGCTTCCGGCTCTACGCCTGGCGCTATGCCGCCGAGCTCTGGCGCCAACGTGCGGTGAGCGGTATTGGCGCCGGCGCCTATCCGCGCCTGGCTTCGGCCCTGTCGCGCGACGACCGCGTTCTCGATCCGGGCGCGTTCATGGGCGAGAACGTCGAGCACGCCCACAACGAGCTCTTCGAGGTCTTCACCGAGATCGGCCTGCTCGGCGGCGTGACCTGGGTCGCGGGCTTCCTGGCGACCTTCGTCGCCGCGGTAAGCCTGCTGCGCGGCAACTTCTCGCCCCAGCGGCGCTGGCTGCTGATCGCCCTGACCGCCGGTTTCGTCGGGCTGCTGGCCGAGTCCATGTTCGGCATCGGATTGCGCCTGCCCGGCCAGCCGGCCGTCTTCTTCACGCTGCTGGGTGTGCTGTGGGCCGCCTGCCGCGCGGCGTCCAAGGAGCACGGCGAGCCCTTCGAGCCGCACGAGCTCGCCGGGATGCGCTCGGCGGCGCGGCGCCGCTATGCCGCGGCGGCCGTGGCCGGAGCGTGCGGCCTGTTGCTGCTCGGTGTGGCGTGGCGGAACTGGACAGGGGTGGTCAACGAGTACGCCGCGGGCAAAGCGCTTCGCGAAGGCCGCAACGCCGCCGCGTACGACCCCGCCCTCGTGGCGGAGCAGCGTCTGCTCGACCCGGTCCGCACGCTGGCGGCCCATCAGCGCATCGCCGACGTGCTCTACCGGCTGGCGCGCCAGACCGCACAGCATTGGGCCGCCGGAATGGCCCGCACGCAATCCGCTCCCGCCGCGACTCAGCCCGGGCTCGAGCAGCTCCACGCAGAGGCCGTTTCCCTCGCACGCCGCGCCCATGACACGGCCTTCGAGCTGAACCGCCGGGCGCCGACCTTCGGCTGGGCCGCGATCATCGGGGCGCGCAGCGCGGAATTGCTGGCCGTCCTGCTCGCCCAGCGCGACGCCGAGCAGGCCGAGCACTGGACGCGCCAGGCCTGGTCCGCGTGGCGCGCCCGCCACGCGCAGCGGCCGTACGAGTTCGACACGCTCATGGCGCTGACGCGCTACCCCGCCAACATCGGCGACCACGTCGCCATGCTGCGCGATGCACTGCGCAGCGGGTTCCCTCCGCCCGAGTGGTTCGAGGCACTTCGCCGCATCGCGGCCAACGAGTCGTTCGAGCCGACGCTTCACGCGATGGCTTTCGGCGCGGGACTCATGGCCCCCAATACGGAGAACAACTATCTCCTGCTCTCCGGCGCGCCGGAAGCGCTCCGCATGACGGCCGTCTGGGCCGCGCTTGGCGGGGACTACGCAACGGCCGAGCATCTCTGCCTGCGGGCGGCGAGCCTGTATGCCCCGTTGCGGTCCCGTTTCCCCGAGCTCTTTTCGGTGGCGATCGCCGAGCGGGCTGAATACCTGTTGCTGGCCGACCCCGGCAACGCGCCGCAGTGCGCGGCGCTTCTCCGCGACGCGATCGAGAAGCTGCCGCAGATTCAGGAGCAGAAGTACGATGAGCTCGCCCGGCCCTTCCGCGTTCGCTACGCCAAGTATCTGCTCGCGGCCGGCAAGACGGCCGAGGCCCGCGGCGTTCTCGAAGAGGCCTTCACCGAGCCGGCCCAGCAGCGGGCCACGCTGGCCGATCTGTATGTCGACCTCGTCCGCATCCTGATTCGCTCGCCGCGCGGGCAGCGGCCGAAGGTTGAGCAGTGGCTGTCAGCGGCGCTGGAGCTCTCTCCGCGGCACGTCGGGGCGTGGTCCTGGACGGCGTGGCTGGCGGCCGAGCAGGGGGGGCGCGAGGCGGCCGAGCAAGTGCTGGGGGCTGCGGAGCTGGCGGGGCTGGGGACTAATGAGCTGGTCAGGATCCGGCAGGTGGTGTGCGAGGACTTTCCGCAGGTGTGTCAGGAGGGGGCGGACGAGGGGCGGGAGTAGCCCGCCCGGCCGGAGGCGACCGGTCGGAGAACGGTCGTCCACGTGACCGGTCAGAGACCGGCCCCCATTTGCGGAGCAGCGGGCGTGGAGCGTGTGGCGGGCGCGGGCGTGCCTACGGCGGAATCGATGGATCGGAGAGGGGTCCCCCGGGGCCGGCCCTGAGTACAGAGGCTAGAGATTCTCGGGGCCGTTGGGGCCGTTGGGGCTGTTGCCGGGGTCCTGCTCGAGCATCTTGCGCAGGTAGGCGTTCTCCCGGCGGGTCGCCTCGAGGTCGAAGAGCATGTACTTGATCCACAGCCGCAGGAAGTCGAGGCTCTCCTGCATCGAGCTGACGCTCTTTTTGATGTCTTCGTGGCGCTGCCGCGTCTCGTCGGCCAGACTGCGAAGACGTTCGCGCTCGTTTTCGGGCAAAGTGTCGATTTGTGAGATTAGTTCGCTCAGCCGCTTCTGAAAAACCACCTCGTCCATCGCTTCTTTCCTCCTCGCGGAACCGCGCCGGGACAGCGTACGGCGGTTGGAACTGCAGCTTTCCCGTCCTCCTGATACTAGGGGATCGGCACCCTGCGATTCAAGACGAGATTGCACGCGAAAGCAAAACCGCGCGCGCCTGAAAACGCAGTGATTTCCGGTCCAGAACGCCGTTCGCCCGCGTGCGCCGCCGCGGCGCGGCCGAGGCCGCGCCGGGCGCCGCAGAGCGGGTCCGAAGAAGTAGGCCGCAAGCGGTTGACGGGGCCGCCGGCGCGCTGCAACTGCTGCGCCCTTGAGTGATTGCGCTGAATGCGATACACAGCCGCTTTGCGAATCGAGGAACCCGGCATGGAACTGACGCAGACGCAGTACGACGTGCTTCGACGGCTCGGCGAATTATCAGCACCGGTGCGAATCGCCGAGCTGGCGGCCATGCTGCGGCTCGATCAATCGCCTGTAACTGCTGCGTGCACAACACTTACCGAGCGCGGGCTGGTGCAGGTCGAGGAGCGCGCGTTCGAAGAGCTGAGCCTCGGCAAGGAGGGGCAGGCCTATCGGTCGGCCGAGCTGCCGGAGCGCGTGATTGTGCGCGTGCTGCGCTCGCAGGGCGGGTCGGCTTCGCTGACGGAGATCCCCTCCCATTGCGGGCTTTCAGCGGCGCAAGTCGGGCAGTCGCTTCGGTTTCTGGCGCAGCGGGGGTGGGCGGCCAAGCAGGGCGAGATGCTGGAGCTCCTGCCGGCCGGGCGGGCCGAGCCGCTGGCGCTTGGGCCCGACGAGCAGCTCCTGGCGGCGCTCGGCGACGGCCGGGTCGCGCGGCGGGAGGAGCTGGAGGCGGCGGGGATCGACGTGGCGGCGGCCGTGGAGCTGCTCGGCAAGCGCAAGGGATTCCTGAATATCAAGCCGCGGACGGACCGCTGGGTCCGAATTACCGGCGAGGGGACCGAGCTGCTGGCCGCCGGCGTGACGGGGCGGCGGACCGTGACGGCTCTTACGCCGGAGCTGCTGAGCGACGGGGGGTGGCGCGAGGTCGATCTTCAGCCGTACGACGTGACGCTCTCGGCCAAGAAGCTCTATCCGGGCAAGGAGCATCCGTTCCAGCGGACGCTGGACAAGGTGCGGCGCGTGTTCCTGGAGCTGGGGTTCACGGAGATCGTCAGCCCGTGGGTGGAGTCGAGCTTCTGGGACTTCGACGCGCTGTTTCAGCCGCAGGACCACCCCGCGCGCGACATGCAGGACACGTTCTATGTCTCGCGGCCGGCGCGGTGCCGGCTGCCGGATGATGGGCTGGTCGAGCGTGTGCGGGCGACGCACGAGGACGGGGGGGAGACCGGTTCGACGGGTTGGCGCTATCGCTGGAGCCGCGAGCTGGCGCACAAGCCGGTGCTGCGGACGCACACGACGGCGGCGACGATCCGGGCGCTGGCGGCGCACCCGCCGGGGACGGCGGGCAAGTACTTCGTGATCGGGCCGGTCTTTCGGCGCGAGACGGTGGACTACAAGCACCTGCCGGTCTTTCACCAGGTGGACGGGATCATCGTCGACCCGAAAGCGAGCCTGGCGACGCTGCTGGGGACGCTGGCCGCCTTCTACGGAAAGATGGGCTTCCCGAAGGTGCGTTTCCGGCCGAGCTTCTTTCCGTACACGGAGCCGTCGGCGGAGGTGTATCTGTGGCTCGAGCACCGGGGCGAGTGGGTGGAGATGGGGGGCTCGGGGATATTCCGGCCGGAGGTGACGCTGCCGCTGGGGATTCCTGACCGGGTCCTGGCGTGGGGCCTGGGGCTGGAGCGGCTGGCGATGATGATCCACGGGCTGAAGAACATCGGCGATCTGTATTTTGCGACGATGCCGTGGCTGCGGGAGACGCCGCTGGGGAGGGCGTGAGGTGGCGCGGTGTCGTTCGCACAATCGTGGTCTGCGCAAACGTTCTTTCACAGGGTGAACGTGGGCGTGGCCACAGGCAGAATCGCCCCAGGACACGATTGATGGATGCCGAGATGTCATCCAGCGAGCTGGCGGCGAGAGCAAGAGTCGCGTACGACGCTGTCAGAGAGAAGCTCGAAACCACGCACGACGGCGAGTTCGTCGCGATGAATCTCGACACGTCCGAATACGAGGTTGGCCCGGAAGTCTTGGCCGCTTCGAATCGTGCGAAGATGCGGTTTCCGAATGGGCCGCTTTTTGTAATGCGAATGGGGCGTCGTGCTGCGTATCGTCTTCGTCTGGGCTTGGCGGGACGAATTGATTCGGTTGGCCCGCCGGGGCCGAGGCAGTTGGTGCGTCAGGGGACGCACCCTACAAGTTGAGCTGAGAATCCCATGCCCGTCATCAACATGCCGGTCGAGCTGCTCCTGCGGCTCGTGAACGCCGAGCGGAAAGTGCTCGACGAGGCGGACGTGCCGCAGACGCTGCACGACATGGGCGTCGAGGTCGATGAACTGACCACGACCCGCGTCTTCGCCTGCCGCGTCTGCGAGAACGTGATCGAGCGGACCGAGGCGCAGGGCGAGCCGCTGAGCTGTGGCAAGTGTGGGACCGATTTCCGCGAGCGGCCGGACGGCGTCCGCGAGACCGGTACGAGCAAGGTCGCCCGGCTGGATATGCTGGCTGTGCGGCCGGACATCTTCGACCCGGGCGGGATGGCCCGCTACATGCGCGGCTTTCTCGGCGTGCGGACGGGGCTGGTCGAGTACCCAGTCGAGCCGGCCAGGCTGCACGTCCAGGTCGATGGGCGGCTGGGGCGGGATCATTCGTACCGGCCGTACATCGCCTGTGCCGTTCTGCGCGACGTGCGCTTCGATAACGAGCGGATCAAGCTGCTGATGAACCTTCAGGAGGACCTGCACTGGGCCCTGGGGCGGGACCGCAAGCTGGCCTCGATCGGCGTGTATGACCTGGACAAGCTCCAGCTCGACCGGCCGGTGCAATATCGGGCGGTCGGCCTGGACGAACTGCGCTTCGTGCCGCTGGGGTTCGACGCGGGCCGGGCGGGGACGAATCTGACGCCGCGGGAGATTCTGGAGCAGCACAAGACGGGGCGGGCGTATGCCCATCTTCTGGCGGGGTTCGATGCGGTGCCGCTGCTTGCGGACGGGCACGGCAATGTGCTGTCGATGCCGCCGATCATCAACAGCGAGGCGACGCGGGTGACGCTTTCGACGAAGCAGTGCTTCGTGGATGTGACGGGTCTGGCGCAGCGGACGGTGGACCGGGCGCTGAACATCCTGCTGAGCGGGCTGAAGGAGGTGATGCCGGAGCTGCGGATCGAGGCGGTGCAGATCGAGTACGCCGGCGGCAAGATCGTAACGCCGGATTTCTCGCCGAGCGAGATGGCGGTGGATGTGCGGTCGGCGGCGGAGACGATCGGCGTGGAGCTCGATGCGGCGGCGCTGGGCAAGCTGCTGGAGCGGATGGGGCACGGCGTGCAGGTGCGGGGCGGGTCGCTGGTGGTGCGCGTGCCGGCCTGGCGCAACGACATCATGCACCCGATCGATCTGATCGAGGATGCGGCCGTCGCGTACGGCTACGACAAGCTGGTGCCGGAGCTGGTGCCGACGTTCACGGTGGGCTCTCCGCGGCAGATCGAGGAGCAGTCGGCGGTCGTGCGGCGGATCATGACCGGGCTGGGCTTTCACCAGGTGATGACGCTGACGCTCAGCAGCGAGGCGGCGGCGTTCGAGAGGTGGGGGCTGGCGAGCGATCCGCGGGCGGTGCTGATCGAGAACCCGATCAGCACGGAGCAGACTCTGGCGCGCGTGTCGCTGCTGCCGGGGCTGATGGAGACGCTGGCGATCAACAAGCGTTACGACCTGCCGCAGCACCTGTTCGAGGTGGGGGACTGTTGCTTTGTGGACCAGGCGGCGGAGACGGGCGCCCGCGAGCGGCGCAGGCTCGGGGCGGTGATGATCGGTACGCACGTGGGGTATGCGGATATCCGGGCTGTGTTCGACGCGCTGGTGCACGAGCTGGAGGCGGGGGCGACGGTGCGGGCGGCGACGCACGCGAGTTTCATCGCCGGCCGCGTGGCCGAGATCGTTGGGGCGGACGGGGCGGTGATCGGCGTGATGGGCGAGCTGCATCCGGGCGTGCTGGAGAATTACGGTCTGAGGCATGCGGTTGCGGCGCTGGAGGTGGATGTGGAGGGGATTGTGGGGAAGGGGAGGGATTGAGGGAGTCAGCCGCGGACTACGGCCGCGTGCAGCCGTAGTCCGCAAGAAACGTCACCAGGTCGAGGAAATCGACCGTCCCGTCGCTGTTGAAGTCGGCCGAGCCGGACTGGTCGAATTGCGTCAGCAGCACGAGCAGGTCTTCGAAACCGGTGCGGCAGTCGCCGTCCAGATCGCCGATGCACGGGCAGGGGGTATAGCAGAAGTTGAGCGAGCCGGGGTCGAGCGTGCGCCCGGAGGGATCGTCCACCTCGACGCTCGACCAGCCGAACGTCGCGCCGCTCACCCAGGTAAACGGGCCGGGGGCCGTGCCCGCCACATCCCCGCCGGCCCAGCTCCACGGCGTGCCGTCGTTGCAGTTGAGCACGCGGTAGAGGGCGTCGGGCGTGAAGGCGAACTGGCCGAGCGCCGTGCCGCCGAGCTGGTCGGCGAACTCGAACTCCTGGCCGGCGCCGGCCTCGCGGAAGCTGACCGCATCGGCGATGGCGAGCTGCGAAAAAACGGCCAAGTCGTCGAGCCGGCCGTCGTTGTCGGCGTCGAGATCGTCGCCTACGCGGAAGGCGACGCTGCCTTCGCCGACGATGAAGGTCGACGAGCCGTTCTCCAGGTCGGGCGTGAGATCGATGATCACGACGCTCGTGGCGGGGTCCGGCGGCGGTTCAAGGACCGTGTCGGCGTCGCGGATCAGCAGCAGGCCGTTCGCGCCGGCCTGGAGAAGCGTAAGGTCGAGGATCTGATCGACCTGGCCGGAGTTGCTGCCGTCGCCGTCAAGAATGATCAGCAGCCAGCCGTCGAACTTGAAATCGGCCTGGGGCGATTGCAGCTCGACCGACTCGAGCCCGTCGTCCCCGCCGGGCAGGTTGATAAGCAGCTCGCTGAACCAGACCTGCGCGGGCAGCGGCGCCGCGGCGCCCAGCGCGAGACAGAGGCACAGACCGAGGCGACTCATTTGTGGACCGCTCCGTGGCCGGCCGGCCGCGGCGGTCGGGGCGGGTCGGCGTGGGGCGACATGCGCGACGCGTCGACGGCCGGATCGCCGATGTCGGAATCTGCGTCCGGCACTGCGGCGGCTTCGCCCGGCTCCGCGACGGCGGCGGATGCGAGCGATTGTGCGCCGGCCAGGCGGCGGAAGAGCTCGAGTCCGGCGAGTGCCAGCGCGGTCGCGATGAGCAGCGAATACCAATCGAGCACTTCGTAAGTCCAGAGTCCGACGAAGGGCATGAGAATTCCGCGCAGTCCGGTCAGAGCGACGTGGATACCCATGTACAGGTCGGCATTGTAGCGGCCGGCGAAGTGGAGGTGGCCGAGGTTCCAGGCGATCGCGCCGCCGCTGCGGGCGGCGCCGTTGAGAAGCCGTGAGCCGGCCAGCAGGAGCATCGAGAGCCAGCCGGCGGCGTAGTGGTCGCGATGAAGGACGGCGAGCGCGGCCGTCGCGAGCCCGAGCGAGCCGAACCAGATGGCGCTGTTGATGACGCGAAAGCGGAGCACGCCGACGCGGTCGAAGTAGCGGGCCCAGAAGGGGATCGTCAGCAGCAGCACGGCGGCAGGGACGAGATCGAGCAGGATGCTGGCGTTGAGGTAGCTCAGCGGTGCGTGCTCGTCGGCGACCAGCGTATAGAGGCGGGTCGTCACGGCGATGGTGATGATCGCGTCGGTCATGAGCGCGGCCGAGCCGAGCAGATACTGGGCGGTGCAGTAGCGCGAGAACTCGCGATCGTTGCGGAGGATGCCCGCGGCCTCGGCCAGGCCGGTGTAGAAGCCGCGGCCCGGGCGGACGCCGGCCCGCACTTGAAGCTCGCGGAAGCGGCGCCGCTCCAGGCGTTCCTTGCGGACGCGAATTCGGCGGATCGGCAGGAGCGAAAGCGCGCCGACGGCGGCGATGGCCGGGTAGACGAGTCGGTACGTGTCGGGATCGCGCGTGAAGAGCGCAGCGATGGCGGCCGTGGCGACGAGGCCGACGAGGAAGCGCAGGCCCTGAAGCCGGCCGGTGATGCGTGCGCGGGCGGCGGTGGGATAGTTCGCGCCCCAGATGCTGGTCCGGACGGTGATCAACCCGGCCAGGAAGATTCGGGCGAGCGCGAGCTGGCCGGCAAAGAGCCAGCCGGCCCAGGGGCCGTCGCCCTGGGGCGTGAGGCCGACGGAGGCGATGCAGGCGATGGCCAGCCCGGCCGCGAGGAGGAAGACGCTGCGGCGGGACCGGCCGCGGACGAATACTCCCCAGAGCAGGCTGAGGAGATTGGCCAGCATGGGGGTGGCGACGACGAATGCGACCAGGAAGGGGGAGCCGTTGAAGGTCTTGGCGACGACGATGCTGGAGGTGTTTCCCTCGACGAGTCCGGCGAAGACGCCCCAGGCGGCCATGTGCAGGCGTTCGAGGCGGTAGTTGGTTCGTGCGAGGAGGGGGACGTCGTCGGATCGGATGAACTCGAGGGCTCGGTGCATTCAGTCGTCCCGGTAAGACAGGATGATATGCGCGGGGCGGGGGTGAGGGAACCGGCCGCGCGGGCGGTTGATCGGTGTGTCCGGGGCGGGGAAGCTATGGGGCGCGTCTGTAGCGTGCCGCACTGCCGACGCGGACAGCCGTCGGCAGGGCACCCAAATGGTGTGGTGAGAGATGGGAAACTCGCACCAGCGTTTCGTGGGCAGCAGGATCAGAACCTCGTGCGCCGAGCACGGGGTCTGCTGGTAGCCAGGAGGCCCGCCGCTTGGCGCGGCGGGTTCTGACGCGCACGGCGGTGGTGGGTGCGAGATGGGAATCTCGCACGAGCGTTTCGTGGGCAGCAGGATCAGAACCCCGTGCGCCGAGCACGGGGTCTGCTGGTAGCCAGGAGGCCCGCCGCTTGGCGCGGC
>CAZXUI010000063.1:27410-27491 GCA_964643885.1 uncultured Planctomycetales bacterium
GGGTTCTGACGCGCACGGCGGTGGTGGGTGCGAGATGGGAATCTCGCACGAGCAGGTCGACCGGTCGGAGACCGGTCGTCC
>CAZXUI010000064.1:0-27383 GCA_964643885.1 uncultured Planctomycetales bacterium
TTAATGACCTTCTTCAGGTCGTAGGTGACGGAGCACCGTTTGACGGACCATATTTCAACGAGATATACGTTTGGGATCCAGTGGCTGGTGGCCGGTTTCTTGGCGACTTGCCCGGCGGGGATCGCGGCAGCAACGATGGATCGATCAACAATCTCGGCCATATCTGCGGCGTGAGTAGTTCAGATCTTGGCAATAACGATTCGTTTTTCTGGTCGCCGGATACTGGGTTCATCAATCTAGGTGACTTACCGGGCGGTACTCGCTACGCGTCAGCGCGCGGAATCAACGATCTCGATCAGGTTGTCGGCGTCAGCCGATGCAGTTTCGATCCGCAGACGAGTACCTGCGCGTTCATCTGGGATCAAAAGCGCGGAATGCAGCCACTAGGTGATTTGCCGGGGGGACAAACTATCAGCGTCGCCTATGACATCAACAATAACTCAAAAGCTGTTGGTTGGAGCGCGAGCGAGAACTACGTGGAGGCGTTTATCTGGGACGAGGTCAACGGGATTCGGCCGCTGGATCATCTGCCTGACGGCAGCTTCGCCGCTCAGGCCAACGCCATTAACAATCTGGACCAAGTGACCGGCATTGCTCTAACGCCCCAAGGCACGCGGGCCTTTGTCTGGAGCGAAGTCGAGGGCCTCATCATTCTGCCAGCACCACCTGGGTTTCGTGCCCTGTCGTTCGGAGAGGACATCAACGACCGCGGAGAGGTCTCCGGTGCTGCCGGTTATTCGTGTTGCCCCCACGTCGCATTCGGCATGATCTGGGACCCCGTCAACGACATGCGAAACATCAATGAGCTGCTCGCGCCGGGGACAGCCCCACAGCACGCGCAGATTGTCAATTGTCAGAAGATCAACAACCACGGCCAGATTCTGACCTACAGCAGCGAGCCGATCATCCTCACCCCCTATCTGCCCGGAGACCTCGACGAAGACGGCGTCGTCGACCTGGCCGACCTCGCGCGCCTCATGAGCCGCTACGGCACCGCCGAGCCGGAGTACACCGACGGCGACATCGACGCCGACGGCGACGTCGACTTCCGCGACCTCGTCTGGCTGCTCGACAACTTCGGACAGATGATGCCGTAGCGCTCCGCGCGTGGTCCGAGCCGCGACCGCTTGTCCCGGACACAACGTCCCGGGTGGCGGAGCGGGCTGGGGGTGGCGCGCCGCCCGCGCAAGCGCCAGATGACATCCACCCGCACCACGCGCCGGTTGATTGCGCCAGGTGCTCGCACCTCGAGGCCAAGCGCGGCCCGGACGCCCGCGTTACCCAGCCTGCGTTACCTGTGACTGGCTGCGCCCGAGTGCGACGGCGCTCGATGCCCCCTACCCCCGCCCCGCTCGATAGACCACAACACCCCCCAGGTTCATCGTCTTCGTCACCACCGGCGAAAAGCCCGCCTCACGCAGCCGCTGCACCATCGCCTCGCGCGGCTCGAATGTCTGGATCGACGCCGGCAGGTACTCATACGCCCCGCTCGTGTCCCGGCTGATCCACGCCGCGATCCGCGGCAGCACGCGGCCGGTGTACACCCCATGCGCCCAGCGCAGCACCCGGTTGCCCGGCCGGGCGAACTCCAGCACCACCGCCCGCCCCCCCGGCCGCAGCACGCGCCGCATCTCCGCCAGACCGGCCGCCAGGTCCTGAAAGTTCCGCACGCCGAACGCGCACGTCACCAGGTCGACCGACGCATCCGCCAGCGGCAGCCGCAGCCCATCCGCCCGGCAAAGCTGCACCGGTGTCCGCACGCCTCGATAGCACCCCGCCCCCAGCATCCGGGCCGCGAAATCAACGCCGATAATCAGCCGCGGCCGCACCGGCCCCGCATCCAGCTCGCGGATCATGTCGCCCGTGCCGCAGCACAGATCGAGGGCCAGATCCGTCGGCCGCACCTCGGCCATGCGGATCGCCATCCGCCGCCAGCGGGCATCCTGCCCCAGGCTGGCGACGCTGTTGACGCGCTCATAGGTGGGCGCGATCGCGTCGAACATCGCCCGCACGCGGTCCGCCTTGTCGTCGTGCACGTGCGGGTTCGCCAGGTCGCTGCGATCCCAGATGCGGCTGGTTGGTTCCGTGCCTGAAGCGGCCATGATGCACGGATTATAGAACCCGCGCCGCCCCGCGCGAAACGGCACCCGGCCGCGCCGCTCCTGTGGCGCCGATCTCAATCGGCCGAGCGAAACGCGGGCAGCTTCGCATCACAGGCGAGCCATGCGTCACGGGCAAGCGATGCATCACGGGCAAGCTTCGCTTGCCCATGCCACCCTTTGGGAGACCGGTCTCCGGCCGGTCATTGCCTTTGGGGGACCGGTCTCCGACCGGTCATTGCTCTTGGGGGACCGGTCTCCGACCGGTCTGGACGACAGGTCTCCGACCTGTCGTGCCTCCGTTCCTCTCGGCCGACGACCGCCGCCGCAGCCGGCAAATCGTTGAATTCGCTCACCCGAACAGCTACGCTGAGTCTCGGGGCAAGCCAATCGGAGACGCACGATGCTGCCGCTCACACTCGCGATCGCGCTATCCGGCGCGCTCTTTCAATCAACCCCCGCGGCCGGCCCGCCCGCCGCGAGCGGCCAAACCGGCGCCGCCCCACCGCCCCAGTTCCTGATCCCCTTGGCCTACACCGCCCCCCCGGCCACCCCGCTCGAGCTCCAGCTCCGCGCGTCGGCCGCCGCCGACGCTCCGCAGCTCGCCTGGCCGGCCGATCGCTGCCAGTGGTTCTTCGCCCGCTCCGCCGGCGAGCAGCAGAATCTCCAGGCCCTCGCCCCGTTCGGCCGGCCCGAGCCGCGCGTTCAGATCGGCCGAGACGACGCCACCGTCATCGGCCTCGACCAGCGGCCGGCCATCGTGACCGCGCCGGCCGCCCCAATCGCCCGCCTGGCGAAGACGGCCGATGCGGCCGGCGAGCCCGGCGCTGCGGAGGTGGCCGATACGGCGTCCGTCCGCGTGCGCCACTACGTTTCCGCCAAGTCCATCATCCGCCCTGCGGGTGCCCGCCGCGCGCCGTCGGCCACAGTGATGAGCAAAACCGGCCAGCCGGCCGAGATTCGCCTGCTGGCCGATCCGACCGCGCTCACACTCGGCAGCGACCTGCCGATCCGCGTCTATGTGCAGGGCGACAAGGCCGGCGGCGTCACCGTTACCGCGCTGCACGTTCCGACCGGCCGCTCGCAGCAGACCGTCAGCGACCGCGGCGGCATGGGCCGCTTTCACATCGACGCCGGCGGTGCCTGGCTCCTCGCCTTCCAGTCTGCCCGCCCGAGCCCGCCCGACAGCGACGCCGCGTGGGACCTCTTCAGCGGCACCGTGGCCTTCGACGTGCCTGAGCTGGGCGACGCCCCGGCCGGGGAGGACGAGCGATGAACAACACCGCCTCCCGCAGCGCCACGCGCCGCCCGGCCGCGCTCCTCAGCGCCATCGCGGCGCTCGCGATCAGCGGCACCGCCCTCGCCGACGGCCCCGTCTGGCAGGAGCTCGGTCCGGCGCCGATCTCCAACGGCTCCTACACCGGCCGCGTCTCGGCCGTTGTGTGCAGCCCGACCGACGCGAACGTCTACTACGTCGCCGGCGCGGATGGCGGCGTCTGGAAGACGACCGACGGCGGCCTGAGCTGGACGCCGCTGAGCGACGACTGGCCGACCAGCGCCATCGGAGCCCTCGCGCTCGACCCGGGCGACGAAAACGTCATCTACGCCGGCACAGGCGAAGCCAACTACGCCAACCATAGCCGCTACGGGGTGGGGCTGCTCAAGTCCACCGACGCCGGACAGACCTGGACGCTGCTGGCCGAGTCGACCTTCGCCGGCCGCTGCTTCTCGAGCATCGTCGTCGATCCGACCAATCCGAACGTCGTCTATGCGTCGATCACGCGCGCGGGCGGCTTCCCGGAGCTCGCCGCCGCCAAGGGCCACCCCGCCGCGGCCGGCCCGCTCGGCGCCTTCCGCAGCGACGACGGCGGCGCGACCTGGACGCACCTGACCAACGGCCTGCCCGCGCTTTCGGCGACCAGTCTCGCCCTCGACCCCACGAACCCGACCGTCGTCTACGTCGGCATCGGCCGCATCTTCGGCTCGCCCGACAACGGCATCTACAAATCGCTCGACGGCGGCGCGAGCTGGACCCGCCTCGCGGGCGGCCTGCCCACCGGCGTCGGCCGCATCACCGTCGCCGTCGCGCCGACGAACCCGCAGCGGCTCTACGCCCTCATCACGAATCCCTGCGACGCATTCGGCGGCGGGGCCTCGATGCGCGGCGCCTATCGCAGCGACGACGCCGGTGCGACCTGGTCCCAGATGCCGTTGAGCAACATCCAGGCCTCCTACGGCTGGTACCTCTCCGTCGTCAGCGTCAGCCCGGCGGATGCCAACACGGTCTTCATGGGCGGCCTCAGTTTCGAGCGCTCGACCAACAGCGGCGCAAGCTGGTCCACCGTCACGCCGCCGCACGTCGACCTGCACGCAGCCGCCTGGGACGCGGCCGGCCGGCTCGTCGTCGGCGACGACGGCGGCGTTCATCGCAGCAGCAACCTCGGCGGCACCTGGAGCTCGCTCAATGACGGCCTGGGCCTGATTCAGTTCTACGCCGGCGCCAGCACGCACCCCACCGACGACCGCGTGCTCTTCGGCGGCACACAGGACAACGGCACCAACCGCCGCAGCACCGACTCGCTGCTCTGGACGCAGGTCTTCGGCGGCGACGGCGGCTGGACGCAGCTCGACCAACTCAACCCGAGCCGGGTCTTCTGCGAGTTCCAGGGCACGGGCAACCTCTACCGCTCCACAAACGGCGGCAATTCCTTCTCCGCCGTCGGCTCGGGCATCAGCGGCTCCGACCGCAACTGCTTCCTGCCCCCCTACCTGATTCATCCCGAGAACTCGTCGCTGATGCTCTACGCGACCCATCGCATCTATCGCAGCACCAACGGCGGCACCTCCTTCAGCATCGCCAGCGGCGACCTGACCAACGGCCCGCCCGCGGCCATCCGCTCGCTCGCCCTCGCCCCGTCGGACCCGGACGTCGTCTACGCCGCCACCAATGACGGCAACATCGCAGTCAGTTTCAACTTCGGCGCGAGCTTCGAGACGATGCTCAGCGGAGTGCCCGGCTGGCCGCGCGTCACGCGCGAGCTCTTCGTCTCGCCGCACGACGCCTTCACCGCGTATCTCGCCGTCGCCCAATTCGGCCAGGACCAGGTCCGCCGCACGCGCGACGCCGGCCAGACGTGGGAAGTGCTCGACGGCGACCTGCCCGACCTGCCCGTCAACACCGTCGCGGCCGACGAGCGCGGGCCGATGCCCGTGCTCTACGCCGGCACCGATGTCGGCGTCTATCGCAGCATCGACGACGGCGATTCGTGGCACCGCTTCGGCGAGGGTCTGCCGACGGCGGCCGTGATCGATCTGCGGCTCGAGACTCCCCGCAGCCGGCTGATCGCAATGACGCAGGGCCGCGGCGCCTGGCTGATATCGCTCGAATGCGACGGCGATCTGACGGGTGACCTGCGGGTTGACTTCGCGGATATGGTCGTGCTGCTCGGTGCCTACGACGTCGACGCGGCCGGCGATCTCGACGGCGACGCGGATACGGATTTCGATGACCTGCTGACGCTGCTGGGTGCTTATGGCAGCGTCTGCCCGTAACACGGCCCAGACGACGGAGCGGCGCAGCGCTCAGGACGAGCCCCGATGATTCTGCTCACTGGTGCGATGGGCCTGGTCGGCCGCGAGATTCTCACGCAGGCCGCGCGCGCGGCCCTGCCCATCCGCGCCTTCGACCATCACCGCACCGATCCCGCCTTCACGCTCGCGAAGCCGCCCGCGACCCTCGAGCACGTCCACGGTGACCTGCTCGACCACGATACCTGCCGCCGCGCCTGCCGCGGCGTCGACGTCGTCATCCACACGGCCGCCCGGCAATATCACAGCGGTGTGCCCCGCTGGCACATGGACGAATTCTTCACCGCCAACGTCGTCATGACCCACAACCTCGTCACCGCCGCCGTCGACGCAGGCGCCAGGCACCTCGTCCTCGTCTCCAGCGACATGGTCTACGGCCTGCCCCCCGTCCGGCCCGACCCCGACACAGCTTCACCGCGCCCCCGGCCGGTCCGCGAGGACGATCCCTGCCACCCGGTCGGCCCATACGGCCGCAGCAAGCTCGAAAGCGAGCAGATTGCCCGCGCCGCCGAGGCCGGCGGGCTCGGCCTGACCGTTCTGCGGCCGCGGCTGATCATCGGCCCCGGCCGGCTCGGCGTGCTGCGGCGCCTGTTCGACCGCATCCGCCGCGGCGCCCGCGTGCCGCTGATCGGCGACGGCCGTAACCGCTATCAGATGGTGGCCGTCTCCGATGTCGCCGCGGCCTGCCTGCTGGCCGCGACGGGCCGCGTCGCCGGCACGTTCAACCTGGGCTCGAGCGACCCGCCCAGCGTGCGCGAGCTTCTTCTGGAGCTGATCCGCCGGGCCGGCTCGAGCTCGAGGCTGCTGCCCACGCCGGCCGGCCTGATGCACGCCGCGCTCTGGGCGCTGCACGCACTGCGCGCTGCACCGCTCGTGCCCGAGCAGTTCCGCATTGCCAGCGTCGACTACGTTCTCGACACGGCCGCCGCCCGTTCCATTCTGGGCTGGCAGCCGCAATTCAGCGACGTGGACATGCTCTGGGCGGCTTACGCGGCCTACACGGGCACGCCCGTCGACCTGCCCGATCTGCGCGCCTCGGAAAGCGCGGGCATCTCCCCCGCCTGATCCGGGTGGTACGGGCGTCTCGCCCGTCTGATCCGGGTGGTACGGGCGTCCCGCCCGTACAACTGATCCTCTCCCAGCGGCCGCGGCCGACTCCGGCCCCGCCGCCGGTCCACGACACCTCTTCCACCGACCGCCAGCGAGAAAAGTGCGCCGCTTGCGGCTACCGCTGCGGGAGATCCTCCAGAATCGTCGTCGCAAATCCGCAACCGGCCGACTCGAAGTAGCAGTTCCCGTTGAAGAAGCTCGCCTTGCGGGCGCCCTCGGGGTGGATGAAATGCGCCTGGCCGAACGGCCCCTCGCGCGTCAGCTCCTGAATCCGCTTCATCCAGCCGATCGCCTTCTCCCGCTCACCGAACCGCAGCAGCACACCCGCGGCCCGGGCCGGCCAGCCGTCATAGGAGCCCGTCGCCTGGTGGTCGGCGCGGTACGTCTGAAAGCTTGGCAACTTGCGCGTCAGAGCGTCCGGATCGCTCGGCGCCAGCGCATAGAGCCAGTCGGGCGTCTGCAGCTCGCGCTCGAAGAACTCCACCATGCCGCGCCTGACGTCGTCCGGCAGGTCGGCCGTCATGCTGCGGCCGACGTAGACGAAGTCGAGCACGGTCTTGACCACGCGGCGCGAGCCGTCCGGCTGAAGGCACGCCCACGGCCCGCCCTCGTAGAGCCCGAGCACCTCGCGGGCCAGCGAATCGGCCTGCCGGGCGTAGTGCTTGTCGCCGGTCAGCTCCGCCATGAAGCGCAGCCCCGCGACCGCCAGCGCATTGAACGCCGCGACCGTGTGCTCATACGTGCTGACACACTCGAGGATGTTCTGGCAATCGCCGTAGTCGGTCAGCTCCGGCCGCAGGCAGCTCTTGAGGTAGTCGACGTGCCGCAGCGCCCACTCTCGGTCGCCGGTGATGCGGACGTAGTCGGAGACGCAGGAGAGGAACGCCCCGGGGTTGACGCCATACGCCATGCCGGCCCCCGCCCCGCTGACGGTCTCGATGCCCCAGTGCCTGCGAAGGTCGACCCGCATCATCGCCTCGAGCTGTGCCCGCAACACGGCCGGATCGAGCCGCGCCAGCAGCGGGGCCTGGAACTCGACCTCCCAGAGAAAGCTCGTGCTCGGGGCGCCCTCGGGACCGCCCCAGACGTAGGCGGTCTCGAGCGGGCGCTTGGCCTCGCTCCAGATGCACTGGCCACCCGTCGCGATCTCGGTCCGCGGCGTTGGCGCAGGGTGCCGGCGGCGGGTCTGGAGCAGTGTCAGCACCGACATGTAGTAGAGCCGGGCCAGCTCGCCATCGTGCTTCGGCAGGTGGCCGGAGAACACGTCGTTGCGGGGCGTAAAGGCGGCCTTCCAGACGTGCTCCCAGCGTGCCTTGGCGGAGTCCCAGACGGACTCCGGCGACCCGCCGAGCTGCCGGCCGGCCCACCCTTCGCTCCACGGGTCGGCGCCGAGCGCGGCGTACCAGGTGACCTCCTCGCCGGCATGAACGCTGAGCCGGGCCACGCCGGCCCGGCCGCGCTCGCTCGGCGGTTCGCCGTCGAGCCAGGCGAGGATGTCGGAGAAGACCTGGCGGGCGCCGGGCACCACGAACTCGGCCACGCCGAAGGTCTTGGTGTCGTCCAGCACGAATCCCGACTCCGTGCCGCGGACGTTCATTTGCGGCACATCCTCGGGCGGGAGGTTCCAGTAGTCGGTGAAGCGCCAGACGCGCGGCAGGCCGGTGAAGACGAGGTAGATCGTCAACGGCTTGCTGAAGCGGAGCTTTTCGATGATGACGTTTCGGTCGGCCGCCAGCCGCAGCGTGCTGGTCACGCCGTGCGAGCGGCGCTCGATCTCGTAGGCTTTCCAGCGATACTCGACGTCGCGCGGAAAGCGGCGGATGCGCTCGCCGTCGCGATAGAACAGCAGCGCGGTGGGCGTCGGCAGACCGAGCGGCGGGCAGATCCAGTTCTGCACGCCGGACAGCCCCCAGGCGGCCTGCACAATTCCGCGCTCGCTCGTGATGGCAGGCAGGCTGAAGTGTTCCTCGTGCCGCGGCGCCTGCCAATCGCCCGCGAGATCATCCAGCGTCATCATCGCCAGCGTCCTCCAGCAACAGGCGTACTGAGGCTGTCAGGCCGCGCCGCCAACCGCCACTGGCGATAGCATGCACCTGGCGGCGCCGCGCTGCAAGCCGGCCGCCGGAAACCGCCGGAGACGATCATGATCGCCCGCTGCACGATTCGACTCGGAATTGTCCTGATTCTGCTCTCGCTCGCCGGCTGCGCGAGCAGCGACCGCCGGCCGCCAGAGCCATGGCCGCCGCCGCAGGACCCGCGGGCACTGCCGGTCTATGACGCGCGGGCCGCGGCGGCCGTGGACTGGGCGACGCTCGTGGAAGACGCGATCGCGGCAGACGCCGTGATCATCGGCGAGACGCACGGCCACCCGCTGGGGCTGGCGTGTGCGGCGGCGCTGTGGGAGGACATCCTCGATCGTTCCGCGGCCGCGGCGCTGAGCCTGGAGTTCTTCGAGCGCGACGAGCAGAGCCGCGTCGACGACTACCTGGCGGGGCTCTCGAGCGAGGATGTGTTTCGCAAGCGGACGGGACGGACTGAGGGGAATTATCCGCCGGGGCATCGGGCGATGCTGGAGGCGGCGAAGGCCGGCGGGCGGCGGGTGTATGCGGCCAACGCGCCGCGGGCCTACGTGCGGCTCGTGCGGCAGGAGGATTTCGAGCGGCTGGCGTCGCTGACGGCGGAGCAGCGGCGGCTGGTGCGTGTGCCGGATGAGCTGCCGACGGGCCCGTATCGCGAGCGGTTCGACGAGCTGATGGGCGGGATGGTCGGTCACGGGCGGGCGGAGAGCGACGGGCCGCCCAGCGCGGAGGAGCAGCAGGCGGAGCTGGACGCGATGTTCCGCTCGCAGAGCCTGTGGGACTGGACGATGGCGGAGACGATCGCGCGGGCGATCGAGGAAGGTGCGGCGCCGGTCGTGCACGTGGTGGGCCAGTTCCACAGCGACCACGACGGCGGGCTGGTGCTGGCGCTGCGATCCCTGCGGCCGGGCGTGCGGCTGTGCGTGGTGAGCCTGGTTGAGGAGGCGGCCGGCGAGCTGCGGGAGGAGGACCTGGACCGGGGGGATTACGTGATGTACGTGGGGGAGCGGTGATTCGATCCCGTCGAGGACAACTCCGAAAGCGCGCGTTCATCACCCGCCGCCGGTCCGCTTCACGTCAGGAGCGCGCGCCCGGCCAGGACCGGCAATGGAGCCCGGCGAGGTGGAATGACCGCAGATCGGCGGCGTGTGCTTGTCGATATTATAGGCCGCAACCGCCGCTGGGGGGCGTCGGGCTTGCCTCTGCTGTGCGTCCAGTCGATCCTCCATTTGGAGGCTCGGCCGAAGGGCTGCTCTCGGGTGGCCCTGACAGCGTTGCCTCCTTTTTGCTGCGCTCATCTCGACGTATAGGGGTCGGGAACGAAAACGATCCCGAACTCCAGAAACACGGCCCCATCGCGCGTGTCGGTCTCTCCGCGGAACTGAAGCTGATTCAGCCACGGCCCGAACTCATCCGCGATTTCGATTCGCGCCGGTGCATCCATTCCACGCGAAGGCAGCCGGAACGCCCAGTTGACGCAGTAGATCGCGAGATCGGCTGCTTGAACGGGGTAGGTCATGTCCGACGACACGAAGAATGGCGTTGGCACGATCCAGGCCGTCCGATACCGGCCGGTCTTCGGCTTGGTGAAGTACGCTTCGAGCCGCCGCATGAAACGGCGGTCGGTCATCGTGTCGACCTCGTCCATGACCAGGAGACCTTGCTGCCTCTGTTGCTCGAGAAAGTCGAAGTATCGCTGCGATAAAAACATGGTCTTTCCGAAGATACTCGACTGCCTCGAACGTGGCCGGCCGTGCGGCATTCCTCGGGATAGCGGCTGCGAAGATTCTCCCCCCGTGATCCCGGAGCAACTGAAACATCCCCCGAGCCATCTCCAGACACGCTTGACCGTACGCGGTGAACTCGCTCCGTGTCGGCGGCTTATGCTCCAGTCCCTTGGTGAGGAATCCACGGCTGTACCGCCGCCGCTCGTCGTCCTCCATGCGCGGGCCCTGAGCAGCCCAGGCAAAGCGATTCCTATTCAGCAGCTTGCACCCCTTCAGTTCCGCGCGAAACTGGTTCAATGCAGCCCCGAACGATGCCAGCTCCAGCCGCTGAACGCCCTGGTTGAACGACCACAACTCGCCGGCCTCGAGGGCCACGCCGCCGCGCACCTCATACGGCATGGTTCGATGATCGTGCCCGCTCTCGTCCAGGAACAGCAACCAACACACTCTGAGCGCCAAGTTTCGAGTGAACCGCCGGTCCGTGACAGAGTCCGATGCGATCCCGACTGTCGCTTGATCTGCCAGCCGATGCGAAGCAGCGCCGCCAGGACGCGCCGCGCGGGAGTCGCGGACCACGGACTCACGACGCGACCGCGAACAGCATCGGTAGCTGGGGAATGGGCTCGCCGTTTTCCAACCGCTCAGCGAGCACGCGAAACGCCAACGCCTCGGCGTTTGCGATGGCTCTGTCTCGCGAGGGTCCGTACGCCTGCACACCGGGAAGCTCGGGAATCTCCGCGATCCACCGCCCGTCCTCTTCCCTTTTCGATCTCAATGGTCAGCTTCATGATGGCGAATTGTACCCGCCGAGGCACATCGCTTGCCAGCCGATTCGCGGCGACCGGCCCCGAACCACCGCCCCCTCCGCCGCGTAAGATCACACATCAGGAGGACACCCCATGGCACTGACCGCCAACCGCATCGAAGTGCAGGACCCCTCCGGCTATATCGCCAAGCTGCTCGGGCTGCTCGGCCAGCGCGATCCGCTGGAGGTGCTCGGCCAGACGCCGGACGTTCTGCGGCAGATCGTCGCGGCGCACCCGGCCGCGACCTTTCACGCCCGACCCTTCGAGGGAAAGTGGACGCCGTGCGAGATTCTCGGCCACCTGCTGGACACCGAGGTCGTCTTCGGCTTCCGCGTGCGGCACATCCTGGCCGAAGACCGGCCGACGATCATCGGCATGGATCAGGAGCTGTGGGTCGCGGCCCAGAAGTACAACGAGCGCGAGCCGCGCGAGCTGGTCGAGGCCTTCGCGGCATTCCGAGGCGAGAATCTGCGGCTGTGGCGGCGGATCACGCCGGATCAGCTCCAGCGCGAGGGGCGACATTCCGAGCGCGGCAACGAATCGCTCGGCCTGATGCTGAAGATGGAGGCCGGCCACGACCTGTCGCACATTGACCAGATCAATCGGTACATCGCAGCCGTCAAGGGCGGTCAATAGCCGCACCGGCGGGCGGCGCTCACACGCCGCGAAGGCGTCGCCGCGGCCGGGCCGGCCGGATCAGCCATACGCCTCGCACGGGATGCGCATCGCGCGGACGCGCTCGGCGATGCGCTCGAGCTCGGATGCCTCGAGCGGCGCGGCGATCTCTTCGGCGGGCGGGCGGGCGACCGTATAGACCTGCACGAGACGGATGCGGCCGCCGGCGGACAGGATGCGGCGGAGGCGGCCGAGCCAGGCGGCGATCTCCGGGTCCGGCGGAGGCTGACCGCGAAACCGCATGAAAAGCGATTGAATCACGACCGGCCGCACACGGGCCGCGGCCGCGATGTTCTCGACGATCTCATCGAGGCGAAACGCGCGGGCCCGCGCGACCTGCTGAAAGTACGCCTCGGTGCCGGCGTCGAGCTTGGCCCAGATCTGCCCACCGTGTTCGTCGAGCCATTCGAGTGCGGCCGCGATGGCCGGCTGCCGCAGCATGGTCGCGTTGGTGATGACGACGATCGGCAGGTTCGGGCCGAGCACGCGATCGCGGACGTCGACGACGCAGCGGACGGCCTGCGAGAAGAGCGGGCTGGCAGTGGATTCACCGTCCCCGGAGAAGGCGATGTCGCGAACGCGGCGGTATTCGGCAGGCACGTCGCGGAACGGCTCGGACTGGAGGATGTTATCGGAAGTTTGCAGGGCGTCGGCCAGCTCCCGCTCGAGCTGAGGCAGGTCGACGGTCGCATCCGGGTCGGCCGGGGGGCGGTGCACCTGGCAGTAGACGCAGTCGAAGTTGCAGCGCGTGTCGGGGTTGAGGTTCACGCCGATGCTCAGGCCGCGGGCACGTCGCGAGATGACCGGGTAGACGAAGCGGTAGCTGCCCCAGGCGCGACTGTGGCCCGCGAAGACGCGCTGGAGGATTCGCAAATCCGGCGGCATAGGGACCTTGCACGACAATTGTGGCACATTTTGGGGTGCCTGGGAATAGCGGCCGGGGGCAGGGTGTTTGCCATGGTGAGGAAAGCTTCTCCACGCGGCGTGGAGAGGGTTGGCAAGATGCAGTCGGCTCGCCCTTCTTGCCAATCTGGACCAGGCCCGCTGCTCGGTCGGAGGCAGCGGGCCGTTTTTTTTTGCGCCGTCGTTTCCGGTCGGGGTGTGGGATCGGGCGGGTCGACCGGGCGGAGCGGCCGGCGCGATCCTGATGGCCGGCCGAGACTCCGGCCCCACGCTGATGGCGGGCGGAGACGCCGGCTCCACTGCTCTCCACCAACGGATTCACTCTTCGCGCAGAATGCGGACGTGCTCGGCGACGCAATTGCGCAGCACTTCGAGGTTGTACCCCCCTTCCAGGATGCTGACGACGCGGCCGTGGCAGTGACGGCGGGCGACGGCCAGCAGCTCGCGCAACATGCTCGCGAATGCGGCGTCTGTCAGGCAGATCGACGCCAGTGGGTCGTTCTCGTGCGCGTCGAATCCGGCGGAGATGAGGATCACCCCGGGGGCGAAATGGTCGAGCGCGGGGATCACCTGTTCGGCGAAGGCGCGGTGATAATCCGCGTCGGTCGCGCCCGGCATCATCGGAATGTTCAGCGTGAAGCCGGCTCCCTCGCCCGTACCCTTCTCATGCTCGAAACCCGTGCCCGGATAGAGCGTTTGCGGGTGGCCATGGAGACTGATGAAGAGAACCGACGGGTCGGCCTCGAAGATGTGCTGCGTGCCGTTGCCGTGGTGCACGTCCCAATCGACGATCGCGACTCTCGGGATTCCGGCCTCGTGCCGCAGGACGTGGGCCGCCAGGGCGACGTTGTTGAAGAGACAGAAGCCCATCGATTCGCCCCGTTCGGCGTGGTGACCGGGCGGACGCAGGGCGCAGAACGCCCGCGAGACCTCCCCCCTGCCGACGGCCCGGGCGGCGGCGACCGCAGCGCCGGCCGCGAGCAGACCGATCCGGTAGCTCGCGGGGCAGACCGCACTGTCCGGCGAATCGATGAAAGTCACGCCGGATTCGCACGCGGCCCGCACGCGGTCGACATAGGCGGCGTCGTGGATCTTCGTCAGCAGCTCGCGTTCGATCTCGGCGAAGTCGATCGGCGTGCAGCCGGCGAGATGGCCCCACCACTCGAGCCCGGCCCGAACGGCATCGAGCCGGGCCGGCCGCTCGGGGTGTCCCGGGCCGGTGTCGTGCTGCTTGAAGCGCTCGTCGAAGACCAGGCCGACTTCAGGCATGGCTGAATTGTACAGGGGCGCGGGCCGCGCCGGACACGAACCGGCGGCGCGGGGCTGCGGCCGGGCCGATCGCGGCCGGGGCCGGATGGCTTGAAGGCGGCGGCGGGTGAGGCTAGTTTTGGCGGCATGATCGATCGGACGATTGCGGACGCGATGCTGGCGACGATGCGGATCATCGTCGTCGCGATGATGATGGGTGTGGCCACGTTCGCGGTGATCGCGGCCGTGATCGGACGGCCGAGCGCTGACGCTCCGCCGGATTCGAACTGGCAGCTCTTCGCCATCATCGTCGGCGTTGCTGCGCTGGGCGGAATCACTGCGTTCCCGGTCGTGCGACAGGCGCTGGTTGCGCAGCTCCGGCGGCGGTTTGAGGCGGGCAGCGGCGCGGACGGTGATGGCGAGAGCGCCGCGTCGCGGGAAGAGCGGCTGGCGAAAGTCGCGCAGCCGTATATGACGCTGACGATTGTGGCGGGCGCGATGGCCGAGGGCGTCGGCTTCCTGGGTTGCATCTTCTTCATCCTGACGCACGTCTGGCTGATGCTGATCGCGCCGGCGTTGGCCGTGCTGGTGCTGATCGCGATGTTCCCCACTCGCTCCGGCCTGGAGCATTTCTACAGCGAAGTCAGCGGGCGGCTGTTGTGACGCAGCTCGCGCACGATCTCAGGCGCTGAGGCGATGACATCGGGTGCGTGCGTGTGTGCCACGGCTCTGCGAGCAGTGCAAGCCGGCCACGCGCGCCTGGGGGCGCTGGCGTCGCGCCCGCATGATCCGAGCTGCTCGTGAGTGATCCGAACCGCGACCCTCCATCTGCTCCGAACCGCGACCCTCCATCTGCTCCGAGCCGCGACCGTGAGGGAGCGGGCTGGGGGCGGCGCCCTGCCCGCGCAGCGCCGGATGACATCCACCTACCGAGAACTCCGGTGCCTATCTCCAGGTGTGTGCGTTGCGGCGCGTGTACGCGGGTGACGTTGTTGAGTTCGCCCGCTCCCTCACGGTCGCGGCTCGGTGCAGATTGCGGGCGAGACGCCCGCGATCCCCAGCGAGGCGAGAATCAATTGTACGGGCGAGACGCCCGTACCACCCAGAGGATTGCGGGCGAGCAGCCCGCGCTCCCCACCTTGTGGGACTATGGACCACCTGCACTCGCTCCCTACAGCAGATCCAGCGGATCGACGTCGATCGTGAAGCGCTGCACGCGCGGGCGCAGCACCTTGCGCACCTGCGGATCGAGCAACAAACGCTGCGCCGCACCGGCCCGCCCGCCGCGGATCAATACCTGAAAACGCCACATCTCACGCAAGCGCGAGAGCACGCACGGCTCGCCCTCCCCGATCACCAGTTCGGCGCTGATCCGTCCCGCCGACTCGCGCAGACGATCGGCCAGCTTCTGCGACTCGACGCGGGCCCGGCCGGGCCGCGAATCAAGGCACAACAGCCGCACCAGCCGCCCGAACGGCGGATATCCCAGCTCGCGGCGGATCGCGAGCTCCTCCGCGGCGAAGCCCTCGTAGTTCATCTCCATCGCCTGGCGGATCACCTGTGTGTCGGCCCCGCGGCATTGAATCAGCGCCAGCGACTCGCCCTCGCGCCGGCCCGCCCGGCCGACGACCTGCATCGTGAGCTGAAACGTCTGCTCGGCCGCCCGGAAGTGCGGCAGCGTCAACGCGGCATCGGCGTCGATCACGCCCACGAGTCGCACGCGCGGAAAGTCCAGCCCCTTGGCGACCATCTGCGTACCGATCAGCACATCGGCATCGCCGGCCTCGAAGCGGCCGAGAGCCGCGGCGTAGTCGTCGCGGTGGCGCATCGTGTCGCGGTCGACGCGCAGCACGCGGGCCTGCGGCAGCGCCGCCGCCAGCTCCTCCTCGAGCCGCTGAATCGCCAGCGCCCCGGCTTCGAGCCGCCCGCCGCAGCTCGTATCCGGGCAGGTGTGCGGCACGGGCGAGCGCTGCTGGCAGCGGTGACAGCGCATCTGCGCCTCACGGCGGTGATAGACCAGGACCGCGCCGCAGCGGACGCAGCGCACCAGCAGGCCGCACTGCTCGCAGCGCAGACTGGTCGAGTATCCGCGGCGGTTATGCAGCAGCACGGCCTGCCGGCCCGCGGCGAGGGTCGCCGCAAGCTCGCGCAGCAGCGCCGGCGAGAGAATGCGGCCCGAGCGAGCCTCGCGGCTCGCGTCCATTTCGCCGGGCCCGACGAGCGTCGCCTGCGGAATCGTCGCGCCGGGGACGCGCTCCGGCAGCCGCAGAATCTCGTAGTGCGGCAGGTGGTGGGCGTTGTGCCACGTCTCCAGCGCGGGCGTGGCCGAGCCGAGCAGAACGGGCACGCCTTCGATCTGGCCGCGTTTGATGGCCACGTCGCGGGCGTGAAAGTACGGCGCGGCCAGATTCTTGTAGCTCGACTCCTGCTCCTCGTCCACGACGATCAGGCCGAGGCGATCGAGCGGCGCGAAGACGGCCGAGCGCGTGCCAATGACCACGTCCACGTGGCCGTCGGCGATGCGGCGAAGCGTGTCGGCCCGCGTCCGCGGCGTCAGGCGGCCGTGCAGAACCGCGACGCGCTGAAAGCGCCGCGCGAGCCGCTGCACAAGCTGCGTGGCGAGCGCGACCTCGGGCACGAGCAGAATCGCCGGCCGGCCGGCCGCGACGACGCGGCGGATCGTGCGGACGTAGACCTCCGTCTTGCCGCTGCCGGGCACACCGAAGAGCAGCAGCACGCGGAACGCCGCGGCCGCCGCGGCCTCGCAGGCGCGCTCCACCGCTCGCTGCTGGGCCGGCGTCAGCTCAAAGTCGTCCTCGGGCTGCGGCGCTCCGGCCGGCTCGCGCTCGTCCGCCGCCGCCGCCTCGTCGGGTGACTCGCGGGCCGCCTCGTGCACACGGCGGACGAGGACTTCGACAAGCCCCGCTCGCCGCAGCGCCGCGACGACCGCCGTCGACGCCCCCGGCTCAGCCAGCAGACGCTTCAGAGGCATTTCCTCCGCGCCCAGCCGCTCGAGCAGCGCCGCGCGGCGCGGCGAAAGCGGCCGATCCGTCGCCTTGCCCGTCGCGCGAACGAAGCGGACGCGCCGGCCTGCGTCCGCCCGGGCGACCCGCGGCACCATCGCCTCGATCGCGCGGGCCGGCGAATCGACGTAGTAGTCCGCCAGCCACAGCGCCAGCTCCAGCAGCGGCGGACCGAGCAGCGGCCGGGCGTCGCTCACCTCGACGATCGGCGGCCGGGTCTGGTCCCACGGAAGATCGCTCACGCGCACGACCCAGCCGTCCAGCAGCTTTCCACGGCGGCGGTCCGGGATTCGCACGGCCACGCCCGGCCGGACCTGCGCGACGAGGTTCGCGGGCACGGAGCAGGCCGTCAGCCGGGCCGCCTTGCGGCGGACGGCGACGTCGGCCACAGGCGCGACGGACCGCTCCCCCTGGCCGGGGATCAGCCAGAGCTGCTCGGGCGGGTTGTCGTCTGGTCGCGAGGTCACGGGGCGCCGAACTCCGCCGGGGGCGGCTCTGTCCGAGAAAACCGCGGCGAGCATGCGCGGCCGGCCAATCGGCGGCCGGCAGCTTCTGCGCCGGGCCTGCGCGCCCGGGCGCAGCGTCGGATAGTACGGGCGCGATTCGAAACGGTCGATACAGAACCTGGTTCGCCGCTATCCGGATTTCGCGCAACGGTTGCACCCATTGAGCAAGCAAGACCGGCCCACGATCATTCTGGCTGAGGACGACGAGGCGTCGCGCGCGCTGCTCGTGCGCCAGCTTCGCTCGGCCGGGCATGAGGTCATCGCCTGCGGCGACGGCGCGGAGGCGCTGGCGGCGCTTCGCGCGGCCGGCTCGGGCATCATCGTGGCCGACTGGAACATGCCGAACATGGACGGGCTGGAGCTGTGCCGGGCGGTATGCGAGCTGCGCGAGATGACGGCGATCGGCACGGTGTACTTCATTCTGCTGACGGCGAACACGGACAAACGTGCGATCGTGCAGGGGCTGGAGGCGGGGGCCGACGACTATCTGACCAAGCCCTACCATTGCTCGGAGCTGCTGGCGCGGATCAAGTCCGGCGAGCGGGTCTACGCCCTGCAACAGGAGAACTGGCGGCGGCGGGTCGAGCTGGAGCGCAAGAACGCCGAGCTCGACGTCCTGACACAGCGGCTGGAGAGGCTGGCGAACACGGATGCCCTGACCGGGCTCCACAACCGCCGCTACGTGCTCGACCGGCTCAAGCAGGTCTGGGACCTTGCAGCGCGCAGCCGCGACCCGTTCGGCTGCATCGTCTTGGATGTGGATCACTTCAAGAAGGTTAACGACCTGCACGGACACGCCGCCGGCGACGCGGTGCTCGTGGCCGTGGCCGAGGTCGCACGCGAGGCGATCCGCAGCTACGACCTTCTCGGCCGCATCGGCGGGGAGGAATTCCTGATCGTCTGCCCCCAGACCGACGACACGGGCACGGCGGTGGTCGCCGAGCGTGTTCGCAGCGCGATTCAGGAGCTGACGCTTGAGTACGACGCGGGCTCGACGCCCGGCGGCGGTCCCGGCGGCGAGCGGCACATCATTCCGATCCGCGTGACCGTCAGTCTGGGCGTCGCCGGCCGGCGCGACGACCACGCCTCGATCGAGGAGCTGCTGGCCGAGGCGGACGCGATGCTTTACCGCTCGAAGGCCTCCGGGCGCAATCAGACCTGGATGTCGACCGGGCCCGACCGGGGCGTGCCGGTCGTGGCGGTGGCGCAGCCGGCCTGACAGGCGCGCGCCCGGCGGTACAATCCGCGAATGCGAATCCTGATCACCAACGACGACGGCATCCTCGCGCCGGGGATTCACGCGCTCTACGAGGCGGTCCGCGACCTGGGGACGGTTGACGTCGTCGCGCCCGAGACGACGCAGTCCGCGGTCGGACACGCGATCTCCGTGCTGACGCCGATGCTCGTGCAGCGCGTCCACGTGGCCAGTGCGTTTCACGGCTGGAGCGTCGACGGCCGGCCGGCCGACTGCGTCAAGCTGGCGATGCTCGAGCTGCTGGAGCAGCGGCCGGACTTCTGCCTGAGCGGAATCAACAGCGGGGCGAACACGGCGATCAACGTGCTGTACAGCGGCACGGTGGCCGGCGCGGCCGAGGCGGCGTTCTTCGGCGTGCCGTCGATCGCGTTCTCGCTGGAGCTGTCAAAGGAGCTGGACTTCGCCCGGGCAGGGCGCGTGGCGCGCGAGATCTTCCTGCGCTTCGCCGCCAACAACCCGCAGCCGGGCACCTGCCTGAATGTGAACATTCCGGCCCTGGACGAAGGCTGGCCCAGGGGCGTGCGCGTCTGTACGCAGGGCAGCGCGTCGATGCGGGACGTCTATCGCAGGCAGCAAGACGAGCAGGGACGCTGGATCTACTGGCTGGACGGGTCCATGCCGGAATCGGACCAGAGCCAGACCAGCGACCTGATCGCCATCCGCGAGCGGTACGTCTCGATCACGCCGCTGCGCTTCGATATGACCAACCACGGGCAGCTCGACGAGGTGGCCGCGTGGCGCTGGCCGAGCTCGTTCGGCTGAGGCAGCGCGATCTGACCCGCTCCTGCCGCGCTCACAGTGCGTGCAAAGTGGAGCTTTGCACCACCGCCGCGTGGAACTTTGCACTACCGCTGCGTGGAAGCTTGCACGACCGCCGCGCTCCGGGGACCGTTCACCACGATCACAGCCGCCGCGAGATTTCCCGCGCGACGCGCTCCGCGTCCAGCAGCGAATTCTCCACCGCCGGCAGCGCCCAGTTGTCCTGATTGACGAACCAGATGCGCTCTTCGATCGGCCGAATGAGTTGATCGACGATGCCGTTGACGATCAAGCCCGGCGCGTGGATCGGCATCGCGTGGCCCCAGCGGCTCATGCGGATCTGCCGCACCGCCGACTCGGGCACATCGAGCAGGCCAAGCATGCGGCGAAGCTGCGGGGCGAGCCGCTCGGCGTAGTCGCGCCAGGGCTCGTTCAGCAGCAGCGTGAAGCGCGCGGCGAACCAGGGCAGCGGCCAGTAGAGCGTCAGCACGCTGCGGGGCACGTTCTCGCGGCGGGCGAAGTGGCCGTTGAGCATATCGACGACCTGCGATCGATTCGAGAACGCCCCGCCGTCCATCGGGAACATCTCGTCCTGAAGCAGGAACACATCGTAGAAGTCTCGCTGGATCGGCGCGTCGAGCAGCACGTTCACGACGACGTAGGCGGCCGTGCTGATGTGTTGCATCGCCTCGAACTTCTCGCGGTCGACGTGCTCGAGGTCGTGCAGCACGTACTTGCAGATGTGCTTCGAGCCGGCCATGACGACCTGGCGGGCGAGGATCGAGCGGAGCTTCGCCGCCGAGTCCAGATAGGTCACCTGCACGCCCGGCCCGGCCAGACGCACGTCGATCACGCGGCACCGGCCGCGCAGGTGCCGCGGCCGGCACTGCGGCGGAACGTTGTGCTCCAGGATCCGCAGGCGGTTCCACAGCGCGCGGGCCATGTAGGAGTTTCCGCCGGGAAAGACCCAGCGGCCGTACTCTTCGGCCGCCAGGAAATTCCACCCGCCGGCGGCGGAGATGTCCTGCATGCCGGCGCCGAAGGAGGAGTAGCAGTACGCCTGCACGCCGGCCGCGAGAATCGGCGTCATCGGCACGCCCATGCGCATCTCGATGTCCTGCTGGAGCGTGCGCGTGTCCAGCTCGCGGACGAACGCGGCGCCTTTGGGGTCGTCGGGCAGCGGGATGTCGGGGTAGGCCTCCTCGGCCATGTATCGGACTACCTCGGCGTACTTCTGAAAGGCGTGCTGCTCCTCCGGCGAGAAGGGCGCGCCGGTCCAGAAGTCGTCGTGAATCTTGCCGAAGATCTCGACCGGATCGGGCGGCTCCGCCACACGAAACACGCGGTGCAGGCCGAGGCGGCGATAAAAGCGATCCAGAAAGCAGCCCGGATCGGGCACGATGACGTAGGCGCTGCCCAGCGAGTAGGACGTTTCGCGCCAGCGCTCGCCCAGGGCGTTGCCACCGAAGCGGTCGCGCAGGTCGAAGACCACCGGCCGGTGGCGTTTGAGCAGGTAGGCCACGGAAAGGCCGGAGATGCCGCCGCCCACCACGGCGACGTCGACCTGCTCATCCGGGTGGGGCAGTTCGGGCAGCGGGTCGCCGACGTGGAAGGGAATCGCGTCGTTGGCGAAATCGTCGCCCGTGAACCAGTCATAGAAGGGCAGGCCGTCGATGATCTCCGTGCGAGCCGCGGCGTCGATCTCCAGCACCGGGTCGGTCTCGCCCAGCGGCAAGCCGCCCGACGGCGCACAGGGGGCCATCCAGTTCGCCAGCCCGTTGCGGGTGAGCATCCCGATTGCGAACGCACTGAGTCCCCCGGCGAGCAGCTCGCGGCGATTGAGCATCTGATTCAGTCCCCTTTCGGATCATGTGAAGGACGCGCGGCTCGAACTGCATGATAGCGAGCGAGGGGCCTGCTACAGATGTAGCATTTTTATGCGCAAGGGTGTGTCCGGGCGGGTATTCGGCGACGACATTTCAGCGGCTGCGCGTCGCCAGCGACTCGCCGTGCAGGATCTTCTCGAACAGGCTCAGGCCGTGCGCGTCGGTCAGCGGGCCGGAGGAGGCCCCGTTGAGAAACTGGTGGATGAGCTTGTCGGACGGATCCGTAAGCTGGGCGGGCTCGGCGTCGCGCATCCGTTCGAACTCGCTTCGCGGGCCGACACGGAGGATGCGGCCCTGGTCGAGCATGATCATCCGGTCGGCGATGCGGAAGGCGGAGTCCATCTCGTGCGTGACGACGACGCTGGTGACGCGGAGCTTGCCGGACAGGTCGCGGATCAGGCTGTCGATGGCGCAGGAAGTCACCGGGTCCAGCCCGGCGCTCGGCTCATCGTAGAACAGGATCTCGGGGTCGAGCGCGGTCGCACGGGCCAGGCCGACGCGCTTCTTCTGACCACCGGAGAGCTGCGCCGGGTACTTGTCGCGGTGCTCGAGCATGTGCACCTGCTGGAGCTTCATCGCGACCACGATATCGACGATGGCCTTGTCGACCGCGGAGTGCTCGCGCAGCGGGAGCGCAACGTTCTCGGCCACCGTCATCGAGCTGAATAGGGCGCCGGACTGGAAGAGGATGCCGAAGCGCTTGCGGACCGCGTTGAGCTGGCGCTGCTCGGCCGTGACGATGTCGAGCGGCGGCTCGCCCGGCAGGCGGTAGATGATCGAGCCGCGGACCGGCCGCAGCTCGCCGATCAGGCAGTTGAGCAGCGTGCTCTTGCCGCAGCCGGAGCCGCCCATGATCACCAGCGTCTCGCCGCGGAGGACGTCGAAGTTGACGCCGGTCAGAACCGTGACGGGTTCGCGGCCGGGAACCTCGAACTGCACGACGACGTCGCGCACGGAGAGGATGACGTCCTGCGGCTTGTCGGGCATCGTCCGGCTTCCTGATCCGAATGCACGCGGCCCGCGCCAGGGATCGCACCGGCGGGCGGATCGTCGCGCGGCCACGCCACGAGCGTACCGCCGGGCGGGCGGTTGGCAAGCTAGGGGGGGCCGCCCGACCCGGTCACGTGTCACCTGTCACCCTGGTGCGCGATGGGAATCTCGCACCAGCGATGTCTCGCACCAGGACCGCACGAGCGGACCGTTCGCCATTTTGAATGAGAATGCGGTGCGGGTTTGGCCCTTTTGTTCTGTGATCCGAGCCGAAGGCCCCACGGACGACGTGGAAGAACTCCCGTTCCGGTGGCTTCAAGCCACCGGCTACGGTCGCTTGCCCTGACGGGCAAGGGAGCGACAGGTCGGAGACCTGTCATCCAGCGACCGGTCAGAGACCGGTCCCCCAACGACCGGTCAGAGACCGGTCCCCCAACGACCGGCCGGTGGCCGGTCCCCCAACGACCGGCCGGTGGCCGGTCCCCCAACTACCCGCCGGAGGCCGGTCCCGCATTCTCGGAGCAGCGACACACCCGTCGGCAGGGCACCCGCCCCTGTCACCTTTCACCTGTCACTTGTCGCCTGTCACTTGTCACCTGTCACCTGTCACTTGTCACCTGTCAGGTGGGCGCGAGGCCAGCCGCCGCAGCCCCATCGATCACGCGGCGACTGCTCCTCGCGCCTTGTTTCATGCGGCGGAGCACACACTCCGCCGCGCCGCCGGCCGCAACGCTTTCGCGGAACTGCTACGGCAACGGCGAAATCGACTTCGGCGACTGCGGGCTGCCCGGCCCGCCCGGACCGATACGCGGCGGGCGGAGGGTCAGAGTCTGGTTGGCGGCGACGTTGCCAAGCGTCGTGACCGTCCCATTGCCCCAGTACGCCTTGATCTCGTCCACGACGGTGGCCTCACCCAGTCCGAAATGAGCCGTCAGCTCGCTCTGGCTCAGGTAATTGCAGCCGCCGTCCATGTAGCGGTAGTAGTGCTGCTGGCCCAGGCGGATGCGCACCTTCGTGCCGAAGCCGTCGGGCGCCAGCCCCTCGACCTGACTCGTGTCGAAGAACAGCCGCAGCCAGTTCCCGGTCGGGCCGTCGTTGCGATAGAACTCGAGCGGCTCGCCGGCCGAAAAGACCAGCAGGTCCTGATCGCCGTCGTTGTCGTAGTCGAAGTTGATCAGTCCGCGGCCCTGGCCGATGTGCGTGAAGTTGCACTGGGCCGAGACCTCGGTGAAGGTCATATCGCCGTTGTTGACCCACATCCGCGCCGGCCGGTTGGCCCACTGCTGCTTGAACGGATCGTCGCTGAACCCGTTGACCTCCACCAGGTCCTGCCAGGTGTCGTGGTCGAGATCGACCGCGACCGTGCCCCAGCCCCAGAAGCCCTGGTTCACGCCGGCCGACTCGGCCACCTCGATGAACTGGTGGCCGCCTTGATTCATGTAGAGGCGGTTTCCGCAGGGGTTGTTGGGGTCGGAGTGTCCGATGTAGATGTTCGTCACGTACCAGTCGAACAGCCCGTCGTTGTTGAAGTCGCCGATGGTCGAGCCCATGCCGTTGCAGTCGAGCCCGGTGCCGTTGGTCGAGCTGATCTCGGTGAAGGTGCCGTCGCGGTTGTTCACGTAATAGCGCGACGTGTCGAAGTCGCCGGCGACCGTCAGCTCGGGGTACAGGTCGCCGTCCATGTCGACGAAGCGCGGGGCGAAGCCGTGCAGGTAATAGTCCAGCAGCCCGGCCTCGACGGTCACATCCGTAAACGTCTCGTCGCCGTTGTTGCGGAAGAGGCGATTGCCGCCCGCGCTGTTGTCGAACCACGCCGTCACATACAGATCGAGATCGCCGTCCAGATCGTAATCGCCGAACGCGGCGCTGAAGGCGTTCGGCACGATGTCGGTCCAGTGCACGCCGGCCGCGACGGCCACGTCGGTGAACGTGCCGTTGCCGTTGTTGCGGTAGAGCTTGTGCACACCGTTGGTCATGGGGAAGGCGGAATCGCCGTAGCTGGGCACGTAGACGTCGAGCCAGCCGTCGTTGTTGTAGTCGCCGACGGCCGCGCTGGCGCCCATGTGCACGGCCGACAGGCCCCACTCCAGCGCGCGGTCGGTGAACGTGCCGTCGCCGTTGTTGATGAAGAGCATGTCCGGCACGGTGCCGCCGCTGACGACGTAGACATCCTGCCAGCCGTCGTTGTTGAAGTCGCCCACGGCCCCGCCGGCCAGCATGAAGGCCAGGCCGGCCATGTAGTTCGGCGGCCAGGCGTGCGTCATCGCCAGCCCGGTGGCCGAGGCGCACTCGGTGAAAACCGCCTGTCCCCAGGCCGCTCCGCCCGCCGCCGAGACGATCGTCAGCGCAAGAAAACGGCGCAACGCAGATACGGATCTTCCGCGCAACATGCTCGCCCTCCTGTGTGGGCCCGCGCGCAAGGGACGCCGGGCGCACGATGTGAGTAACTGACCTGTTCCGGCCCGAAACCGGTATGAATTGAATCCTCGCTCCGCAGGGTCGGAGAAACCCTCCGCGGAACTAAGTCCGATCATAGCTGGCCGAAGTTTCCAAGGTCAAGATAATTCGAGGCAGAGTCGACTACTCGATCCCCTGGGCGGCCAGCCAGCGCTCCGCGTCGATGGCGGCCATGCAGCCGGTGCCGGCCGCCGTGACGGCCTGGCGGTAGACGTGGTCGGCCACGTCGCCGGAGGCGAAGACTCCCTCGACGTTGGTGTGCGTGGAGGGCGGGTCCGGAAGCTTGATGTAGCCCTTGTCGTCGACGTCGAGCCACTTCTTGAACAGCTCGGTATTGGGCGTGTGGCCGATGGCCAGAAACAGGCCGCGGCACTCCAGGTCGTGCTGCTCGCCGGTCTTGACGTGCTTGAGCCGCACGCCGGTGACGCGCTCGTCCCCCAGCACGTCGACGACGACCGTGTCCCAGATGGGCTCCATCTTGCCGGCCTCGACGAGCTTGAAGAAGCGCTCCTGCATCGCCTTACTGGCCCGCAGCTCGTCGCGGCGATGAACGAGATAGACCTTGCTGGCGAACTTGGTCAGGTAGCTGCCCTCTTCGATCGCTGAATCGCCGCCGCCGACCACGACCAGGTCCTGATTGCGGAAGGCCGGCAGGGCGCCGTCGCAGACCGCGCAGGCCGAAACGCCGCCGCCGCTCTCGGCCAGCCGCTTCTCGTTCTTGAGCCCGAGCCAGTTCGCCCGCGCCCCGGTGGCGATCACTACGGCGTGCGCCTCGACCGAATGCTCGTCGCTGCGAATCTTGAATGGGCGCTGGCTGAAATCGACCTCGGTCACGTCCTCCGTGATCATGCGCGTGCCGAAGCGGACCGCCTGGTCGCGGAAGGCGCGCATCATCTTGGGGCCCTGGATGCCCTCAGGAAAGCCGGGGTAGTTCTCCACGTCCGTCGTGAACATCAACTGCCCGCCGGGGATCAGGCCCCCGGCGCTGAAACCCTCGAACATCAGCGGCTTGAGCGCGGCGCGAGAGGCGTAGATGGCGGCGGTCAGGCCGGCCGGTCCAGAACCGATGATGACGATCTTTTCAACGGCCATTCAACACTCCAATGCTCGTTCTTGGATGCCGCGGCGGATGGTTCGTGTCATGGCCGGCCGGGCAGGTCGAACCCGGCGGCACACGCGCCGCGCTCCCGCGTCGCCCGCCGGGCCACCCGGCCGAGGCATCGGACGGCTCCGAAAACGGGAGACCGGTCTCCTCAACATTGGGGGACCAGTCTCTGACCGGTCACTGTGGGACCGGCCTCTGGCCGGCCTCTGACCAGTCGCTGTGGGACCGGTCTCTGACCGGCCTCTGTGGGACCGGCCTCTGGCCGGTCGCTGTGGGACCGGTCTCTGACCGGTCGCTGGGGGACCGGCCTCTGACCGGTCGCTGGGGGACCGGTCTCTGACCGGTCGCTGGGGGACCGGCCTCTGGCCGGTCGCTGGGGGACCGGCCTCTGGCCGGTCGCTGTGGGACCGGCCTCTGGCCGGTCAATGGGCGACAGGTCTCCGACCTGTCGCTCCCTTGCCCGTCAGGGCTAACGACCGTAGCCGGTGGCTTGAAGCCACCGGAAAGCGAGTTCTTCCACGTCGTCCGTGGGGCCTTCGTCCCGGATCACAGCACAAAACGGCCAAACCCGCACCGCATTCTCATCCAAAACAGCGATCGGTCCGATCGTGTCGTCCTGGTGCGAGAACGGATTCGCGCGCCAGCGGCAAAGAGAATCTTTGCCGTACCTCGTTCTGGGCGCAGCCTCGCACGCGCAGCAGCGGCAATCAGCCCTTCGCCTCTTCCTCGAGCTTCTCGGCCAGCGGGTCGCTCTTGGCCGCCAGACCGCCGGGGCCGGCCTGACCGCGGGCCTTGGCCTCCATCTTGGCCTGAAAATCAGCCGGAAAGCGGGCCTTTTCGAGGCACTCATCGCCGGGACACAGCCCGTCGTCGTAAAGCTTCCACAGGTGCTCATCGAGCAACTGCATGCCGTACTTCTTGCCCGTCTGAATGCTCGAGTCGATACGGTAGGTCTTGTTCTCGCGGATCAGGTTCGCGATCGCGGGCGTGACCAGCAGGAACTCATACGCGGCCAGCCGCCCCCCGCCGATCTTGGGCAGCAGCGTCTGGCTGAGCACGGCGATCAGCGTCGTCGAAAGCTGCACGCGGATCTGCTCCTGCTGCGCGACCGGGAACGCGTCGATGATTCGGTTGATCGTGCCCTGGGCGCCGGTCGTGTGCAGCGTGC
>CAZXUI010000065.1:0-27050 GCA_964643885.1 uncultured Planctomycetales bacterium
TTGCCAACGTGAATGTCGTGGGTTCAAGTCCCATCACCCGCTTTTTGGTTTTCAGCACCCGTTTCGGACTGGGCTCAGCCCGGCCGGGGTCGGGGTGAAGACAACATAGGCGTTCGCTGGAATCCGTCCGCTCAGGCTCGGACGTGGGGCGTGCGTCGCGTACTCTCTCGGGATTGACGAGGGTCGGTCGGCGGATGAGATGCCTGACCGGCTTTTTTTATGCGCTCGCAGTGAAGGGGCGGTGCACGCGGCGAGTTGTGAGTGATCGCGGCCGCGGGCGAGCGGCAGTGCTGACACAGCAGTGGCACCCGGAAAAGCTGCCAGCAGTGGCTGTTCCCCGTTCCCCTGCGGCGGCGATCGACGGTGAGTTATTTCACGCCGCGTGAACTGCGGCGCGGTCAGGTTGGCGCGGCAGAATACGGCAGGGGGCGGGAGCCGGGTCTAAAGCGCAAAGTGGCGAAGTGGAGGATTGCAGACGATGGCGAAGAAAAAGACGGCCGAAGACGCGCGAGAAGAACTTGAGGCGACCGGTGCCGAGGCGGAAGAAACCGGCGCGGAGGGCGCCGACGCGGCGGATGGTGAATCCGGCGGCGAAGGGCCGGAGGACATCAAGGAAAAGCTCAAGCAGGTCATCGCCGTGAAGAACGCGGAGGCGGGCGTGCTGCGGCGGGCGCTGACGATCACGGTGCCGGCCGACAGCCTGCGGGCGGAGTTCGACAAGGAGTTCGACGAGCTGGAGAACGATGCGATCGTGCCGGGCTTCCGCAAAGGCCGCGCCCCGCGCAGGCTGATCGAGAAACGCTTCGGCCGGGACGTGGGCAGCCAGGTGCAGACGCGACTGGTGTCGAACGCCTATCTCGCGGCGATCGAGAAGGAAGACCTGAAGGTGCTGGGCGATCCGCTGGTGTGGGTACGTCCTAAGGGCGGCAAGGATGAGGATAGCGAGCGCCTGCTGGGTATGGACAAGGCGATCGAGCACATCGAACTGCCGCAGGAAGGGGACTTTTCGTTTCGCTGCGAAGTGGAGCTGCGGCCTGAGATCAAGCTGCCGGCGCTGGAGGGCATTCCGGTCGAAAAGCCGATGGTGAAGATCGACGACGACGACGTCGAGGAGCAGATCAACCGCATCCGTGCGCGGCGGGGCAGCCTGGCGCCGGTGGACGAGGGCGAGAAGATCGAGGAAGACGATCTGACGATCTGCGACATCAAGGTGTCGGTGGATGGTAGTGAGATCAAATCGCTGGAGAACCAGCCGGTAGCGGTTCGGGCGCAGGTCGTCGAGGGCGCGGTGCTGTCGGAACTGGGGGATGCACTTGAAGGCAAGAAGGCGGGCGCCACGGTGACGGCAACGGGTGAACTGCCGCAGGACTACGAAGTGGAGGAGCTGCGCGGGAAGTCGGCGACATTTGAGTTCAAGATCAACGAGGTCAAGCGACTGTCGCTGCCTCCATTGGACGCGAACTTCCTGGCGTCGCAGGGCTTCGACAGCGAAGACGAATTCCGGGCGTTCGTGCGCGACAACATGGACCGGCAGCTCGACGGCGAAATCCGCCGGGGCATGCTGAACCAGATTCGCAGTTACCTGCTCGACAATATTCCGATGGAGCTACCCGAAGGTCTGTCGTCGCGTCAGGCAGAGCGCACGGCGCTGCGGCGGATGATCGATCTTCAACGGCAGGGCGTTCCGATCGAGGAGATCAACAAGCACGTGGACGAGCTGCGCACCGGCGCACGGGAGCAGGCGATCTCCGATCTGAAGCTGTTCTTCATCATGGAGCAGATTGCGGAGCAGTTTGAGGTGAACGTCTCGGAGGAGGAGATCAACGATCAGATCGGCGCGATGGCACGGATGTATAACCGGCGCTTCGACCGGGTGCGCGACGATCTGATGAAGAATGACGGCCTGACGACGCTATACCTTGAGATACGCGACGAGAAGTGTCTGAGCCGGCTGCTGGAGACGGCAAAAATTACCGAAGTGAGCGCGCCGGCGAAGCAGGAAGCAAAAAAGGCTGGCGGTAAGAAGAAGTCGGCCACCAAGTCCGAGTCGGAACCGGCAGAGTCTGCCGAATCGGCCGAGAAGGCAGACGAGGCGGATGCGGGGGCGGCGCCGAAGAAGAAGACCGCGAAAAAGGCTTCGCGGAAGAAGGCGGATTGATAAGGCGGCGCCGGCCGAGGGACGATGTAAAGCGGCGGAATGGCCGGGATGCGGCCGAATTCTTATGCCGCGCCTAGGATTTTCCCGACCCGCCGGCTAAGGCAGCCGGCGGGGCGAACGAAAGGACGCATGAATGGATCAACGCCACTTTCTCCATGGCGGTATCGGCGAGCCGGGCCGGGTTGGGGACAGCCCGGCTCTGATGCACAACGCCGCGATGGGCAGCTATGCCCAGGCCGGCGCACCGCAGCGCTACCGGGAGATGTCTATCGAGGACATGCTCCTGGAAAACCGGATCATCTTTCTGGCCGGACCGATCAACGAGCGGACGGCCAGCCTGGTCATCATGCGGCTTCTGTATCTTCAGAGCGTCAAGAAGGACCAGGACATTCATCTGTACATCAACTGTCCGGGCGGGCTGGTGGATCAGACGCTCGCCATCTACGACACGATGCGTTTTCTGACCTGCGATATCGCGACGTACTCGATCGGCCAGGCCGCCAGCGGCGGGGCGGTCATTCTGACGGCGGGCACCAAGGGTAAGCGATATGCCCTGCCGAACAGCAAGATCATGCTGCACCAGCCCTGGGGCGGCATCACGGGCCAGGCGGAGGACATCCGCATCCAGGCCGAGGAGATTCTTCGGGACAAGCGGACGCTGAACGAGATTCTCGCAAAGCACACCGGGCGCAAAATCGAAGAGATCGAACAGGAGACGGAGCGAGACCGGTTTCTGACGCCGAAGGAAGCGGTGGCGTGGGGACTGGTGGACGAAATCCTGGAGAGCCCGGAGGGCAAGGATAAGGACGCGAACAAGAAGAAGGAGTAGCGCGGCGGTATCCCGTTAGCCTGTACGCCGGCGTGGTTGCAAATCGTTTGACAAACCTGTCGTCCGAATCCGGGCGGCTGACAATTGGCGGAGATATCGCCGATGAGTAGTTCGCAGTTGATTCCCTTCGTGATTGAGAAAACCGGCCGCGGCGAGCGGGCCTACGACATTTACTCGCGGCTTCTGAAGGACCGCGTGGTGTTTCTGGGCGGGCCGGTGGACGATGACAGCGCGAACGTGATCGTCGCGCAGATGCTGTTTCTCTCGAATGAGGACCCGCATTCCGACGTTCACTTCTACGTCAACTCGCCGGGCGGCAGCGTGTCGGCGGGGCTGGCGATTTACGACACCATGCAGTTTCTGCGGTGCGACGTGGCGACGTACTGCGTGGGCATGTCGGCCAGCATGGGGGCGATCCTCCTGTGCGGCGGGACCAAGGGCAAGCGATATGCGCTGCCGAATGCACGCGTGCTCTTGCATCAGCCCCTGATTGGTGGTGTGATGCAGGGCGCGGCGACCGATCTGTCGATCGAGGCGAAGGAAATTCTGCGGCTCCGGGAAGTGCTGTACGGCATTATCGCGAAACACAGCGGACAGAACGCCGAGAAGATCAAGAAGGATTGCGATCGGAACCTATGGCTGGCCCCATCCGAAGCCCTGGAGTATGGCCTGGTCGACAAGATTCTGGAGCGACAGCCCGATCTGCCGCCGCGGCCGGTTTCCAACGACTGATCGCGACAAGAAACGAAATCGTGAACGCCGGATTGCGCCTTGGGCGGAGTCCGGCGATTTTCTTTTGCTGCGCCGCCCTGGCGGGGGCTTTGTTGGCGCTATCCGGTTGCGAGGTCGCCAATCTCGAGGAGAGCCGGCGGCTGACGCGCATCTCGGAACTCGAGGACGAGAACGCGCGGCTGAAGCGGGAGATCGTGGAGCGCGAACAGCAGCATCGTGATCTGGCGACAACCATCCAGAACCTGCGGAAGTTCGGCCCGGACCGGCCGCTCGAAGACATTGTGCGGGTGGATCGCATCGAGATTGAGGGGCTGTCGGGCGGCTACGACGATGACCGGGACGGGGTGGACGACGGGGTGGCCGTGTATCTGCGGCTGTACGACCAGTTCGGGGGCACGATGCGGGCGTCGGGCATGGCGCGGGTGAAGGTTTTTGATCCCGCGAATGCCGAAGCGGACAACGTGATTGCCGAGCGGTCGTGGTCGGTCAAGGAGCTGGAAGAGGAGTGGATGGGCCGCTGGTTGACGTCGCATTACGCATTGCGGGTCCCCTGGCCGGAGGGGCGCCGCGCTGCCGACCACAACGAGCTGACGGTGCTGGCTTCGTTTACGGATCTTCTTACGGGGCGGACGTTTACGGAGCAAGAGCCGGTGAAGGTGTCGATTTCGACGACGGGACCGACAGGCGACGCAACGGTCGACTGAGCGATCGGGTTCGGTCGCCGCAGCAGCACTGAAAACCCGACTTTCGCAGCAGTTTCAACTCAAATTCGCGGTCGGTCTGCCTACCATTGCCGGGCAAAAAACGGCAACGGGCAGGGTATCCAAACAGCCGGGATTCGTCCGATAAAGGTAGCGAAGCGGTTGCAAGCGTATGGCAGGCCACGCCTTAAAGGCGTGCCGTCCTCCAGAGGGCGACGCGCTTGCCGCGAGGACAAGGCTCCAGAGCAACGGGGCCAACGGAACGGACGAGGTTGGCCGCGGGCGCGGCGGCGGGAGACAGGCCGCCGCTCGCGCTGATTTGCATTACCGGCAAAGGGCTCGTGCATTCGCGAGCGATGCGTCTGAAGGGAATATCCGTGACAGCAAGCAGCGATGCCACGCGGTACCAGGCGAAGGGTGTACGACTGATCGCCCACCAGGGCACGCCGCGTCACAGCGTCCGGGAGTTGAACCAGGTCGTGTCAATCATCGGCTCGGGCGAGTCGTGCGACGTGATCCTTTCGTCCAAGCGGGTGGCGGAATCGCACGCGGCGATCGTGCTGCTGGGCAGTGCGGCCTACCTTTGCGATCTGGACGGAACGGGCGGGACGCAACTGAACGGCAAGCGTGTTCGCTGGGCGCGGATGGAAGGCACCGATGCCGTTGCGATCGGGCCATTCACTTTCGTGGCGGAGGTGGAAAGTGCGCCTGAGTACGCGGTGATGGAAGAGCCGATCTTCGCGGTGACGGGTCCGGCCGACGTGGGGACGATCAACAGCATCGATCCGATACTGGTGGTCGGCCGCGACGCGACGTGCGACGTGGTGATATCCCACGAGTCTGTGGCGCCGCGGCACTGCCTGGTCGTGTGGACGCGTCAAGGGCCGGTGGTGCGGGCGCTTTCGGGGCGACAGGCGACGCGGCTGAACGGTCGTCCGATTCAGTTCGGGTACATCAACAATGGCGACAGCATCGGCGCGGGGGCGTACGAGCTGAGGTTCGAGGCGGGCGTCGGCGTCGCGACGACGCGCAAGTCGGCGCCGAGCGAGGGCCTGAAATATCCCTCGGGCGTTCGGATTCGGTCGGGCTCAAGCGCGCCGCCGCCATTGATTGCGGGCTCACTTCCGGAACCGATCTTCGCCATCGAGCAACTCTGGGCGGACGAGATCGAGAAGGGGGTGAGAGACAGCGGATCGAACGGCCGGCAGCGCGCGACCGAGCCGCACGAGGCGCTCCGCGAAGGAAACGCTGAGGCGGCCGGGATGGATTCGGAGGAGCGGGAAGACCGTGCCTCGGCGGCGACGTCGGTCGGACTGGAAGAGCGGCTGGAGGCCAAGTCTGAGGCACTGCGACACCGCGTGGCGGCGGCGCAGTCGGCACTCGACGAGCGGGCGCGGCGATATCGCGAGAAGATCCAGGAAGAGCGGCAGCGGCTGGATGTGAAGAAGGCCGAGATTCAGCGGCAGGCGGAAGCGCTGATGGCGATGGCGCGCCAAAAGCGGGCGCAAAACGGCGATGCCAGCCCGGAGGCATCGAATGCGCCGGTCTCGGCGTCGAACGACGACTGGGATGATGATGCGACGTCCGCGGAATCGGACGTGATCGAACTGTGCCCCGGGCCGTCGCAGATCGAAGACCTGCTGAGCGGATCGATCGACCTGTCGGACCTGACGGAATTCAACGCGCGGGAGACGGAGCGGTATCTCGATCACTCGCTGAAGGGCCTGGACGACGCGTCGCTCCAGTCGCTGGAGGAGCGGGTGTCGGAGCTGCTCGGCATGGCCCGAACCGAGCGGAAGGAGATCGAGCGGGGCGAGGCGATGGTGGAGACGCTGCGATTCGAGACCGAACGGCAACGGACGATTCTCACGCGCCGCCAGGAGAAGCTCGCGGTTCGGGAGGCGTCGCTGGAGGAGCGATTCCGGGCCTATGGCCAGGCGCGGGAACGGATCCGGCGGGAGCGCGCGACGCTGGTCGCCCGATTGCGGCAGATGGATGCGGACGATGCGACGATCCGGAGCCGCGTGGCCGAGGGCGAGCGCCTGCATCAGGAACTGGTCAAGGAAGCGGAGCAGATCGACCTGGTGCAGGAGCGGCTGGAAACGCGCGAGCGGGAACTGCTGCACAAGCTTGAGCTCGAGCGTCAGCGACTTCAGCTTCGCCAGCACGATCTTCAGCGGAAGGTGGCCCAACTCGCCAAGGCGGCACGGGAGAAGCGGCTGGCCATTGAGAAGGAAGTGACCGAGCAACAGGCGGAGCTGGAGGCGCGGGAGGCGGAACTGCGGGCGCGGCGGCTGGAGATCGAAGAGGCGGCGCGGGGCGAACTGGCCCGGACGGCGACGGAGCTTGAACACGTGCTGAACGTTCGGTTGTCGGATATCGAGTCGGACCTGATTGCGCGACGAGCGGAGCTTGACTCGAATCTGCGGGAGCTGTCCGGCGGGCCCGCGGTTTCGCAGCCGCGCGGCGGGAAGCGCCGCGTGGATGGCCCGCTGCGAAGCATCGCGACGGAGCTGGCGGCGTTTTCGCGTGCACGCGACGCGGCGGGAGATTCGCAGGGGCAGCTCGATGCGTTGCAGCTGGAGATCGAGGCGTTCAGCCGTTCGGCGATGGAAGAGGCCACTGAGCCTGCGCCGGCCTCGACGGAGGCGCGCCGAAGGACGCGCAGGCTGTCGGAGGCGCTGGAGGCAGGCGTGGATGCGTTTGAAGGGGGAATTCGCGATGGCGGCACGGCCCAGGTGAATGGCGCGGGGACGAACGGCGGTCCGGCAACGGACACGGATGTCGCGGTGGCGCCGCCGGCGGCATCGGCGATTCTGGAAAGCGCCGCAAGCGGCCACGAGCACATGGACAGCACCGACTGAGCGTCTGACATCGTCGCGCGGCGGGGCACATGCCGGACGGCGCCAGCGCGGGTCAGGCAAACAGGCGTGATGGCGGGGACCGCGATCGCGGGGATGCGAGCCGCGATTGCACGGGGCATTTGAACGAAGGGCGGAGCTCATCGACATGAACGACAGCCGCAATGTCAAAGGGGGAGCGACGCCGCAGTCGAGCGAGCTTTCTGCCGGGGATGCAGCGAGTTTGCCGGAGACAAGCGTTGCGGCTTTGCAGGCAGATGACTCCGCGACGGAGGATGTGCCGGGGCCAGCCCGGTTTCGCGATTTACTGCACGATGGGGATTGCGAGGCTGCAACCGAGCCTGACGGTGCGCAGAGCGAGGCGAATGCACGGACCACCGCGGAAGATCCGCTCGTGCGGCTCAACACGGTCGGGCGGACGCTGGCGGCGGTTCGCACGTGGCTGGCCCGCGATTCCGCGCGCGTGGATCGGCGACGTTTTGGCCGCGGCGGACCGAACGGCGCGGTGGAGACGGCCGAATTCCAAGCCAATCAGACGAGGCGCGCGCCGGCGGCCGGACTCGCCGCGGGGCCGTTGTCGGGCATAGAATTGGCCGAAACCGGCGAGCCCGCGAACCCATTGCAGCCAACCCGCACCGGAGGAGAATCCGCTGGACCGGCGGGTCCCGGCGCGCCGGGATCGTCTCTGCCGTCGCCCGGCCGTAGAATTGCTGCCCTGCCGCCAGATACGCGCTTTTCCACAGACTTCCGGAACCCAGCCGGCGATCCGAACATGAACGACACAGGCCATTCCCACGATCCATCCGTCGCACCCGATGAGAACGGGGGCATCCGTTCCGAGCGGGAGGCCGAGGGCATCCATCTGGATTTGTCCGAGGAAGAAGACGAACTTCGCCGTCTGCGGGAGCGATCTGCACAGCAAACGCGGACATACGAGGCATACGGTTCGCAATCGCGCGCGCTTGACCGGCGTACGGAGGAGCTTCGCGAGCGGGTGTCCTTCGCCCAGCGGGCGCTGGACGAGCGGGCGGCCCGCCTGCGCGAGGAGCTGTCGCAGGAGCGCGACCGGCTGCGGGCGTACCGGGACAAGCTGTCGGCCAAGGCACAGGAGCTGGTGGAGTCGACGCGGATTCAGAAGGATCGGCTCGCTGAGACGCGGGCGGAGCTGGCTCGTCGCGCGCTGGAGGTGGAAGAGCAGCGTCGCGACTTTGAGCTGATGAAAGAGCGGCAGCTCACGGAGATGGACGAGCAGGCGCGGCAGGCGCTGGAAGAGCGACTGGGTGAGCTGGACCGGCAGCGCGCCGCCGGCATCGAGGAGATCCAGGAGCAGTCGCGCATCGAGCTGCAACGGCGCCTCGAAGAGCTGGAGGCTTCGCACCGTTCTGAACTCGAACAACTGAAGGCGGATGCCCAACGGGAGCTGCTCGATCGCGAGGCAACGCTTGAGGCGCGCGGCGAGGAGATCGACTGCGTCCGTGCGGAACTGCTGGAGCGCACGCGGGAGTTCGAGCTGCGCCAGGCGGAGCTGGAGCGCCAGAAGCAGGCGGCCATCGATGAGAGCCGGGCCGAGTTCGAGCGTCGTGCGACCGAGCTGAACGAGCAGATGGCAGCGCTGCGCCGGCAGCTGGAGGGCGAGCGCGACGCCGAGGTGGAGCGCCTTCGGGCGGAAATCGGCCGCCGCGAGGCGGAACTGGAGGCGCGTGCCCGTGAGCTGGAAGCGCGGGCGCTGGCGCAGAGTCGCGAGGCATCGGACGAGATCGAGCGGCTGCGCGCCGAGTTGAAGGATCAGGCGAGCCGGCTGGCGGCGCGGGAGCGCGAACTGGAGGAGCAGCAGCAGGCCGCCCGCCGGGAGATGACGGCGGATTTCGAGCGGCTGCGGCAGGATTTGGAGCGCCGCCACGCCGAAGAAGTCGAACGCATCCGGACCGAGTCGCGGACGACGCTGGACGAGCGGCTGCGGGAGATGGAGGCCGCAAACGCGGCGGAGCTTCAGACGTTGAAGGCCGAGCAGCATGCGCGGGTCGAAGCGCGGCTGCGGGCCCTGGAGGCGGAGAAGCAGGCGGCGATCGACCGCGTGCGCTCGGAGGCGCTTACATCGGAAGAGGCGCACCGGCGGGAATTCGAGGAGCTGCGGCAGGCGGAATTCGCGAGGCTGCTGCAACAGACCAGCGCGTTGACGGATTCGCGGATGCGCGAGATCGAGGAGGAGATCGCCGAGCGGCGTGCATCCCTCGATCTGCGCGAGCGCACGCTGTCGGAGCTGGAAACGAGCCTGACAGCGCTGCAACAGTCGCTGCGGACGACGGCGGAAGAGTCGGCGCGGCGGATGGAGCTGGAGGCGGCGTCGCGCACCCGGGCGCTGGACGAGCGGTCGAAGGCGCTCGAGGAGCGCGAGTCGCGCTGCCAGGCGGAGTTTGAGGCGCGGCTGCGCGACGTGGAAGAGCAATCGCAGCGCCGGTCGGAGCAGCTCGAGGCGCTGGAGGCGATGCTTCGCCAGCAGGCGGAGGAAGCGCGGACGGCTGGTGAGGCGCGTCGCCGCGAACTGGAACGCGAGCTGGAGCGGCAGCGTGCGGCGTTGGACGAGGCGCAGACGGCGCTCAAGCAGCGCGAGGCGGAGTTGATCGCGGCGGCCGAGTCGCGGCTGCGCGAAATGGAGGTCGAATCGGCCCGTCGGCAGGCGGAACTGGAATCGCGCGAGGACGTGCTGGCGACGCGCGAGGAAGCGGCACGGCAGGCGACGATCGAGAAAGTGCAGGCCATCGAGCGGGAGGATGCCGCCCGGCGGGAGGCCCTGGCTGAACGCGAGCGGGCGCTGGAATCAGAGCGGCAGGCGTTTGAAAGCGAGATCGAAGAGCGGCGGGCGGAGGTGGATGCCGAAGCGACGGCACTGAGGCTGAAGGAGGCGGCGCTCGAAGCGCGGATCGAGCAGCGGGTGCAGGAATACGAAGCGACCCGCGGGGCGACGCTGCCCGACAGCGACGTGGTCGAGGGGCTGGAGGAGAAGGCGCGGCAGCTGGAGGCGGAGCTCGAGGAGCGCGGGCAGCGGCTTGCGGAAAGCGAGCGCGAGCTGGGCGAGCTTCGCTCGGAGCTGGATCGGCTGCGGCGCGAACATGAAGAACTCGTTCACGATCGACACAGCGAACTGGACGCGGAACTGGCCCGTCGGCGCAAGGAGTTCGAGGCGGAACTCGGCCGGCTGCGGGAGGAATCCGACGAGGCCGCTGCGCAGGCGCAGCTGACGCGCGAGCTATTGAACCGGCGCGAGGCGTCGATCGCCGAACAGCTTCGCGATCTGGAGCAGCGGAGTGACGCGCTGGCGGAGCGGGAAGAATCGCTGGCGGCGCGTGACGAGGAATTGGCGCGGATGTCCGGGGCGCTGGAGTCCCGCGAGACTCGCCTGCGGGAATGGCAGAATCGGCTGGATCGGAGCGAAGCCCATCTCGAATCGGAACTGGCGATTCTGAAGCGCGACCGCGAGGAGGCCGAGCAGATCGCCCAGAACAACAGCCGGCTGACGCTGGAGCTTGCGGCGCGGAGCGAGTCGCTGGGCACGGCGCAGGCGGAGGCCGAGCGGCTGCGGCGCGAATTGCGGGAGCGCGAGACGGCCCTCGGCGAGCGCGAGTCGGCGCTGCGCCGGCGCGAGCAGGAAATCAGCGACGGGCTGGCGGACGTCGAACGGCGGCAGCAGGACGTCGAGCAGAAGGCGCTGGAACTCGATCGCCCGCCTTCCGGGCAGAAGAGCATAGCGCAGCGGGCGGCGGAGCTGTTCGGTGCGGCATCGGCATCGTCGCGCCAGTCGGATCTGAACCGGCGGGAGCAGTTCATCCGCGCGAGGGAAGAATCGCTGAAGGCGACGGGCGAGGAGCTTCAAGGCCGGCGCGTCGAGCTGACGCAGCTCGAACTGGCGCTTGAGGAGCGCGAGGCGGCGCTGGCGCAGCTGGAGAGCGACATTGCCCGGCAGCAGTCGGAGCTGGCGCGGCGGGAGCAGGGCATACACGATCTGGAAGAGCGGGTCCGCCACGGCGAGGCCGAGCTGGGCTCGCGGCAGGCAGAGCTTGCCCGGCGGGAAGAGGAGTCGGCGCGGGATCGACTGGAATTGCAGGGCGACCGCGAGGCGCTGGAAGAAGCGCGGCGATCGGTGGAGTCGGCGCGTTCGCGGGTCGATGAGCGCGAGAAGGAGCAGGTCGAGATCGATCGGCGGCTGTCGCAGCGGATCGTCGAGGCGGCGGACATGGAACACCGCGCCCGCGAGGAAGCGGCGCGGCTGGCGGCGGATCGTGCGGCGCTCGATGAATTGCGACGCGCTTATGACACCGACCGGCAGGCGCTTGAGGCCCGGCGTACGCAGATCGAGAGCGAGAAAACGGCGCTTGACGAGGGGCTGTCGCGGCTTGCCGCAGAACGCGAGGCCCTGGCGGCCGAGCAGGAACGGCTGGCGGAGGTGCGGCGCGAGATCGACGCGGGACGTGGCTCGCTGACGGAGTCGCGGGCCGCGATCGAGGCGGAGCGCGCCTCGCTCGAGAAGGAACGGGCGGCGTTGAGCGAACGGGCGGCTGCCCTGGATGCCGAGCGTACGGCATTGACAGAGGAGCGCAACCGCTTCGAGGCGGACCGGGAGAAATCGGGTCAGCTTGACAATGAGCTGGGCGACGAGCGGAAGCGGCTTGCGGAGAAACGCGCCGAGCTGGACGCAGAACTGGCACGGCAGGAGCGGGAGCGGCTTGCGCTGCGGGACCGGGAGCGGCAACTGGCCGAGGACCGGCGTGCCCTGGAGACATCGAAGGCTGAAAGCGACGATGCGCGCAAGCGACTGGCCGTCCGGATCGAGGAGACACGGCGGCTGCGGCGGCGGCTGGCGGAGAAGGTCGACCGGCATCAGCACCGGAAGGATCGGCTGCTGCGCCACGCGTCGGATATCGAGCGGCGGCGCGAGGCGCTGGAAAAGGCCGAGGCCGCGCTGGAAAAGGACCGGGCCGCGCTGCGGGAGCAGCGGGAGGAACTGGAGGCGCGGATTCGCGCGCAGGCCGGTGATTCCGAGGACCTGTCGACGGAGCGATCGGAGCTGAACGCACTGCGCGAATCGCTGGCGGTCGAGCGAGTGCAGGTCGAGTCGCAACGGCGAGATCTTGAGGGCCGCGAAGGGACGCTGGCGGAAAAAGCGCGGCAATTGGAAGCCTACCGCAACCGTCTGGAAGAGGAGTATGCCGCGCTTCAGAGTCAGCGCGAGGAACTGATGGCGCTGGAAGAGGGCCGTGGGGACGGCTCCACGCAGATGAGCGCGATCCTGGAGCAGCAGCAGAAGCGGGAAGATGAACTGCGTGCGCGCGAGGCCGAGCTGAATCTGCGTGAAATGGAGCTGAGCCACCGAACGGGCGAGCTGTCACGGACGGACGAGGATCTGAACCGGGAGCGTGAGGCACTGGCGGCGCGGGAGAGGGATGTCGAGCGCGAGCAGGAGTCGGTCGCGTTGCAGCGGCGGGAGCTGGACGCGGTGATCGCATCGGAGCGCGAGGCGATCGACGAGCTTCGCGCCGAGGCCGAGGCGGAGCTGTCGGCGGAGCGCGAGCGGCTGCGCGAACGGGAGCGCGAGCTCGATGGCCAGATCGAACGGCAGCAGGAGGAGTGGGAGTCGCGCCGGGAGCGGGAAGAAGAATCACGCCGCGATGCCATGCAGGAGTCGCTCGAGAGCGAGCTTGCGGAGCGGTTGAAGGCGGTGGAGCAGCGGGAAAGAGAGATCGAGGAGCGCGGCCGAGCGCGACTGGCGGAGATTGAGCGCGATATCGAAGGGCGTTTGACGGCGCTGGAGGAAGAAATCCGGCGTCGCCGCGAGGAGGCGGCACAGGCGGCGGCGGCGCAGGGACACGCGGTCGAGGACGAGGCGTGCCAGGTGAAGCTGCGACAGGAGCAGCAACTGGAAGAGCTTCGCCAGCGGCAGGCGGAACTGACAGAACAGGAAGCGAGCCTGCGGAAGCAGCGCGAGGCGCTGGACGCGCGGGAGCGGGCCCTGGCGGATGCGGCCAACCAGCGGCTGGAACAGGATGTCGTCGACCTGAGCGCGATCGACGTGGAGGAAGTGGGATCGGAATCGACGGTCTCGGCCACGGCGGCGAATGCGGACGAGGATGCGGCGCTGGAACCATACGATGTGATCCGGGACTTGAGCGATCGTGATCTCGGCATCGAGCACGAGCCGCGGTCTGTCGCGCGGGCGGCACTGGCGGGCGGCCCGTGGAGCGCGCCGGCGACGGCTGCGCCGGCCCGAATGCGGGGCGTGGCGGCGTGCGCCGTGTTGTGCGGCCTGTTGCTGGCGGCGGCGGCGATGTGGTCACCGTCGGAAATGCACGAGGCGCGGACGCGGCTGGCGGTGGACGGGGCGGCGGCCCCGGATCACGTGTCGCGCATGATCGGCAGCGAGTCGGGCGTGTTCGAGCGGGCATCTCGCGCGAGTGGCGTCGATATCGCGTCGCTGTACCAGGCTGGGGCGATCGGCATTCGGCCGTCGGCGGACGGCAGCGCGGTGGAGCTGTCGGCACGGGTGGCGGATGGGGACGGCGGGACGGGGACGAAATGGCTGGAGGCGCTGGCGGCGGCCTACGAGGATGTGCTTCGCCAGGGCGAGCAGTCGGAGACGCGGCGTTCGGAGGAACTGGCGCGGGCGCGAAGCGAGCGGGATGCCAAGCAGCAGGAACTCGCGGCGGCGGCGTTGACGCTGGAACAGATGAAATCGTCGCTCCAGGCGGAGCCGGCGCTGCGGGAACTGGAGGCGGCGCGGCTCGAGCGCGACGCGATATCGCGCGACGTGGAAGAGGCACGAAGCGCGATGGAAAAGGCGACGGCCGATCTGGCGGCGTTCATGGAAGAGCCGCGGCCGACGGGTCCGGCAGTGCCCAGCGAGGAGCAGATCGTGGCGGCGATGCAGGGCGACGCGGAACTGAGCCAGGCAATGGCTGAGCGGGCCGCGAAGGCGGTCGAGTTCCAGGGCGAGCTTTCCAGTGCCGTCGCCGAGGCGCAGGCGCCGACTGCCGGCCTGGTGGCGGGGCTGTCGGGGCTGACAAGTGCGATCGAGGAGCGGGTGAACCAGCAAAGCGACGCGGACCTGCGGCGGGAGCTGGAGCAGATCGGCCTTGCGGCGACTGACCTGCTCAGCGAGGCGGAGACGTTCGTGCAGCAGTGGGACCTGCTGACGCCGAAGTTCGCATCGTGGAAGGCCGGAGACGACGTTGAGCTGCTGCTGGACTACCAGGCGCGGTTTGACACGCTGGTTCGCAGGTTTCATGGAGCATCATCCTCGGCGCTGACGCGGATCGGCGGCATGGTGGACGAGATTGCCAGCGCAGGCAGCGAGATGACACAGCGCCGCATCCTTCAGAGCGGGCTGTCGGGGGCGGTTCGCTCGGCGAAGCAGGCGTGGGACGCGTGGGGGCGGGCGGCGGTGCAGGCGGTGGCGGCGAACAACGAGACGCTGAAGGCGATTCGCACGGTGTTGAAGGGGCTGGGGCCGCGCGTCGAGGAAGGGCGGCGCAAGTATCGCGACCAGGTGGCACAGGCACTGGGCGCCGGCGAGACGCAGGCATGGGAAAACCAGCGCGAGGAACTGGAGCGCATCATGCGGCATGCAGAGTCGGAACACGAGGCGCTCTCGGCCCGCGAGAAGACTGCGATGAAGGCGGCGCTGGACATGGAGCGCGACGCGATGTCGCAATACCGCGACCGGCGGGACGAAATCGACCGTCAGCAGCAACTGGTGGCGCGGCTTGAGCGGGAGCTGTCGCCGCTTTCGGCCGAAGTGGAGCGTCTGTCGCGCCGCACCCAGGCGCTACCCGCGGGGGCTGCACGGCTCGGCGCGTTTGAGACGGCGCCGCCGCGCTGGTTCGATCTGTCGCGCTGGCGGCTGGCAGTGCCGCTGGGCATCGCGGGGAGCATTTTAATCGGATTCGTGCTGCGCCTGCTGGGTCGCGCGGGCAGCCGCCCGGTCGGCACTTTACACGCGGCGACATGACGGTGTCAGGCGAGGGGCAATTACGGGGGCCGGTTTCGCCGCTTCGCGTACTGCTATTGTCTACCGATCTGGAGCGGGGCGGCCTGCCCATGCGGCTGGTGCAGCTTGCGCGGGCGCTGCCGGGCGCCGGCGTGACGCCGATCGTGGGGTGTCTCGCGCGCCGCGGTCCGTTGAGCGGCGAACTGGAGTCGGCGGGCATCGGCACGTTCGCCTGCGACGCGCACGGGCGGTTTGATGTCGCATGCGTGGCACGACTGGCGCGGCACATCGCACGAATCGACCCGGATCTCGTGCATGCCTCTCTCTTTCATGCGAACCTCGCGGCGCGGCTGGTGGGACGGCGCGACCGACGGCGGCCGGTCATCACGTCGAGCGTGACGATCGAAGTGGAGCGTCGCTGGCACCGGCTGGGCGAGGGCCTGACATCGGGCGGCTCGGACGTGCATGTGGCGAATTCGGCGGCGGTGGCCCGGCACCTGGTGGACGAGCTGGGCTTTGCGCCAGGGCGGGTGCGCGTGATCCGCAACGCGGTGGACGTCGAGGCGATCGAGGCGGCCGCGGCAGTGCCACTTGAACGGCACGGACTGGCGGACGGCGTCCCATTGGTGGGCTGGGCGGGCCGGATGGACAAGGTGAAGAACCTGGAGACGTTCGTGTCGGTCATCGAGCGGCTGCGGGCGCGGCGGCCGGTGCAGGCGGTGCTGTGGGGCGACGGAGCGGAGCGATCGCGGCTGGAGGCGCTGGCGGCGTCGCGCGGCCTGCGGCACGCGGTTCGATTTGCCGGCTGGGCCCAGCGGCTGGGTGGCTGTCTCAAGGCGTGCGACGTGCTGCTCTTTCCATCGCTGACGGAAGGATCGCCGAACGTGGTGCTGGAGGCGATGGCGGCCGGGTGCCCGGTGGTGGCCTCGCGCATTGCGGCATGCGAGGAACTGCTCTCGGGCGGCCGGGGCTGGTTATGCGGGGCGCGGGATGTGGCGGCATTAACCGGCGCAGTGGAGATGGCACTGTCCGATAAGCGCGCGCGGGGCATTGCCATCGAATCGGCGCGGGCCTACGTCCGGCTGCACCACCAAATGCAAGATGTGGTGTGGCGCTGGCGCGAACTGTACGACGAGTTGATGGCGCGGGCCGGATGAGGGGCGTTCGGGCCGGGATCTACGCCTCGGGCTGTGAGTTAGAATTTTACTGATGCACAACGTTCGACGTCGCCGGGAGTTCTGCGCGGCGGGCGACGTTCGCGTGGAAAAAGTGCAGAAACTTCAATTAAAGGCGCTTGCAAAAAGTGGGGAAGTGAGTATGTTGTATGTCATGAAGTGGGGGGAAGTGGTGAGCCAGGTGGTGGCCGTGAAAACGCATGAAACTGGCAATCTTCAGCGGGACCAGCGAGCACACCATCGATGCCAAGAATCGGCTCGCGGTGCCGAAGAAGTTTCGCGAGCGGATTGACCCTGAGGCGGATGGGCCGGGGCTGTACGTGGTGCCCGGGCGGCCAAATTCTTATTTGTGGCTGTACACGGAGCGGCGGTTTCAGCAGCTCTCGGATCAGTTGAGCTCTGATTTGCGGCCGAATGCGGAGACCCTGGCCTGGGAGCAGGATTTCTTTCCGGCTGCGGAGTATCTCGAGTTCGACGGACAGGGGCGCGTGCTGCTGCCGGAGCGCCTGATTCAGCAGGCGGGACTGAGTCGAGACGTGATGATCTGCGGCGTTCGCGATCATTTGGAGATTCGCCCCAAGGGCGGCGGGCCGGGGGAAGCGCGGCCAACGGACAGCGCGGAACTGGTGACGGAGGCTGATCGGCGGCTTCGCGAGGCGGAGCGGTCGCGAGCAGCAGAGTAGCGGCAAGATCGCGGATTCGGTCCGCAAGTGCAAGTGAATTTTTCTTGAGCGGCAGTCCGGCTTCGTCATCGAGGCCGGGTTTAGGAAGCCTGACCGGTGAACGGCGCGTCGCCGCTTCAGGGTCGGGTGGATTCGAGAATGGCAGCGCGGGAGGAGGTTGCCACAGGACCTCCTCCCGCAAGCCAATCTGTCAGGACGTTTTGTATATCAATGCCAGCAGCGCGGCGATTCCACGGAAGGCATCGCCCGCGGGCGCGGAGGAATGCCGAAGAGGCGGCGTCGTCATCTGGAGCCAGTCAGGCGGTCGCGGCGTATGTCGTGACCGTGGCACTCGCCCGCAATGTGAGCCCCCGTCAGGCGGACGAATGCACGATGCAGGCGACTGGCAACGAGGGGCCGCGTCTCGCCGTGACGCGACCGATCGCCCAGTGACGCGGCCATGGCGCTTTAGACCGGCGCCATCTTCAGGCAGGAATTCTCGCCGGCCTGATCGGTGTCCCGTCCGGCCACGGATGCGGTGACGGGCACCAAATTTTTAAGGGAACAGGGAACAGGGAACAAAAAAAGGGGATTCAGGCGAACGGGCGTGTGGGGCGACTTGGAAAATCGAAAATCCAAAATCCAAAATCCAAAATCGAAAATCGAAGAGCGAAAAGCTAAGGTCGAAGATCGAGGGTTGAGGATCGGAAGTCAGACGACAGATCGTTCGCCCGGTGAAGGCTGGCCCCACAGAACTCACCATCAAAAAGTCGGCACCGAGGGCGCCGGTGAAAAAAACCCCAGTGAAAAAAAACCATTGCCGTAGCCCGAAAGCGGCGGAGCCCCCCGGAATGCGAATTTGCACTCCGGAGGGCTCCAGCTGCTAAGGGGGTGCGAGGTTCGCCAGGGGTCAGCAGTGGCGTTGCCGGTTTTTCATCGCCAGCCGGCGGCGCGTCTTCATGGACATCCAGGCCAGCATCAGAAAGGGCGCGACGCCGGCGCCGCCGACGCCGCAGGCGCCGTTGCCGCATGCCAGTTGCACGGGGTCCTGTCCCGCAGTGTCGGCGGAGTATTCCAGTTCGTAGGGTTCGGTCTCGGCCTGAATGGCGATGCGGTCGACCGGGATTTCGAGCACGAACGAAAGCTCCGAGATGCCTTCGGGGAGCTGCTCGACCGGGACGTCGATGGTCTGCGTCACGGCCTCGATCAGCCTGAACTCGGCCACGCTCCCGTCGCCCATCACGCCGGTCAGATCCAGTTCGATCGGCTGCTCGATCGTCATTTCCATGATGCCGTCGTTCTCGCGGACCAGTTCGGCCCACGAACGCTCGCTTACCTTCGTTTTTCCGGCGATGGCACCGGGCGATGCACCGGCGATGCCGGCGACGAACGTACCGCCGACGAAACCCGGGGCGGATACGACCGGCGGGGCCGCCGTCGCGGCACCAACATTCAGCCGCACGCGGCTGGTCACATTCAACGCCACGCGGTTGAACTGCATCTGCCCGCCGGCGACGTCATCCGATGAGACCGGTGCCAGCGACGTGACCTGAACGTCTGTCACCTGGGCGGTCACGTTCTGGGTGAAGACGAAGGGATCGTCGAAGCGGACGTAGGCATTCAGGTCGAAGGGGGGCGGATCGACGAGCCAGAGCAGCTCCATGTACTTGAGGGAGAACCAGAAGGGCTTGAGACAGTTTGCCTTGGCGACGGCGAGCTCAGCCGCGGCGGCGGCGTCGTTGATGGACGCAACATCCGGACCGGCGAACTCGACGCAGCGTGAGCCGGCGCTGGTTCGGATGACGACGCGGCAGGGATATGGGTTAGCGACGAAGTCGTCGTAGTCACTGCCGAGTCGAGGAAAGACGAGTTCGACGGCGCGGTAGTCGCCGATCCACTTGTTGCCGAGGGCATGATTGGACCAGTTGGTCTTGACGTCGTAGACGCCCTCTGGATCGTCGATGATCTGGATGCTGCACAGCTTACCATCGCCGGCAATGGTGAATCCGCCGCTCCATCCGAGGCGGAGGCTGCTGCAACCGCCCTGCACGCCGTAGTGGAAGCCGCCATCGGAGACATGGAGCAGCTCCTTGGGCGGATTGGGCAGGCCGATGGAGACATTTGCGGGGCCGCCCATGCTGATTCCGGACTCGTGGCCGTGGAGCCTGTTCATGGTGAGCCCGGCTTGGGTTGCCCAGAGGGCACTTCCAAACTTGCTGAGCCGGATGGTGGGCAGGGTGATGGGCTGCTCGCATTCGAATTCCTCTTCGTTGATCTGATTGCACTCGTCGGGGAAATCGCTGTCGCTCGGGCCTTCGTTGGCGGCGATGGCGGCAAAGACGGGCAGACCGATGATGCCGAAAGGGCCGAATGAGAAGGCGCATGCCACGACGTCGGCATCGACGACGTCCGTGAAGAGATTGCCGTGCGACTTGATGATGTTGGGGTCCGACTGCTGTGCGAAGAGGTGGAGGGTGACGATGGCGGGATCGATGCCAATGTTGTTGAAGGGGCAGCCGGCGTCGATTTCGAGTTCCATGTCGAGCTGCACCTGGGCGCCGGCGCTGGCGAGTGGCGTATAGCTGGCACTGGGACCCTGAAGGATCTCGATGTCGGGCTGGGCGGAGATGGACGTTGCGAAGCGGGCGGCCAGGGCCTGCTTGAGCAGCGTCTGGTTCATGAAGAGGCTCCACTGCATGCCCGAGGCGCTGGGGGAGATCTGTCCGCTGAAAAAGCCGGCCCAGGCGGCGGACGGCGCGGCATCGGGATTGGCGGGTTCATCCAGCTCGATTCGCACGGCAATGCGGCTCAGGTCCTGGTTGGCGGAGACGCCGACCTGCTTGACGGCACGGTCGCTCTTGAGCAGTTTCTTGAGCGACTTCATGACGTCGACCTTGGAGCACTTGGGCGTGAGCAGGCCGCCGAGGGAGGAGGCGAGTGCGGGATCGAGCGAGTTCAAATCGACGGTCTGGGCGCCGAGCTTCATGCTGTTGAATTCGACGCAGAGATTGAGCTTATTGTCTTCATCTACCGTCGCGTTCAGATCGAGGATGAGGTTGGGCGAGAGCGGTGACGAAGGGGTATAGTCGGTCGCGCCGCAGTTGGGATCGTATATGCAGCTTTGCTCCTTGGTGTAAATCCGCACGGGGACGACGAACTGAATCTGCTGGCCGGCGCGCTGGACCTGTACCGGGCCGGGGAAGGCGACGTGATCGAGGACGAACTGACCGCTCTGGAGCGGCAGGGAGAACGAAGACTGGACGCAGACTTCTTCTTCGAGGAGGCGGTGCTGCACGAGTTCGATCAGCTTGGAGGATTGAATCTGAAATTCGACCATGTGCTCGGCGCGGGCCGCGGATGCGGCACAGCATACGGCGATGACGGCGATGCACCGAGCGGGTGCGGCGGGGCGCATCGCGCTGCTCGCATGTGCTGAATGGCCGCGGTGTCGGGTCGATGCGTGAAGAAGCCGGTACATGAACACTCTCCTTGCTCCACAGCCGGAGCCGCTTGGCGAGGTCACGCCGGAGCAAATATGCGGTGGGCTCCGGCATCGCGGCGGCGTACGAATACCGCGGCGTCGTTAGTTGAGGCGCAATCGAACCGTGGAACCCTTCACCAGTTTGGGGAGGTCGCCGTAAAGGCGGCGGGGATGGTGGGTTAGCAGATTGAGACTATCTCAATGGGCCATGGCCATGCCGGCGGGACGCCGGCGCCACCATGACGCAGGTCAGCTTCCATGGCGCGGCGGTTGGTGCACTTGCGGAAGATGGGATGTCGGGCGGTCAGGAAAATGTATTCTTGTCGTCGGACTTCAAATATTCTTTTCGCGCCTGGGCGTACTCCTGTGCGGTTTCGGGCAGGCCGGCGACGGTTTCACCCTCATCCCAGGCGGCGCCGGACTCGACGCGGGCGTGAATCTTTTTCAGAATTGGGATGCACCAGCCGCAGCCGGTTCCGGCATTGAGACACTCCGAGAGTTGCGAGGGCCTGGTCGGACACTCGCGACGTGCGAAGTTCACCAATTTCCGCAGAGAGACGTGGAAACAGCAGCAGATTTGGTCGTCAAGCTTCATCGCTGTATTCTATCGGCGCGAAACGCGAATGCTCTTGCCCGCGGCGGGTATGCGAAACGGGGTTGCAACAGAACCTCGACGCAGGGCCGCCGGGCGGGGCTTCTGAACGGGCGCCCTGCGCGGGCCCTGCACCTTTCTGCGAGAAACGCGAGGTTGTCATGTCGATTGAAGCGGCCGTGTCATACATCGATTCCAACAAGAAACGGTATCAGGACGAGCTGTTTGCATACCTGAAGATACCGAGCATTTCTGCCCAGAGCGAACACAAGGGGGACGTGCGCAAGGCGGCCGAGTGGACGCGCGATCGCTGCATGGCGGCCGGATTGAAGGCGGAGGTGGTGGACACGCCGGGGCATCCGGCGGTGCTGGCCGAGGGTCCGCAAAAGGCGGGGCGGCCGACGGTGCTCGTCTACGGCCACTTCGACGTGCAGCCGGAGGGCGACGAGAAGCTGTGGCACACGGGGCCGTTCGTGCCGACGGTTCAGGACGGGAAGATCGTGTGCCGCGGGTCGGCGGACGACAAGGGGCAGCTCTTGTGTGCCATCGTGGCGGCAGAGGCGTGGAACAAGACCGCGGGCGAGCTTCCGATCAACCTGAAGTTCTGCATCGAAGGTGAAGAGGAGACGGGGTCGAAGAATCTGAAGGGGCTGATCGAAAAGCACCGGGATCGGCTCGCCTGCGACTACGTGCTCATCCACGACACGGCGCAATTCAGCCTCGAGCAGCCGGCGGTGACGGTGGCGACGAAGGGGCTGATCTACAAGGAGATCATCGTCCGCGGACCGAAGAAGGACCTGCACAGCGGCACCTTCGGCGGTGCGGTGGCGAATCCGGCGGTGGAACTGGCCAGACTGCTGGCCTCATTTCACGATCGGGAATACAAAGTGACGATTCCGGGTTTTTATGATCGTGTCAAGGAGATGTCACCGGAAGAGGTGAAGATGATGAACGGCCTGCCGTACGACGAGCAGGCGTTTCTGGATGATCTGGGCAGCCGGAAGGCGTCCGGCGAGGCCGGTTACAGCGCCCTGCACCGGCGATGGGCGCGCCCGACGTTCGAGATCAACGGCATTTACGGCGGCTACATGAAGGAAGGCAGCAGCACGATCATTCCGTCGTTTGCCGGCGCGAAGGTGTCGATGCGCCTGGTGCCCGACCAGAGGGCGGAGGAAATTCACCGGGCCTTTGAAGAGACGGTGCGCAGCCGGCTGCCGGATACAGTCTCGTTCGAGATTCTGGATCATGCGCGCTGCGATCCGTACCTGGCGGATGTGAACTCGCCGGGGATGAAGGCGGCGCTGAAGGCGGTCGGCATCGGGTTTGGGAAGCAGCCGGTGTTCATCCGCGAGGGCGGTACCCTGCCGATTTTGCCGATGTTCAAGTCGCTGCTGGGCGCGGACAGCCTGATGGTGGGCTATGCGCAGCCGAACTGCAATGCACACTCGCCCAATGAGTTTTTCCACGTGAAAGACTTCGAGGGCGGGATGCGATCGTCGACGGCGCTACTGGGATTGCTCGCCGAAGCGCGCTAGTTATTGGACGTTTTGCAGAAAAAATCTCCGCCAACCGTTCTCGACATTATCTGTCGCTGCGCGCGGGCCGATATTCAGAGTATCGAATGAGCGTGATGAATCGGCGCGTTTGCGCGCGCTGTTGGATTGGAGCAACTGCCATGCGAAGTCGAGCATGTTTGTCGGCCGGCCTGCTTGCCACCATTCTTGCCTGTGCGGTGCCCTCGGAAGCGCTGGCGCAATTCGGGGTCGTGCAGCGATACCTGTTCCGCAATGCCCAGTTTGCGGGGAATCCGCTGTTTCTGTCGCATCCCGAGAACGGGCCGGTGTTCAACTTCAACAGCTTCGTCAATCGCGTGGAACGGGATCGGGCAGGCGGGGGATACGCCTACGAGTTTTACCGGTTCTTTGGTCCGGATTCGTACGGGAACAACACGTTCCTGAATCTCGGGCCGTTTCAGCTCGAGATCACGCCCGATCCGAATCTGGGGCAAACCCAACCGACCGGCATTCACGGTCGAATCGGCTACTCGACGCGCTTCATACCCGAGATCTTCATGAACTTTGAAACCGGCGAACTGCGGCAGACGCAGAATTTCAGCGGCGGTACGACGACGTTCACGCCATCCGCGATTCGCTACAACGCCACGGTAAATACGGGCATCCAGGATTTTGAGTGGGATGGCAACATCCTGGTCGACGGCGAGGGCCGCATCAACATTCTCGGCTTCTATGATCTCGAGATGCGGATCGTGAACGTGGGCGAGTACACGGGCGACGGCATCGCGGTAAAGGATGAGCAGGTCACGGATTTTGACACGGGTCCGATTAACATCAGCGGCCATGTGGTTTTTGACGCGCTGGCGAGCATCCTCCAGGCAAACGGCAATCCGCTTACGGCCGTGCCGCCCAGGCTGGTGACCGGCGCCGCCCAGCGCGGCAAGACGGCCGAAGAACTGATGGCCGAACTGAACGCGGGCGTGAAACTCACGGACGAAGAGGTGGAATTCCTGGTCGAGCAGATGTTTGTGACCGCGTTTCTGAGGGATCCCCTGGGCGTCATGTTCAACGGGCTGCCGGAAGAGATTCCGGGGTTTGAGGGATTCACCCTCAGCGCCGACCGGACGGAGCCGATACCGGTCGATCTTGTAGAAGAGCCTGAGACGGTGCCGGAGCCATCGACGCTGTTGTTCGTTTCGCTGGCGGCCGGCGCGGCCCTGGGTCGGCGGTCGCTGACGCGGCGAATGCGGGTTGCGGCGTAAATTTCCGCTGTAGACCGTGCCGGCGGGCTAACCTTTACCGCACCAAACCCTGTCGACTCATGAGTATGAGCAGGCCTGCCGCCGAAATCGTAGAATTAGGCGGATTGGCCGCGTAGACTACTTGCGGTGACGCAGGTCCGGCCGTCTCGCCCGGGGGGTGAGCGGGCGACGGTGCGATTCACGGTGGACCTGCGCGGGTATCTGCCGCCGGGCTAACGGGTCTATGCGAGGCATGTGTGCGCTATCCACAGGAGGAGCGCGTGGTGTTGAATGTGAATGCGGCACGAGCTGAGATGCCGGTGGTCCGGCAATATAACTTCCTGGATCATGCGGCCGTTGCGCCGATGTCCGGGCGGGCCGCGGCCGCGATGCGCCGTTTTCTGGATGAGGCGGAGAGCCACGGCCACGCGCGGGGCGGGCTCTATCCGCAGACGAAGCACGTCCGCCAGCTTGCCGCCAAGCTGCTGAACTGCCACGCCGAGGAAATCACGTTTACCAAGAACACGAGCGAGGGCATCTGCTACGTCGCCAACGGGCTTCAGTTTTCACGCGGCGACAACATCGTGACGACGGGCGTCGAGTTTCCCGCCAACATCTATCCGTGGATGAACCTGCGGGCGCAGGGCGTGCAGCTCAAAATGGTGGTCGAGGACGGGGGACGTATTCCGATCGAGCGGCTGATCGAGCTGATCGACGATCGCACGCGGCTGGTGACGATCTCGAGCGTGCAGTTCGGCAGCGGCTTCCGGTCGGATCTGGCGGCGCTGGGGGCTGCGTGCCAGGAGCGCGGCATTTTGTTCTTCGTTGATGCCATCCAGTCGCTGGGCGTGACGCCGATCGACGTTCGCGCCATGAAGATCGATTTCCTCAGCGCCGGGGCGCAAAAGTGGCTCCTGGGGCCGGAGGGCGTGGGCATCTTCTACTGCCGGCACGAGCTGTTGGGCCTGCTGCGGCCGAGCAGTGTCGGCTGGATCGGCGTGAAGCATGCCATGGACTTCGGGCGTTACGAGCTGGACTTCCGCGACGACGCCCGCCGCTTCGACGGCGGCAGCTATAACCTGTCGGGCATCTGGGGACTGGGCGCCTCGCTCGAATGGCTGCTGGAACTGGGCATCGACAAGATCTGGGCCCGCGTGAAGACGCTGACCGACCGGCTGACGGCCGGCCTGCGCGAGAAGGGCTATCGCGTGGTGAGTTCGCGGGCGGCGGGTGAAGAGAGCGGCATCGTCGCGTTCGTGTCGGCCACGCACGATCACGAGCGCATCATGAACCATCTGCGGCAGGAGTATCGCACCGTCATCGCCTCGCGCCTGGGCCGGCTGCGCGTCAGCCCGCACTTCTATAACAGCGAGGAGGAGATCGATCAGCTCGTTGCCCACCTGCCCGAGCACTGATGCGATTGACATGAGATTCCGGGATTTCGTGATCCGGCGATCGGAATGAGCCCCGCTGCCAGTCGCCGGAGCGCCAAATCTCCAAATCTGTTCGGCGTTCATCCGTGGTTTGGAACTTTATGCCGACCTGGGCGCTGACCGCTCTCTGGATCGTGAACTACGCGGCGGTCGCGATTGCGATCGTGCACATCCTGCTGACGCGCAAAGAGCCGCGGGGGATGTTCACGTGGATCCTTGCGCTGTTTTTCCTGCCGGTGATCGGGCTGGTGCTCTACCTGCTGGTCGGGGAGGTCTCCATCCGGCGCAAGGTGCGCAGGCGGCGCCGGCGGCGGCAGCAGATCGCGGGGCGCCTGGCGAGCCGGACGGCGGTGCTGGGGCAGACGTTCGACGCCCGGCGGGTGGAAAACCTGTCGACCTCGCAGCAGAGCATGATCCATCTGGCATCGCGCGTGAGCGGGGCCTACGTCACCAGCGGCAACGAAGTGGTGATCTACAACGACGCCGAGCAGGCGTTTCTGGCGCTGCAACTGGGCATCGAGGCGGCACAGTCGCACGTGCACATGCTGTATTACATCTTCCGCGATGACGACACCGGCCGCAGCATCGGCGAACTGCTGCGCAAGAAGGCCAGACAGGGCGTGGAGGCGCGGCTGCTGCTGGATGCGGTCGGGTGCTGGCGGATGTCGCGGGCGTTTCTGGCATGGCTGCGCGACGGCGGCGTGAAGGTGTCATTCTTTCTGCCCTGGGGCATCATGAACCGGCGGCTGCAGATGAACTGCCGGAACCATCGCAAGCTGACGGTCATTGACGGGCGCGTGGGATTCACGGGCAGCAAGAACATCGGCGATGAATACCTGGGGCGCAAGAAGAAGCTGGGGCCGTGGCGCGACCACCATCTGAGCATGCGCGGGCCGTGCGTGATGCAGTTGCAGGAGATCTTCGTGGAGGACTGGCACTTCGCCAGCGGGGAGGACCTGTCGGGGGATGGCTACTTTCACGAGCCGGAGCGGGCGGGCAATCAGCTGGTGCAGATCGTGCCGAGCGGGCCGGACGGCTTCGCGGAGGTGCTGCACCAGCTGCTGATCGCGGCGGTGTCGGACGCGGAGCAGGAGATCGCGATCGTGACGCCGTATTTCGTGCCGGATGTTGCCATGCTGGTGGCACTGAAGTGGGCGGCCTATCGCGGGGTGACGGTGCGGCTGGTGGTGCCGCACAAGAGCGATCACGTGGTGCTGCTGTGGGCGGGGCGAAGCTTCTACGAGGAGCTGCTGCGCTCGGGGATCGAAATATACGAATACCAGTCGGGCATGCTGCACTCGAAGATCATCATCATCGACCGGCGCTGGGCGATGGTGGGCTCGGCGAACATGGACATTCGCAGCTTTCAGTACAACTTTGAGATGACGTGCATGCTGTACGACGAGGGGCTGGCATCGGGTTTTCAGGAGCAGTTTGACGAGTTTCTACGGGAATCGAAGCGAATCTACCAGCGGGATGTGAAGCGGTGGGGATACCGCGAGCGGCTGGCGGCGGGGGCGGCAAGGGTGGCGACGCCGGTGTTGTGATGGCGTGGGGTTGGAAGGCGGTAAACTCGCCGCGCCAGCGAAAGCGCCACGTTGCTCCTGTCACGGGTGAATGCTTGCGGTATTCGTATGACTGCTCAGCGCTCCTATCATCGCGAACCCAGCGTGAGTACACACTGGGCCACCCA
>CAZXUI010000066.1:0-24996 GCA_964643885.1 uncultured Planctomycetales bacterium
AGGTGGCCCGTCTCGGCCGCGCGAATCGCCGCCTCGATCGTCTCCAGGTCGCGCATCTCGCCGACCAGGATCACGTCCGGGTCCATACGCAGAGCGCGCCGCAGCGCCTCGGCGAAGCTGGGCACGTCCACGCCCACCTCGCGCTGCGTGAAGACCGACTTCTTGTGCTGGTGGTAATACTCGATCGGGTCCTCGACGCTGATGATGTGCCGGTCGAAGTTCTGGTTGATGTAGTCGAGCATCGTCGCCAGCGTGGTCGTCTTGCCCGACCCGGTCGGACCGGTCACCAGGAACAGACCGCGCGGCCGGCGGCACAGCGCCCGGACGATCGGCGGCAGGCCGATCTCCTCGAAGCTGAGAATCTTGCTGGGGATCAGCCGCAGCACCATCGAGATGTTGCCCTTCTGGCGGAAGACCGACACGCGGAAGCGGCCCTTGTCGCCGAAGGCGAAGCCGAAGTCCGTGCCGCCCTCCTCCTGAAGCTCCTGCTGGTTGCGCTCCGGCGTGACGGACTTCATCAGCGCGACCGTGTCGTCCGGCTCGAGCACCTTCGTCTCGAGGCTGCGCAGCCGGCCGTCCATCCGCAGCACCGGCGGGCGGCCGACGTGAAGGTGGATATCCGACGCGTTGATGCGGATGCAGGTTTCGAGCAGACGATCAATGTGAACAGTGGCCACGCGCAAGTCCTCGTCGGGGCGGCTTCTTCGACCCCGGCCGGCGATGCCCCCCTGTCCCGGGCCGGCCACCCGGGATTCCGGCCGTGTCGATCCTCCCGCTGGGATTAGTTTAGGCCGCGGGGCTGTGCCGGTCCACCACGGGTGAGGGCGGCGCGGCCCGCGGGGGCAGTGCGGCGATGGCCGCAAGAACGTAGAGCAACGTGCCGGCCAGCCAGAGCAGGTTGGTCGCGATCATGCCCAGCTCGCGACGAAGCACCAGCGGGGCGTTATCGCCCACGTCGGCCAGCGTCCTGCCCGTCAGGTGCCGCCAGGCCAGGAGCACGGCCAGCCCCACGACCACAGTCACGCCGCCGCCCAGCCAGCGCAGCCACGCCGGCAGCCAGAGCCGCGAGCGCGCCAGGCCGGTCAGGCTCAGCAGCAGACCGATCGCGGCGACGCAGGTGATGACCGCCCCGCGCGCGGGGTCCGCCTCCAGCACGCGCAGCCCCCAGACCAGCGGCACACCGCCGACCGGCAGCAGGATTGCACTCACGACGCGCCGCAGCATCTCCGGGACTCTCGCTCTGATGTCAGAAGCGCGATTCGCTCGCCGGTGTGAGAATACGCCGGCGGGCCGCAAACCGGAATCGCGGCGGAGCGGCGCCGTCAGTCGCCGAGGCAGGTATCCAGCGCGCGGGCCATGCCGATCAGCGGATGGTCGAGCTCGAGCGTGCGCTGCTTGTTGGCGACGGACTCGATCGGAACCATGTCGAGCTGGCCGCCGCGAAGCACGACCATATTGTTCCAGTCGCGCGTGGCGACCATCTGAATCGCCTTGTGTCCGAACATCGTCGCCAGGACCCGGTCGTAGGCACAGGGGGTGCCGCCGCGCTGGATGTGGCCGAGGATGACCGCCCGCGTCTCGCGATGCGTGCACTGCGCGAGCTGTTCGGCCAGCACCGTGCTGACTCCCCCAAGCCGGATCGGGTCCGGGCTGTCGTGCACGATCTTGTTGATCACCTGCTGGCCGCCCTTGGGCCGGGCTCCTTCGGAGACGGCCACGATCGTCGCGTGCTTGCCGCGGCGGTTGCGCTGCTCGATGAACTCGCAGATCTTCGAGGTTTCATAGGGGATTTCGGGGATCAGGATCACGTCGGAGCCGCTGGCGATCCCCGCCTGCATCGTCAGCCAGCCGGCGTTGCGGCCCATCAGCTCGACGATCATGACGCGGTGGTGGCTCGAGGCCGTGCTGTGCAGCTTGTCGATGCACTCGGTCGCGGTCTGCACCGCGGTGCTGAATCCGAACGTCAGCTCGGTGTGCATCAGGTCGTTGTCGATCGTCTTGGGCACACCGACGCAGGGGATGCCGTGGCGGATGAGGTTCGCCGCGCCGGTCATCGTGCCGTCGCCGCCGATGCAGACCAGCAGGTCGATGCCGCGCTCGTGGATGTGCTCGATCACGCGGGCGGTCACATCCTGAACAATCGGCTTGCCGTCCGGCTGCGTGCCGACGACGAACTTGGACGGGTCGGCCTTGTTGCTCGTGCCCAGGATCGTCCCGCCCACGGTCAGGATGTTCGACACGTCGTCGCGGCCCAGCGGCCGCATGCGGTTGCGGATCAGGCCGAGATAGCCGTCCTCGATGCCGAAGACTTCGATGCCGAGCTTGTTGATGGCGACCTTGGTGACGACGCGGATGACGGCATTCAGCCCGGGGCAGTCGCCGCCGCCGGTGAGGATGCCGATGCGCCGCACGGGTGAGCTGGAGGCCATGGGGATCACACTCTCTTTGCGCCGTCCACGGGGCCGCCCGGCCGCCCCGCTCCCGACTCATTCGGATGATCGCAGCCGGCGCCGATAGCACAGGGGCATGTCTGCGCAAAGAAAAATGCAGCCGAGAGAGGCCGAAGCCTCATCGAACCGCGAGCAACGCAGCCCTTCTCAACCGCACGCAGAAGTATGCCACCGGCCGGGCCGCCCGGCAAGCCCGCCGCTACGTATGCAGTCCGCCGTCGACCGTAAAGACCTGCCCGGTGATATAGCTTGCCCCCGGGCCGGCCAGAAAGACGATCAGCGAGGCCACCTCGGCCGGCGTGCCGAAACGCTGTAGCGGAATCAGCCCGCGGACGGCTTCCTTGAGCTTGTCCGGCAGGGCGTCGGTCATGTCGGTTTCGATGAACCCGGGAGCGACCGCGTTGCACGTCACGCCGCGCTTGCCCAGCTCCTTGGCCACCGACTTGGTCATGCCGATCAGGCCGGCCTTGGCCGCGGCGTAGTTCGCCTGGCCCGCGTTGCCGGCCAGCCCCGTGACGCTGGCGATATTGATGATCCGGCCCGTGCGGGCGCGGACCATGTGCCGCGAGACCGCCCGCATCATCCAGAACGCCCCGCGCAGATTCGTATCGATCACCGCGTCGAACTGCTCGTCCTCCATGCTCATCAGCAGCCCGTCGCGGGTGATGCCGGCATTGTTGACGAGCACGTCGATCCGCTCATGCCGCTCGATCGCCTCGTCCACCACCCGATCGACCGCGGCGCGGTCCGTCACGTCCAGCGCAACCGGCACGATGCGCTCGGACAGCCGCGCGTCCTGCTGGCTCCAGGAGCGGACCGAATCGACGCTGCGCGCGGCGGCGAGAACCCGCGCTCCCTGCGCCGCGAGCTGCTCGCACGCGGCCCGCCCGATCCCGCGCGAGGCGCCCGTCACCAGGGCGACCAGTCCGTCGAGGCTCAATCGCCACCTCCCTGTGATCAGTCCGTGGCGGCCAGGTCGGCCGCCGTGCCCAGATTCCTCGCCTTCACGCCGCGATCGATCTTGCGCATCAGGCCGGTCAGCACCCGGCCCGGCCCGATCTCCCAGAATTCGCCGCACCCGTCCACGATCAGCCGCCGCACGCACTCCTGCCAGCGGACCGGGTTGAACACCTGGCGATAGAGCGATTCGCGGATCGCCGCCGGCGAGCCGTGATAGCCGGCGTCGACATTCGCAACCACGCGGATGCGCGGCGGCTCGATCGCGGTGCTCTCCAGCACCGGCCGCAGCCCGTCCGCGGCGCTGCGCATCAGTTCGCTATGGAATGCGCCGGCCACCTTCAGCGGAATGCCTCGCCCGCCGAACTTCTCCGCAGCCGCCGCGGCCGCTTCGCATGCAGCCAGCTCGCCCGAGATCACGATCTGTCCGGGACAGTTGAAGTTGGCCGGTCCGACGCGGCCGGCGCTGGCGACGCTCTCGCAAAGGGCCAGCGTCTGCGTCTCGTCGAGCCCCATGATCGAGACCATGCCGCCCGGGTGCCGCTCGCAAGCCTGCTGCATCAGTACGCCGCGGCGATGCACGAGCCGCAGGGCATCGTCGAACGTCAGGGCACCGGCCAGGTGCAGCGCGGTGTATTCGCCCAGGCTCAGCCCCCCCATCGCGGCGAACCGGCCCTCGCGCACTCGCCCGGCCGCCTCGGCCGCGCGATAGACCGCAACGCTCGTGACGAAGATCGCCGGTTGTTGAATGTCGGTCGCGCCGAGCCGTTCGGCCGGGCCATCGCGGCAGATCTCCAGCAGCGGCAGGCCAAGCACGGCTTCAGCCCGGGCGAAGACCTCGGCCGCGGCCGGATGCGCCGCGGCGACGTCGCTTCCCATCCCCACGAGCTGGGAGCCCTGCCCGGGGAAAATGGCGGCGATCGCACTCAAATCACAGCTCCATCAGCATCGAAGACCACGTCATGCCGGCGCCGATGGCGATCATGAGGATCAGGTCGCCGCGCTTGGCACGGCCGGTCGTGATCGCCTCGTGCAGGGCCGCCGGCACCGAGGCCGCTGACGTGTTTCCGTAACGGTGAATGTTGACGAAGACGCGCTCTTCCGGAAAACCGAGCCGCTCGCAGGCGGACTCGATGATGCGCAGATTCGACTGATGCGGCACCAGCAGAGAGAGCTCGTCGAACGAGACGCCGGCGTCCTCCAGCGTCGCCCGCATCAGCTCCTGCATCTGCGAGACGGCGAACTTGTAGACGTCACGCCCCTTCATCCGCATCACGTGCAGCCGCTCGTTGACCGTGCGAAGGCTCGCCGGCTCACGGCTCCCGCCCGCGGGAACCCAGATCAGCTCCGCCAACTGGGCGTCCGCGCCCATCCGCGCGGCCAGGACGCGCCGGCCAGGCTGCGACGCCGCTCGGATCACCGTCGCACCGGCCGCGTCGCCGAACAGAATGGCGCTCTGACGGTCCTCCATGTCGGCCATGCGTGACATGCAGTCCGCGCCGACGACGAGCGCCGTGCGACAGAAGCCGCTGGTGACGAACTGAGCGGCGGTGATCGCGCCGTAGACGAAGCCGGAGCAGGCCGCGACCAGGTCGAACGCGGGCACGGCCCGGCAACCGAGCCGGGCTTGAAGCTCGCAGGCCGTGCTGGGCAGCGGCCGGTCGGGCGTGATCGTGGCACACAGGATCAGGTCGATGTCCTGCGGCGTGAGGCCGGCGTGGGAGATGGCGGCGCGGCTGGCGCTCTCTGCGAAGGTCAGCGTGGATTCGTGGGGGGCGGCGAAGCGCCGCTCGCGAATGCCGGTCCGCTGAACGATCCACTCGTCGCTCGTGTCGAGGCGCGAGACCCAATCCTGGTTCGTCATCACCTGGGCAGGAAATGACGCGCCGGTTCCGGCGATTTCGACGGGCCAGTCGACCTTCATACCGGGCTCTCGGTTCGGGCGGCCAGGTGCCGCTCGATGGTGACGTTCAGGTCCACGCGAATCTGCTCGACGGCGACGCGGATCGCGTTGCTGATGGCACGCTGGTCGCTGCGGCCATGACAAATGATGACCACGCTCTTGATTCCGAGCAACGGCGCGCCGCCGTATTCCGCGAAATCGTGCCGCTTCCAGATGCGCTCGACGATCGGGTGGAACTGCCGCGAAAAGGCGGGTCCCTCCTGCTCGATCTCGCGCACGATCGTCTTGAAGAGCCCCTCGGCCAGCCCCTCGGTGAGCTTGAGAATCACGTTGCCGACGAAGCCGTCGCAGATGAAAATGTCGCCCTCGCCGCTGAAGATGTCGCGGCCCTCGACGTTGCCCATGAAGCGGATGCCCGGGTCGGTCTTCAGCAGGGCGTGCGCCTCTTTCACCAGCGGGCTGCCCTTCTTCTCCTCTTCACCGATCGAGACGATGCCCACCTGCGGATCGCGCTTGCCGAGGATGTTCTCCGCGTACACGCGGCACATGCGGGCGTATTCGTGCAGATGATGCGGCTTGGGGGCGACGTTGGCGCCCACGTCGCAGATCAGAACCGGCCCGCGAAAGGTCGGCATCACGACGGCGATGCCCGGCCGCGACACGCCGGCGATCGGCTTGATCTTCAGCTGACAGGCGGCCGCGAACGCGCCGGTGTTGCCCGCGGAGATCAGGCTGTCCAGGGCGCCCTTCCCCGCGTCGGTCGCCATGCGGACGATCGACGAGTCACGCTTCACGCGCAGGGCGTCGACCGGCGAGTCGCCCATCTCGATCACCTGCGAGCAATGCTCGATGCGGACGCGCGGATCGCTCAGCCCGACGGAATCCAGCTCGGCCTGAACCGCCTCCCGCGGACCGTAAAGCACCATCTCGTCATCGGGGGCGAGGTGGGCGAGCCCGGCCTGAGCGCCACGGATAATCTCGTGCGGAGCGTGGTCCCCCCCCATCGCGTCCACGGCGATGCGCATGGTGCTGAGGGCTCCTACTTACGCGGTTCGATCGAGGTGTGAGCGTTGACGTAGCCGCAGTTGCCGCAGGCTCCGTGAGGCAGCTTGGCCCGGCCGCACTGCGGGCAGGCGATCAGATGAACGGGCGTGAGCGCGTGGTGGGACCGGCGTGTCCGCTTGCGCATCTTGCTTTTCTTCGTGACTGGAAGCATCGTACCTCCCGCAGCCAGGTCTGACACACTCGGCGCGCACGGACCACGCGCCACCCGCCGGGGGCCAGCGCAACCGTTCGTGCGATTTGGGCCAACCTATTGGCAAGCCGGCCGGGTGTCAAGCTGGAATGGCCCCGGGCGGGGTACCGACACCCCGCACGACCGCGCAGACCGGCCCCCGCACGACCGCGCAGACCGGCCCCCAGGCCCCGCAGCAGCCCTTTGACGCTCGCGGGCGCAGATCGGCTCTGTCGGCCCGACACAGGGGGTCACGGCCGAAACCGGTTTCGTCCTTCCAGATCGGGTTATCGGGAGCGCTTGCTTCGGGGCGGGTTCTGGCGACCCTTACAGAGCTTGAACTCGCCGATCGGCGCGACCTTGCGGTAGCCCAGGTAGAGGACCAGGTCCAGGATCTCCGTCCAGCTCGGGAACGGGCGGTGGTTGACGCGCTTGTACTCGTCGACCGCCTTGATGAACTCGAGCTGCTCCTCGTTCATGTGCCCTTCTTCGGCGTCGCGACGGTAGTCGGTGCGACGCCGGCCGGGCCCGCGGCGGCGGTCGAGGTTCGAGCGGCGGTCCGGGGCGGATCGGCGCTCGACCGCCACGGTGGTCTGGGTTTCCTCCGCGTCCGGGGTCTCGAACGCGGTTTCGTCAATCGGCGGCTGTTTTCTTACGGGTTCGCTCATATCCCCAGAGGCATCGACCGGATACCCCCGCCACTCAAGCAACCGCCGCCGCACCGCCGGGCGGCAAAGCGCGCTACCTGGCCGCCAAACCTGCCCGACCCGCCGTGATCACGGGCATTACCGGCCGCGCCGCCGCCTGAGAGCACAATCAGTCCGGTGACTCGGGCGAATCGGCCGGGCTGCGAACCGTTGCAGGTGACTTGTCGCTCTGCGGCGCGGCCGTCCCGGGCGCCGCGGGGGATGCCGGCTGGTTATCGGAGCTACGCGACGGCCGAAGGGCGATCAGTCCTCATCGTCATCCAGATCGTCGTCGTCGAAATCGTCGTCGTCGTCGTCGTCGAAGTCGTCGTCCTCCTCGAGATCGTCCTCCTCATCATCGACGCCGCCCTCGTCGTCGTCGAATTCCTCGAACTCGACGTCGCCCTCTTCCTCTTCCTCGTCATCATCGAATCGACGGCGGCCATCGGCACGCACGTCGAGCCAGGCGGGACGATCCGCCTCGTTTTCATCCTCCTGGCCGGCGTCCGGCGGCGCTTCGGGATCGAGTTCGTTCTCGCTGCGTTCGATGTCCGACCCCACCTCGTATATGCATGGGATGCCCAGTTCGGACACGTCGTTCGTTCGCCACATGGCCATGCTCCTTGCCGGGTTGTTACCGGAGACGCGCGGGCAGATTAGCGAGCCGCTGCCGTTCGTCAACCCCCTTTTTCGCTCCCCAATTCCCGCCGCCAAAATTCCTCGTCAGCCACGCGCTGAGGGCCTATAGTGCGCCCTTCCGTGTCCCCGCGACGCAGCGCGGCCACGCCGCCGGCCAACCGGCGGACGGACCGCCCGGCCGCGGCCGATTCTCGCAGGAACCCGCAGGTGAATGAGTCGAGCGACAATGCGCCGTGGTATGCCGACGGGCTGTGCTTCACCTGCACGCAGTGCGGCAACTGCTGTAGCGGCGCCCCGGGCTACGTCTGGGTGACCGACGAGGAGATGCACGCCATCGCCGCCGAACTGAATATGCACCCGATCGAGTTCATGAATCGCCACACGCGGCGGATCGGCGCGCGCCGCAGCCTGCGCGAGCGCGGCAACGGCGATTGCGAGTTTCTTCAGCAGCTCGACGACGGCCGGCGAGTCTGCGGCATCTACGCGTCGCGGCCGGTGCAGTGCCGCACCTGGCCGTTCTGGCAGTCGAACCTCAAGAGCCGCCGCGTGTGGGACGCGGCCGGCCGGAGCTGCCCGGGAATCAACCAGGGCGAGCATCACCCGCTGCCGGTGATTCAGCAGGCACTGAACCGAAACCAGGCCGCGGCGCTCGACCTCTGACGGCCAGCATCAGCCACGCGAACACGAACAAACCCCACCCCACGCGACTGAGCAGCACCGCCGCCGGCTCCTGAAGGACGGCCGCGTCGTGTCCCGCGTAGCGCAGCAGCGCGAAGGCCGCGACGGCCAGCACGCAGCCGGCCATGCGGCGCCACAGCGACGACCAGGGATGCAGCGTCAGCGCGCAGATGGCCGCCAGCAGGACGATCTCGCGAACGAGCGGAAACACCGACACGCCGTACGTCGTTCCGCGCAGGATGTTGCCGGCCAGCGCGAGATTCAGGCTCGAGGCCGTCCCGCTGCTGCCGGGCCGGCCGGCGGCCAGGCTCTTGTCCCCCCTGCCGGGCGACATCGTCTCGCCCGCCGGCGTCTCGACCCACATGTGGAGCATGTCCGACACGAGCCACGCCTCGTAGCCCAGACGACGAAGCAGCGAGGCGGCCACCACGGCCCGCCCGTCGCAGTCCTCCCGGCCGGCGGCCAGCGCCTCGCCGGGCGTCGGCACGTACTCCATCACCCCCCAGGTCTGCCAGTCGTGCGAATAGGGCAGCCGCTCGTAGACGGCGGCCTCGACGACGGGGAGTGCGTCCGCGGCGCTCGCGTTCTGCGGAAGAGACGCGCGGACGCGGGCCTCCAGTTCGGCGAGCCCCGGCTCGTCGGGTCGGATGAGCGAATCCAGCCTGCCGAGCCGCGAGAGCAGTGTTCCGAGCCGGGCGGGGTCCGGAAAGAGCGTGGCGACCGTCACGACCAGCAGCGCGAGCAGCTTGCCCGGCCAGCGGATTCGAGCGGGCCAGAGATGGACGCGCCACCACCAGTTCATGCGACGCACTCCGCTCGTCGCGGCGCCCGGTCGGCCGTGCCGCTTCGATTCACCCACCCGCGCGGCGCAGCGGACGGGTCGGCCCGCGTTTTCACAGTAGAATCTTACAGTACGCGGGCCAGCCCGGCGCAAGTTGAACCTCAGACGGAGCCCTGATGGGGCCGGACGACGAGATCTGCTACTGCTACCACGTCACGCTTCGCAAGCTGACGCATTTTGCGCGGCGCGAGCGGCCGGTGCACCCGTCGCTGATGTCGCAGTGCCTGGGCGCCGGGACGGGTTGCGGCTGGTGCATCCCGACGCTCTGCGAGATCGCGCGGGCGGCCGCGGCGGGCGAAGAGTTCACCAGCGACCTGACGCCGGACGAGTACGCCGGGGCGCGTGCCCGCTATCGCAGCGAGAAGCACCCGCGGCACACCTTCGACGGGACTGAATCGCAGGGCGATTAGGCAGGGATTGTCCCGCGATCATCCGCGAATAGAATCGCGCGGGACTCCTGCCGGAAAGCGGCTGCACGGTGGCGCAAGACAGCAGACAACAGGCGATCGAGTACCTTCGCGAGCAGCTCGGCCCGCGTGCGCCGCGGGACCTCCATCCGGCGGGCGTCTTCAATGAGCAGCCGCTGGAGGGCGAGGCGGAGACGGCTCTCTTCTCGTTCGACCTGGATGTCGGCACCGAAGCGTGCGCGACGCCGGAAGCCCGGCGGCACTACGTGGCCGTCGGCCAGACCACGCCGAATTACTTTCCGAGCTTCGGCCTGGCGCCCGACGACGCCTACAGCCTGCACATCGGGACGCGCTTCATGCTCGAGATGGAGGTGCAGCGGGTCGATCCCGCCGACGAACCGCCGGGCGCGCGCCAGTACCTCGAGCAGGTCATCCGCGATCATGCGCCCGGCGCGGCCGCAAGCCCGCCGGAACTGGCGGCATTGTTCCGATTTGAGGAAGGCTTCTTCGCGGTCTATCGTGTCGACGTGGAGGGGCGTAGTTACTACGCCATGGGAGCGGACTGCCCGCCGGGGTTCTACGAGCTGACGCAACACCCGCCGCAGACAGCCCTGCGGCTGCACCTGGGCAAGCTGATTCGTGCGGAGGCGCGGGCCGCCTCGGAGAGATGAAATGAGCAGCGAGCGACGACGATACTTCGACAACGCCGCGACGAGCTTCCCGAAGCCGCCGCAGGTCGTCGACGCCGTTTGCCGCTACCTGACCGAGATCGGCGCCAGCGCGGGCCGCGGGGCCTATCGCGAGGCGGTCGAGTCCGGCCGCATGCTGGAACAGACGCGCGACGCGGTGCGCCGGGTCTTCCGCGCGGGCCAAGACGATCACGCCGTCTTCACGCTCAACGGCAGCGACGCGCTGAATATCGCCATCAAGAGCCTGCTGCGGCCGGGCGACCACGCCCTGACGACGGTGATGGATCACAATTCCGTGCTGCGGCCGCTGACGGCGCTGGAAAAGCGGCTCGGCATCGAGTGGACGGCGCTGCCGGTCGATCCGGTCACGACGCGGCTCGAGGTCGACACGCTGCGCGGGCACCTGCGGCCGAATACGCGTCTGGTCGTCATCAATCACGCCAGCAATGTGACCGGCGTGCTCCAGCCGATCGAGCCGATGATCGAGCTGTGCCGCGAGCGCGGCGTGTTCTTCCTGCTCGATGCGGCCCAGTCCGCCGGCCACGTGCCGATCGATTTTTCGGCCCAGGGCATCGATCTGCTCGCCTGCCCGGGTCACAAGGGGCTGCTCGGGCCGCTGGGCACGGGTGTCCTGCTCGTACGGGCCGGTGTCGACGAGCACATGCAGACGTTTCGCGAGGGCGGCACCGGCTCGCTCAGCGAGCGGCCGCAGCAGCCCGAGCACATGCCGGACAAGCTCGAGGCCGGCAGCCACAACGCGGCCGGCCTGTGCGGCCTGCTGGCCGCGCTTCAGTGGCTCCTGGCCCGCGGCGTGGATTCGATGCGCTCGCACGAGCTGGAGCTGATCGAGCGGATGGCGGCCCGGCTCGGCTCGGCCGCGGGCGTGCGGTGGTTTGGCCCGCGCGAGCCCGAGCAGCGCGTCGGAGTTTTCAGCATCCGCATCGACGGCTTCGAGCCGGCCGAGCTCTCGGCGATTCTCGAAGATTCGTTCGGAATCCTGACCCGCAGCGGTCTGCACTGCGCGCCGCTGGCGCACCAGGCGATCGGCACCGCCGACGGCGGCGGCACGACGCGGCTCTCGCTCGGGGCGTTTCTGGAGAGCGAAGACGTCGACGCGGCCACCGCGGCCCTGGGCGAGCTGGCCGGACAGAGCGCGAGTCTCTCGCCTGGAACGTAGATCCGCCCCTACCCCCCTGCCGCGCTGATCAGTTGCCCCAACTCGCCGCGGACCATCGCCACCGCCCGCTGCACGGCCTCGTCGACGGAGAACGTCTGCTTGGCCTGGTCGCGGCGGTGCGACACCTCGACCCCGCCGGCCGCCAGGCTCTTCTTGCCCACGACCACGCGCACCGGAACTCCGACCAGATCGGCGTCCTTGAACTTGAAGCCGGCCCGCTCGTCTCGGTCATCCAGCAGCGCGTCGACACCGGCCGAACAGAGCTTGCGATAGATATCCGCCGCCACGCTCATGGCCTCCTCGTCACGCGGATCGAGCGCGATCACCAGCACCTCGAACGGCGCGATCGACATCGGCCAGATGATGCCGTTCTCGTCGTGGTTCGCCTCGATCGCCGCGGCCATGATGCGGTTCAGCCCGATCCCGTAGCAACCCATGATGAACGGCTGCGGGCGGCCGTCGCGGTCGAGGAACGTGGCCTCCATCGCCTCGCTGTATTTCGTGCCCAGCTTGAAGACGTGGCCGACCTCGATCGCCTTGCGCAGCCGGATCGGCGAGCCGCTGCCCGTCGGCGAGGCGTCGCCCTCGACAACCATGCGAATGTCGGCCACGGCCACGCGGGCTCCGCCGCCCGCCGGCGGCTCGACCGGAAAATCGCGGCCGGGGTTCACGCCGGTCACGTGATAGTCGGTCTTGTTCGCGCCGGTCGCGGCGTCGCGCATTACCGTCACGTCGCGGTCGACCAGGAGCTGGTCACCCGGCCGCAGCCGCTCGAAGAGCCCCTGTGGACCCGCGAACCCGACGGCCGCACCGGTCAATTCCTCGATCGTGCGCGGGTCGGCCAGCTCGACCGCCAGCCCGGCGACCTTGCGCAGCTTGATCTCGTTGATCTCGTGATCCCCGCGGACGAGGGCGACGATGCGCACCGTCTCCGTCGGCGGCGGCTTGCCCTTCTCCGCCTTTGCGGCGGCCGGCTGCTCGGCCTTGTAGATCAATGTCTTGATCATCTGGGCGGGCGTCGTGCCGAGCAGGCGGCAGACATCTTCGACGCGGCCGGCGCCGGGCGTGTGGACCTCGCGGACCGGCTCCGGCGCCGCGGCGGACGGCGGCGGCGGGGCGAAATGGGCCGTGGCCCGCTCGGTATTGGCCGCGTAGTCGCCGTTCTCGCTGAGGGCCACGAAGTCCTCGCCCGCGTCGGTGAGCACCATGAACTCGTGCGATGCATCGCCGCCGATCGGGCCGCTGTCCGCCTCGCAGGCCACATAAGGCAGCCCGCAGCGCGAGAAAATGCGGCAGTAGGCGTCGTACATCTTCTGATAGCTGACATCCAGCCCGGCCTTGTCGGCGTCGAAGGAGTACGCGTCCTTCATCTGAAACTCGCGCGTCCGCAGCACGCCGCTCTTCGGCCGCGCCTCGCCGCGAAACTTGGTCTGAATCTGGTACAGATTCACCGGGAGTTGCTTGTAGCTGTTCAGATACGCGCTGGCGATCTCGGTGACGACCTCCTCATGCGTCGGACCGAGGACGGTCTGGCTGCGCCAGTCGCCCTGCGGACCGCCCAGCCGCAGCAGCACCTCGCCCATCGCCGCCGTGCGGCCCGTCTGATCCCAGATGCTCAGCGGCTGAAGCACCGGCATGTGCAGCTCGATCGCGCCGGCCCGATTCATCTCCTCGCGGATGATCTCCTCGACCTTGCGCAGCGACCGATAACCGAGCGGAAGATAGCTGTAGATGCCGGCCGCGAGCTGGCGGATCAGCCCGGCCCGCAGCATGAGGATGTGCGACGCGGCGGTCGCGTCCTTGGGCGTTTCCTTCGTGGTCGGGATGAAGTAGCTGGACCAGCGCATCACTTCGACACTCCCTGTCGGCCCATCCGGCGGGCACAGAACGAGGCATTGTGCCGCTCGCTGGCGCGGTTTGCAAACGACGGGCCGCCCCGGCCGCGCCGCCTATCAGACGGCCGAGCTCCGCCCGCGGCGCGAATGAAGAAATTCTGCCCGCGCTCAGCGGACCATCCGAGAAGCGCTGCTCGCGATGCCCGAGCCGGGCTGCGTTTTTCGGACACGCCGGCTTCGTCGCGCCGCGGCCGGCCGCGGCCGCCGGACGCCGCTCCAGCCCGCCTAGAATTCGACGCAAGCCTCGACGATTCCGTCGAGTGCGCTACCGAGGAGGGCGCCGGTGTCTGATTCGATGCTCCGAAAGCTGATACCCGTGATCACGTCCATGAGCATCTTCACGCTCCTGTGCGGTGGGTGCCCCATCGACCCCGCCGGGCTGGATCCCAAGACACCGGCCCCTCCCGCCGGCTTCTACCTGGTTGTTGAAGAGAACAGCCAGATCACCTACTACGGCCTGCCGAGCCAGCGGGGAGACACGGTCGAAGAGGCCGTCGTCGAAGGCGACGCGGAGTGGTTCGTCGGCAACGGTCTCTACGAGGTGGACGCCGAGGGGAGCTGGCGGCTGCGTGCCCGCGGAAGCGACGCCGATCTCGACGAGATGGTCATGCTGCACGACCCGCGGCCGGCCAAGTAGCCGCGCCGCCAGCCTTGCGTTTCATGTCGCCGCCCGGTCCAGTGCGACGCGCAACGCGGCTACCTGCTCGCCATCCGTCGCGCCCAGCGTGAACGTCGCATCGATGGGTCCGAATCCCAGTCTCGCACCGCGTCCATTCAGGTCGCGCGCCGGAACGCGCCGGCGCATGGCACCGTGAACCTGCCGACAGCCGGTTTGCTCGATCAACGTGCCGGCATTCGCCGCCCGGACACCGCCCCCGGGCAGGATCTCAATCCGGCCGGCCGCGCGGGCGAGCATCCGCTGGATCTGGGCGGTCGCGGCCGGCTCCGCGGCACACGCGCCGCCGCCGGAGGTCAGCACGCGGGCGAAACCCAGGCCGATCAGCGAATCCAGCGCGGGCAGCGGGTCGGGCAACAGGTCGATGGCGCGGTGAAACACGGCCGGCCGGCCGCCGCACCGAGCCAGGAGCGACGCGCAGGCGTCGGCGTCGACGGCCAGGTCGCGCGTGAGCGCGCCGAAGACGAAGCCGTCCGCGCCGGCCCCCAGTCCGGCGTCGATGTCGGCGCTCATCACGTCCAGCTCATCGCGCGAGTAACAGAAGCCACCCGCCCGAGGGCGGATCATCATCATGACAGCAAGCGGCAGCGCGGACTTGATCGCGAGCAGCGCGCCGAGCGAGGGTGTCAGTCCGCCGGCGTCGAGGCAGGAGCACAGTTCGAGGCGATCCGCGCCGCCGCCGGCCGCGACGCGTGCGTCCGCCAGCGACTCGACCGCAACCTCCAGCAGCATGCGTGGCACGTCGGCCGCCTCAGATTTTCGTGGCCCGCACGACTTCTTCGGGCGTCGTCAGACCGCGCCGCACGAGCTGCCAGCCTTCTTCGCGCAGCAGCCGCAGGCCGTTCTTGCGCGCGACCGGGAGCATCTGCGAGGCGCTCTTGCGCTGCACGATCAGGTCGCGGATCTCGTCGTCCATGACGAGCAGCTCGAACATGGCCCGCCGGCCGAGAAAACCCGTGTTGCGGCACTCGCGGCAGCCCGTGCCGCGCCAGAGCTTGTCGCCGGGCTGGTATTCGAAATCGCGCGGCAGCAGCTCGGGGTGCTCGGGCGTGTATTCGGTCTTGCAGTGCGGGCAGATCGTGCGGACGAGCCGCTGCGCCATCACCGCCTCGACCGAGCTGGAGATCAGGAAGGGCTCGACGCCCATATCGAGCAGCCGCGTCGCCGCGGAGACCGAGTCATTCGTGTGCAGCGTGCTGAAGACCAGGTGGCCCGTGAGCGAGGCGTTGATCGCCACCTCGGCCGTCTCGCGGTCGCGAATCTCGCCGACGAGAATGACGTCGGGGTCGTGCCGCAGGAAGCTCCGCAGCGCGCGGGCGAAGGTCAGCCCGATCTTGGGCAGCACCTGCACCTGGTTGACGCCCTCGAGGTAGTACTCGATCGGGTCCTCGATCGTCAGGATCTTCAGCTCTTCGCTGACGATCGTGCTGAGCGCGGCATAGAGCGAGGTCGTTTTACCGCTTCCGGTCGGGCCGGTGACAAGGATGATACCGTGTGGCCGGGTGATCAGGTCGATGAAGCGCTCGTAGACGTCGCCCTCCATCCCCAGGTCGGTCAGCGAGAGCTTGATCGACGACTTGTCGAGGATACGCAGCACGGCCCCTTCGCCGAACGCCATCGGGATGACGCTGACACGCAGGTCGATCTCGCGCCCGTGGGCCTTGATCTTGAAACCGCCGTCCTGCGGCAGGCGCTTCTCCGCGATGTTCAGGCCGGAAAGAATCTTGATGCGGCTGATGACGGCGTTGCGGAAGCGGCGGATGTCCGGCGGCACGTTCGCGTTGTGCAGCACGCCGTCGATCCGGTAGCGGACGCAGAAATCCTGCTCGTACGGCTCGAAGTGAATGTCGCTGGAGCGCTGGTCGATCGCCTCGAGCAGAATCTCGTTGACCAGCTTGACGACCGAGGCCTCCTGGGCCATCTGCACGTCGAGGTCGGAGCTCTCGACCGTCGCCTCGTCGAGCACCTCCAGCTCCCCGGCCTCGCTGATCATGTCCGTCAGCACTTCCCCGCCGACGCCGTAGAAGGCCTTGATCAGCTTCATGATCTCGGCCCGCGTCGCCAGCACCGGCTCGACCGGCATGTTCAGACACGTACGCAGCTCGTCCAGCGCGTACATGTTGTACGGGTCGCTCGTCGCGATCCGCACGCTGCGGCCGTTGCGCGAGATGGGGAACAGGCTGTACTTGTGCACCAGCCGGCTGGGAACCATCCGCAGCAGCTCGGTATCGACGTCCTTCTCGTTCAGCTCGACGATCTCGAAGGCGAACTGCTCGCTGTAGACCTTCAGCAGGTCGCGCTCAGAGACGAGCCCGCTTCGCAGAAGCAGTTGATCGACCCGCTCGTTCGACGATTTCTGGCCCGCCACCAGCTCGGCGAGCTGCTCCTGGGTGATCAGTCCCTTCTCGACAAGCGCTTCACCAACTGGCATATCTCAGCAACTTCCTGTCAATAAATGACTTACAACTGTCCGGATGGAGCGTGCGGAGCCTCCACCCCCTCCTTATACGAAATCGCCGCGCGGCGATTGCAGCGCGACACCGACGCCCCCGCATTATCAGACCCCCACCGTCCGGATCCTCAGTTCACCCGGTTCCGCACCGGCCGGCCGGCCAGGATGCGGCCCATCTCCAAAGCCGCCTTGCGGCGCATCTCCTCAAAGCCTTCCTCGCTGTAGAACGCCGAATGCGGCGTCAGAAGGAGGCGGTCGCAGGCGACGTGCTCGGGGTTTCGCGCGGCCAGCACGAGCGGGTCATCATCCGCCAGCGGCTCGGCCGGCAGCACATCCAGCCCGACGCCGCCCAGCCGGCCGGCTTCGAGCGCCGCCAGCACGGCCCGCGTGTCGCACACCGGCCCGCGGGCGGTATTGATCAGCACGGCGCCGGGTTTGACCTGCTCAAGCGTCTCGCGGCGGATCATGTTCCGCGTCGTGTCATTGAGCGGCACGTGCAGCGAGACCACATCGGCCTGGCCTAGCAGTTCCTCCAGCGTGTCGGCCATGCGGATTCCCAGCGACTTGCCGCGACCGTCGGGGATATAGGGGTCGAGGGCGACGACATCGAGCCCGAAGGCCCTGGCCCGCAGCGCGGTGGCGCTGCCGATCCGCCCCAGACCGATGATGCCGAAGACCATGCCGCGCAGGCGGCGCGTGCGCCGCGGCGAGCGGGCATCCCAGCGCGGCGGGCTGGCCCGCAGCTCGCGCTGAAAGTACGGCAGATGCCGCTCCAGCGCCAGCATCATGCCGATCGCGTGGTCCGCCACCTCTTCGACACCGTAATCGGGCACGTTGCAGACGAGGATGTTCCGTTCGCGGGCGGCCCCGAGATCGACATTGTCGAAGCCGGCCCCGATCCGCACGATCCCCAGGCAGCGCTCGAGCGCGGCGATCGTCGCGGCGGTGATGCGGATGTCGTGCCACACCAGCAAGCCGTCGGCGTCGGCGACGCGCGGCAGCAGCTCCGCCTCGCGATGCGCCCCGAGCACCACCACCTCGACCCCGTCGCCGAGGGCCGCCTGCTCCACGTCGGCCGGTCCGGTCCAGAAATCCGTGATGTACACGCGTGACCTGCTCACGATCGCGAACTCCTGCGCGGCCGCTTTTCCGCCGCGACGGCCGCTACTACCATACCGTCGAATCGATGCAGCGCCCCGCGCGGCCGAGCGGCCCGGGCCCTTCGAGCCGCTCCCGGCCGGCCGAGAATCGACGCGTGGCGCCGCAACCGCAACCGCAAGGGGCTCCCATGACGCCGTTCAAACCCCGTGCCTGGCGCGCTTCTCTGGCCGTCGCGCTGCTCCTCTCGGCCGCCGCCGCCGCGGACGAGCTCAAGATCATCTCCGTAGCTACGTCGCCCGACGCCGACCGCGTCTTCGTCGCCGTCCAGTTCGAGCGGCCGGCGGACATGGGCGACCTGTGGATCGAGCAGCGGGCCGTGGACCGGTCCCGCGTCGGCCTGCCCGCCATGCCCGAACTGAGCGGCGACCCGCCCTGGGCGCTCGCGTTCTACCAGGAATACATCCGCGGCGAGGACCTCTGGCAGCGGGCGACGAAGATGTCGCGGCTGGCCTTCGTCGGCCGCTGCAACGCCGCCGAGCGGCTCAACCTGGTGCTCAGCTATCCGACGGCAGACGGCAAATGGAAACGCGTGCCGGTGACTCTGGACCTGACGAGCGCGGAGGCGATGCGGGCCGAACCGACGCCCCTTCAGCGCTGGGCCAGCGCTCAGGCGGAGTGGTTCGACGTGATGGCGTCGACGGCCGACCCGACCGGCTTTTTCGCCTACGGCCTGGAGCGGACGCGGGCCAAGTATGGTCTGACCGGCCGCACCTCGGCGGTCAGCAATGCCCGCGAGGCCCGCCGCCGTCCGAGCGACCGCGACTTCGAGATATTCAGCAGCGCCGTGGCGATCGAAGAGTCGCTCCAGGTGGACCGCGACCTGGATGTGACGCCGGCCAGCGGCCCGGCGGAGATCCCCTTCGATCAGATCGAAGGCGTCTCGGTCGTCAGCCACCCGTTCGACCAGATGCGGGCGGGCGCCGAGCCGCGCTACAGCGAACTGGCCCGCCTGGTGCCGGAGAACTTCTACTACGCCCGCTTCGGCCGGCTGGACGCGGCCCTGGAGCTGCTGGAGCTCGGCCAGCGCTGGGGCGGCTCACTGCTGGGGATCGCGCGGCCGGTGTCGCGCACGCACCGCGTCGCGGAGCGGACACTGGAGCAGTGGTGCCTGACGAAGGACGCGCTGCGGCAACTGGCCGATTCGGGCGCCATCCGCGAGCTGGCCGTCATCGGCTCCGACCCCTATTTCGAAGACGGAACGGACGTCACGCTCATTCTCGACGTGGCCGACGACGAGCTCTTCCGCGACGCGATCGACCCGTCGATCGGCAGCTTCGAGGAGGGCGCGCCCGGCGCGCTGCACGATGAGCGAAACGTCGAGGGCGTTCCCGTCGAGCGGCTCATCACGCCCGACCGCCGCCTGAGCATGCACCTGTGCCACATCGACCGCTACTGGATCTTCAGCAACTCGCTCGAGGCCCTGCGCCGCGTGCTTCAGACGCGGGCCGGACAGCGGCCGGCGCTGGCCGACGCGGCCGACTTTCAGTACATGCGGGCGGTCATCTACCCGCTGGAGGAAGACAGCGAGGACGGCTTCGTCTACCTGAGCGATCCCTTCATCCGCACGCTGGTCGGACCGGAGATGCGCATCCGCCAGAGCCGCCGCATCCGGGCGGCCGAGTGCCTGCGGACGCTGAGCTTCGCCGGGCTGCTGTTCAGCTATCGCTACGGCCCGATCGAGCCGGACTTCAATCAGCTCGTCACCGAGGGCTCGCTCGACCCGAACACGCTGAGCGACCCCGACGGCGGCGTCTTCTCTTGGAACGGCCAGGACGGCATCGCCCGCAGCTCGACCTACAACCAGCTCAGCTTCCTCACGCCGCTGATCGAGCTGCGCAGCGCGCGGGCGACGGCGGCCGAACGCGACGCCTACGAGCGCTTCCGCGACCGGTACGCGCGCTACTGGCGCGAGTTCTTCGACCCGATTGCGGTCCGCATCCACGCCGGCCGGAACCTGCGGCTGGAGACGTGCATCCTGCCGCTGATCGCCTCGAGCGCCTACGACTCGCTCGTGGCCTCCTCCGGCGGCGAGCCACTGAAGATCAGACCCGCGCAGTTCAGCCCGGATACGGTCGTCCGCTACGTCTTCAAGCTCTCCGAAGGGCCGGCCCGGCAAAGCATTCAGGGGATGCTTCAGCTCTTCGGACCCGAGATGGCGCTCGACTGGATGGGCGAGTGGATCACGCTCTGGGTCGAGGACACCGACGCGCTCAATGCGATGCTGCCCGAGTTCTATTCCGACCGCGTGGCCCGCCGCCCCGAGCCCGCCGTCTTCGATCTCCTCATCCGCTCGCTGTTCGAGGTGCCCCTGGTCGCGGGAATCGAAGTGCGCGATTCGATGCGCCTGGCGACGTTTCTCGTGGCCGCACGGGCCGTCATCAATCAGACCGCACCGAACGTGCTCGAGTTCGACAGTCTGCCGCCCTACCACGACGTCGGCATCACCCGCATCGGGCCGCGGCGCGACGGTCCGCTGGGCGAATATGCCGACCCGCAGCCGAACGGAAGCGGGGGTGACGCGGCCTCGCAGCCGGCCGACCTGGAGCGCTCGCCCGCGCTGTTCTATGCGATTATCGGCGACGGGTTCTACCTGTCGACACGCCCCGGGCCGCTGCGAAAGCTCGTCGACCAGACGCTGGCGGAGCGCAAGCGGGGCGACGCGGCGGCGGCCGGGCCGGCCATCGAAGCCAACGCGCTGGTTCAGATTTCGCCCGCGGCGGCCCGGCAGGCCCGCCCGGCCGTGGAGTTTGTGCTCGAGCAGCCGGCCCGCGCGGCGGCGACGCTGGCGGCCGCGGAGCTGTGGATGCTGGGCCGGTGCAATGCCCTCTCGGACGAGCGGCCTGCGGAGATCGTCTCGCCGCTGGTGCTCGGCTACAGCCTGGCGTGTCCGCACGGCGGCACGATCAAGTGGGAAGCCGCGACGCGCGACGTGGTGTCGAGCGTGTACGGGCCGCTGCGTGAGCGGCGGCGGACGCTGGCGCTGCCGGAGCAGTCGCGCATTCGGCGCTTGCTGGATGAGTTCGGTACGACGCGTGCGAGCGTGCGCTTCACCGAAGAGGGGTTGATGGCGTCGGTCGAGCTGGAGCGGCGCTAGCGTGGCGCTCGGTGCTGTGAGAAGCGCGCGACGGTCTGCTGCGCAACACGAGGGGTGGTACGGGCGTCTCGCCCGTATCGCTGCACCGAGCCGCGCGCAAATGCATGATCCGAGCCGTAAGGGAGCGGGCCAATTCAGGCGCGCCTCCCGCGCCCACGCGCCGGGCGACTCACACCGAAACCGTGCTGCGCCAAGCTGTGCGCCCACCGGCGCTGCGCGGGATGCGCTTCACCCCCAGCCCGCTCACTTACGGTCGCGGCTCGGTGCACACCACCCGTCGCGGCTCGGCGCAGCGAGACGGGCGATACCCGCGAGCGACCTGGGGGGCTCGACCCGATGACTCCGCTGATCGCGCTCGTGCTCGCGGCCACACAGGTGCTCGATCCGCCCCCGCGGTTCGAAACGCTGCCCAACGGCCTGCGCATCGGCGTGCTGGAGGACCGCACGCTCCCGCTCGTCAGCGTGCAGCTCTGGCTGCGCGGCGGCTCGGCGCTCGATCCGCCGTCCACACCCGGCCTGTGCCAGCTCACCCGCTCGGCCCTCGTGGCGCGCGCGGGATTGCCGCAGCGCTTCACGGCCGCCGGCCTGCCGCTGAACTCGCAGACTCTGCGTGACGCCAGCAACATCGCAACGATCGCCCCATCTCCGTGGCTCGATTTCGTTCTGAACATCTACCGCGATACGCTCGCGCCGCGCGAGCTCACCGCAGGCGACCTCGAAACCGCCATGCCGCCGGTCGCGCAGCTTCGCGCGAACCCCATCGAGCGCGAGCTGCTGGCGACGCTCTTCGAGAAGCATGCCTACGACGAGCCGCCGGACCTGCTCGGCGACGCGTTGCGACACGTCACTCCCGAAACCGCCAACCAGTTCGCGGCCGACTGGTTTTCTCCCGCCCAGACCACGATCCTGATCATCGGCGACGTCTCGGCGATCGGCGCGATCGAATCGGCCCGCCAGGCATTCGCCGATCTGCCGCACCGCGCAGCCCCCCTGCCGCCCTGGCCCGAGCCGCTCGAGCCGCAGGCCCTTACGCTGCACGCCGATGATGCCGACGCCTACGACGTTCTCTGGCTGACCGACAGCTACGCGTCGCTCAGCAATGCCGCGCTCGACGTGCTCATGCAGCGGCTGTGCAACCCGGTCGATGGAAGGCTGGCCGGGCGGCTGGACGAGCTCGGCTGCCCGCCGCCGGTCTGGTCGCGCTGGGCCGGCAAACACGCGGGAGCTCTGCGGCTGTCGCTCTCGGCTTCCGAATCGCCCGACAGCCGCCCCGCCGGTCCGATCCTGCGCGACATGCTCAACGCGGTACTCGAGAAAGCCGCGGCCGAGCGGGCCACGCCGCATCAGCTCATCCGCGCCCGCAACCTGGCGCTCGCGGACCTGCTCGAGCGGCGGGCGTCGCTGGCCGTGCGGGCCTTGCGGCTCGGCGAGATGGAGCGCGTCGGCGGCGATCTGCTGCTCTGCGAATTCGAGCGGCCGCGGCTCACCAATATCAGCGTCGATCAACTGCGCATCGCCGCCCGCGAACTGCTCGACACCCGCCGGGTCGAGCGCTTCGCGCCGCCTGGAGCCGCAGCGACCGAGCGGCCGCCGCCGGATCGCAGACCGCGGCTCGCGCCCGAGCTGGAGCTGCCGCAGCCGCCGTGGATCGATCCTGCCCAGCTCCTCGACGCAAGAGCAACCGGCACTGCAGACTCGCCGCCGCCCGCGCCGCCGCCGATCGACTTCGAAGCTCTCACACTGCCGGCCGTATCCAGCAGGACGCTTGACGCCACGGCCCTGCAAGTCTGCCAACTGCCCACCGAATGGGCCGTCGTCCGCCTCCGCACACGCGGACCCACAGAACCGGGCCTCGGCAGGAAACGCCCGCCCGCCGGCGTCGTCGAATACGCCACGATGCACGGCATCCGCATGCGCCTCCAACCGGCGGCAGAGCACGACGAAGTCGCGCTGGCCGGACCGGCCGAGCTGTGGCCGCAGTTGCTCGAGCTGGCGCAGCATCTTGCGCCGGCCGTCAGCCTGTCCCGCGGAGACGCGCGCCGCCAACCGCCCGGCGTGCGCCGACACCTTACGATTGTCGTCCCCGCCTCGCTGGATGAAGTGGCGGCCCTCTGGATCGACCTTGGCACCGAACCCGCCCCACCGGATCTCATCCATTCGCTGAACCGCCCCTGGCCGCAGCGGCCGCCGCGCCTGATCGGCCACAGCGCCGCGACGCGCCCGGCCTCTCCCGAATTACCACCGGTCGCTGAGATCCCCCTGCCCGGCTTCGCGCCGAACGCCTCCGACGAGATCGCCGCCGCACTGCTCATCCGCCTGCTCGGCCTGCCGCACAACCCGCTGGCGGATGGCGACGCGGCGCCGAACACCTGGCGCTGGCAGCTCGTCGATCATCCCCAAATCGCCCTGCGCGCCACCCAGCCGGCCGGCGCCAGCCAGCGCCCCGCCGCACTGGCCGCCCTGCGCACCCAACTCGCGGCCATCCGGGCTGGACAGATCGACGAAAAGATCCTCTCGGCCGCCCTCGACCGCGCCCGCGTCGACCTGCTTCTGCGGCTCGACGGGCCGGAGGCGATCGCCGCGGCCATCACCCGTCTTGACGGCGACCCGTGGGAGGCAATCCGCTCGCCGCGCACGCCGCGCGCGCTGCTCGAGCGCATCCGCTCGCCCGGCTGGCTCGGCGAGCTGCGCGACTGACCAGGATGCGCCCCCGGTTTCCACGCCGTCCCGCCCGTTTCCGCCCCGCCGCCGCACGCGGTATCCTCTGGCCTTTGCCGGCCGCCGCGGCCGGGCCTGAGGTCGAACCAGACAATCATCGGTAGGGCATGATCGATCTGAATCTCATCCGCCAGCAGCCGGACCTCGTCCGCACGGCCGCCCGCAACAAGGGCATGAACGTCGAAAAGGTGGACGAGCTGATCGCCGTCGACGCGCAGCGGCGGGCGCTGGAGACGGAGTTCAACGAGCTGCGGGCCGAGCAGAACCGGGCCGGCGAGCGGATCGCCAAGGCCGCCAAGGACGAGCGGGCCGCGTTGCAGCAGGAGATGGCCAAGCTCAAGGCCCGCCTCAAGGAGATCGAAGCCCAGCGGGCCGTCGTCGACGAACAGCAGCGGCAACTGATGCTGCTGATGCCGCAGATTCCCGACCCGGCCGCACCGGTCGGCCGCGACCCATCGGAGAACGTGGAGGTCAAGCGCGTCGGGCAGCCGAAGCGGCGGCAGGACTTCGGCTTCGAGTTTCGCGACCACGTCGAGCTCGGCCAGCGCCTGGGCATCATCGACTCGGAGCGCGGCGTGAAGCTGGCCGGCAGCCGCAATTATGTGCTCGTCGGCGCGGGAGCGATGCTGCACGAGGCGGTGCTGCGGCTCTCGTGGGACCTGCTGCTCGGCAAGGCCTTCAAGCCGTTCGCGGCGGGCGGCGACGACGCGGCCGGCGGGGCGGTGCTGCGCTTCACGCCGCTGACCGTGCCCGTGCTCGTGCTCGAAAAGCTCATGGAGGGCACGGGTTTCTTCCCGCTGCACCGCGACGAGGTCTACCTGGTGGAGCGCGACGGCGCCGCGCTGGTCGGCACTTCGGAGGTGCCCGTCACGGGCCTGCACGGTGATGAAATCCTCGAAGCCGACGCGCTGCCCAGGCTCTATGTCGCCCGCAGCACCTGCTTCCGCCGCGAGGCCGGCGCGGCCGGCAAGGACACGCGCGGCCTCTACCGCATTCACTTCTTCGACAAGCTCGAGCAGGTCGTCATCTGCCGCGGCGACGCCGCCGAGAGCGCCTACTGGCACGAGGTGATCCTGCGCAACTCGATGGACGTGCTCGAGGCGCTGGAACTGCCCTACCGCGTGCTCGAAGTCTGCACCGGCGACATGGGCCAGGGCAAGGTGCGCATGTTCGACATCGAGACCTGGATGCCCGGCCGCGACGCCTACGGCGAGACACACTCGGCCAGCCGCTTCGGCGACTTTCAGGCCCGGCGGCTCAACCTTCGCTACCGCGACCAGCGCGGCAAGCCCCAGTTCTGCCACACGCTCAACAACACGGTCATCGCCAGCCCGCGCAT
>CAZXUI010000066.1:25096-26861 GCA_964643885.1 uncultured Planctomycetales bacterium
ACCCCGACAAGTACATCGGCAACCTGCACAAGCAGGGCTACAAGTTCAAGCCCCAGTCGCTGACCGCCAAGAAAGAGGAGAAGCCGTAACTCGGCCGCTCGCCGGACGGCAGCGAATCGCGAAATCCGTTAGCGGGCCCGCCGCCGGGTCGCGGCCGGCCCGCTTCTGTCTATACTGAGCCCGGCGTTGGCGCGAATGCGGCGGCGTACGAAGGGCCACCTAGAATCCATCCAGAACGCAGGAGCAACGACATGCGGAATTCTCTGACACTCATCGCGATGACGGCGACGCTGATGCTGGCCGGCTGCCAGAGCAGCCAGAAGGCAGGCACCGGCCCCGGGCCCGACGGCGTCGTCAAGGGCCGGCAGGTCGAGGCCGGCTGCTCGCTCTGCATTTACGACGTCGAATCCGACCAGGGATGCACGCTGGCGATCAAGATGAACGACAAGGTCTACCTCGTCACCGGCACCGACATGCACGACCATGGCGACGCGCACGCGGACGACGGCATGTGCATGGTCGCCCGGCAGGCGGTCGTCGACGGCAAGGTCGAGGACGGCCGCTTCGCCGCCACGTCCTTCAAGCTGCTGCCCAGGAAGTAATCGCCGCCCGGCCGGCCCGGTCCGCCCGGCGATCGCGAGGGAGAGATGCCTCGAATCCAGATCCTCCCGCAGACGCTCGTCAACCGCATCGCGGCCGGCGAGTGCGTCGAGCGGCCGGCCAGCGTCGTCAAGGAGCTGGTCGAGAACTCGCTCGACGCGGGCGCGTCGCGGGTCGACGTGTCGATCGTCGAGGGCGGGCGCGATCTGATCCAGGTGCAGGACGACGGCTGCGGGCTGGACGCCGACGACCTGACGCTGGCCGTGCACCCTCACGCGACCAGCAAGCTCAGCGCCGACGAGGACCTCTTCAATATCCACACGCTCGGCTTCCGCGGCGAGGCGCTGGCCAGCATCGGCTCCGTCTCGCGGCTGACGATCACATCGCGGCCGGGTTCCAGCGACGTGGCCCACCGCATCCGCGTGGACGCCGGCCGGGTCGAGCCGCCCGCGCCCTGCCAGGGCCCGCCCGGCACGACCATCGAAGTGCGCGACCTGTTCTACTGCGTGCCCGCACGCCGCAAGTTCCTGCGCACCAATCAGACCGAGACGGGCCAGATCACCGAGCAGTTCGGCCGCATCGCCCTGGCGCACCCCGGCATCGCCTTTTCGCTGCGCAGCGGCCCGCGCACGCTGCACGAGCTGGCGGCCACGGACAACCGGCTCAGGCGAATCCGCGACTACCTCGGCCCGGAGCTGGCCGACGTGCTGCTGCCGATCGAGCGCAGCACGCCCGGCGTGCGGGTCGAAGGCTACGTCGCCCCGCCGGCCGAGAGCCGCGGATCCGGAAAATGGGAGTATGTTTTCGTCAACGGCCGCTTCGTGCGCGACCGCTTCGTCTCGCACGCGGTCAAGGAGGCCTACCGCGGGCTGATCGATCCGTCGCGCTACCCGGTCGTGTTTCTCTACATCACGATCGATCCGGGGCACGTGGACGTGAACGTGCACCCGACCAAGATCGAGGTGCGCTGGCGCGATTCCAATTACATTCACGGACAGGTGCTGGCCGCCCTGCGCGACCGCTTCCTCACCTCGCGGCTCGACCAGCGCCTGCGCACGCCGGCCGAGTCGGACGAGTACCGCGAGCGCGTCCGCTCGGCGATGGTCGATTTCTTCGCCCGCTCCGGCCGCTCGACGGCGCCGCCGCGCAGCGAGCCGATGCCGCA
>CAZXUI010000067.1:0-9600 GCA_964643885.1 uncultured Planctomycetales bacterium
GCGGGGGCCGGGAAGGAGGCGGGGGCGCGCCGGGGGGGGGGGGGGGAGTCCGTGGCTGTTGCTGCGCTGGCACCCGGCGGGGCTGAAGCGCTTCACGGCCGGGCGCGATTCTGTTGACGCTTCAGTGGTCGTTGTGTGACGAGCTCGGGGCTGCTGATCTGGTCTTGCGGGCGATGAGAGCAGTGGCCGCAGCACGCGCTCACGGTCCGTCACGCCTTCGTTGCACGCGCTCGTAGACGGCCAGCAGCTCAGCCGCGACGGAGCGCTCGTCGCCCAGGGATCGCGCCCAGGCGGCGGCACGCTGGCCGAGGGCGCGGCGGCGGGGCGGGTTGTCGAGCAGCGAGCGGATCGCGGCTGCGAGGGCTGCGACGGGGCCCGAGCCGCCGGTTTCGCGCACTGTGCTCGAGTCGGATGCCGAGATAGCGCGGCGAGGATCGCCGATGTCGCAGCCGAACAGCTCGATCCGCCGGTCCGGGCCGGACAGCTCGCGATGGGCGGCGATGTCGCTGGCGATCACGGGCAGGCCCGCGTACATCGCCTGCAACACCGCGTTCGGCATTCCCTCCGTCTGCGAGGGGAGCGCGAACAGGTCCGCGGCCGAGAGCAGCGGGCCGGTGTCGGGCTGCCAGCCGAGCAGGCGGACCGAGTCGCGAAGGCCCAGCTTCTCCGCGCGACGCTGAATCTCGCTGCGCGTCGGGCCGTCGCCGGCGAGCAGCAGCCGCACGCGCGGGTCGCCGAGGCGGGCGACGGCGTCGAGCAGCAGGTCGAGCCGCTTGACCGGGTCGAACCGGCCGAGCCAGGCGATCGCCAAGTGGTCGTCGCTCAGGGCGAACAGGGCGCGCGCGGCCGGGCGGTCGATCAGCTTCGGTGGATCGAGCGTCGGGGGGATGATGAAGATGCGCTGCGGCGAGCGGCCGAAGCGGCGCTGCACGTGCTCGGCGAGGGTGCGGCTGTTGACGATGTGGCCGTCGTCGCGGGCGGCGGTGAGGCGCTCGAGCCACAGGTGCCAGCGGCGCTGGACTTCGATGGTCGCGGTGGAGGTGAGCACGGCGTGGCCGAGGTGGCGGGCGACGAGGCGTGCGGCGAGGTTGGCGTGGGTGAGCGTCGCGTGGAGCAGGTCGGGGCGAATCGCGGTGAGGCGGGCGCTGAGCCGGCGCAGGGCGAGCAGGTCGCGGGGGGAGCGGGCGTCGCAGGCGAAGGTGGGGATGCCGAGGCGCTCGAGGTCGTCGCTGACGGGGCCGCGGGGGGCGAGGCAGCCGACGTAGACGTCGACCCCGAGCGCTCGCAGGCCGCGGGCGTAGGAGGCGATGCGCAGCGGCGCGCCGCCGCGCTGAAGGTCCGTCACCAGCAGGGCCACCCGCACGCGGGGCTCACTTCGTATCCGCGAGCACGCGCCGCACGAAGCCGCCGGCGCGGTCGAGCACGTCGCGAGCGGCCGGGCGGTCGAGCCCGCGATGGTGCATGATGATGGCGGTCTTGACGTGCCATTCGGCGGAGTCGAGCAGGCGGCGGGCGGCGTCGCGGTCGAGCTCGCAGGCGGTCATGACGGTGCGGATGGCGCGGTCCGTCAGCTTCGCGCAGCCGAGGGCGTTCACGTCGACCATCAGGTTCTCGTAGACCTTACCGAGCTGCACCATCGTCAGCGTGCTGACGGTGTTGAGGACCATTTTGGTGGCCAGGCCGGCCTTGAGACGAGTGGAGCCGGTGAGCACTTCCGGGCCGGTGAGCACGCGGATGGAGATGTCGGCCTCGTCGGGCGCCTGCTCGCGCGGGACGCAGGCGAGGAAGATCGTGGCGGCGCCGCGGCGGCGGGCGTGGCGGATCGCGCCGCTGACGAAGGGCGTTGTGCCGCCGGTGGCGATTCCGAAGACGACGTCGCGCTCGGAAAGTCCGCGGCGGTCGAGCTCGGCGGCCGCGGCGTCGGGGTCGTCTTCTGCCTGCTCGACGCTGCGCTTGAGGGCCTCGTCGCCGCCGGCGATGACGCCCTGGATCATCTGCGGATCGGAAAGGAATGTCGGAGGACACTCGGCCGCGTCGAGCACGCCGAGCCGGCCGCTGGTGCCCGCGCCGACGTAGAAGAGCCGGCCGCCGCGGGCGAGTGCGGCGACGATGCGTCCGATAGCGGCGATGATCTGGGGCTTGGCCGCGGCGACGGCGGGGGCGATCTTCGCGTCCTCGGCGTTGATCGTGTCGAAGGCCTCTTCGAGCGAGGCGGCGTCGAGGGCGCGGCTGGCGTGGTTCCGTCTCTCGGTGTCGAGATGTCCGCGGTCGTGCATAGTCTCGGGCTCAGCGTATCCGAGCGATCGGGCGGGGAAAAGCGTCGCGGAGGCGGGGAGCGGCGCGGCCGGGCCGGGTGAGCGGGGCGGTTGGCCGGGACCGGGAGCGATTCTGGGCCGGGGGTTTGGGATGGCGCAAGCATTGGCGCCAGCGGGGGCTACGGAAGAGGGCCTCTCCGGGAGCGATCACGGGCCGTTTTTGCAGCGGTTTTTCGTTGACTTTGGGTTGGCCGCCGGCCTATATTGACCTTCAGTCAGGCATTTCACGCGTACGTCGCTCGAATGGAGGAGGAAGATCCATGCGACGTGATATCCGCAATGGATTCGCGGCCGGCGCTGTCGCTGCATTTCTGTTTTTTTCCAGCAATGTGATGGCGGACACGGTCGTTCTGGGGAACTCCGGGTGGGAAGCTTCGTGGGATAGTTCGCTCGATCCGTACGTCGAGATCATCGTGGACCTGGTGACGCCGGACGCGGTGTTTATTCAGAAGGCGGCGGAGTTCATTCAGCCGCCCGGGCCGGGTGGATTCCCGTCGATTGCGATCACCTTCCGTCAGATCGACGCCAACGCGGTGTCGCAGATCGTGATCAATGACGAGATCATCACGAACTCGACCGGGTTCGATTGGACGGATTTTCATTTCGAGCTGATCGACGGGTTGGACGCGGTGTTCAATCGCGTGCTGACCGATGGTTCGGCGGGCGGCAACGGGTTCAATACGTCGCCGTTCGACAATCAGACCTGGTCGGCGGATTTGCAGGCGCTGACGGTGGACGGTTTCGGGCTCGGGCCGGGCGGGTCGGATGCGATCGTGCCGAGCGGGTCGACCTGGTTCCCGGGCGGCGGGGCGGCGGACGGCGAGTTGTATATCGACGTCGTGCCGCAGCCGCAGGCGCCGTTCACAGTTTTCACGTTCAAGGAAACGCCGACGCCGGAGCCGGCGTCGCTGGTGCTGTTGGCGCTGGGGGGCCTTCTGGCGGTGCGGAGGCGCTGAGGCGCTGAGACGCGGAGTGCGATCCGCTTATCCGGTATTCGCGAACCCCATCCGCGGCCGATTGCTCTGACGGGCAATTGGCCGCGTGTGTTTACGCGGCCGTGTTCGTTCTGACGGCCGCTTGTGTTTTGGCGGCCGCGTGCGTTCGTTCGATAGCGTGCTTGTAGCGGCGGCGCGGCCAGGCGGGGCGCGTGCCGGGACACTTTCTGCGGGCGTAGAATGGCGTCGGCCGGCGGGGTCGGCCGGTCCGGCGCGATCGGGCGCTCAATTCAGCGCAGGGAGATTCAGCATGATCGATCTGAATGGTTCGTTCTCCGGCTTCGTGTCGTCGCTGTTCGGTTTGATCAGCGAGGTGTTGGAGGGGGTGTTCAATCTGCTGTCGACGATCCTGGATTCGATCGAGGTCGGTTTCTAGGGGTCGGCGGCGTTGCGGGCGGCCTGCGGGGGTGGCGGCGTGGTTGCGGGCCGGGCGGGGGGTGGTAGCATAGTTGCCGCATGACAGATCTGCCGGCCGAATCGAGCGCCGTCGCGCCGCTATCCGGCCCGGAGGGAAGTTCGGACGAGCCGCAGCGGCTGGCGGTCGAGCGGGAATCGAGTGCGGGCGTCCCGGTCGGGGAGATCGGGGAGGCCGCGCCTGCCATCGTCGACGTCTGGTCGCGGACGGAGCCGAAGTACCGCACACGGGCGATCGCGCTGTTGGTCCTTAACTTCTGTCTGTTCTGCGGGTTGTGCGTCTTTACGCACTGGCTGCACGTGGCCAGGCCGTTCGATTTCTCGTGGGAGAGCTACGTTGCGCCGGCGCGTGTGTGGGGCCGCGAGACCCAGAATCTCAACGACTTCGTGCTCTATCCGATCAGCGTGATCCGCACGCCCATGCACGCGATCGTGCTGGGCCTGCTGATGGCTTCGACGGTCGCGGTGCCGATCGTGGTGGCGATTCTGTACCGGTTCCCGAGCGCGCTGCCGTTCATCGCGGCGGTGGCGGCGTTTGCGCATCTGCCGTGGATGGCGGTGACGCTGCTGGGCAGCTGCATTCTGGCGGCGGTGCCGCCGTTTCGGATGCAGTTTCGGTACGGATCGGCGCTGGTCGCGATGCTGCCGGTGCTGCTGTATCTGTACCTGGCGACGCGCGGCACGCCGGACCAGGCGGCGCTGTATGCCTCGCCGGCGGAGCGGTCGCTGCTGGCGGCGCCGTGGGTGCTGGCGATTCTGGCGGCGTGTGCGATGATGGCCACGGTGCTGCTGATCTCGCGGGCGGTGAATTACCGGCCGGGGGCGGTGGCGCCGGTCGTCGCGGTCATGTTCGTGATTCCGGTGGCGCTGTTCCATCTCGCTGTGGGGGTCGACGAGCTGTACTACCGCATTCTGGAGGTGCAGTACGGGCCGCGGAGCGAGCGTTTCGAGCCGGTGCATGACGCCCGGCCGGAGATAAGGGAGCTGCTGTTCGAGGTTGATCCGCCGCTGTACAACCAGTTTTTCATGGAGGCGTGGTCGGGCGAGCGCGACAGTTTCAAGCAGGCCGTGTGGTACGGGATGCTGGTGCGGTTTCTGAGCCAGCGGGCCGAAGCGTTCGATGCCTGCAAGTATTTTCTGATCGACCATCCGGAGAGCCGCTACGTTCCCAATGTGCTCTATATGCAGGCGCGGATTCTGGACACGCGGCTGGATGAGCGGAAGCTGGTCGCGACGGAAGGGCCGCCGACGCGCGAGCTGTACACTGATTTTCCGCATGTTCAATCCGAGGTGCCGTGGCGGCAGCTTGTGGATCACTATCCGGACTCGCCGCTGGTGCTGGCCGGGGGCGTGCGGCTGGCGCAGCTTCACCTGCGTCGCGGTGAGATCGACGAGGCGGTCGCGCGGCTTCAGCAGGTCAAGGCGCGGGCCAAGGCGCTGGTCGACGCCAGCGCGGCCACGCAGCCGGCGCGGGGGCTGCTCGATCCGGCCCCGCCGGAGAGCAGCCTGCGTTTCGAGCCCGAGCCGTACGTGGTCGAGGCGGACCGATTGCTGGAGCTGATCCGCGCGAACCGCGACGACCCGCAATTCGGCGATCAGCCGCTGGTGGACCTGGCCGGGCTGGACTCGCATCGTCCCGCGTACGAGCAACAGCTTCTGTCGCTGGCGCACCGCTACGAGGGCGGTCTGCTCTACGATAATCTGCTGGTGGTCTGGGCGAACGCGCTTCCGGAAGGCCGCCAGGCCGAAGTGCTGGACCAGATCGTGCGCAGCTTTCCGGAAGGCGACGCCCGGGCGGAGGCGCTGTTCCGGCTGGCCCGGCTGGAGCTTCAGGCCGGGATGTCGGGCGATGCAGAGCGCGGCGCCCGCGGGCTGGGCCGACTGCGGGAGCTGGTTCAGCGCTATGCGGACACGAGCTGGGGGCGGCTGGCGACGCAGCGGCTGGCCGGCCTCGAGGCCAGGAGCCCGGAAACGGTGGCCGGATCGTGAAACAGATCGTCCTCGCAGTGACCGGGGCCAGCGGCGCTCCTTACGCGCAACGCCTGACGCAGTGCCTGCTCGAGCACGATGTGCACGTGCACCTGGTGGTGACGCCGGCGGCGCGCGAGGTGATCGCCGATGAGCTGGACATCCGGCGGTTCACGCTGGAGGCGTGGGTGGGCCGCGAGGCGGAGACGATCACGCTCTATTCGCATCGCAACGTGGGGGCGCGGATCGCGAGCGGGTCGTTCCTGACGGCGGGGATGGTGATCTGTCCGTGCAGCAGCCACTCGCTGGCGGCGGTGGCGAGCGGGCTGGGGGATAATCTGGTGACGCGGGCGGCGATGGTGACGCTCAAGGAAGCGCGGCGGCTGATACTCGTGCCGCGCGAGATGCCGATCAGCCAGATCGAGATCGAGAACATGCTGCGGCTGAGCCGGGCGGGAGCGATCATCTGTCCGGCGTCGCCGGGCTTCTACATGCGGCCGACGCGGGTCGAGGCGCTGGTGGACTTCGTAGTGGGGCGGGTGCTGGACCTGCTGGGGTTGCCGCACGATCTGCGGACGCGCTGGAATCCCGATCGCTCTGCGCGCGGCGGGGCGGAGGGCGGCCGGGGCGACGAGGTGATGCGGTGAGCTCGCCGCCCGGAGTCGTACGGACGTGGGCCGAGATGATCAAGTTCGGCCACTCGGTCTTCGCGCTGCCGTATGCCGTGCTGGCGCTGTTCCTGGCGAGCCGGCCGGGGCTGCCGCAGATATCGCACGTTGTGCTGATCGTGCTGTGCATGGTGGCGGCGCGGAGCGCGGCGATGACGTTCAACCGGATCGCGGACGCGGCGCTCGATGCGCGCAATCCGCGCACGGCGAGGCGGGCGATTCCGGCCGGGGCGATCTCGATGCGGGCCGCGTGGGGGTTCTTTCTGGGCAATGCGGCCTTGTTCGTGCTGGGCTGTGCGGGGTTCTGGCTGGTGCACGGCAATCCGTGGCCGATTCTGCTGGCGCTGCCCGTGCTGGGGCTGCTGTGCGGATATTCGTACACGAAGCGGTTTACGCGCTGGTCGCACGTCGTGCTCGGCGCGGCGATCGCGCTGTCACCGGTGGCCACGTGGATCGCAATCAGTCCGCAGACGCTGGGAGCGGCGGCGTGGCTGCTGATGGTTGCGGTGACGTTCTGGATCGCCGGGTTCGACCTGATCTATGCGTGTCAGGACGTGGAATTCGACCGGCAGGCGGGGCTCAGGAGCGTGCCGGCGATGATGGGCGTGGCGGCGGCGCTGTGGATGGCGCGCGGGTTTCACGTGGTCACGATCGCGGCGCTGCTCGCCGTGGGGCAGGTGGCGGGGCTGGGCTGGCTCTATCTTGCGGGCGTGGCGATCGTCGCGCTGCTGCTGGCAGTTGAGAATGCGATCGTGCGTCCGAACGATCTGAGCCGGGTGAACGTGGCCTTTTTCACACTCAACGGCGTCGTCAGCCTGGTGCTGGGCGGGCTGGGCGTTGCGGATGTCGTCCTGTCGTGACGGATTCTGAGAAGCCATCCGCGGCGGTACGCGTGCGTCGACGGCGGGTGCGCACCTGGCAGGTTCTGGCTGTCTGGTTCGTGGCGATGCTGCCGCTGACGAATTGGGGGTTGCCGTCGTCGCGCCAGGATGGGCTGCTGTTCGGCGGGCGGGCGCCGTGGCCGGCGGAGCGCTACGCGGCCGCGGCGGCGCTGGCGGAGCGGGCGGAGCGCGAGGCGGGGGCGGATGTGGATCTCGACCCGCTGCCGCGCGACCGGCGGATCCTCACGTTGACGGAGCACGACGCGGGCCGGGCGCAGCTACTGCGGCGCTATCGGCTTTATACGCGTCAGCCGGACGAGATGATCACGTTCATGGCGCTCCAGCGGATGCGGCCGGGGGCGGGGGACTTCGATCCGCGGCTCTATCAATACGGCGGCGGGTTCATCTACCTGGTGGGGGCGATGTGCGGTGCGGCGTCGGCGGCGGGGTTGGTGACGATCTCGAGCGATGCGGGGCTGTACCTGGAGCAACCGGAGCAGTTCGCGCGGTTCTACCTGGTGGGGCGGCTGGTGGTGCTGGTTTTCGGTGCTGCGCTGCTGGCAGCGGTCGTGCGGCTGGCGCGGCTGGCGGCGGGACGGACGGCGGGCTGGGTGGCGTTCGTGCTCGTGGCGGCGAGCCCGGTTTTTCTGAGCGGCGTGCTGGAGGCCAAGCCGCATCTGCCGTCGGTGTGCATGATTCTGTGGGGGGCGCTGGCGGCGCTTCGCCTTCTCGGCGCGGGCGGGTGGCGGGCGTCGCTGGGTCTTGGGGTGGGGGCCGGGTATGCGGCCGGTCTAGTGTTGACGGGCGTTGTCTCGGCAGGGCTATGGCTCGTGCCGGTGAGCGGGCCGGGCTGGCGCGTGCGGCTGCGGTGGCTGCTGGTCGCGGCCGGCGTGGCCGTGCTTGTCTATGTCGCGACGAATCCGTACCTGCTGTGGAACGTGCTGGTCAACCCGGCGGCGCTTTCGAGCAATCTGAAGAACTCGACGGACATGTACAGCGTGGGGCGGGTCGGCGAGGGGGCGCTGCGCGTGGGGCAGCTTCTGCTGGAATGCGTCGGTTTCGGTGCGCTGGCTGGCGGCGTGATCGGCGCCGTGGCGCTGGTGCGGCGTTACCCGCGCGAAGTGTGGACGGTCGCGGCGCCGGCGCTGCTGATGGTGGTGATCTGCGTGCTGATCGGGGCGGGCAAGCCGGCGGAGTTCGCGCGGTTTCTGCTTCTGCCGGCAGTCGTGCTCTGCGTCGCGTGTGCCGCGCTGCTGGCGCGGCTGGCGGTGCGGCACGCGGTGATTTCGTGGGCGGGGACGGTCGCGGTGCTGCTGATGATGGCGACGCCCGCGTACGTGTCGGCGTTCGTGGCCGATGCGCGGCTGGAGGAGGAGCCGCGGCGGCGGGCGGGCGAGTGGATCGCGGCGAACGTGCCGGGCGGCGAGGCGATCGGCGTGTTGCAGGAGCCGGCGCCCTATGCCGTTCCGCCGCTGGATTTCACGCAGCGCGAGCTGCGGCTGCTGCCGCTGCAAATCCCTACGCGGCACGAGATGCGGCGGCTTCCGCCGTGGCTGGTGCTGACGTGCGACGGCGATCCGGCGCATCTGCCGGGGCTGCCGAGTGCGGACGGCTGGTGGCTGGCGCACTACGAGGTCGTCGCGCGGTTTCCGCCGGCCGGAACGCGGCTGTCGCCGATCACCTGGGCCAGCAAGCCGACGTTCGTGCTTCGGAGGATGAACGGTCCGGCGACGGCGCGGGCCGGTGACGATGTGTCGGCGGGCAGTGACGCGGCTCGACGGGGAGAGTGAGGCGGCACCCGGTGGGTCGCACCCGGTGCCGCCTGTGCAAGCTCTGAGTCAGCCTCGCGGACGGCCCGTCACGGGCCGAGCACGACGATCGAGAAGGCGTTGTTGGCCAGCAGGTTCGTGATGTTGCGGATCTGCACGTCGATCACGAACGTGTCGGGCGAGGCGGCCGGGCGGAATGAGGCCGCGGGCACCTCGTAGTAGGCCCAGTTGAGAAACGCCAGCCCGCCGCCGTTGTCGACCGCCTCGACGGAGATCAGCACGACCACGTCGGAAGGCGCCTGCGGCTTGTTCGCCTCGGCGGTGTTGGAGAGGTCGACGACGATCGAGTAGAGCCCCGGGGGGTTCCAGATCACCTGGGCGATGTTGGGGAAGGCGGCGGCGTTGTAGGTGCCGTCTTCGGCGATGCGGCCGTTGGCGATGACATTGGCGCCGAGGCCCTGGCAATCGAAAGCGTCCCAGCGGCCGTCACCGTTGCGATCCTCGTCCGGGTCCATCTGGCCGTTGCCGTTGAGGTCCCAGCAATTCAGACCGGGTTCGCCGGGCTCGCCCTGCTCACCGGGGGGACCCTG
>CAZXUI010000067.1:9700-26304 GCA_964643885.1 uncultured Planctomycetales bacterium
TCCTGCCCGTCGGCGCCGTCCTGTCCGTCAGCGCCCGGAGGACCCTGCTCGCCCTGCGGTCCCGGCGCGCCGGGTGCGGGCTGGCCGGCGTCGCCGTCGGCGTTGTTCTGTGCCTGGTCGACGGCCAGGCCGGCGGCGAACCAGAGCGCGTCGAAGAGCCCGGCCGTGGCGATGTCTTTGCAGTCGAGTTTGAGATCCATCGCGAGGATGGAGGTCATGGTGATCAGACCAAGAATGGGTGAGGACCGTAGCCGCATGGAAGACCTCCTCAGATCGTTTGCAGTTTCACGGGTCACGGGGCGCGCAACCCAACCTGACGCGCGGCACCGCGGATTCGAACAGCTCTCGTGTCCCAACAACGATCCGTCTCATTCTAGGCTTCGCGCGGCGGCAACTCCACCGAAACTCCGCCTGAGCGGACGGATTCAACTCCATGTCCTAGAAACAATTACGCAGCGAATCACCAGGAGGGCACGAACGGCGCGAGATCGGATTTTGCGCCCGCCTGGCGTTGTGGAAGCGCCACTCCGTACGAGCGGCTGCGTGACCGGCCCACAGCCTCGTCGCACTCCCAGCCCCCGCGCGGCATTGTACGCTCAGCGGACCAGCACGCCAGTGCGCAGCGACTGCGAAATGCGGAAAAAGCTGCCGCCGCTGCGGTCGTGGAAGTACTGGTCGTCGAGCGTCTGCTCGTAGTAGAACGTCTCATCCTCGAAGCGATAGCCCGCGTCCGCCGCCGGCCAGGGGCTGCGATAGCTGAACGACTCGCCGAGGATGTTGTGATCGCGCGTCGGCCCGAGCACGAGGTTCGGCGTGCGCGGGGCGTTGTCGAAATAGACAGTGACGGTGCGGTCCGGCCGCGACTGGCAGCCGGCCAGCAGAAGAGCGATCAGGGATGTCGCGACCTTAGCGCGAGTCATGCGCTCGATTGTAGGCCCGCCTGGGGTCGGGAATGGTTACGAAATCGGTCGCGAATTGCGAGGTCTGATAGATGGTGTCGCGGCCGGAGCTATTGCCACTCGATCGTGGCCGGCGGCTTGCTGGAAATGTCGTAGGCGACGCGGTTGATGCCCGGGACCTCGTTGATGATGCGGCTGCTGATGCGGGCGAGGACCTGATAATCCACGTGGGACCAGTCGGCGGTCATGAAGTCGGTGGTCTCGACCATGCGGACGACGGCCAGGTGCTGGCCTTCGTAGGAGCGGCCGTCGCCCATGACGCCGACGCTGGCGATGGGTGCGAGGACGACAAATGCCTGGGCGACCTTGTGATACCAGCCGGAGGCGGTGAGCTCCTCGATCAGGATGTGGTCAGCGTGGCGCAGCAGCTCGAGCCGCGGCTCGGTTACGTCGCCGGCGATGCGGACGGCCAGGCCGGGGCCGGGGAAGGGGTGGCGCCAGACCAGGTCGTGCGGCAGGCCGAGGGCTTCGCCGACCTGGCGGACTTCGTCCTTGAACAGCAGGCGGAGCGGCTCGATCAGCTCGAAGCCGAGCTCGGCGGGCAGGCCGCCGACGTTATGGTGCGACTTGATGGTGGCGGCGTGGCCGGTGGGGCCGTGGCCGGACTCGATCACGTCGGGATAGATGGTGCCCTGGGCGAGGTAGCGGGCGTTGTCGATCTGCCGGGCCTCGTGGCGGAAGACGTCGATGAAGACGCGGCCGATGATGCGGCGTTTCTCCTGCGGATCGACGATGCCGGTCAGCTCGGTGAGGAAGCGCCGGCGGGCGTCGGCGACGCGGAGCTGCATGCCGAAGTGGCCCTGGAAGGTGGCCTGGACGAGTTCGGACTCGCGGTGGCGCAGCAGGCCGTTGTCGACGAAGATGCAGACGAGGCGATCGCCGATGGCGCGTTGGAGCAGGGCCGCGACGACGCTGCTGTCGACGCCGCCGGAAAGGCCGCAGATGACGCGCTCGTCCGGGCCGACGCGCTGGCGGACCTGGGCGACGGTGTCTTCGATGACGTGGTCGACCTTCCAGTCGCCGGCGCAGCCGCAGATGTCGTAGAGGAAGTTGCGCAGAATCTGTCCGCCGAGCGGCGTGTGCGTGACTTCCGGGTGGAATTGCACGCCGAAGATCGGCCGCTGGCGGTGGGCGACCGCGGCGACGGGGCACTGCTCAGTCTGGGCGAGGGCCTCGAAATCGTCGCTGACGCGCGAGACCAGGTCACCATGGCTCATCCAGACGGTGGTCTCGGGCGGGAGATGGGCGAGCAGGCGGCGCGGCTCACGGATCTCCAGACGGACGCGGCCATACTCACGAGCCTTCGCGGCGGAGACATCGCCGCCGAGGGCGCGGCAGGCGACCTGCATGCCGTAGCAGATGCCGAGCACGGGCACGCCGAGATCGAAAACGGCCGGGTCGCAGGTCGGGGCGGCGGCTTCATAGACGCTGGCGGGCCCGCCGGAGAGGATGATTCCGCGGACGCCCATCTCGCGCAGCGCGACAGCGGGCGTGGCCGGGTGCATCAGCTCGCTGTAGACGTGGTTCTCTCGCACGCGCCGCGCGATCAACTGCGAGTACTGGCTGCCGAAGTCCAGGATCGCAATCGTTTCGCGTGCGTTCATGCAAGTGAGGTCTTCGTTCACCGGTCACTGCGGTCCGCGGGGCGCCACGCGCGGGGAATTTCGGCCGCGCGCCGGGGCCGCGGGCCGGCTTACTGGTTCGCCGTGATGCGCGGCCCGCCGCGGGCGACCGGAATCGGCGCTACGCCCGGCCGCTCCACCTGATAAGCCGCGTTGCCGTGGGCGGCCAGCGTGGTCAGCGCGAGCGGCAGCAGCCAGGCCCAGTTCGTGGCCGGGCCGAGCGGGCTGGCGATGAGCACCAGCGCGGCCACGGCGAGCATTGCGCCGACCATCTGGTGCGGCCGGGGCTCGGCCAAGCGGACCAGCATCACGAAGAACAGTAATGCCAGCAGCCCGGAAAGGATCTTGACGCCGCGGCGGACGTTCGTCCAGAGCGAATCGCCGCCGAAGTGCGCGGACCACTGCTGCCAGGTGCCCGGGACGAGCGCGTAGGGCGGGCGGTCGGCCAGCCAGGTGGCTTCGAGGATCGTGCGCGTGCCCGTCCAGAAGCGGGTCATGTCGTCGGCCGCGGCGAGCGCCTGGCGGTAGTGCTTCTGAAGGGCGTCGCGTGCGGGGCCTTCGGCGGAGACGTGGCGGTAGAGGACGTTGCCTGCGTCCGGGGCGGCGAGCGACTCGCGCTCGAGCAGGAACGTCCACAAGCCGCTCTTGAAGTCGGTTGTCACCGTGGCGGGCGGGATCGACGAGGGCTCGATCACCAGCGAGCCGCCGGCGGAAAGCTCGGCGACGTGCGACGGCTGCGCGCCGGCCGCCGCGATCGACCCGTCCGCCCGCGGCAGCATCGGGCTGGTCAGGCCGACGACGGTCAGTACGCACGCGGCCGCTCCACCGAGCAGCCCGACCACCGCGCCGACGCCGTTCCAGCCTTTTCGCAGGAAATAGCCCAGCAGCACAGGCAGGCCGAACCAGCACCAGGGCCAGGCCAGACCGGCGAGCGAAATCACGAGCACGCTGAGCAGGCCGCCGATGCCGGGGAGGAGTGCGAAAGCGACGCTCCAGGTGACGAGCATCGTCGGGAGCATGATGTCCGGGCGCGAGAAGCACTCGACCGCGCCCGGGAAGACGGCGAAGGCGGCCATCATCGTCAGGCCGATCGAGAGGCTGTGAAGCTGTTTGCCGATCCAGACGAGCGGCGCCATCGTGAGAATGACGAGCAGGCCGTTGAGCAGACGCACGGCCGTGGCGTCGACGGTGCTGATCCAGTCACCGACCATCCAGGCCGAGCGGTTGTGCCAGGCGACGTTGGTCGGAGCGCCGCTGACCTCGGCCTGAAGCGGGGCGAGACGGAGCATGCCGGCCTGGGCCACGTACAGTAGCGGCGAGCGCGTGTCGTAGCCCGCGGCGTCGCCGTAGGGGAGCTTGCCGGACTCGAGGAGGCATAGTCCGCCGACCAGTGCATCTCGCGACGCGGCAGTGATGGGGGCGGTGGCCACGTGCGAGAAGGAAATCACCAGTCCGGCGGCGATCAGCACGAGCATCGAGCCTTCGGAGACGTTCGGCGTGGCGGCCGGGACGCTGCGGGCCTGTAGCAGCCACACTCCGCGGAGCAGCCAGTAGAGCGTGGCGACGCCGAGCAGGATGGAGGCCCAGGTCTGGAGCGAGAGCGACATCGGGTCGCCGGCGAGCACGCCGTGATCCCAGCGGTAGGCGAGCAGCAGGCAGGTCGCGGCGAGGACGAGCGCGTCGAGATTTCGGACGGTGAACAGGGGGCGCGTGTGCAGCGTGAGCGCGAGGATGAGGACGATCGCGAACCAGGTGAGCGTCGCGCCGGAGAGCTCCGGTGTCAGTTCGGCGGCGCTGCCGGTGGTCAGCTCGGTGTCGAGCGGCAGCGGCCGGCTGGGAGTCTGCTCGGCCGGCGTCTGGAGGGCCGGCGCGGTGGCCGAGGGTTCGGCGTCCTGGGCGGCGGCGATCGTCCGGGCCGCGAGCGCCGCGCAGCCGCAGACGAGTACCCATCGCAGCATCCGTTGCCAGTTCGGGAGCATCGTGTGCATCGCAACCCACCCGTCCTTAGTATTCAGCGGAGCGAGCGCTCCGCCAGACCGCGCCGTGAAACCGTATAAGCCGGATCGTAACGCGCCGCCGGCCGGCCGCCTAGCGACGCGCGCCGGGCCGCGCGGGCCGACGGCGGGCCGGCGCCGCTACATTCTTGTACGGGCGAGCGGCGGCGGCAGTTGCGGCCGCGAGGCGGCTCTTGGCAGTGTCCTGGGCGGCCTCTAGACTGACTCGCCCCATTCGAATTCGGGGCAGGGGCCCCAATGTTCGTGGGGCGGGCGAATCAGGACCAACGGGGTGCGAGTGATGGCTTCCAACGGTCGGGAACTGGGTGAGTTTGCGCTATTGAAGCGCTTGACGGAGACGCCGGGCGTGCCGGGGCGCGAGGAGCGGGTGCGCGAGCTGGTCTTGGCCGAGACGCGCGACCTGTGGGATGAGACGCGGGTCGACCCGATGGGCAACCTGATCTGCGTGCGGCGGGCGCGGACGGGAGCGAAGCGCGGCGGCGCGAAGGGGAGGGGTCGGCGTGGGGAGGGTGAGTCGCGGCCGCCGCGGGTGATGCTGGCCTGTCACATGGACGAGATCGGCTTCTACGTGCGGCACATCGACGAGGACGGCTACCTGCGGCTTCAGAATGCCGGCGGCTTCGACAAGCGGAACCTGTTCGCGCGGCGGGTGCTGGTGCAGGGGCGCGAGGACCTGATCGGGATTTTGAATCCCGGCGGGCGGCCGATTCACATTTCGACGGAGGAGGAGCGCAAGAAGATTCCCGAGATGCGCGAGTTCTTCGTGGATTTGTTCATGCCGCGCAGCCGGGTGGAGAAGCTGGTGGAGATCGGCGATCCGGTGACGCTGCTTCAGACGACGGAGCTGGTCGGCGAGGCGATCAGCGGGAAGGCGATGGACAACCGGGTGGCGTTGTGGGTGGCGATTCAGGCGATCCGGCGGGTGGCGGGCGACGGGCGCAAGGCCGCGCCGGCGTGCCCGTATGACATCTACTTCGTCGCGTGCGTGCAGGAGGAGGTGGGTCTGCGCGGTGCGACGACGGCGGCCTACGCGATCGAGCCGGATGTGGGCATCGCGATCGACACGACGCTGTGCTGCGATACGCCGGGCGTAGGCAAGGACGAGTCGGTGACGGTGTTCGGCAAAGGCGTGGGCATCAAGGTGATGGACAGCGCCAGCATCAGCCACCGCGGGTTGTTCGACGAGTTCGTCAAGGTCGCCCGGGGGCGGAAAATTCCGCACCAGCTCGAGGTGCTGCCGCTGGGGGGTACGGATGCGGCGGCGCTTCAAAAGGCGCGGTCCGGCGCGCGGGCGATCACGCTCTCGGTGCCGACGCGCTACATTCACACGGTGACGGAGGCGGTGCATCGCAAGGATGCGCAGGCGGCGGTGGACCTGCTGGCGGCGTGGTTGACGAAGTGAGCCTGGTCGGCGGAGTTCGGGGCGAGGTGCGGGCGAGGCCGCGACGGTCGCTGACGCGCGAGACCGAGCCGCGACCGTGAGGGAGCGGGCCAGGTGAACAACGGTCGCCGCGGACACGCGCCGAAACGCGCACACCTGAAATCGACGAACCAGCGCCTGAGATAGGTGGATGTCATCCGGCGCTTGCGCGGGTGGCGCGCCGCCCCCAGCCCGCTCCCTTACGGTCGCGGCTCGGTGCAGACAGGCGGTCGCGGCGCGGCGCAGACAGCCCGTCGTGGCTCGGCTCAAGGCTGCCCTGCCGGGTCGGGCCTTCCGGCCGTGGAGTCCTGCACGATTCTCTCGAGCGCCTGTTCGCGCGTCAGCTCGCCCGCCAGGTGCTGCTGCCAGGTCGCGACGACGGCGGCCGCGGCCTGCGGCACCTTGGCGTAATAACCAGCCGACTCACCGTAGGGGACGTGCTGCGGATCGAGGAGGCTGCGGACGGTGGCGGCGGCCTGCACGAACATGAGCGTGTGGGGCACGTCGCGGGCGAGACGGTCGCGCGGCGAAAGGCCCGCCGCGGCCAGGCGGCGGCGCAGCTCATTCAGCACGGTCGGCCGCTCGGCCGTGGCGATGTCGACGGCGTGGATGCATTCGTGCAGCACCGTTTCGCAAAGCGTCGTGCCGCTGGTATCGGTGGCGCTGACGATGCAGACGGCGCCGACGCCGCGGGCGCGGTGTGTGAAGGCGGCCGGCTCGGGCGCGTCGGCCACGAGCAGGATGGGGATGGTCAGGTCGCGGGGCGGGGCGGCGTCGAGCGAGCGGCAGATGTCCTCCAGGCAGGCGGCCTGCCGCGGCTCGAGCATGCGGCCGAGCTGGTCGCGGGCGGCTTCGATCTGGCGGCGGTGATAGAGCCAGTGGTGCTGGAGGTAGAGCGGCTCGAGGGGGCGATACGCCTCGACGAGGGCGGTTGCGCCGGCCCGCAGCTTGATCGGCTTGCGGCCGCGGGGCTCGAATGTTTCGGGCAGGCGGGTGGCCAGTTCGGCCGCCTCCGCTGCGTTCTGGCAGGACCACAGGGCGCCGTCGAGCACGCCCCAGGCGATGGCGCCGCCGAACTGGGATTCGAGCTCGCGGGCGGCGGCGATGGCGGCGTTCAATTCCGGCGGGCGGTCGGCGGCGTCGGGCTGGCCGACCTGGGCCCGCACCCAGTAGTGCATGGCGATGAAGGGGTTGACGCGGAGCTCCAAGCGGACGCGGGCGGATTGGGGCCTGTCGGCGGCGGGCCTTGTGTCTTGGGCGGGGGCGGGCAGGCTCAGAACGAGGACAAGCGGCATCAGGGCGGCTTGGCGGCGGATCATTCTGCTCACGGGCGACTCCGTCGGGGGATCGGCAGCGGGCGGACGCGCCGTCCACCCTTCCAGCGGGTAGACGGATTCCGGGGCGTCCGCCCTTGCTGGAAATCTCCGGCCGAGCCGGCCGGCCGCAAGGCGCCGAGGCGTCTCGCGGCCGGTGCGGCCCACGCGATGCGATGGCGACGATGTCCGACGGTTTACGGGCAGGTCGTTCCGTACGCCGCCAGCAGCGCGACCAGGTCGGTGAAGTCGATGTCGCCGTCGCCGTCGACATCCTCCGGGCAGCCGACGATGACCGAGCGGAGGAAGATTGTCTGCTGCACATTGCCGCTGCAACTCACGTTGGCGCGGTCATTGACGACGAGCCGCAACGTGTAGGCACAGTTGGCCAGGCTGGTCGTATCCCACTGTCCCAGCAGGCCGCCAACGACGGGGGCGTTGCCGGAGTTGATCGTGGTCCAGCCGCTGGAGCCGCCGCCGGTGTATTGCAGCGACCAGTTCGACAGGTTGGCGTCGTCGGCGGTTCCGATCACGTTGACGATTCCGGTGACGTAGTCGCAGGCCGCCGGGCTGGTGATGACGGAGATCGGCGCGGTGTTGTCCACGGTGATGGTCTGGATGTCGGTCGCGACGTCGCCGCAGTCCGTCACGCCTTGCAGCCGCACGTCGTAGTCTCCGTCCGGCACGGCCGCGGGCCCGCTGGTGGTCGTCCAGGTGGCCAGCGGGTCGTTGATGACGGTCGTCAGGTAGGGCGAGCTGGGCGGATCGACGGGGTTCCACAGACCGCCGCCGGCCGGGCGATAGTCGACGGTGTAGTGGTCGAAGCAGGACTGCGTCCAGGCCGTGCCGTCGAAGCAGATGGAGCGGGCGTAGATTCCACCGGTGACGGGCGAGCGCAGGTCGAGGCTGCCGAACGTCGTCGAGTGGTAGACGAAGGTTGCGTCGCTACTGGTCAGGGCGCACTCGTTTTCGCCGACGATGCGGAGGTAGTAGAAATCCTGCGGCAGGGCGGAGGCGTCCCAGGTGTAGAGGACGCCGCTGCGGGCGCCGACGGCGGTGTCGGCCACGGTCCAGGCGGCGTCGCCGCTGCGGCGGTATTCGAGGCGGTCGCCGGCGTAGGTTCCGTCTGGATCATCGACGGTGCCGATGATCTGGACGGAGTCGCAGGCGCAGGTGAGGGAGGCCGGCTGGTCGATCTCGACGAGCGGCGGCGTGGTGTCATCGCAGGGGGCGCCGATCGCGGAGGGGCGATCGAAGTAGGGAGTGCGGTTGTCGGGTTCGAGGCTCATGTAGATCGCGCCGTGGCTGAAGAGCTCGCCGGAGAGCGGCGGGACGTGGGCCAGGGCGGTGTCGCTGCCGGTGAAGACATCGTGGTCGTTGAAGATGGTCGGGTCGCTCCAGCCGCCGGGGGCGAATCCTTCGCGCGTGCGATAGTGCATCGGGTCGAGCGCGCCGGCCTCGGCCTGATAGAGGATCGCCGTGCCGTCGCCGTCGCGGGCGTCGATATCGGGCTGGAAGTAGCCGAAGACGGTGACGCCGTCGGGGATGGCGATCGAGCCGGGGCTCCACGTCGTGCCGGCGTTGTAACTGATGCGGTAGCGAATGCCGATGCCGTCAGTGTACGGGTACTCGAACGCGCAGATGACGTTGTCGTCGTAGGCTGAGATGGCCGTATTGCGGAATGAGCCGGCTCCGTTCTCTACGATCCAGTCGGACCAACTGAGATCGCTGTGGCCGCGGACGTGGATGTGGCCGTCGCTGCCGGCGTAGGAGACGTAGAGGAAGTCGCCGCTAGTGTCCCAATTGTTGTTCCAGGTCATGTCGAGGCTGCCCTCCGGGTTCGAAACGGCGGGCGAATCTTCCGTGAAGGTCGCGCCATCCGTCGCCACGTCCCAGGCCCAGCGCAGCACGTCGTTACTCTGGACGACACCGTAGTAGATGCGGTTGTCGAAGTCGGGGGCGTTGGAGGCCAGGGCGACATCCTCGATCGTGTTGCCGCCGGCATTGAAGATGACCTGGAAGCCGAAGGTGCCGTCGCTGCCGCCGGTGCTGACGAAGGATCGCCGCAAGCGCCCTTCGGCCGTGGCGTTGCCGACGACGTAGGCGATGTAGAGATACGCGTCGACGACGGCGCAGTCGGTGTCGATCAGGCCGACGGCGCTGTTGAAGGAGTAGGTTTCGGTCCACGTCAGGCCGCCGTCGGTGGAGCGGTTGACGGTCCAGGCGCTGGTGCCGCTGGTGCTGCCCCAGCGAACGACGGCGAAAAGGCTGCCGTTCTGCTCGTCATAGTCGAGGCTGACGGTCTGGGCGTCGGTGCGCGTGCCGCCGATGCGCACGTCGGCCAGGCGCAGGCCGCCCCGGGGGTTGCGGGTTTCTCCAGGCGATGCCGAGAGAGACGGGCGCGCCGGCCTGTTCGAGCGTGCGGAGCTGCTCGATGGCCGGCTCGAACAGGCCGCTGTTCCACAGCACGGAGATCTGTGCCGCGGCCTCGTGCTGCGCGCTGGCCGCGTCGCTGCCGAGCTCGAGCTCGATCTCGGCGTCGGCGCGCTGCTGGCTGTCGAGCTCGGCCAATAGTTCCCACAGGGCGTGCGGGGTTTCGGCGGGCTGGGGCTGGTTGCTGGTGTCACGCAGGTCCGGACCGCCGCGACCGGGTTGTGTGCGCTGATCGATGGGCACGAGGGCGTCATCGACGCCGGGTGGGAAATTGCCGGCCGATTCGGTGAGCGTCTTCGAGCCGGAGAGGGCGCCGGACTGGTCCTCCTGGCCGACGGCGACGCTCGCGGGACCGGCCAGAAGACAGAGCGGGAGCGTGAAACACAGTGTGAACCGCTTGCAGGACATGGCAGATGCTCCTATTGCCGCACTGGAAACTGGAAGTGGTCCGGGCTGAACCAGAGTTCGGAAGCATCAGTATAGCGAGCGCGAGAGGCGTTGAATAGCGCGCTGCGTTGCGCGGCGAGCGCAACAATTGCGCTGTTGCTGAGCGTGCGCCGGCCGTGCGCTTATTTCGCGGCTGAATCGCGCACGGGCTTGATCTCGAAGGTCAAGATCGCGTAGCCGTCGAGCTCGAAATGCTCGACTCGCAGTTCGATGGTGGTGGCTTTGTCGAAGCTCAGCTCCGCGTCGTGTTTCTTGGGCGCGTGCCAGGTCCAGTCGTCGATGAGGAGCTTGTCGCCGGCCCAGACGCGAATACCGTCGTCCGAGTTGGTGACGATCTGCCAGCGCCCGGGCGGGAACGTAACGCTCGTCGTAGCGATCGTGCCGAAGTGCTCGCGCGGCAGTTTCGCGTCGCGGATTCCGGCGGGCGCGCCAGTCAGGTCGCTCGGGCCGCCGCCGCCGTACTTCAGATCCAGCGAGGGCGACTCGAACTCCAGCGCGTCGGCGGCTTCCTTGCGCCAGGCGTCGACGTCTTCGCGCGGGTCGGTTTCGTAGGCGAAGACGCGAACGGTCCACCTGGCCATGATCAGCGCGTCGCGGTGCGTGAAGGTGCGCGAGTGGGTCCTGATCTCAAGCTCGTAGGGCGTGACCGCGTTCTCGCGCGTGGGCGTGACCAGCAGCATCGGGAAGGGGGCGTCCGGCGACTTCGTGACGGCCAGACTCGCGTCGCCCTTGACCGCCGACTTGACGATCGCCTCGGTGCCGAGCAGGCGGAACTGGTGGCCGCCTTCGGCCGGGCCGATGAAATGCAGGTACGGGGCCTGCCAGTCGTAGGGACCCCACTCGGTGACGATGATCTTGTCGCGGCCGCGGAGGTTCTTGCGGGCGCCGACCGGCCGCGTCTCGCCGTAGACCGGGTACTCCGGCACGTTCCAGCCTGCCGGGTCGGGTTTTTCGGCGACGGGCTCCGGGCTCTTCTCGATGACCGTCTCCTTCTTGACGTCGCGCATCGTGTTGTCGGCGAAGACGGTGCGGCCGCACTCGCGCAGGTGCAGGACGAGCTCGTCGCCCTCGAAGGTGTTCTCGGCGATGACGTTGTCGCGCGACGCGGGGTCGTTGGCCCGGCTCCAGGCCGTCTTGAGCAAGGCGCCGTCGTCGTCCCACCACAGGTGCACGCCGCAGCGGTTGTTGCGGAAGGTGTTGCGGACGATGACGTTGTCGCGGCCGTGCTCGATGTTCACGCCGCCGCGCTCGAGGCCGTAGCCCATCTGCCCGTTGGCCTCGAAGAGGTTTCCCATGACGAGCGTGTCCTGCGAATAGCCGCCCCAGATGCCGCAGATCGCGTTTTCGACCATGCGGTTCTCGATGAACTTGTTGCCGAAGCTGAAGGTCATCTCGATCCCGTGGGCGGGGGCGTAGGAGAAGTCGTTGCGGATCAGCAGGTTTCCGTTGTTGCCGCGGCGAGTGTAGTCGAATGCGGCCGCGGGCGGCGGTGTTTCGCCGAGCGCCTCGCGGCCGGCGAAACCGAAGAAGCCGTCGCCGCCGTGGGTGACGGAGTTCTCGGCGATCACGTTGTCGGAGTTCTGCTCGAACATGAGGATGCCGGCCGAGTCCTGGCCGCGGTTGTAGACGCCGTGGCTGTAGCCGCGGACGCAGAAGTCGATCGCGTTGCGGGTGATGACGTTGCGGCTGGAGCGCCACATGGCGATGCCCCAGCCGGAGAGGAAGGAGAAGTCGTTGTCGTAGATCTTCGCGTCGGTGACGCGGTCGATGATCAGGCCGTTCTGGCCGTCGCGGGCGCGGCAGCGGCGCACGGTCGGGCCGGTGAGCCGCTCCAGGTAGATGCCGGCGCCGTAGTTGTTCAGCCACTGCTTGTCGTCGTTCTGGTGCGGCCAGAGCCAGTCGCCGCCGTCCTCGGCCTGCGGGGTGCTCCGCAGCCGCTGGTGGAAGTTGTTGGAGACGTCGCAGTCTTCGAGCACGAGGCCGTCGGCGCCGGTCGCGAAGATGCCGCAGCGGAAGCCGGAGACTCTCAGCCCGCGGACGGTCACGTTCCTGCCCGTGATCCACAGGCCGAAGCCGGCGAACTGGTCCGCAGATACGCCGGCGGCCGCGCCGTGCAGCCGCTGGCCGGCGAAATCGACGGTGATGTCGTCGCCGGTGATGTGGATCGCGCCGTTGCCGTCGCCGTCGGCGATGAAGTCCGCGGCGATCTTGACGGTGCAGGACTTGTCGATGACCGCGTTGTCGCGGTCGACGGTGAGGGGGCTCTGCGAGCCGGCGAGCAGGGCGGTGAGCAGCAGGGGCATCATGGTCGAAACCTCTCCGGGCTGGTGGGCGGCGTTATCATCCTGCGAGATTCGCGGGCAGCGGCCGCGTGCGCAAGCAACGGAGCCCTGGGGCTTATGCGTGTCTGTTACAGTAGCGGCTATGTCGCTGCCCTTCCAGAGGGGCACCGCTTCCCGATGCCCAAGTTCTCGCTGCTTTTCGAGCTGCTGCTGCGGGAGGGGGTCGTGCGGCCGGAGGATGTGGTCGAGCCGCAGGAGGCGGATTGGGAGGACCTTCGGCTCGTGCACAGTGCCGAGTATCTGGCGGACCTGGCGCATGGGACGCTGAGCCCGGCGGCGCTGCGGCGGCTGGGGCTGCCCTGGTCGGCGGCGCTGCTGCGGCGCAGTCGGCTGGCGGTGCAGGGGACGGTGCTGGCGGCGCGGATGGCGCTGGAGGACGGCGTGGCGGCCAATCTGGCTGGCGGGACGCACCACGCGTTTGCGGACCGCGGCGAGGGATTCTGCCTGCTGAACGACGTGTGCGTGGCGATTCGCATCTTGGAGCGCGAGGGGCGGATTCGCCGGGCGCTCGTGGTCGATCTGGACGTGCACCAGGGCAACGGCACCGCCACGCTCTGCGACGGCCGGCCGGAGGTATTTACGTTCTCGATCCACGGCGAGCGGAACTATCCGTTTCGCAAGGCGCGCTCGTCGCTCGATGTCGGATTGCCGAATCACGTCGGCGATGGGTGCTATTTGGACACGCTGGAGTCCCATTTGCCAGCGGTGATCGAGCAGGCCCGGCCGGATGTCGCGTTCTACCTGGCCGGCGTCGATCCGGTGGAGGGGGATCGCTTCGGGCGGCTGGACTTGTCGCCGGCCGGGCTGGAGCAGCGGGAGCAGTATGTGCTCGAGACGCTTCGGCGGGCGGGGCTGCCGGTCGTGTTGACGCTGTCGGGCGGCTATGCGGCGACGCCGCAGGCGACGGCGGAGCTGCATGCATGCGTGCATCGCGCTGCGCGGCGGGTATTTGGCTGAGGGCCGGCGGGGTTGGTCGCGCCGGGCCGGTGGTCATCGTCGGCAGTAGCGGAGTGGAAGGGCCCTGCGACCGGCGCTGATGGTCGCTGCGGACGGGGTGAATCGCCGGCCCGGGGCGGATTGGCCGCCTGCGCGACGGGAGGTATACTGTGGACGTTGTGGACGTTGCGGACGTTGCGGACGTTGCGGGCGGCGCTGGCGCGATGCGGCGCGGACGCGCGGGCGGCGCTGGCGCGATGCGGCGCGGACCCCGTTCCAACGCGGGTATGGGCGGCGCTTGTGCTGACGCCGCGTGGCCGATGGCCGATGGCCGGCGGCTGCGAGCAAGCTGCCGACCGTCTCACCGCGGCGGCTGCGAATGCGGGTGTAACTCAATGGTAGAGTGTCAGCCTTCCAAGCTGAATGTTGCGGGTTCGAGTCCCGTCGCCCGCTTTTCCTGACTCACGTTGACCGGAGCGGACTCTCGCGGCCAGGTCGCGACACGGGCGCCGCGTGCGCGCCGCGTTCGCGGGCGGGGATCGGCCGCGCCGCGGGCGGCGATTTGGCCGGGAGCGGACTGCTTGTGACAGACACGGCCACCAGGCAGTGCAAGCGCCGGTGCAAGGGAAGGGGCCGGGTCAGCCGCCGGCGGCGTTCGCGTCGGCGCTGGAGCGGCTGCCGCGGCGCCCCCAACCGGCCGGGCCGCGGGGTGTTCGACGAGCCGGTCCCAGGCGACTACGTCGGTCCGGGCTGCGGCGACTTGGTCGGGTTGGACTGATCGGCCGCCCGCGGTGGCGACCTGCCGGTTGCCCTCATCACGCCGCCGCTCGAGCGGTAGAGACGGCAGCGCCTCGAGGGCCCCAGCGACGTCGAGCAGGCGCGGGTCGGTGTACGTGTTCATCGTCAACTCGATTGTACTGTGCCGCATGGCCGCTTGGGCGGTCCGCGGCGCGACGCCGCCCCTACTGAGATGCGTCCCGAAGGTGTGCCGCAGCGCGTGCACGTCGATCGTCCGGCCACGGTCGTCTCGCTTGTCGATCACCCACTTGCCGTTCCGAAGGACGCGCTTCGCCAGGCCGGCGGCGACGAGATCGAGGTCGAAGATGCGGATCAGGCCGTCGGGCACCTTGAACAGCGGCGTCTCCGGCGGCAGACGAGAGGGGATGGGGCCGCGTCTGGCTCGCGCTTCATCCTGTTCGAGTTTCAACCTCACGCCTAGCCAGCCCAGCAGATCGGCGACGAGATCGCTGCGGAGCGGGATCTCGGCGCCGCGGCCGCTCTTCTCGTCGTGCGGATCGAGGACGGCGAACGAGACGGCGCCCGGTCGTAAATCGAGCTCGAGCTGGCCGATGGTCAATGAGGCGAGCTCTCCCTTGCGAAGCCCGGTGAGCAGCAGCGTCTTGTAGATCAACGCCCGTTCGTGGCCGAGACGTTCGAGGCGGCGACGAGTCGCATCGGTGAGCGTCGCGACCTGCTGTCCCATTCGCTTGCCGCGTCGTATCGTCAGGGCGTCCTGCAACGGGCGGCAGCGGGCGACCTCGAGCAATCGGGTCATTTCCGCTTCGGTCAGGGCGCGGCGCGGCCGGCGGCGATCGGATTTCTCGTTCGCCTTTTCCAGGCGATGGAACGGATTCGACGTCAATCTGTGCGTGCCGACGCACCAGTTGGCGAATGCCGTCAGGGCGGACTGGTGGGCGTTGCGCGTGCGTGCCGACATCCCTTCGGTCTCTCGTTGGTCGAGCCATCGCTCGAATGCCCGTCGCGAGAGATCGGCGAGGCGTTGGAAGCTGCACTCGCGCGAAATGCGGCGGAGGTTGTGCTCGACGTTTCGAACGTGATTCGCCGAGACCTTCCGGCCGCTGATCCGCTTGCTCCGCAGGTGCTCCAGATAATCAGCGATGTGCCGATTGAGCGTCGTGGTCCCGTGGGCGACCACCGCGTCTTCCGCCGCCGTCAGCAACCCGGCCCGTACGCGCTCGGCCCGTTTCACCAGCTCGGCGAGTACTTGCCGGGCGGCGCCCTCGTCACGGCAGTTCGTTGAGACCTCGACGACCCGGCCCGCCGCGTCCTTGAAGCGGGCCATGTACACGGCGGACTGGCCGCGGACCCTCGCCCTGCCGTCCACGCCGCTGATCACCTCGGCCGTTTGCCACCGGCCGCCGCGCGTCTTCCACCGGGCCACGCGTCGGCCGCCCGGTCCCTCGGTGAGCTCCGCCGTCGCCGGTACGGGCATCGTGTACTTTTTTCGGAAGATCATCGCCATCGGCGCATCGGGTTCCCCGGGTCGTTCCGGGTCCTACACACTGAGCCTCGTTCGGCCGACAGGTTCAAGGCATGGCGCGCGAGCGTTTCTCCCCCTGGGAAACTGCCAAAACTGACTGAAGAGGGGATTCTTGGCGTTCTGTCACTTCTGTCAGTCGATCAGAAATCGGTCGCAGGAGCTTCGGATTCACCAGGTACCGTGTTCTGGATCGGCCCGCCGTTGGTTCAGTGATCTCTGCCAACCAATCGAGATCCTGAAGCACATCGACCGCGCGCTTCGCAGCATCCCGTGATGTCAGCCCGACCCACTTCGGGCGATACACATCACGAAGTGCAAACTCGGTCGGAAGAGCGCCACTGGTGATCTTTCTGGCGAGCGCGACGGCCTCCGCGGTTTCTGGTGCGACCGCGATCGCGTATATTCGGTAGGCGTGAGCTTCCACGTAGCGGGCCCAGCCGATGGCTCGCCGAAGCACCTCGGCGCCTACGCGACCGGGCAGGCTCTCTGCCAAGTGAATAAGCAGAGCGAGAGACGGAACGAGACTTCTGTACTTGGCGAGATGTGCAATGATTACCGGGTGGTCCTCATTGCTTCGAAGTCGAAGTTCCAGAGCGGAACGCCAATCGTCGAACTGTTGTTGCGCAGTTTCGTCGAAGCGAAGAAACGGGATAGCGAGCGGGTCGCGCTCGTCGGACTCCGCTCCGATCTGAGACGGCCGAACTGCGTCGAGACGGCGAAACACATCGTGGGCCATCCGCCGGGCGTTCGCGTCGGGCCTTCGATCCACGTTTCGCCAAGTCTTATTACCGGGAGCAGTAAACATTGAACAACTCTACCCTGCTGCGTAACGGACG
>CAZXUI010000068.1:0-25972 GCA_964643885.1 uncultured Planctomycetales bacterium
CAATCAGACCGGTCAGAGACCGGTCCCCCAATCAGACCGGTCAGAGACCGGTCCCGCAGTCAGACCGGTCAGAGACCGGTCCCGCAATCAGACCGGTCAGAGACCGGTCCCCCAATGGTGAGGGGACCGGTCCCGCATTCTCGGAGCAGCGGAGTCGGCAGGGCAACCGCGCGCGGCAGATGGGGGCGGGCACAGAGGCCCGCCCCACCGGGCGCAAGGTCAGAAGGCACCATTTTTCAAGGAGAGAAACGGTGAAGCGAACGTACATTTCGTCGGGAGTGGTGGCGGTGGTGGCGGTGGCGTTTGCGGTCGGGCTGGTCGCCGGCGGCGGCGGGGTGGGCGAGGTTCGCGCGCAGACGGGCGGCGGGCAACAGCGCGGTCCGACGTGGGCGCCGGGCGGCAGCCGCGAGCGGTGGACGGCGGACAACTGCGTCTTTGCGTTCATCGACCATCAGACGGGGCTGATGAACCTGGTCGACAACGAGCGGCCGACGGAGTTCAAGAACATGGTGATCGCGCTGGCCAAGACGGCGAAGATTCACAAGGTGCCGGTGGTGATCACGACCAGCGCGGAGGATGGGCCGAACGGGCCGTTTCTGCCGGAGGTCCTGGCGCTGCATCCGGATGCGCCGCTGATCTCGCGGCCGGGGCAGATCAATGCCTGGGAGAATGCGGATTTCGTGAAGGCGATCGAGCAGACCGGCCGCAGGAAGATCGTCATGTCGGGAATCACGACGGACGTGTGCGTGGCGTTTGCGGCGCTGTCGGCGCTGGACGCGGGCTACGAGGTGTACGTGGTGGTGGATGCGTCGGGCTCGATGAACGGCGCGACGCAGCAGGCCTCGATCGTGCGGATGTCGGAGGCGGGGGCGATCATGGGGACGTGGTTCGCGATTTCGTGCGAGCTGCTGTGGGACTGGCGCAGCCCGACGGGTGCGGACAGCGCGAAGCTGTTCGTCGAGCACATGCCGTCGTATGCGGAGATTTATTACAGTCACCAGTCGCGCGGGGCGAAGTAGACGCGGGGCGGTGCGCGCGGGCTATGGGAGCCATGAGACGGGTGGGAGACTGCTGCTCCAGGGGTTCGAATGGACCGGTCAGAGACCGGTCCCCCAGGGCCCTGCGGGCCGGAGAGCGGGGCAGGGGAGCAGTTGAAACAGCATGCTCACGCCTTCGGCGAGAGCATGCCACCCTCCGGCGCTGGCTGTAGTCGCTGCGCCACGCATCGGCCTCACGCAGCTTGGCGATAATCCGGTCCGGACCGTGAGGTGGCGGCTTCATGAGCAGCCTCCTCGCCTGCTGGGCAAGCAGTAGAGACTTTCGCCGAGACTGGGTCAGTAGCTGCGGGGCGGCTCAGTGAGGCGCGAAGCGTCTCTCCGCGGGAGGACAGATCGCAAGGAGTGACGCTGACAAGAAGAGCATCACCGAGAGTGACGCCATTCCGGCATGCGCCCACGTTCCTGAGAGAACTTCACGGACGCCAGCGCAGCCACAGGGGACGATTATTCCGTTGGCAAGTATGTAGCCATGCAGACCGGAGAATGCAAGGCCGAGGAAAGCGGTGACTACGATCGCCGGGAATTCCAGCCATCTCAGCGCTAAACAGAGTGCCAACGCGATCTCAACAACCGGTAGTAATGGCGCGAGAACAGGAATCAGCACGTCCGGAAAAAAGCCCATGGCCCAGAGCTGCTGGCGAAATTGCGAGATGTCAAGCAGCTTCCACACGCCTGTCAGGAGAAAACTCGCGACGATCGCCCAGCGGAGAAGGCCTGCGACAGGTTGCAGGCGAATGTGCCAACAACTGGGCAATGCTGAGACGGGCGCAGGAGCCGAGCCGGTCGCTGGAAGCGGAGGTCTCTCAGCCATAGCCAGTGGCTCCGCTCTTCCGTCGGGCGTGGTACGCAGCTAGAGCTACGGCAAACACGAGCACTGCGGCACCCCCGAGGATCCAGCTCATTGCCGTCCTGCGGCGGGACCGAATCTCAGGCGTCAACATGCCGGCTTGGGCCGCTTCGGCAAGTTTTTGGATAGTTTCGGAACTCAGATGCTGCACATCTCTTGGTTCCCCGGATTCAGTAGCAGTCCATGATCTATTTGTCGTATAGTCCATGACGAACATCCCGGCGGGGAAGGACAGTTCGATGTCAGCCAGTGTGATTGGGCGTTTCTCGATTTTGGTCGCTTCCCAGAGGTAAACCACGCGCTCATTGGGTAGAACAAGTTGATTCCATAATATTAGCGTAGCTTGTTGAATCAGGGTTGTACCATCGAGCTCGGCCGTGCTGCGAGTCTCGAGCGTCCAGTAAATTCGCTTGTCCGAACCTGTTTCGATGGTAAGCCGCATTCGCCGAGGCACAAGATCGTGTTCCGGGTCCACTTCGATCTCGGCAAGCCAGAGGTTTCCACCGTCAGGTTTGTCGGCACTCGAGTTGATCTGGAGGAGTATGCGGTTGCCGTCAATTGTGCGCGCCAATTTGGCAAACTCTCTGGAAACGTCGGTTGCCGGGTAGTCGAAGAAGTCAAACTCGAGCGGTGTAAGGTATGGGACCGCGGCGAGGCTTCCATTGTGAAATCGGTCGCTGATCGATCCGGCGCCGGCACCCGGAATGTCTAAAGAGCCGACTTCATAATGTTTGCCATCGAGCCAGGCGTGGTCAGCGCTTTGATACTTAGTCGTTCCCTGTGCCGGGACCCGTAGATTGAAGCGCAGGTCGGGTCGCCGCAGTAAGACCGAAAACTCGACTACCAGGGGTCCAATGCCCTCACGTTGTTCCCAATTCTTCGAATCCATTGGATCCTTGTTGGCGGCAACACGATACTGCCTGACTTTTCCCTCAACGTACAAGGAATCCACACGAGCTGTTCGCGCGACCCACTGATTCAACAGGTCACCATACGCATCGCATGGCATAGCGCAAACAACGAGCGCAGCAAGTAAGGGAAACGCTTGCCCGACCGCGACGCCCATGAGCCGAGAGGGCATAGAACAGCAAGCGTGCCGACCTGTTGACACGATCATCATGAGCAACCCGGAACGGTACAATCGCCTCCCCCTACGTTCCCTGTGCAGATCAGCTTGTTCGAAACCATCTGGCAACTGCCGCTATAAGTTGTTCCGCAACCCTCGTTGCCGGTGTGATTGCACGACGTGTCGGTGGGGCGGCACATTCTGAGTTCGTTCGATCCGCTGCAGAAGGAACAGCTCGCCCCCTGAGCTTTGAGGTGGCAGTTGTCGACCTGAGTTTGTCCACCACAGGCACCGCTTGGGGCACATTTCATGCCATAGATCGGACCCGGAACAGGTCCACCGTCATCGGCGGCCGCAGGAAATGCCAAAGCGACAAGGATCAGCGAGAGTAGCCCAGCGCAGCGGGGCACAAGCTGGCTCATAAAATGACCGCCTTCTTCGTTTTATGGAACGCGCCTCGCCGTAGACCCGGTCGGGACGGTGTTCGGCAGATCAATAATCGGCGCATCCGGATAGCAGTCAAAGCGAACGCCGGCAGCCCGAATCTGCGCTTGCGATGGCGGCTGGGCAGGTTCGAGCTGGCCCGTCCCGATGTGCGCTTCGCGCGCGTGCCCATCGCAGAATGCCATGACGAAACTCGGGCCGCAATGGTGCCATCCGGGGAATCCATGGCTGACAAAGCGGAATTCGGAATCGCTACGCTCCACGGAGACGTTGAACATGGCGGGCATCTCCATCAGAAGCACCGTTTGGCTGGGATACGGCACGCGAGTAGACGCACGCAGGTAGGGTCCGAGCGAATAGACCGCCTCGCCTGCTGCGGGAAGCCGTTGCTTTACAGCGTTCGCCCAATAGCTGGTTCCAACGGTCGTAAACGCACTTTGATAGCGGAGCATTTCGTGCCAAATCACCCAACCGTAACCTGTGGCGGGCCAGCTGTATCCGATATCGCTTGGACACTCAAAGAGTTTATAGTTATGGTCCAGAATCGGGTTGAGGGGACGCGTGCCCGCGTGGCGCCCTTGAGGGCCCACGCGCTCATTCCAAACCAGAGCGGAGCCCGTGGCACCCCCATGGTCATAAACTCCGTCGTCGTGTAGCCCGTTCACATCTGCAGTCGGATGCACCGCGATGAGCAGGTCGTTACGGTCCTCTGATGAGTACGCAGCACAACCGCCCGCGAGGGACCGGAGGTTTGAGAGGCAGGTAGTTTGTCGAGCTCGGCCTATTGCGGCGGACAAGGCGGGCATGACGATTGCTAGGAGGAGCAAAAGCAAGCCAACAACCAGCACTAACTCAACGATGCTGAACGCGTCACTTGCCAGCAGGCGGGCCATATGACGCTTCCTTAGGACCCAATATCAAAAGATTATCACTCCACCGACCGCTCATCAAGGCCCAGTTCATGTCCTTTTCTGGCAATGGCCCGAGGGCCCGCGAGCTCGCCACCGGGTATCTTCTCAGATGACGGCCTCGGCGCTACGTAACGTGCGCGTTGGCATGAGGTTACGAGCAATTCGCCCTGCGTCGGTCGGTAACGTTTGACCGGGCTACCGAGCTCGACACGATCCACGAGCTGAGTGAGGTGACCGAATCGCTCAGAAAAGCGGCTCCAGCTAAGTGCACGCCGCGGCGGAGTTCGGGCGATCGGCGCCGCCGGCGTTGCCGGTGATGCCCGACTGGTCGCCGGTGGGCTGGTCGCAGAGGGCCGGCGCAGCGCGCGCGGCGGCTTTGGGCAGCGCGGCCGCGTCTTTTCGCGCGCGTGGCGCGCCGGCCGGCTGCCGGGGCGTGCACGGGCCGCTCGGCTTCGACGGGCCGGCGTGCTCATGCTCCGTGACGTGAGGCTCACTTGCGCTTGGCGCGGACGAAGGCTTCGATTTCCTTCGCCGGGCGGGTGTTGAGCACGTCGGATTTGCGCAGCCAGGCGCGGCGGGCGGTGATGACGCCGAAGCGCATCTGGTCGAGCTGGTCGGTCGCGTGCGCGTCGCAGTCGATGCAGATCATCGCGCCCAGGTCGCGGGCCAGGCGGGCGTGCGTATCCTTGAGGTCGAGGCGATAGGTGGAGGCGTTGATCTCGAGGGCCGTGCCGGTGGCGGCGGCCTCGCGGGCGACCGCTTCGATGTCCAGCGGCATGGCGTCGCGGCGGTTGATCAGCCGGCCGGTGGGATGGGCGATCAGGTTCACGTACGGATTGCGGATGGCCGCCAGCGTGCGGCGCGTGTTCGCCTCGATATCCTTGCCCATGCCGAAGTGCACGCTGGCGACGACCCAGTCGAGCTCGGCCAGCAGCTCATCGTCATAGTCGAGCGTCCCATCGGCGTGGATGTCGACCTCGGTCCCGATCCAGACCTTCACGTCTTTCGACTTGCTCGCGACCGCGCGGACGTCCTTGATGTGCTGGCGCAGGCGCTGCGGCTTGAGGCCGTTGGCGATGGCGCTGCTCTGCGAGTGGTCGGTGATGCAGATGTACTCGTAGCCGCGCCGGCGGGCGGCCTCGACCATCTCCTCGATCGTCGCCCGGCCGTCGCTGGCGGTCGTGTGCATGTGCAGGTCGCCGCGGATGTGCTCGAGCTCGAGCAGGTCGCGCGGGGCGGACTTGAGCTCGAATTCGCCGCGATCCTCGCGCAGCTCGGGCGGGACGATCGGTACGCCGAGCGCCTTGTAGATCTCCTCCTCCGCGCGCGAGGCGATGACCTTGCCGCCGTCGATCTCGCTCAGGGCATACTCGTTGAGCGTCCAGCCGCGTTTGCCGGCCAGCTCGCGCAGGCGGATGTTGTGCTGCTTGCTGCCGGTGAAGTATTGCCAGGCGGCGCCGAAGGACTCCTCCGGCACGACGCGCAGATCGACTTGAATCTCGCGCTCCGAGCCGCAGGGCAGCAGGACCGAGCCCTTCGTATCGCCGGCCGCCAGGACGCGCGAGACGCCCTCGAGCCGGGTGAACTGCTGCACGACGGCGGGCGGGTCCTTGGCGACGCAGAGCAGGTCGAGGTCGCCGACGGTCTCGGCGCCGCGGCGTAGCGAGCCGGCGTGCTCGACCCGCTTGACGCCCTGGATGCCGCGAAGCTGCTCCTTGAGCGCCTCGGCCAGCTCCCAGGCGGTGCCCAGGCGGGTGCGGCCGGACGAGCGCTCCAGGAAGTCGATCCCCTCGCGGATCTGCTGGATGCTCTTGTCGCCGAAGCCCTTGAGGCCATCGAGCTGGTTCTCGGCCAGGGCTTTCTTGAGGTCGTCGAGCGATTCGATGTTTCGCTCTTTCCAGAGCAGGGCGACTTTCTTCGGGCCCATGCCGGGGATTTCGAGCAGCTTCAGGAGGGCGGCGGGGACCTTCGCGGCCAGCTCTTCGCGGAGCGTAAGTCTTCCGGTATCAAGGAGTTCCTGTATTTTGGCCGCGGAGGCTTTGCCGATTCCGGGGAGCTGGGCGAGCTCGCCGCGGGCGGCGATTTCGCGGGCCTCGGTGGCCAGGTCTTCGAGCGTGCGGGCGACGCGGCGATAGGAACTGACGCGGAAGCTGTCCTCACCCTGGATGTCCATCAGGTCGGCGACTTCGTTGAATACGCGCGCCAGCTCGGCGTTGGTCATGGAGTGATTCCCGGGGGTGTCGTCTCATCGGGGTTATACGCGTGGCCGGCGCGGGTCGGCAAGCGGGCGAGCGGCCGGGGGCGGGATTGTGAATTCGCCGAGGCAGTAATACTGGGGGTTTGGGGGCGAATACGGGGGTGGGGTTCGGTCGTTTCTGCCGCTCGGCCCGCCCGCCGGGCTGAGCGGTTTTCGGGGCGGCGAGTTGGAGTGGGTGGTCGGCGCCGGCGGCGAGACGGGGTTTGCGCCGCTGTCGCAGAGGTCTTCGGGGGCGGGTCGAGTCTTCAAAATTGGGGTGTCGTCATGTCGCGATCGATCGTGCGAAGCCGCGGAGCGTCGTCGGGAGGGTTGGTCGGGGTACTGCTTCTGGCGGCGTTGGCCGGGCCGGCGGCCGCGGGGCCAGGAGGGCGCACGGCGGAGCTTGTGCCGGGCGACGCGGTGGCTTGCGTGACGGTCCGTGATGGGGCGGGGAGTCTCGCGAAGCTCAAAGACAGCAAATGGTTAGAGAGCGTCATGGAGAGTCCGGCGTTCGCGGCGATCCGCTCGCAGCCGGAGTTTCTCCAGGCCCAGGGCGGGGCGTACATGGTGGCCGGGGCGGCGCGGATGGATCCGTGGCAACTGGCGGGCGAGCTGTTGGGGCGGGAGCTGACGCTGGCGCTCGTACCGCGTGAAGGCGGCGGGGGGCCGGCGCTGGTGGCGGTGATGGAGCCGGCCGACGCGGATGCGGCGCGGCAGGTGGTGGACTCGCTGCTGACGCTTTCCGGGGCGGCGGTGGCGGGGCGGAGCCGGGAGATCGGCGGTGTGCGCGTATACGAGCTGAACCGCGAGGCGCTGCTGGCGGAGATCGGCGGGCGGTATGTGTTGAGCAATCACGCGGCGACGCTGGAGCTGATCGCGCGGCATCACGACAGAGCGGACAAATCCCTGGCGCGGACGGAGGTCTATCAGTCGTCCTGCAAGCTGGTGGCGCCGGAGGTCGTCGCCTGGGGGATGGTGAACATCCGTCATTTCCGCGAAGCGGATCGGGCGGACTTCGACAGAAAGGCGGACAACGCGCTGGCGGCGATGCTGCTGGGCGGCGTTTTGCAGGCGGCGCGGACGGCGGACGCGGCCGTGTTCTGGCTGGAGGCGGACGGGGCAGGATTGAGCGTGCGCGGGCGGTTGGTGGGGGGCGAGTCGAGCGGCGGGGAGCTGGGGCCGTTCGTGGTCGACACGGCGGAGCCGCGCGACATCGGCGCGATCGATGTGCCGGGGCTGCTGGCGCGCGTGTCCGTGTCGCGGGACTGGTCGGGTCTGTGGGATCAGCGCGAGATGCTGCTGAATGCGGACGGGCTGCGTGACCTGCTGAGCTTCGCCGGAACCCTGACGACGCTGATGGGGAACCTGGATTTCTCGGGCGAGCTTCTGCCGAGTCTGAACCCGGCGATGCATCTGCTGGCGGCGCGGCAGGAGTTCGGCGAACAGCCGCCGACGCCGCAGTTGCCGGGCTTTGCATTGCTGCTTCATCTGAAGGACGCGAAGGCACTCGGGCCGAAGCTGGACAACGCGGCGCTGATGACGCTGAGCATCATCAACATGGACATGGGCCAGAAGATGCAGCCGCAGTATCAGCTCAGCGTGGACACGTACAAGGGGGTGCGGATGACGGCGGCGCGGTTCGGTGAGGCGCTGGAGCCGGGGCCGCGCGGCGTCCGCTACAACTTCGAGCCGACGATCGCGACGGTGGGGGACCGGTTCGTGATCGCCACGTCGCGCAGGCTGATGGAAGGGATCGTCGACGCGCTGGAGAAGCTGCCGGAGGCGCCGCAGCGGGCGGGCAGGGCGGCGGCGGATGTGCTGAGCGTGGACCTGGGCGAGCTGTATCGCGTGCTGGATGCGAACCGCGAGCTGTTCGTGACCAACCGGATGCTGGAGGAGGACCTGCCGCGCGAGAAGGCGGCTCGGCAGGTGGGAATCTTCCTCGATGCGGCGCGGCTGCTGCGCGACCTGACGGTGGAGCTGGAGCCGGCGGCCGGCGGGTTCGGCGTGTCGGCGCGGCTGCGGCTGGCGGTTGAGGCGAAGTAGCGGCGGCGGCCGGCGGAGGGTCGAGTGATGTCGGCGTTGGAGCCGTATCGCGCCGGTCGTGACGGCCCGTGGGGCTGGGCGCAGGCGGGGCACCTGCTGCGGCGGGCCGGATTCTGCGGCAGCGCGGACGAGATTCGGGCCGCGCTCGAGGCGGGGCTGGACGCGACGGTGGAGCGGCTGCTGGACGAGCGCGAGCGGTCGCAGCGCTGCCTCGAGCTGGAAGAGGCGGCGGCGGGGCTGGCGGCCAGCGGGAGCATCGAGAAGCTGGCGGCGTGGTGGCTGCTGCGGATGGTTCATACGAGCCGGCCGCTGCGGGCGCGGATGGCGCTGCTGTGGCACAATCACTTTGCGACGAGCAATCAGAAGGTGAATTCGCCGGCGATGATGCTTCAGCAGATGCAGACGCTCGAGCGGCACGCGCTGGGGCGATTCGATGAGCTGCTGCTGGCGGTGTCGCGCGATCCGGCGATGATCGTCTGGCTCGACGGCGACTCGAACCGCAAGGGGCACCCGAACGAGAACTACGCGAGGGAGCTGTTCGAGCTATTCTCGCTGGGGCCGGGCCATTACAGCGAGCAGGATATCCAGCAGGCGGCCCGGGCGTTCAGCGGCTGGCACCAGAAGGGCGGGCGGTTTCATTTTCAGCCGCGGTTGCATGACGAGGGGGAGAAGACGGTCTTCGGGCGGACGGGCAGCTTCGACGGGGGCGACATCGTGCGGATGGCGGTGGATCATCCCGCGTGCGCGGCGTTCATCGGCCGCAAACTGTTGCGCGAGTTCGTCTGCGCCGAGCCGGGCGAGCCGGTGGTCGAGGCGCTGGCGGCGGTGATTCGCGCTGAGCAGTTCGACCTGGCGGCGGTGATGCGTCGGCTGCTGCTGAGCCGGGCGATGTTCGACGAAGGGAACTACCGGGCGCGGATCAAGTCTCCGGTGGAGTTCTGCGTGGGGCTGGCGCGGAGCTTCGAGATGCGTGTGCCGGGGCCGGCGCTTCATCAGGCGGCGTCGCAGATGGGGCAGCGTTTGCTGGAGCCGCCCAGCGTGAAGGGCTGGGAGGGGCATCGGCGCTGGATCAACTCGGCGACGATGCTGGTGCGGATGAACGCGGCGACGGTGGCGGCATCGGGCGACGAGGGGCGCGGGCTCGATGCGGGCGAGTGGGTGCGGCGGATGGAGATCGCCGACGCGGGGGCGGCGGTGCGATTCGCGTGTGAAGTGATGCTGGACGGGCGCGTGCCGGCGGAACTGCGGAGCGAGCTGGAGCGCGTGTGCGTGGGCGGGGCGGAGGCGGCGCTGCGGACGGCGGTCGCGGCGATCGGCTCGAGCCCGCTGTATCAGCTCGCGTGAGCATGAGATTGGCTCGTGGTAGAGTTCGAATGGGGCGGGGTGGAGTTGGGTGTGAGAGGGTGGACCGGTCGGAGACTGGTTCCCCAAGGGCCTGAATGGACCGGTCAGAGACCGGTCCCCCAGGTGACCGGTCCCCCACAGGAGATCGAGATGCACATCACGCGGCGCGAGTTTCTGGTGCAGAGTGCCGGCGGGCTGACGCTGGCGGCGGCGAGTGCCTGTCTGCCGGCCGTGCTGGCCCGCACCGCGCGGGCCGCGACGCAGACGCCGGCCAACGGGCGCATCCTGGTCATGCTCCAGCTCACCGGCGGCAACGACGGGCTGAACACGGTCGTGCCGTTTCGCGATGAGAACTATCGCCGCATGCGGCCGACGCTGGCGATCGCGCGGCGCGAGGTGCACGCCCTCAATGACGAGGTGGGGCTGTGCCCTCAGCTTCGGCCGCTCAAGGAGATGTTCGACGACGGGTGGCTGAGCGTCGTGCAGGGCGTGGGCTATCCGAACCCGAATCGCTCGCACTTCGAGTCCATGGATATCTGGCACTGCGCCGACCCGTCGCTGAAGCGCCGCGAGAGCGGCTGGCTGGGGCGGGCGCTCGAGCTGGACGCCGGGCTGGCCGCGCTGAACCTGGACGAGGCCCCGCTGCCGCTGGCGCTGCGGGCCGAAAGCGTCGAAGTGCCGAGCGTGCAGACGATCGAGAGCTTCCGGCTGCGCGACGGCGGGGAGGGGCGGACGCGGGCGGCGATCGAGGCGGTCCTGTCGGCCGGGCAGGAGGGGCCGGCCAGCGACGCGGAGTTCATTCGCCGCACGGCGGTCTCGGCCTGCGAGAACGCGCGGCGGCTGGAGCACGTCGCGGGCGAGCAGCGGGGCGGCTATCCGGCGTATGGGCTGGCGCGGCGGCTGCGGCAGATCGCGCGGCTGATCGCGTCCGACTTCGGACCGCGGATCTACTACACGTCGCTGGGCGGATTCGATACGCACGCGCGGCAGCGGACGCTGCACCCGGCGCTGATGGACGAGCTGGGCCAGAGCGTGAGGGCGTTTTTCGACGATCTGAAGCAGCAGGGGCTGGCCGAGCAGGTGCTGCTGGTGGCGTTCAGCGAGTTCGGGCGGCGGGCGGAGGAGAACGCGAGCCTGGGGACGGATCACGGCGCGGCGGCGCCGGTGATTCTGGCGGGGCCGGGTGTGCGGCCGGGCGTGATCGGGCCGTCGCCCGACCTGTCGAAGCTGGTCGACGGGGACGTGCCGCACAGGGTGGATTTCCGCGAGATCTACGCGGCGGTGCTGGAGAAGTGGCTGTCGGTTCCGTCGCGGGCGATTCTGGGGGAGCGGTTCACGCCCATCGACGTGCTGCGATCGGTGGCGCACACATAGCGCGTTCACCGGTCGATTTGACTTCGTGCGAATCCAGCTGATACTACTGGTGCAGGTCCGAACCCGCTGTGAAGGGCGGTAGTAGGTCCTGCTCTTTTCTTGTTGGACCCTGATCATGCCCTCCGGATCGAGCCTGGACGCGTCCCTCACGAGGATCGGAGCGAGCGCGTTGAAGGCGTCGCTCGCGCCATACCGACGCGTGGTGCCGTCCGGCCGTTCTCTCCGCAGTAGCGCGTAGGCGGCGAAGTCGGCGGCCTGGATGAAATAGGAACTCTCGGAGTCCTTGAAGATCGGATCCTCGATGATCCGGCCGGTGGGCGCGTTCATCAATCGCTTGCCGTACTGGCTGGGGATCGGATTGAATCTGCTCATCCTTCGGAGCATCTGCGTGTACGGGGGCCTCGTTGCCGCGGTCGCAAAAGAGAAGCGCGCAAGCGTCGCACTTCGTCATGGCCCTGTTGATTCGGTTAGCCAGCCGCTCGAACGCGCGCAGACAACGACTCATGGGGCCGTACGCATTGAACAGTCGTGCGCCCGGCAATGAACTGATTGCCGCGAGAAATGCCCGGTAGATCTGGACTCGGCGCGCTTTCGGAACGATCCCGTCCCCCGGGCGACCTCGGCCGGAAACGAGCTTCCAGGCGCGCAATTCTGCGTTTGTGTAGATGCCGTCGGTCCCTCGAAGCGAGCGGCGAAAGGCCCTCAGTCGCGCGAGTGCTGGCTTCCACTGAAGCGCCGGAATGGCGAGGGCCGAGTACGCTGCCGCAAGTTTGTCGTGCGAGTCGTCGAGATAGATGAGGTACATTCGGCTCTCTCGAACGTGCCTGATACACGGCCCTCGTCTGCCCGCCCGTGCCTGGATCGTTCGTTGGGGCCGCAAGTCCGGGGCGTGAACCGCGCCACCTTCTTGCGAGCTGCCAGTGGATGCGGCCCGCACGGTGAAACGTTGCCGCATTTCGGGAGATCGGACATCGCTCGATGCCAGAATCCGCTCGAGCCGTCGGCTTCGTGGCGGCAAAGAACCGTCGCGCGATTTCTCCATGTCAAGTAGATGAGCGTGTGGCAGGGGTTCCGCCACCGCCGATTGAGCATCGAAAGCGCGATGAAGCGTCGGCGAGATAAGCGCGCTGATGCAGATACAGAGCATCACTGGCGTGAACGCATCGGGCGTGGGGCTCAGCGCTGCCAGGACGCATGGCCCAAGCGACCAGATCGTGCACCGAGTTGCGTGTTTCGCTAGCCGGCCTGATGCGATTGTGAACGGCCAGGCGACCTAACGCTGCGATCCGTCACGCGTACTCTGAACCAGCAATACACCGGCGCGGGCGTGCGCGGCGAGAGGGCTGCGAAGCGCTGCTCCGCGTGCACGAAGGACATGTTGCTGACGACGATCGCGTCGACGGGGTGGCGCAGGGCCTCGTCGGTCGAGACGACCGGCAGGTCGCGGTACTGGCCGGTCGCCTGGCAGAAGCGGTCGTCGGCGACGGCGAGCATCCGCAGGCCGGCCGCGCGGGCCCCACGCCAGAAGGCGTAGATATTCTTGCCGAGGTCCGCCAGGATGATGCGGCGGACGCCCATGGCCCGGAGCCGCTGCATCTCGTGCTCGACCTGCTGCCAGCGCAGCAGGCGCTCGAGCGGCTCGCCGTGCAGCCGCCACTGGCGATAGCGCAGGCGGTCCAGCCGGGCCAGAAGCGCCCCAGCCTGCCTGCCGGCCGAATACGCCTCCTCGTGGCCGTTCAGTCGCGCCAGCCACTGGTAGCGCTGCCGCCATTCCTGGTTGTAGATGCGGGCGACGGGCGTCGGAAAGTAGCGGGCGATCAGGCGCAGATTGTTGCGGATGTCATAGCGGGCCACGCGCTCGGATTGCCTGGCCGTCGGCGACTTTAGATGCTCGACGTGCAGGTCGGGCAGCGTTTCGATCCGCCAGCCGGCCGCCAGCAGCCGGCAGCTCACGTCGTATTCCTCGGCGGCCATGAACAGCGAGGCGTCGAGGCCGCCCACCTCGCGCAGCGCGGCGGTGCGAATGCCCACGCCGCAGCCGATGAAGACGTCCGGCAGGGCGCTGCACTCCTGGCTGCCGTCGGGCAGGTGGACCAGGCAGCTTGCGGCCGCCAGGTCCGGCCGGCGGCGGAAGTGCTCGAGCATGCGCGGCAGGCAGTCGGGATGCGGATAGGAATCGTCGTCGAGAAAAAGGGTGATTTCGCCGCGGACGCGGGGCAGGGCGTACGCCTTGGCACACGCGCCGCGATTGCGGCGGAGCGGGACGAGCGTCACATCCGGGAACCGGGCGGCGGTCTGGCGCGTCGCATCCGTGGAGGCGTTGTCGACGACGAAGATTTCGCGCTGGGCGGCGGACAGGCCGCAGTCGGCGAGCTGGGCGAGCGTGTGGGCGAGCACATCCGCGCGGTTGTGCGTGGCGAGGACAATGCTGACCAGCGGCTGTCTCATCCGCGCGGCTCCGCGGCGTGCAGGGGGCTGTGCAGCGTATCGACGGCGGTGTCGTCGGCCGGTTCGCCGGCCGTGGCGGATTCGTCGAGCACGAAGCGGCTCTCGGGCCGCAGCTCGGGGCGGTGATGCAGCCAGGTGCGCAGCTCGTCGGCCGTGATCAGCGAGCGGCCGAGGCGCGTTGCGGCCAGCGAGCCGGCCGCCGCGGCCAGGTAGGTGGCGAGCTGGAGCGAGCCGCCGAGCGTGAGTGTGAGCGTGGCGAGCGCGAGGGCGGCCTCTTCGCTGCCGAGCGGATCGGCGTGAAAGTCGGCCAGTGACGGGATGAAGGTGCTGCGGAGGCGCTCGGGCAGTGCCTGGGGCGGGCGGCGGTGCAGCGTGTCGCCGTCGACGGTTTGTGTGGGGGACGGCTCGGCCGGGCGGCCGTCGAATGCAGTCAGGCCGCGCTTATGCAGGGAGACCAGCGCGACCTGTCCGCCGGTGCGGCTGAGCAGTTGCCAGGCGACGGCCGACAGGCCGGAGGTCATGTCATGCATCGCCTCGCGCAGGCGGCGCTCGGAGAGAGCGAGGATGTCGGTGCCCTTGAGGGCGCTGATGTTGGCCCGCGGGGCGGGTGCGTGGCCGGCGGTGGTCAGGCCGGCCTTGCGGGCGGCGGTTGTCACGGCCCAGGCCAGGCCGGGCGTGACGAGACCCAGGCCGTGGTCGGACCAGAAGAGAGCGCGGGCGTCGTAGAGCGCGTCGCGGACGCGCTGGAACGTGCGGTTCTCGGTGGCGCTGTCGAGCGGGGCGCTGGCGCCGGCGGTGACGTGAAAGAGCCGCGTGTCGTCGCTGACGAAGGTGGTCCGCTGCACGAGTTGCGCGCGAGTCCGCGGCAGGATGCACTCGATACCGGCCGCGGCGCAGTCTTCCTGGAGCGACTGCGACAGGTCGTCGTCGCCGACGCCCGTGACCAGCAGCGGCCGGGCGCCGAGGGCGTGCAGGGCGAAGGCCAGGCCGGCCGCTCCGCCCCAGTAGCCGGTCGATTCGAGCTGCTGGAGCGAGACGGCGGGGGCATCGTCGGCCATCTCGCGCGCGTCGCAGAGCACGTAGCGTTCGCGGACCGCGTCGCCGATGACGAGCACGGGCGTGCCGGCGAGCTGGGCGAGCCGGTGCGTCGTCGTGTGCAGGTTGATGCCGTCGCGCTGGCAGATGGAGCGCAGCCGGCAGGCGTCGAGCCGGGCGTCGCGGCTGAGCGTCTGGATCAGGCGCGTGCTGCTGAAGACGACGTCGCCGCTGTGAAAGACGACCCGGCCGCCGTAGCCTTCGACTCGCTGGCGCTCTGCCAGGAAGCGCTCGTCGCTGGAGGTGGCGTATTCACGTCCCTTGACGTAGATGTCGGGGCGGAGCTGCTCGATGATCTCGCAGGCGGTCGGGTGGGCGTCGATGACGACCCAGTCGACGAATTCGAGGGCGGCGAGGTTCTCGGCCCGCAGGTCCTGAGGAATGTAGGGGCGGTCGGGGCCCTTGCTGATGCCGGCGTCGCCGGTGAGGGAGACGACGAGCAGGTCGCCGAGCTGGCGGGCGGCCTGAAGATAGCGCACGTGGCCGGGGTGGACGATGTCGAAGCAGCCGTGGCAGTGGACGATGCGCCGGCCGCGGGCTTGCTCTCTGCGCAGCGTGGCGGCGAGCGTGGCGGCGTCGACGATCTTGCGGCTGGGGTGGCTGCTGGGGCGGGTGGTCACGTTGCGGCGGCTCCGGTGGTTTGGCTCGTGTGTGCTGCGCGTCTGTTGCGCGGCCGGGCGGTGGACGGCGCGCGGTTCCCGGGGTGAGTATCGGAAGCGTGGACGGGCGGGATGCAGGGATTGCGGGGAGGGTGTGCGGGCCAGGGCGCGGGTTGCGCATTGGGAGCGGCCGGGCGGGTTATTGGACGTGCCTCGTGGGGCGGATGGTGGCGTCGCGGGCGGCGATTCCGTAAGAGGTGCTCTGGAGGGCAATTCTGCGGCGCGCGAAGGAGCATCTGGAGTGTGATCGATGGACGTGGATGCCACGATTGCAGATGTCGCGGCGGGCAATCCCGTGCTGCCGGCCGGGCTGCCGGCGGATTGGCACTTTCAGCATGATCTGCCCTGTCCGCGGTGTTGCTACAACCTGAGGATGCTGCGCGAGCCGCGCTGTCCGGAGTGCGGCGAGCTGTTCCGCTGGCAGATGCTGCTTGGCGTGGATTGTCCGCGCTGCGGCGAGAGTCTGGCTCGCGAGAATGGCCGGGCGTGCGGGCGCTGCGAGCTGGAGCTGGACTGGGCCGCGCTGTTCGGCGACGCGTCCGTCGTCGCGAAGTACGGCGAGCGATACGAGTATTCGAAGCGGCCGGTGCGGGCCGCGGTGCGGACGGCTCAGGACGCGATACGGCCGGTGCGGTTCTGGCGGGGCTTTCCGCTGGAGATGGCGCCGTACGTGCCGCGGCTGCGGTCGTATCAGTGGGGGATGGTGTTTCTGGCGGTGGCGCTGCTCGTGCTGCCGCTGGCGGTGGAATGGGCGGCGCCGGCGACGTGGAAGCTGCGTGGGGCGTATTTCGGCGGTGTGCAACTGGTTTTCGTGCTGAACCTGATGCTGATGCCGCCGCTGGTGACGGCGGTGGCGCTGCCGCTCTTTACGCCGACGCTGGCGCGGTTCCGGGTTCGCAGCGACCAGATCGCGCGGTGCGTGGCGTATGGTTTTTCGTACCTGGTGTGGGCGGCGTTGTGGGTGCTGCTGGCGGTGGGCGTGACGTGGGTGTGGAATGCACTGACGCCGGCGCCTGTTATTCGGGGAGTTGTCTTTACACGGGACACCGTCGAACTGGATGTGCTGGCGCCGATTCGGTACGTCGCGACGAAGCGGGCGTTGATGTGGACGGGGACGCGGGCGAAGGACGCGATTTTCAATCTCGTGCTGGTCGCGGGCCTGCTGGCGCTGTGCTGGGTGTGGTGGTGGCGGTTTCTGTACGTGGCGCTGGCGGGGTATCTGCGGCTGGCGCGGCGCGAGGTCTGGGCGCTGCTGGCGAGCACGCAGGTGATCGGGCTGCTGGCGATGCTGATCGTGGCGTGCCTGTTCGGCGATTTTCTGTTCTATGTGGGGCTGCTGATCATGGGAATTTTCTAGACGCGGCCGGCCGTCGTCAGCTCTTCGAGGCCTTGAGCGCCTTCTCGATCGCGGCGATGACCTCCGGCGCGTCGGGCCTGGTGCGCGGCTCGAAGCGGGCGATCACCCTGCCGTCGCGGCCGACCAGGAACTTGGTGAAGTTCCAGCGGATCTCGCCGCCGAACTCGCCGTTTTCGGTCTTGCTGGTGAGGTGCTTGTAGAGCTCGCAGGCCTCGTCGCCCTTGACGCTGATCTTCTCGAACAGGTCGAAGCCGATGCCGTAGGTCGTCTTGCAGAACTCCTTGATCTGCTCGTTGGTGCCCGGCTCCTGTCCCATGAAGTCGTTCGACGGGAAGGCCAGGATGCGCAGGCCCTTGGGGGCGAACTTTTCGTGCAGCTCCTGGAGCTGGGCGTACTGCGGCGTCAGACCGCACTTGGAGGCGACGTTGACGATCAGGACGACCTGGCCCTTGTAGTCCGCCAGGTCGACCTCCTCGCCGTCGATGTTCCTGACTTTGAACGAGAGCGGGCCTTTGGCGGCGCTCGTGTCCGCGGGGTCGGCCGGTTTGGCGGGCGTGGGTGCCGTCTGGCCGGCTGACTGGGCGAAGGCAATTACCGAAAGCAGCAGCGAAGCGGTGATTGTCAGACTCAGATTGAGCATCGGAGGTTCCTCACATCGGCTTCGAACCGAGTTTGTCACACAGTTGTCTATGTCGGCGGCCGCGGCGAGCGCTGCACGTCGGCGGCCTTCCGACGGAATCCTCGTTCAGACGCGTCGCCCGGGGCCGCGGGTCAGGCACCCGAAGGACGGGCGGGACGCCCGTACCACCCGGAGAAGGTCGGGCAAGATGCCCGTACCACCCGGAGAAGGACGGGCAGGATGCCCGCCCCACTGCCGCGGGTTAGCGGCCCGATTCGTCGGTCGCCAGATGGCGGATGTCGGCCGCGAAGCTGTGCAGATGCTCCAGCGAGCGCGGCGCGATCCACAGATCGAGGATGGCCCGTCCGTCCTCGAATCGGCGCTCGATGATTTCCGCAAAGCGCTCCAGGAAGCTGAGCGCCTTTCCGTTCTGAACCGGCACGGAGAGCCGCGTCAGGCGGCGCTCGCCGGCCATGCGCTCCCCGACGGCCGCCGCCAGGCCGGCCAGCCCCTCGCCCGTGCGGGCGGAGATGGTCAGCGCCTGCGGGTGCGCACAGCGCAGCGCGGTCAGATGCGCCTCGTCGCGGACGGCGTCGGCCTTGTTGAGCAGCAGCAGCGTCGGCCGGCCGCCGGCCCCGAGCGAATCGAGCACGCTGCGCACGGCCTCGATCTGCTGCTCGGCCTGCGGGCTGGACGCGTCGACCACGTGCAGCAGCAGGTCGGCGTGGAGCGTCTCCTCGAGCGTGGCCCGGAAGGACGCGACCAGGTGATGCGGCAGGTGGCGGATGAAGCCGACCGTGTCGCTGAGCAGCAGGTAGCGGCCGTTGCCGAGGTTCCAGCGGCGCGTGAGCGTGTCGAGCGTGGCGAAGAGGCGGTCTTCGACGAGCGTGCCGGCGTCCGTCAGGGCGTTCATCAGCGTGCTCTTGCCGGCATTCGTGTAGCCGACGAGCGAGGCGGTGAAGTGCTCCTTGCGGGCGCGGACCTCGCGGCCGCGGCGCTGCTCGATCTCGGAGATCTTCTGCTTGAGGAAGGCGACGCGGCGGCCGACGATGCGGCGGTCGATTTCGATCTGCCGCTCGCCCGGTCCGCGCGTGCCGATGCCGCCGACCGCACCCGCGCCCGTGCCGCCGCCGGCGCCGGCGATCCGCTCCAGGTGCGTCCACATGCCGCGCAGCCGCGGCGAGGTGTATTCGAGCTGGGCCAGCTCGACCTGAAGGCGGGCCTCGGCCGTGCGGGCCCGCGAGGCGAAGATGTCGAGGATCAGCTCGCTGCGGTCCAGCACCTTGCGCTGCGTGACCTTCTCGATCTCGCGGATCTGCGACGGCGACAGGTCGTTGTCGAAGATGATGACGTCCGCCTCGTAGGCGTCGGCCCGCTGGCGGATCTCTTCGAGCTTGCCGCGGCCGACGCACGTTGCGGGGTCGAGCGTGCGGCGGCGCTGCACGACGCGGCCGACGACGAGAGCGCCGGCCGACTCGGTCAGCTCAGCCAGCTCGATCAGCGGATCGTCGTAGAAGCGCGGCGCGTCGACGAGGACGGCCGCGAGCAGCGCACGCTCCTGGCCGACTGCCAGGTCGTCGCGCGTCGTCTTGTCGGCGAAAGTTTGTCTGGCCATTGATTGCCCGGTAGTCCCCGATCGAACCCGGGGACCCCTGTATTATACGACGGCCGTCCAGCGGCAGCGCTGGCAGATTCACGGCGGGCGGATTGCGGCGGTGGCCGTGGCCGGCCGGGGCGGGCGTTGACGCGGCGGGCGGCGGAGCGACACTGGCGGCCGGCCGGTGTCGCGGACGAGCGCGGCTGGCGGTGGATGGGTTGTTTGCAGCCGGCGGAAAGAAAGGATTCGGCGTGGCCAAGTCGACGAGAGCGCGGAAAGCGGGCACGGGCGGCACACAAGCGGGCGAGACCGCAGCAAAACGGGGCGCAGCGGGCAAGCCGCGGCGTGATCGCGCGGCGGCGGGGGAGCGGATCGCGCGGCTGGCGTCGGGGGTGGTGGCGGCGATTCACAAGCGGCAGGACCCGTTCGTGGATATTCCGTCGCGGACGCTGAGCAACGTGGAGTGGAACGAGAAGCGGCGGATCATCGAGTTGAAGGAGGGCAAGCAGCGGCGGTTTTTCTTCAGTCTCCTGGGCCGGCGGGGGGGCGAGGGCAGCCAGGCGAAGAAGTTCATGCAGACGCTGAAGATCGCGGAGAAGTGCCGCACGCTGATCGACGAGAACATCACGACGAGCCTGCGCGAGGTGTTCTACAGCCTGAAGGTACCGGTGCGGGACAGCAAGGAGCTGGTTTTCTACGAGCAGGAGGAGAGCGACCCGATCATCGAGGACGTGGAGGTCTCGGTGGAGGCGCTGCGTGAGGAGCTGGGGATTCACGCCGAGCCGAAGGGGCAGATGGTCGGGCCGATGACGATCATCGACAACGGCGACGAGATCAACCTGGCGCGGGCCGGCTCGGGCGGGTGGGGCGTGCCGAGCATCGTCGAGGCGGACGTGATTCAGTTCAGGAAGCACTCGGCCGAGTTCGTGCTGCTGGTGGAGAAGGGCACGCAGTGGAACCGCTTCAACCAGGACCGCTTCTGGGAGAAGCACAACTGCATGCTGATTCACGGGGGCGGGCAGCCGCCGCGGGGCGTGCGGCGGCTGATGTACCGCATGCACCACGAGCTGAAACTGCCGGTGTACGTGCTGGTGGATAACGATCCGTGGGGCTACTACATCTACAGCGTGGTCAAGCAGGGGTCGATCAACCTTGCGTTCGAGAGCCAGCGGATGGCGATCCCGGCGGCGCGGTTCATCGGGATGAGCAGCTTCGACGCGGAGAAGTTCGACATTCCGCGGCATATTCCGATGCCGCTGAAGGACGAAGACGTGCGGCGGGCCAGGGAGATTCTGGAGTATCCGTGGTTCGCCAGCCGGCCGTGGCAGCGCGAGATCAAGCGGATGCTGTCGCTGGGGGTGAAGCTGGAGCTGGAAGTGTTCGCGAGCAAGGGGGACTTCCGGTACATCACGCGGGAGTACGCGCCGCGGAAGCTGAAGGAGAGGGAGTGGTTGGATTGAGGGATTGAGGGATTGAGGGATTGAGGGATTAAGGGATTGAGGGATCAAGGGGCGGGCCGGGCGTGGCGCGGCCTGGCGACGCGGTACGGTAGTCGACGAAGCCTGCGGCGGCGGCGGCGCGGGGAGATCTCGCATGGGTGTCGATCGACAGGCTGACGCTGAAGGGGTTCAAGTCGATTCGCGCGCTCGACGACTTCGAGCTGAGGCCGCTGACCGTACTGATCGGTGCGAACGGGGCGGGCAAGAGCAACTTCGTCGGCTTCTTCGCTTTTCTGCGGGCTCTCGTGGAGCAGTCGCTTCAGCTTGCGGTGGCGAAAGCGGGGGGGATCGCCATCTATACCTCGGTCCGAGTGTGACGCGCGAGATTTCGGCCCGATGCCGCGAACCTGGCGGCGTTTCTTCGGGCGCTCGGCAGATCGAGTGGAAAGTCGGATGCGAATCGGGGGCGGGCGTACGCTGCGATTCGGGACGCCGTGCGACTGGCGGCGCCTTTCTTTGACGACTTCCGGCTGGAGCCTGAAGCGAACGGCTCGGACGAAGTCGTGCAACTCGAGTGGACACAGCGCGGCAGCGACTACCCGTTCCATCCCAGCCGGTTGTCGGACGGGACGCTCCGCTTCGCATGTCCGGCGACGGCGCTCCTACAGCCTGTTCCGCCGGCCACGCTGGTCTTCGACGAGCCGGAACTGGGCCTTCATCCGTATGCGCTGAACGTGCTCGCGGGACTGATCAAGCAAGCAGCGACGCGGACCCAGGTGATCGTGTCGACGCAATCCGCGGCGCTGTTGGATCACTTCGAGCCGGAAGACGTCGTCGTCGTTGATCGCAGGGACGGCGCGTCGGGATTCCGGCGGCTGAATTCCGAACCACTGAAAGCGTGGCTGAGCGAATACTCGCTCGGCGAGCTGTGGCGCAAGAACGTCTTCGACGGGGGGGGCGGCACATGAGTAGGGTGCTGGCTCTCGTGCAGGGACCGACCGAACAGACCTTTGTACGCGACATTCTGGCACCGGCACTCGCGTCGGCGGGCGTTTATCTCTCCGCGCGCCTGATCGGCAAGCCCGGTCACGAAGGGGGAATTCGGCGCTACGAAGCAGCACAACGCGAACTGCGGATGCTGCTGCATGAGGACGCAGCCCGCCTGGTGACGACCATGCTGGATTATTCGGGGATGCCCTCGGACTGGCCCGGGCGCGCAGCAGCGAGCTCGCTGCCCGTGCCGAATCGGGCCGAGGCCGTGGAGACGGCGATCGCGCAGGACATCTGCGCCAGGATGGGCGATTCGTTCGATCCGCGGCGGTTCATTCCCTACGTTCAACTTCATGAGTTCGAGGCGATTCTGTTCGCCGGACCGAGTGAGCTTGCGGAGGCGGCACAGTCTCCGAATGCGGCCCGGCCGCTACAGGAGATCGCTGACGAGTTCGGCAATCCGGAAGCGATCGACGACGGCGTCGATACCTATCCCTCAAAACGCATAGCTGCTCACATTCCGGGGTATCAGAAAGTGCTGCACGGCCCCATCGCGGCCGAGAAGATCGGCTTGGGTGCAATCCGAGCGCGGTGTGCGCACTTTGCCGCCTGGGTGTGCCGGCTCGAAAGTTTAGCGCAGGGGTAGGCCGGGCTTGGCGCGCTTTGCCCTCCGCGGTGGTATGCGCCCTTCCAGGCACGCGGTCGTGGATCAGTCCCTCGCCGCGGCCAGTCCGGCCTACCACTGATGCCGTGTGAGTGGCTGTCGATTTCGGGCGCTCTGCGCGATGAGTGATCGTGCCGAATCCCGTTCCGTCGCGCACACGCGGCGCGCGGTTTTCTCCAACACCTGCACACCGCCGCGCATTGATCCCCTAGAGAGTGTTCAGGGCGGACCGGTCGAGAAGGGACGAGTCGCAGGCCGAGAGGCCGAAGACGGACGAGTCGAGAGCGGACAAGGCTTGATCGTGGACGGCCCGGGACATCCACGCAGCGCCGGTGCGGTCTTCGCCGAGGCGTTCGGGCGGTGCGAGCGGTGGATCAGGCGGCTGGTGGCCGGCCGAGGCGGTCGCGTGGGTGGCCGTGGCTCAGGACTCGGCGGGGCAGGAGAAGGCGGACGCGCCGCGGGCGGAGGGCGTGCAGGGGGGCGCGGAGACAGAGCCCGCGGAGGAGGTGGAGGAGGCGTTGCCGCGGGCGGAGGATTTTCCGCCGTGGCCCGTCATGCCGGATGTGGACATTGTGCACAGCGAGGAACCGATCGCAGTGACGGAGCTTCTGGAACCGCAATCCGGGTCGGTTTACGGCCGACACAGGGAGCTGATCGTCCCGGGCTTTGTGGCGATTGTGCGCATCGAACATCAGCCGCGCGAGTCGTGGTTGAAGCTGTCCCCTGAGCAGAACTGCGAACAGACGACCCTTCGGCTACTGGCTTCTGAGCCCGGTTCGAGAATGTCGGCGGAACAACGTCGCTTTGTCGGCATAGCCCGCTGGCTCCAGATCGAAAGCCGAGTGACCGGAGGTCCGTGTCAGAAGTATGTTCTCTATGCCGTTTCGCGGCCCGATGCGGAGCTGATGGTCCAGGCATTCATGGAGGCTTTTCTGGCGAAAAAGCGGAAAGCATATGAGGAGCTGCGCCAGTCACTGACCTCGTGGCGTCAGGCGCTGGACACAATCGAGATGGAAATTGAGACAGAGCTCCTGGCGACACGGGATGAGGCAGCGCGGCGGGAGCAGCTTCGGGCCGGCACGACGTACCAGAGCGCGGACGATGCCAAGGCAGATATCGTCGCTCTGACTGAGAAGCTGCGCGATGTGGAGATCGACATCGCAGGGATCGAGGCCATGCGAGCAGCAATCGGGCAGGTCAAGGAAAAGCACAAGTCGCCGGAGATGCAGCAACGGCTCGATCAGATGCTTATCGAGCAGGATATCAGGCTGGCGGGCGCCCTTGCGAGAAAGGAACCGACGCAGAGTTACATCGAGAGAGCTGAGCAGTTTCGGCGTTTCGCGGAAAAGTACTCCGAGGTCACAGCAAATCTCAAATCGCGCCGTGCGAGCAGAGATACCTACAATGGTCAAGTCGGGGTGATCGCAAGTCGGCTTGCGAATCCTGAGAAGCATCTGGGTCGGTTGCCCCCCATCGAGCGTACGGTCGTCATTCGACCGGTGCAAGCGCCAGAAAGGGTCGCAGCGCCGGCGGAATCGGGGGGCTGATTGAGGTTCGTCGGCAGCGGAGCATGCTTACGCCTGCGGCGAAAGCATGCCACCCTTCGATTCCCCCATATTCGGAGCAGAGGTGCACCGGCTATTAGCCGGTGCCACACCTGCCGAGGCGGCTTACGACCTTAGCCCGTGCCACACTTGCTGAGGTGATTCGCCGGATTCCGGTCACGCGCGCGGGCCGTGAGCGCTACGTCTCGTGCCGGCTGAACCAGACGCCGGTCAGCGTCTGGAGCAGGATGCGCATGTCGAGCGCGAGGCTCCAGTTCCTGATGTAGTGCACGTCGTGCTGGATGCGCTTCTTGAGCGACGTGTCGCCGCGCCAGCCGTTGATCTGGGCGTAGCCCGTCATGCCCGCCTTCATCTTGTGACGCAGCATGTAGCGCGGAATCTCGTGCTTGAAGCGGGCGATGAACTCCGGCCGCTCGGGCCGCGGGCCGACCAGCGACATCTCGCCGCTGAGGACGTTGAAGAGGTTGGGCAGCTCGTCGAGGCTCGTGCGGCGGAGGAACGCGCCGATGGAGGTGCGGCGGGGGTCCTGCTTCTGCGACCAGACGGCGCCGGCCGCCTCGGCGTCGAGCCGCATGGTGCGGAACTTGATGATGGTGAATTCCTGGCCGTCCAGGCCCATGCGGCGCTGGCGATAGAAGACCGGGCCGGGGCTGCTGAGCTTGACCAGCAGGGCGATGACGGCCATCGCGGGCAGGGCGATCAGCAGGCAGATGCCGCCGACGACCACGTCAAAGGCGCGCTTGGAGAGCGCGTTCCAGCCGTGCAGCGGCGTCTGCCGCAGGGCGAGGATCGGCACCTCGTCGAGCTGGCTGATGTTCGGCCGCATGGCGTAGGCCGGATCGATCTCCGGCACGAGGCGGACGTCGGCCGTGCAGGTCTCGAGGGCGGCGAGGACGTCGTTGACGCGGTGGGCGCGGTCGCCGGGCAGGGCGATGAAGACGGAGTCGACCGGGTGGTCGGTGACGACGCGGGCCAACTCGTCGAGCGGTCCACGGACGGGCAGGCCGCGGACGGAGTTGGGCTTGCCGCCGTCGCGGTCGTCGACGAAGTAGAGCACCTCGATGCCGGTCCAACTGTTGCGGCGCAGGGCGTGGAGCAGGCGCTGGGCGTTGCGGCCGCTGCCGATGATGGCTGCCGTGCGGCGGTTGAGGCCGCGGCGGCGGAGCGAGCGGACGAGGGCTCGGACGGTGCCGCGGAAGAGGGCGAAGAATGAGGTTCCGACGACTGCGTACGTGAGCAGGAAGCCGCGGGACATCTTGTTGGTCTGCGGCAGGGCGTAGTCGATGAGGACGACGGCGATGATGGCCGCGAAGAAGGCTTTTACGATGTCGCGGGTCTCGTGGAGGATGGCCCCGTCGCGGCGTGGGCGGTAGAGTCTGGCCCGATAAAAGATGAGGATGTGTGCGGCGACGACGATGGGCAGGAGCGGGACGTATTGGGTGAGCAGGTCGGGGACGCCCTTGGCGGGGTCCACCGGGAGGTATTCGAAGCGGATGTAGAAGCTGAGGAGCCAGGCGGCGGCGATGGCGCAGGCGTCGGCGATGACGAGCAGAGTAAGGACGAGCTGGCTGTGCTGCTTGAGCATGCGCGGGTGCGCTCCGTCGCTGCGGCGCGGCGTGGCCGGCCGGCGGTATTATCGCGGCGGGGTCAAGCGGGGGGAAGGGTCGGGGGTGTGAGATTGGGACTGGCGCGGGGCTGTGAGCGGCCGCGCGGGAGGCGACGATGCAGGATACGGAGCTGATGTTTCCGGTGGTGAGTTTCGTGGTGGTGGTGGTGTGGGCGATCGCGGTTCTTTTCGGGATTTGGAAGGGCGTGCGGTGACGCTTCGGCGGGCGGAGGCGCGGCGCGTAGTGGCGGCAAAGAGAATCTTTGCCGTACCTCGCGTTCGGAGCGGGCATCGCCGGCTGGTGCGAGATTTCTATCTCGCACCAGGACCGCACGATCGAGGCGGTCGCCAGATCGGAATGAGAATGCGAAGCCGGTTTGTCCCGCTTGTGCCGTGATTCGAGACGAAGGCCCCACGGACGACGTACGGGGGTGAGCTTTCCGGTGGCTGAAGCCACCGGCTACGGTCGTTTGCCCTGACGGGCAAGAGGACGACCGGTCGGAGACCGGTCCCCCAATCAGACCGGTCGGAGACCGGTCCCCCAATCAGACTGGTCAGAGACCGGTCCCCCAATCAGACCGGTCAGAGACCGGTCCCCCAATCAGAC
>CAZXUI010000069.1:0-6961 GCA_964643885.1 uncultured Planctomycetales bacterium
TTCTGCCGCAAGCGCTGCAAGTTCTGCTATTTCCGCGTCTACACGGACCGCAACGGCCAGCAGGTGGACGAGTACATGCAGGCACTGGCGGCCGAGATCGCGTCCTATAAGGACCGTCCTTACCTGGACGGGCGGCAGTTCGAGTTCGTCTATTTCGGCGGCGGCACGCCCTCGTTTCTCAGCTCGGCCCAGCTCGAGCGGCTGATCGAGCGGATCAACCGCTCGTGGCGGTGGGAAGCGGCCCGGGAGGTGACGTTCGAGTGCGAGCCGGGCACGCTACAGAAGCACAAGCTGGAGACCATCCGGCAGATCGGCGTGACGCGGCTGAGCCTGGGTGTCGAACACTTCGACGACGAAGTGCTCGAGTACAACGGCCGGGCGCATCACTCGGCGGAGATCTTCCGGGCGTACGACTGGGCCCGCGAAGTGGGTTTCCCGCAGATCAACATCGATCTGATCGCGGGCATGGTGGGCGACACGGACGCGAAGTGGAAGGAGACGGTCGAGCGGGCGCTGCGAATGGCGCCCGACTGCCTGACGATCTACCAGCTCGAGCTTCCGCATAACGCGGTCTTCTCGCGCGAGGTCAAGGGCGGCCAGTCGCTTTCCGTCGCGACCTGGCAGCAGAAGCGGGAGTGGGTCGACTACGCGTTTCGGCAGTTCGAGGCGGCCGGCTATCGCGTGTCGAGCGGCTACACGCTGGTCCGCAGCCCGCAGACGCGGTTCGTCTATCGCGACGCGCTCTGGCACGGCGGCGACATGGTCGGGACGGGCGTGGCGTCGTTCTCTCACCTGGGCGGCGTGCACTACCAGAACCTGGACCAGTGGGACGACTACGTTCCGGCGGCGCTGCGGGGCGAGCTGCCGCTTTCGCGGGCCCTGCCGATGACGCCGCGGCAGCGGCTGATCCGCGAGCTGGTGCTGCAACTCAAGCTCGGGCGGATCGAGCCGGCGTACTTTCACGAGAAATACCGGGTGAATCCGCTCGAGGATTACGACGACGCGATCGGCGAGCTGATTCGTGACGGCTTCGCGCAGCGGGAGAACGGCCGCGTGGTCCTGACGCGGGCCGGGCTGCTGCGGGTGGATGCGCTGCTGCCGAAGTTCTTCGAGCCGGAGTATCGGGGGATTCGCTATACGTAGTGTGCCGCTGAATGGTGCGTGGCGGCGCTGACGCGCGATCCGCGCGACGGCTCGCCGCCGAGGAACCAGACGGTCGCTGAGAGACGGCGCTTCGCATGGGCATCCGACAGCTTCGACAACCGCATGCGGCACTGGCCGATCTGTGCGACGGGTTCTTCGACGACATCACGTGGGTGTATGACTGCCCGCGGATGTGCGAGGCCGACCTGCCGGAGCCGCAGCGGACGCTGCTGGTCCACCGCGACCACATGACCGAGCGGCTGGAGGCGTGGTGCGGCCGGCCGGTGGAGCTGCACGTGCTGGCCGAAGAGCAGGACGACGCGTTCTATTCGCGCAAGATCCTGCTTACGCCGGCAGGCAGCGAGCGGCCGGTGGAGCTGGGAATCGTGCGGCTGAACTTCGCCTACATCGCGGACGACGTGCGGCGCGAGATCCTCTCGCGCGAGGCGCCGCTGGGAGATATACTCATCCGTCACGGAGTCCTGCGGCGGATCAGCCCGCGCTGGTACTTCCGTTTTCCGGCCGGCTCGCCGGTCGCGCGGCAGCTCGCGCCGGGCCGTGAGGTCGTCGGCCGGGTGGGCACAATCTATTGCGATGAGGAGCCCGCGATCGACCTGCTGGAGATCGTCAGCGGCGAGAAGCCGGGCTGAGAGAGTGCGATCGAAACGCATTCGCGGAGGCTGTGAGCGTGACAGCGGAAGCCAGCTATGACGTGGTGATCATTGGGGGCGGCCCGGCCGGCGCGACCGCGGCGGCGATTCTGGCCGAGGCGGGCCACCGGACGCTGGTGGTGGAGAAGTCGAACTTTCCGCGCTTTCACATCGGCGAATCGCTGATGCCCGAGACCTACTGGACGTTCAAGCGGATCGGGATGCTGGACAAGCTCCGCCGCAGCAGCTTCGTGAAGAAGTACAGCGTGCAGTTCGTGAATGCTTCGGGCAAGGAGTCGGCCCCGTTCTACTTCGACGAGCTGAACCCGCACGAATGTTCGCAGACGTGGCAGGTGCTGCGGAGCGAATTCGACAAGCTTATGCTCGAGAACGCGGCCGAGCGCGGCGCGGAGGTCTGGCAGGAGACGCTGGTGAAGCGCGTTCTCTTCGAGCCGGCCGGCGGGGGTGACGGCGGGCGAATGCCGCGGGCGAGCGGCGTGGTCGTGCAGCGCGGCGACGGCTCGCAGCAGGCGGTGGCGGCGCGGGTCGTGGTCGATGCGAGCGGGACGAATTCAGTGATCGCCAGCTCTCTGGGGATTCGCAAGCCGGACCCGCAGCTCCGCAAGGCGGCCGTCTTCGCGCACTATCGCGGCGCGTATCGCGATCCGGACCCGCGCGACGAGGGGGCGACGCTGGTCCTGCACGTGCGCGAGCAGAACGGCTGGTTCTGGTACATCCCGCTGCCGGACGACGTCGTATCGATCGGCGTGGTGGGCGACGTGGACTATCTGATCAAGGGCCGCGGCAAGCCGGAGCAGATCATCGCCGAGGAGATCGAGCGCTGCCCGTTTCTCATTCCGCGGGTGAGCCAGGCGAAGCGGTGCAGCCCGGTGCACGTGCTGCACGATTTCTCATACAACTCGACCCGCTGTGCCGGCGACGGCTGGGTGCTTCTCGGCGACGCGCTCACCTTCCTCGACCCGATCTACTCGTCGGGGGTCTTTCTGGCGCTCAAGTCCGGCGAGCTGGCGGCGGACGCGGTGCACGAGGCCCTCGTGCACAACGACACGTCCGCCGAGCGGCTCGGCCGCTGGGGCGAGAGCTTCTACGAGGGTGTGCAGCGCATCCGCAAGCTCGTCTACGCCTTCTACACCAAGGACTTCTCGTTCGGCCAGTTCGTCCGGGCGCATCCGGAGTACAAGAACAACCTGACCGCGCTGCTGATCGGCGACGTGTTCCGGCCGGAGGTCGGGGCGATCTTTGAGCCGATGAGCCGCTGGTGTACACTGCCCGAGCCGATCCGGCTGGAAGCGCCGGCCGCGGCGTCGTAGCGACCCGGGCCCTTCGCGGCCGGGCTGAACGGGTTTCCAGCAATCACGCTTGGCGGGCCATGCGAACTCTCGTCTATTTCCTGCTGCTGGCGCTGGTCGTCCTGCACCAGGACTACTGGAACTGGCACACGCACGAGCCGCTGGTGCTGGGGTTCATCCCGGTCGGGCTGGCCTGGCACGTGGGCATCTCGCTGATGGCGGGCGTGACCGGACTGCTGGCGGTTCAGTACTGCTGGCCGGCGGACGTGGACGTGGCCGAGCCGTCAGCGGCGCACGGGGCTGAGTCGCCGCGGCCGCGGGCGGACTCGGGCGAGGGCCGGCCATGAACTCCGGCCAGCTCGCCGTCGTCGTCATCGCCATCTACATGGTGCTGCTGCTGGGCATCGGAGTGTTGAGCAACCGCTTTTTCCGCGGGACGGCGGCCGACTACTTCGTCGCTTCGCGCGGGATCGGTCCGTTCGTGCTGCTGATGTCGGTTTTCGGCACGACGATGACGAGCTTCGCGATCATCGGCAGCAGCGCGGAGGCGTTCGTCAGCGGCATCGGGGCGTATGGAAAGATGGTCTCGTGGTCGGGCATCTTTCACTCGGTGTGTTTCTTTCTGATCGGCATCAAGCTCTGGACCTTCGGCAAGCGCTACGGCTACCAGACGCAGATTCAATTCTTCCGCGACCGGTTCGAGTCGAACAGCCTGGGATTGGTGCTCTTTCCGGCGCTGGTCGGGCTGGTCGTGCCGTACCTGCTGATGGGCGTGATCGGCGCGGCCACGGCGATCCAGCAGATCACGCGGGGCGCGTTTCCGGAAATGTTCGCCGCGACGAACGGCGGCGTGCCGTTCTGGCTCGGCGGCGCGATCGTCTGCATCGTGACGCTGATCTACGTTTTCTTCGGCGGCGTGCGCGGCGCGGCGTGGGCGAACACGTTTCAGACGGTCGTCTTCATCGTGCTGGGAATCGTGACGTTCTGGGTCATCGCCGACCGGCTCGGCGGTCCGGCCAAGGCGACGCAGAACGTGGTCGAATACAACCCGGCCCATCTGAAGTTGGGGGCGTCGGAGGCGGACGAGGAGAACTTCCGCGAGAAGCTGGCCGCCTTCGAGGCCGGCCAGTCGCCGATCAAGCCGCGCAAGCCTGAGGAGATCCCGCCGCTGGTCTTCTTCACCTACGTGTTCATTCCCTTCAGCGTGGCGATGTTCCCGCATCTGTTTCAGCACTGGCTGACGGCGCGGTCGGCTAAGGCCTTCAAGCTGACCGTCGTGCTGCACCCGATTCTGATGATGCTGACGTGGCTGCCGTGCGTGCTGATCGGCATCTGGGCGACGTCGGCCGTGGTGCCGGAGACCGGGCAGGCGGTCATTCCGCCGGACTTCAAGACGCCCAACGGCGTTCTGCCGCTGATGGTCAACCGGCTCGCGCCGACATTGATCGGCGGGCTGCTGGTGGCGGGCGTGCTGGCGGCGATCATGAGCAGCCTGGATTCGCAGTTCATCTGCCTGGGGAGCATCTTCACGAACGACATCGTGAATCACTACGTGGAGAAGGACCGCCTGAGCGATCGCGCGATCGTCGTGCTCGGCCGCGGGTTCATTGTCACGCTCGTGGCGGCCACATACGGCCTGTCGCTGGTCGTTCCCGGCGCGAGCGTCTTCCGGCTGGGCGTCTGGTGCTTTACGGGCTTCGCGGCGCTGGCGCCGCTGGTCTTTGCCGCGCTGTATTGGAGGCGCACTACGAAAGCGGGCGCGTACGCGTGCGTGATCGTCGCCGCCGTCGTCGGGCTGGCGCTGTTCTACGAGGCATTCAGGGAAAAGGCGCTCGCCGGCGACCAGGAGTATCTCTTCGGGGGGATGATGCCCGTGGTCTGGAACGTCGCGGCCTCGGCCGCAGCGCTCGTGATCGTCTCACTGCTGACGCGGCCGCCGTCGGAGGCGACGATCGCAAAGTTCTTTTCGCCGGCGAAAGTCCGCGGCGCATGAGGCCGGAGGCAGGTGAGCGGCGATGACCCGCGAATTCACGATTCGTCGCACCGTCGCCTTCTGCGAGACCGACATGGCCGGCGTGATGCACTTTTCCAACTACCTGCGCTGGCTGGAGGACACGGAGCACGCTTTCTGGCGCTCGCTCGGCCTGAGTGTTCACAACGTGACCGGCCCGCTTCAGTACAGTTGGCCGCGCGTGGCGGTCTCGTGCGAATACTCGTCGCCGCTGACTTTCGAGCAGGAGGCCGAGCTGCGGCTGCGGATCACGAAGATCGGCACCAAGTCGTTCGAGTTCGAGGTGGAGTTTCTGGCCGGGGGCCGGCGGGCGGCGCTCGCCCGGGCGACGACCGTGTGCTGCGACGTCTCGGAGGGCCGCTTTGCGCCGATCGCGATTCCTGATTCGGTGCGGGCCAGGCTGGAGACGTGGCTGGCGGAGGGGAGTGGTTGAGGCGGTGATGGTGCGGTTGAGCGGCATGCTCACGCCTTCGGCGAGAGCATGCACCCTCCGCAGACCGGTCGTGCGATGTCGGACGCAGGAAAGGCAGGTGAGGCATGGTTCGCTACGCGGTTCTGCTGAACTTCACGGAGAAGGGACTGATGGCCGTGCGCGAGACGACGCGACGTGCGGCCGCGTTCCGGCAGCGCGTCGAGGCGGTGGGCGGCAAACTGGACCTTCAGATCTGGACGATCGGCCCCTACGACGGCCTGCTGCTGATGTCGGTGGCGGACGAGACGACCGCGGCCGGGCTCGTGCTCGGGCTGGTGCGCGACGGGTATGTCCGCACGACGATGATGCGGGCGCTGGATGAGACGGAGATCGGGCAAGTCTTGGAGAAGATGACCTGAGATGAAGACGTGGCTATGGTTCGTCATCCTGACGATTGCGGCGTGGGGCGCGTATGTGCCGACGATTCACCAGGGCCAGGCGGCCATCGGCGGGCGCAGCCGGTCGCTGTGGGCATTCCTGCTGGTGGGCGTCGCCTACTTCCTCGTGGCGGTGCTGGTCCCGCTGGGGCTGCTGGTCGCGCGGCAGGACCTGACGGCCCTGCCGACGCAGCGCGGCGCGTGGGTTTCGCTGCTGGCGGGCACGCTGGGCGCGATCGGCGCGCTGGGGGTGATTCTGGCGCTGATGAGCGGCGGGACGCCGCTGGCCGTGCCGCCGCTGGTGTTTGCCGGAGCGCCGATCGTGGCGACCGTCATCGGGATGGCGATTCACCCGCCGAGCCAGGCGCCGGATTTTCGCTTTTACCTGGGCATCGTGCTCGCCGCGGTCGGTGCGAGTCTGGTGCTTCGCTACAAGCCCGCCTGATGTGCGCCGGGCGCGCGAGCCATGGCCATGATGCGGAGCGATCCGAAAGCTGAACTGATGCGGCGGCGAGCGCTGCGCGGCCTGCTGTGCGGCGCGGCGTGCGCGATCGTCGGCATCGGCGCGACCGCCCAGACGACTCGCCCGAACGAGCCGAGTCCCGCGGCGGCCGATTGGCCGATCTTCCGCGGCGATGCGCAGCTCCGCGGCGTAGCCCGCTCGCCGCTGGCGGATGAGCTCCGTCCCGTCTGGCAGACGCAGCTCGGCGACGGGGCGCTCACCTCCGCTGTGATCGCAGGCGGACGCGTATACGTCGGCTCGAGCGATGGAACGCTCTACGCGGTCGCATTGCGTGATGGATCGATCGCGTGGAAATTCTCGGCGGGCGAGCCCGCGGGATTTCTGGCAGCGCCGACGGTGGCTCGCGCCGTGCCGGTTCCTGCTACGCGGCCGGAGCATGGCGGCGGGACCGCGGCCGTCGAGGAACAGCGGACCGGTCGGAGACCCGTCCCCCAAGGAGAGTGGACCGGTCGGAGACCCGTCCCCCAAGGAGAGC
>CAZXUI010000069.1:7061-25649 GCA_964643885.1 uncultured Planctomycetales bacterium
AGAGCAGACCGGTCGGAGACCGGTCCCCCAAGCAGAGCAGACCGGTCGGAGACCGGTCCCCCAAGGAGAGCAGACCGGTCGGAGACCGGTCCCCCAAGGAGAGCAGACCAGTCGGAGACCGGTCCCCCAGGAACAGCAGACCGGTCGGGGCGCGGTCGCCGCTGCGGACTTTTCCGGCGTGCTCGTGCTGGCTGGGAATGAGGACGGCACGCTCTTCGCCCTCGACGCGGCGGACGGAGCGCTGCGCTGGAAATACGAGACGATGGGCGAAATCGCATCCGCCGCGAATGTCAGCGGCGGCGATATCGTCTTCGGCTCCTACGACGGCCACGTCTACTGCCTGGGTTTCGACGGCCGCTTGAAGTGGAAGCACGAGACGCCGGACAAGGTGCACGGCACGCCGGGGATCAGCGAGGGGCACGTGATCTTCGCCGGCTGCGACGGCATGCTGCACGTGGTGCGGCTCGAGGACGGCAGCGGCGTGCGCAAGGTGGAGCTCGGCTCGGTCTCGGGCGCGTGCGCCGCGATCGCCGGCGCGCGCGTCTACGTCGGAACGCACGGCGGGCGGCTTCTCGGCATCGACTGGCGGGCCGGCCGCGTCGAGTGGAGCTTTCAGGACGAGCGCGAGATGCCGCTGATCGCGTCCGCGGCTGTGAGCGACGACCTGGTCGTCATCGGCGGCCGTTCCAAGCGGATCTGGGCCTTCTCGCCGTCCGACGGCAAGCAGATGTGGAGCTTCGCCGCCCGCGGGCGGGTGGAGTCGTCCGCCGCAATCGTCTCGAGCGCGGGCGCGCCGGCGTCTCGCCGCGTGTTCGTCGGGGCGGAAGACGGCAACCTCTACGCACTCAGCGCCGCGGAGGGAAAGGTCGTCTGGCGGTTCGAGGCGGGCTCGGCGATCACGGCCTCTCCGGCCGTCGGCGAGGGCCGCCTGGTGGTCGGCACGCAGGACGGCCTGCTCTATTGCTTCTCCGGGCGGGAGTGAGAGCGGCGCGAGAGAGCCGGCCGGGCCGCGGATTACGCGTCGGAGCGTGAGCGCTCGCCGCGTGTCGGGCGCGAGGCGGGAAGCGAGCTCGCGTGGCCGTCGCCGCCGTAGTCGGTCGCCTGCTCCATCTCCTCGATCGAGATATCCAGAATGGGCAGATCGCGGTCGGGGTAGCGCTTGAGCAATGCCAGCCGCCGCGCGGCCCGGTAGTAGCGGCTGAGCGTGGACCAGTCGAATGCCTCGGCGTGCTCTTCGACGGTGTTGCGAAGCTGGATCCGCTCGCGCAGCGACATGCGGGCCAGGTCATGCAGCCAGCCGGCCACCTGGTAGACGGTCGTGTCGAAGCTGACGCGCCGCCGCCGGGCGACGTACATGCCGTTCAGATCGTGGTCGGGGAAATTGTCCATCAGGTACCAGCCGAAGCCGGCCTGATCGCTGGTGACGGCCGGGACGCCGCGGACGATGCACTCCATCGGCGTATAGCCCCACGGCTCGTAGTAGGAGGGGAATACGCCGAGGTTGCAGCCGCGGACGAACTGGTCGTACTCCATGCCCAGGATCGGGCTCGTGGCGGTGATGAACTCGGGATGGAAGATGACCTTGACCGGGTCCTCCGGTGCGTTGAGGAGCTTGCGAAAGCGCAGGTGCCGCAGCACCGGGTCGCCCGCGTCGTCGAGCAGATCGTGCGTGACGATCATCGGCTGGGGCCCGGAGCGCCAGGCGTGGATCATCCGCTTGAGCCGCACGCGGGCGTATTCATCGAGCAGGTCCTCGGTCGTGGGCAGGCGGCCGTCAGCGACCGTGTGGAACAGCCGCCGCCCCATGTCTTCCTTGATCCGCTCGCAACCGGCCCGCAGCTCGTTGAACATCGCCTGCCGGTTCAGCGTCTCGTTATTGATCGCGCGGTACGGCGCCCGCGAGACGATGAACGCGACCACCGTCACGTCGCTCGGTTCGGCCTTCAGCCGGCGGTTCAGCTCGCACAGCGCCTCGATGAAGACGTCCATGCCCTTGTTGCGATACTCGTACCGCCCGGCCGTGAAGAAATAGAGCGTATTATCGAGATCGAACGTGTAGCTGGGGAAGAAGTGCCCCATCACGAACTTGTGGATCTGCTCCTTGGCCTTCTGGTGCAGCACCTGGAACTCGTGCGGCGCCGCGAAGCGCTCCACGTTCAGGCCGTTGGGCACGAGGCAGTCCGGCCGCCGGCCGAGGAACTGCTCGGCCTCCAGCGCCGTGATGCCCGAGACGGTCGTGAAGACGTCGGCCGTCTGGGCCGCCTTGCGCTCGATCTGAAAGCGATGCAGGATTCCGTGCTCGGCCGCGACGGCCTCCGAATCGACCGTGGGCAGCTCGTTATACAGATCGGCGGCCGCGGCGCTGAGGCTGCGGCCCACCAGCGTCGCATGCGTCGTGAAGACGGTGGAGAACTCCGCCTTGCGGTGCTGGAGGATGGGCAGCGCCACGGCGGCCTGCCACTCGTGAAAGTGGGCGACCATGGGCCGGTCGCGCATCCGCTCGCCCAGGGCCGCGAGCAGGTCGGCCACGACGTACCCGAAGGCGACCGATTCATCCGTCTCGAAATCGTCGCCCGGCGTGCCGATGCCGATATCCTTCCAGAAGAAGTACTTCATCTCGTTGACGCGGCCCATCACGCCGGCCAGATCGATCAGCAGGACCTGCGGCCGACCGGTGATCAGCCAGCGGCCGGCGTGAATCGTCACGCCGCGGCGGGCGAAGTCTTCGAGCACGGGGGCGATGGTGGGATGCGGCCGCTGCGGCTCGAATTCGATCTTGGCGGAGGGCTCGCGGAAGGGCCCGATCAGCCAGTAGTTCTTGCCCCAGCGGCCGACCGTCTCCGGCGCCTTGCTGCGCAGCACGGTATAGATGCCGCCTACCTGGGCGCAGACTTCCCAGGCGACTTCGAACAACAGCGGCACGCGCTGCCGCCGCGGGGCTGCGCTCTGGCGCGCCTCCGCGGTGCGGCGCGGCGATCGGCCTGTTCTGGAGCGCTGAAGCGCCATCGAGCGCGGACCTGCCTTCCTGTAACCGGTAAGCGGGCAAGAAGCGGACGGACGCGCACGTCTGCCGCAGGGACGGGCCTCCGCACCGCCTGAACTCCCCGCGTGCCGGCCGGAATCTCGCATCGGCGACCCGACGCGGACTCGTCACTTTCATCGGCCGGCCAGTGTAAAAGAGCGTACACCTGGCGGCGCCCGCCAGCAAGCGCGCGGGGCCGGCGCAGGCGCGCGCTTTGCGGACTGCCGCGAGCACAGTATTCTCTATGGTGGCGTCGCTGCGGCCGAATCCCGTTACGTTCGCGGTCTCTGACGGACCGTTCTGCTCGGGCGCGCGGCACGGTGCGAAACGGACACTGCTCGATCGGAGCCCGCGCGATGCGCGTCTGGCCAGGAGACCCCTACCCGCTCGGCGCGACCTGGGACGGCGAGGGGGTCAACTTCGCCATCTTTTCAGAGAACGCGACGGGCGTGGAGCTGTGCCTTTTCGACCGCACGGGCCAGCGCGAGACGGGCCGGGTGACGCTGCGTGAACGTACGCACGGCGTCTGGCACGTCTACCTGCCGGATGTCCGCCCGCCGCAGCTCTACGGATTTCGGGTATACGGTCCCTATCGGCCGGACCGCGGCGAGCGCTTCAATCCGAACAAGCTGCTGCTGGACCCGTACGCCAAGGCGATCAGCGGGACGATCGAGTGGAACGACGCGCTGTTCGGCTACCAGGTCGGCGACGCGCAGGTGGACCTGTCGTTCAGCGAGCAGGACAGCGCGCCCTACGTGCCGAAGGCCGTGGTCGTGGACTCGGCCTTCACCTGGGGCGACGACCGCCCGCCGCGCATCCCGTGGAACCAGACGCTGATCTACGAATGCCACGTCAAGGGGATGACGATCAAGCACCCGGACGTGCCGGAGGCGCTGCGCGGGACCTACCTGGGCCTGGCCTCCGAGCCGGTGATCGACCACCTTCAGCAGCTCGGCGTCACCGCCGTCGAGCTGATGCCCGTGCATCAGTTCATCGTCGAGCGGCACCTGAAGGAGCGCGGCCTGACCAACTACTGGGGCTACCACTCGATCGGCTTTTTCGCCCCGGACGTTCGCTACGCCGGCGGGGTGGCCGGCGAGCAGGTCTCCGAATTCAAGACGATGGTCAAGCGCTTCCATCGGGCCGGGATCGAGGTGATCCTCGACGTGGTCTACAACCACACGGGCGAGGGCAGCCACCTCGGGCCGACGCTCAGCCTGCGCGGCATCGACAACGCCAGCTATTACCGCCTCGTGCCCGACAACCCGCGCTACTACATGGATTTCACCGGCTGCGGCAACAGCCTCAACATGCTCCACACGCGGACGCTGCAACTGATCACCGACAGCCTGCGCTACTGGGTGCAGGAGATGCACGTCGACGGCTTCCGCTTCGACCTGGCGCCCGTGCTGGCCCGCGAGCTGCACGACGTCAACCGGCTCGGCCGCTTCTTCGCGATCTGCCAGCAGGACCCCGTCCTGGCGCGCGTCAAGCTGATCGCCGAGCCGTGGGACCTGGGCCAGGGCGGGTACCAGGTCGGCAACTTCCCGCAGGGCTGGGCCGAGTGGAACGGCCGCTACCGCGACGCCGTCCGCCGCTTCTGGCGGGGCGACAAAGGGCAGGTCGCCGAGCTGGCCTACCGCCTCTCGGGCAGCAGCGACGTGTTCCAGGGCCGCCGCCGCCACACCTACGGCAGCATCAACTTCGTCACCTGCCACGACGGCTTCACGCTGCACGACCTGGTCAGCTACGAGCGCAAGCACAACGAGGCCAACGGCGAGGAGAACCGCGACGGGCACGATGAGAACCTGAGCCGTAACTGGGGAGTCGAGGGGCCGACGAACGACCCGCAGATCATCGAGCTGCGCGAACGGGTCAAGCGCAACTTCCTGGCGACGCTCGCGCTCTCGCAGGGCGTGCCGATGATCGGCATGGGCGACGAGCTCGGCCGCACGCAGAAGGGAAACAACAACGCCTATTGCCAGGACAACGAGATAAGCTGGATGAACTGGGATCTGGACACGCGGCAGCGCGAGCTGCTCAGTTTCGCCCGCCGTGTCTTCCAGACCCGCCGCGACAACCCGGTCCTCCGCCGCCGCGGCTTCTTCCACGGCGTGCCGATCGCGGGGGCGGAGGTCAAGGACCTGGCCTGGTTCCGCCAGGACGGCCGCGAGATGAGCGAGGCCGACTGGAAGGACCCCGACCGGCATGTTCTGGGCATGCTGATTCCCGGCCAGGCGGCCGATGAAGTCGATGAGCGCGGCCGGCCCGTGACCGGAAACACGCTGCTGCTGGTCGTCAACGGCGGGCAGCACACGTCGCGCTTCCGCCTGCCGGTTCTGCAAAAGCCGGGCATGTGGCGCGAAGTCGTCAACACCAGCCGGCCGGACAAGCGCTTCGTGGAGATCAGCGAGCTGATCGTGCCGGCCCACACGCTCATTCTGTTGGCGTACGAGGAGTCGTGATGTCATCTCCGAAATCCGCTCCGCCCACGCCGAAGCGGCCACCGCGGCCGGCGTGGCATCCAAGCGACGAGGACGTGCGGGCGCTGCTCGCCGGAGAGCATCCGGACCCCCACCGGATTCTGGGTGCGCACCCGGTCGGCAGCGAGCCGGACAATGGGAAGGGCGGCACGGCCCGTGGCGTCGTCGTCCGTGCCTTTCATCCCGAAGCTGCGTCGATCGAATGCCTGATCGGCGGGCGCGACCAGAGCGGCGCGCGGGACGCCCGCTCGGTGCAATCCGTCGCGCTTGAGAAGATCGATGCCGGCGGGCTGTTCGCCGTACTTCTGCCGGACCGTTCGCTGCCGCTCGATTACCGCCTGCGGCTGCGCTTCGCGGGCGGCCAGACGTGGGAGCGCGAGGACCCCTACCGCTTTGCGCCGACGGTCGGGGACATGGATCAGCACCTGTTCAACGAGGGCACGCACAGGCGGCTGTGGGAGTGCCTGGGCGCGCACGAGCGGCAGATCGACGGCGTGACGGGCGTGTCGTTCGCGGTGTGGGCGCCCAATGCGCGCCGCGTGAGCGTCGTGGGCGACTTCTGCCACTGGGATGGGCGGCTGCTGCCGATGCGGCAGATGGGCTCGTCGGGCATCTTCGAGCTTTTCGTTCCGGGCGTGCACCCCGGCGCGCTGTACAAGTACGAGATCAAGACCAGGCAGGGCGCGATCCGGATCAAGGCGGATCCGGTCGGCACGGCCATGGAAACGCCGCCCGGCACGGCCTCGCGCGTCTACGTCTCCTCGTACGACTGGAACGACCACGAGTGGATGGCCGCCCGCCGCAAGCGCGACTATCACCGCGAGCCGCTGGCGATCTACGAGGTGCACCTGGGCTCGTGGGCGCGGGTGCCGGAGGAGAACAACCGCTCACTGACTTATCGCGAGATCGCCCCGCGGCTGGTCGAGCACTGCCGCCGGCTGGGCTTCAACTTCATCGAGCTCATGCCCGTCGCCGAGCACCCGTTCAGCGGCTCCTGGGGCTACCAGGTGAGCGGCTACTACGCACCCACGTCGCGCTTCGGCTTACCCGATGATTTCCGCTATCTGGTGGACTACTGCCACCAGCACGGCATCGGCGTGATCGTGGACTGGGTTCCGGCGCACTTTCCCAAGGACGACTTCGCCCTCGCCCGCTTCGACGGCACGGCCCTCTATGAGCACGAAGACGCGCGGCTGGGCGAGCACCCGGACTGGGGCACGCTCATCTTCAACTACGGCCGCAACGAGGTCCGCTCCTTCCTGATCGCCAATGCGATCTACTGGCTCAGCGAGCTGCACGTGGACGGGCTGCGGGTCGACGCGGTCGCGTCGATGCTCTATCTCGATTACAGCCGCAAGCCGGGCGAGTGGGTGCCGAACCGTTACGGCGGCAATGAAAACCTCGAGGCGATCGATTTCCTCAAGGCGATGAACCGGGCCGTGCGCGAGGAGTGTCCGGGCTGCTTCACCGTCGCGGAGGAATCCACCGCCTATGCCGGCGTATCCAAGCCGGTCGAGGAGGGCGGCCTGGGCTTCACCTTCAAGTGGAACATGGGCTGGATGCACGACACGCTCGTCTACTTCTCGAAGGAGGCGGTCCACCGCCGCTATCACCACTGGCAGCTCAGTTTCGCCATGGTGTACGAGTACTCCGAGCGCTTCATCATGCCGCTCTCGCACGACGAGGTCGTGCACGGCAAGGGCTCGCTGTTGTCGAAGATGCCCGGTGACGAGTGGCAGAAGTTCGCCAACCTGCGGCTGCTGCTGGCCTATCAGTTCACCCGGCCGGGCAAGAAGCTGCTGTTCATGGGAACCGAGCTGGCGCCGTGGCGCGAGTGGGACTATCAGACGAGCCTCGACTGGCACATGAAGGACGACTGGTTCCGCAGCCGGCTGGCCGTCTTCATGCAGGACCTCGGCCGGCTCTATCATGAGAACTCGCCCTTCTGGCGGGCGGACCACGATCCGCACGGCTTCCAGTGGATCTGCTTCGACGATGCGGACAACTCGGTGCTGGCCTACATCCGCCGCGACGGGGCCTACGTGGCGGCCGTCGTGCTGAACTTCACGCCCGTCCCGCGCGACAGCTACCGCGTCGGCGTGCCTGTGGCCGGGCCGTGGCGCGAGTGGATGTCCTCGGACGCGTCGCGCTACGGCGGAAGCGAGTATCCGACCGTCAAGCAGGCCGAGACCGAGCCCGTCGCCTGGCACGGCTACGACCAGTCGCTGCGGCTCAACCTGCCGCCGCTCGGTGCGATCGTCCTGGCGCCAAGCCCGAACACGTAGAAGGATTCGCGCCGCCCGATGAAGCGATCCGCCGGCAAGCCGCGATTCTCCCTCGAGCAGCGCAGCGCCGGAGCGCTCTTTCACCTGACCTCGCTGCCGGGACCGCACGGCTGCGGTGATCTCGGGCCCGAGGCCCGCGACTTCGCTCGCTTTCTCCGCGATGCCGGCCAGCACTGGTGGCAGATGCTGCCCGTCGGACCGATCGGCCCGGGCGACTCGCCCTACAGCTCCGATTCCGCCTTCGCCGGCGGGCCGCACCTGATCAGCCTGCGCGGCCTTCTCGACGACGAGCTTCTCAAACCGCGTGAAATCCGCCCACCGAAGCGCTTCTCCGAGCGGCGGGCCGACTACGCCGCGTGCATTCCCTTTCGCGAGGCCTGCCTGCGGCGGGCCTGCGAGCGCTTCACCGCCCGCCGCCGCCGCGACACGGCCTACGAGGCTTTTCGCGAAGCCAACCGCTTCTGGCTCGATGACTACGCCCTCTACCGCGCCATCAAGCGCCGCCACAGGCTGCAACACTGGATTCGCTGGCCGGCCGAGCTGCGCAGCCGGAAGCCCGCGCCGCTCAGACAGGCCGCATTGCAGCTCCGCGACGCGTGCGAGTACGAGCGCTTCGTGCAGTACCTCTTCGCCCGGCAGTGGCGCGAATTCCGTCGCGATTGCGAGCAGCTCGGCGTCGGACTGATCGGCGACATCCCCATCTTCGTCTCGCACGACAGCGCCGATGTCTGGGCCAACCCAGAGCTCTTTCAGCTCGACGACCGCGGCCGGCCGATCGTCGTTTCCGGCTGCCCGCCGGATGACTTCTCGCGCACCGGGCAGCTCTGGGGCCACCCGATCTACCGCTGGCCGACGCATCTTCGCACCGGCTTTCGCTGGTGGGTGGAGCGCTTTCGCCTGATGTTCGAGCTGTTTCACGCGGTGCGCGTGGACCACTTCATCGGTTTCCATCACACCTGGCAGGTGCCCGGCCGCCATCGCACGGCTCTACGCGGCGTCTATCGGCCCACGCCCGGGCGCGAGCTGCTGACGGCGGTCTTCCAGCAGCTCGACTCCGGTTGGCCCGCAAGACCGGTCGGAGCCCGGTCCCCCACGAAAAGCACGAAACAGGCGGCGGGCCGGGTGCAGATCATCGCCGAGGACCTCGGCCACGTGACGCCCGAAGTCTGGGCCCTGCGGGATGAGTTCGAGCTGCCCGGCATGCGCGTGATGCAGTGGGCCTTCGGTGACGGCGCCCGCTTCGACCAGCCGCACAACCATCCGCCCCGCTCGGCCGTCTACACCGGCACGCACGATCACGACACGGTCGTCGGCTGGTTTCGCAAGCTGCCGCGCGGCCGGCATGCTCGCGGCCGCGACGGGCTGACCGTGCAGCAGCGGCTTTGGCGCTACGCCGGTTTCGAGGGAGCGGTCCGCGGCCGCACGGCCGCACAGCGCGACCGCGATGTGCACTGGACGATGACCCGGCTGTGCTATCAATCGCCCGCGCAAACGGCGATCATCCAGGTGCAGGATTGGCTGGGGCTGGGAAGCGAGGCCCGCATGAACACGCCCGCCACCGTGGGCGGCAACTGGCACTGGCGCGTGCCGGCAGATCGGCTGACTCGCACGCTGGCCCGGCGGCTGCGCGAGCTGGCTGAGACCTATGAGCGCGCCTGATCTCAGCGCCGCTCAGAACCGCCACGGCAATCGCTGGCGATGATGGCGGAAGAGCACGCCGATGGTGCGAAATACGACGTAGCCCAGGTAGAGAAAGACGAACTGCCCGACCAGCGGCGCGAGCATGTACTGCCCGGCCCGCTCCAGCACGTATTCCGCCGCGTACAGCACGGCGCTGACCAGCCCCCACGCCAGTACGTAGGCCGGCCCGATTCCGATGATGCAGCGCAGGAGCCAGTCCGGCCGCAGAAACAGCAGCGAATTGCCCACTGCGACGCTCATCACCGCCACCGGCCAGAAGAACCACCCGCCATACAGCGCCGCCGCGTAAATGACCTCATACGACGGGTTCCACGGCGGCACGGTCAGGCGCACGATCACCGCCGGTACGTGGCAGAGCAGGCTGATCACCGCCAGCCAGAGCGCCGGCTTGACCGCCCCCTCCCACACCGACGAATCCTCCGGCACCCACGGAATCTCATCCTCGCCGTTGGCCGTGTTCGTCAGCACCGACCAGAAGAACTGCATCACATACACCGCCAGGAGCACGGCCGGAATGAGGCTCAGCAGCGCCAGCGGGCCGAATACCGAGAGCAGCGACATCAGAAGCTGCACGGCCGCAATAGCCAGCGCCGTCAGCAGCAGGTTCATCGCATTCGAGCGGATACCGGCGAAGTAGAGGCTCGCCAGCAGGTCCTCGACGAAGCCCCGCCGGCGCGAGGAAACCCGCTGCCCGCCGGGAAACCACGACGCCCAGAAGCCGCCCGCGCGGGGCGGCGCGGGCGCGGTGCCCGTTCCGCCGAGCGCCGCCAGGAGCGCCGCCTCTTCGTGAGGGTACGAGACACCGCCGGCGATGCCGGGCCGGCTGCCCTCCGGCGCGACCTGCAACTGTCCGCCGTCGAGCAGAACCGCCTCGCGCAGCTCCACCTCCGGCTCGTCCTGAAGCGGAATGAACGCCTGATCCGCCGCGGCCGCGCGCAGGTCCGCCTCCGTGATCTGGATCGCCCGCCCGCACTCCGGACAGCTCACGACAACGCCCGCCTGCGCGTTGCGAATGCGGTAGCGCCGCCCGCAGGCACATCGTCCTCGAATCAGGATGTCGGCCAGGGGTTGCACCGTGCTGCTCCGCATGCGAGCCAGGCTGGTATTGCGGCCTCGATCATCCTATTCTAACTCCATCGCGCGGCACCGGGCGATCGAAACAACGCCCAAGTTTCGAACCGCGCACCGAGCCGATGCGCCGCAGCGACCTGCACTACGACCTGCCGCCCGAACTCATCGCACAGCAGCCCGTCGAGCCGCGCGACACCTCGCGCCTGCTCGTTCTTCACCGCCACACCGGCCGCATCGAGCACCGCCGCTTCCGCGACATCGTCGAGTACCTCCGCGCCGGCGATTGCCTTGTACTCAACGACACCAGCGTCGTGCCGGCTCGCTTCTTCTGTCGCCGCACGACCGGCGGCCGCATCGAGGCGCTCTTCCTGCACGCCGAGGACGCCGGCTGGCACGTCCTGCTCAAGCCCGCGGCGCGGCTCGCAGCCGGCGAGCGGCTGCGGCCGGAGGGCGGCGAGGTCGAGCTGCGGCTCGTGCGCCGCCTGGAGCGCGGCGAGTGGCTCGTCCGGCCGGAGCCGCCCGTCGCGCCGCTCGATCTGCTTCGTCGCATCGGGCAGACGCCCCTGCCCCCCTACATCCGCCGCGACGCAGGACCCCTGCCGGCCGACAGCGGTCGCTATCAGACCGTTTACGCCGCCCGGCCGGGTGCTGTGGCCGCCCCGACGGCCGGTCTGCACTTCACGCCGGAGCTGCTCGCGCGGCTTGAGGCGGCCGGCATCCGCCGCGCGACCGTCACGCTGCACGTCGGGCCGGGGACGTTTCAGCCGATCGACGTCGACGACCTGTCGGAGCATCCGATGCACGCGGAGTGGTACGAGGCACCCCAGACGGCGATTCAGGCGATTGCGGCCGCCCGGCGCGGCGGCGGGCGAATCGTGGCCGTCGGGACGACCTCGGCGCGGGTGCTTGAATCACTGCCCGAGGAGCCGGCCGGCCCGCAATCCGGCTGGACGCGTCTCTTCATCTACCCCCCCTACCGCTTTCGCCGCGTCGACGCGCTGGTGACGAATTTCCACCTGCCGGGCAGCACGCTGCTGGCGTTGGTGATGGCCCTGGCCGGCCGCGAGCAGATTCTGGCCGCCTACGGGGCGGCGATCCGCGAGCGGTACCGGTTCTACAGCTACGGGGACGCGATGCTGATTCTCTGACGGTTCGGCCCGCGCCTGTGCCCGGCGATCCCGTTTTCCCGTCCATCGCGATCCCGGTCTCGTGTGCTTCGCGATCCCGGTCTCGTGTGCTTCGCGATCCCGGTTTATCGGCGCCCCGGCCGCGGTCGGCGCCTCGCGGCGGTCTGCGGCCCTTGCCCGAATCGGCGGATTGAGTAAGATCATGGATTCCCCGGTCGGTCGGCTGGTCGTCGGTCCGTCCGTCCGGGGCGACGGAGTGTAGCTCAGCCTGGCTAGAGCGCTTGGTTCGGGACCAAGAGGTCGCAGGTTCAAATCCTGTCACTCCGAGTCGTAACACCTTGAAGCGTCGCACCTTACGTCACTCGCTCCGATCAGCCCGTGAGCGGTTTCGCACCGTTATTTGGCGCGCGCACCGTTATTCACCCGGCGCGGTCCGCAGTGTTAGGTAGCCGCAGAGTCTTCGCGTATCGGAGCGCGCGGTCGTCGCGCACCTCGTAATAGTGCCGCGCCGCGACCGCCTCAGAATTGCCCAGCAGCCGCGCCAGCACTTCCGCCGGCACGTCGGCATCGGCGGCCGCCTGTGCGAACGTGTGGCGCAACGCGTACGCGCCAGACAGGCCGCGGCGCTTCAGGATCGACCGGAGCCCGCCCGGCGTGTACCGCTCGCCGTGCCGCGACAGGAACACCGGCCCCGGCTTCGGCGTCAGCGTCGCCAGCACGCCGAGCGCGTCATCGCCCAGGTAGATCACCCGCGGCCAGTCCGTCCGCATCACCGACAAGGATGGCGGAGTGGTCCGCGACCTGCCGCTGGCGAATGTCGAATCGCTCGCGGTGCTCGGCGGCGTGCAGGTCTCGACGCAGGCACTCGTTGTCTTTGCCGAGCACGAGGTTCCCGTCGGGTTCCTCACCGCCGCCGGCCGGCTGGTCGCCATGATGGACCCGATGGGGCCGGCGAGCGCCGCCGTCCGTGCGGCGCAGATCAGGACGCTCGACCGGCCTGAGAAGGCCCTCGAACTCGCCCGCGCCGTCACTCTCGCCAAGATCGCCAATCAGCGCACGCTGCTCATGCGCAACCATGCCGCTTTGCCTTCGAGTGTGGCGCGCGACATGCAATCTGCACTCAGCGCCGCCGAGAACGCGACCACGATGGACGAACTCCGCGGCCACGAGGGCAATGCCGCCAGCATCTACTTCCGCCACTTCGCCGGCATGTTCAAGGAGGGCGTCAAGGAGATCGCCGCGCGTTTCGACAGCAACGGCCGCAAGCGCCGCCCGCCGCCCGATCCGATCAATGCCGTGCTGTCCTTCGCCTATTCGATGCTGACGCACGAGTGCACCGCCGCCGCGAGACTGGCCAGTCTGGAACCAACGCTCGGGGCGCTCCACGCCACGCGCCCCGGCCGGCCGGCGCTCGCACTCGACCTGATGGAGCCGTTCCGCCCGCTGATCGCCGACTCCATCGCCGTCTCCGCCTTCAGCCGTGGCGAACTCACCGAGGGGCACTTCCTCGACACCGCCGCGGGTTGCGCGCTGACCGACTCAGGCCGCAAGGGTTTCTTCGTCGCCTACGGCCGCCGCATGGACACCGAGGTCCGGCACCCCGTCTTCGAGTACCGCCTGTCCTACCGGCGGATGCTCATGCTCCACGCCCGGCTCGTCGCCGCATGGCTGCTCGGCGAGGTGCCGACGCTCGCCTTCCTGACCACGAGGTAACGCCATGCGCCGCTGCTACCTCGTGTGCTACGACGTGCGGAACGACAAACGCCTCCGCCGCATCCACAAGCTGATGAAGGCATATGGCGAGCCGTGGCAGTACTCCGTCTTCTACTGCACGCTCAAGGCCATCGACCGCGTCCGCCTGGAGAACGCCGCCCGCGAGATCCTCAACCTCAAGGAGGACCAGCTCCTCATCGTGGACCTGGGCAGCAACGAGGAGGCGGCCCGTGAGGCGGCGACCGTCCTGGGCCAGAGCCTGCCGGACCAGGAGAGCGGGATGGTCGTAATCTGACGCTGACGTGGGTATCCTTTCCGGCATGGCCGGGAAGTCCGAATCCGTCGCCGAACCGCCGGCACCCGAGGCCCCGCTGACCCAGCGGGCGTACACCCTCCGTCTGCGCGGTGCCGACCCGCAGGATGATTCATGGCGCGACGCCCTGTGGGCCACGCACGAGGCCGTCAACAAGGGGGCCAAGGTCTTCGGGGAGTGGCTGCTGACGCTGCGCGGCGGGTTGGGCCACGAACTGGCCGAGCCGCCGCCCCCGCCGAAGGGGAAGAAGCGCTGTGATGAGGACACCGCCGTGCTGCGGAAGAACCGCCGTATTCTCCTTGCGCTGTCGTGGCTGAGCGTTGAGGATGCGCGGGGCGCTCCAGACGGCGCCATCCGAATCGCCAGCGGGCAGGACGCAGACTCTGTCCGACGCGACAAGGTGCTCACGGCGCTCCGCTCCATTCTCGCGGGCCGCAAACTTGGCAATCGCGCAATCGAATCATGGGTTGAAGACTGCGCCGATTCTCTGTCGGCCAGAATCCGTGACGACGCGGTATGGATCAACCGCAGCGCGATGTTCGACACCGCGAAGCGAGAAATCGGCTCGTCGCTGACACGCGACGAGGTCTGGGACATTCTCGAACCCTTCTTCGGCAGCCGCGAGGCATACTTTGCCGGTGTTGAATTGACCGAGGAGGACTCGTCCGCCGAAGAGAAGGCCAAGGACCTTGTTCAGAAGGCGGGACAATGGCTGAGCAGCCGGTTCGGGACCGGAACCGGGGCTGATTTCGAGTCAATGTCCAAGGTCTACGCCGCGATGGCCAAATGGGCGAAGGGCGCGCGCGCCTTTGCATCCGGCACGAACGCCGTCAGGAGCCTCGCCGAGTCGCTCGCTTCATTCCAACCGGAGACGAACAACGCCAGCGGCATTCTTCGCCTTATCAGTGGGCCAGGATACAAGAGCGCGACACGGAACATCGTGAAGAGCTGGGAGGGACGCACAGCCGCCGTATCGCGAAAAGACCTCAAGAAGCTCGAGGAGACGGCGACCAAAGACGAGGGCAAAGCCAGGGCGAACGTCGGCGGGAAGGGTCGGCGCCCTTGGTCGGACAGGGTTCTCGAACACGTCGAACGCGCCTGCGGCTTCACATATCTTCAATCGGACGGCCCGGCTCGACACAAAGAGTTCTCCGTCATGCTCGACCACGCCGCGAGGCGGGTTTCCATCGGCCACTCATGGATCAAGCGGGCCGAGGCGGAACGCCGCCGCTTTGAAGCCGATGCACAGAGACTCGGCAAGGTTCCAGCCGCTGCCGCTGCCTGGCTTGACGCGTATGTCCAGGAGCGTAGCGGCTCTGCCGGAGGCGAGTACCGCATCCGGCGTCGCGCGGTCGAAGGGTGGGACGAGATCCTGAAGCGATGGAAGCGACCGACTTGCGTGTCCGCAGAGGATCGGGTTGCCGCAGCACGCGAAGTGCAGGCCGATCCTGAGATCGACAAGTTCGGCGACATCCAGCTCTTCGAGGCGCTCGCGTCGGACGACGCGCTGTGTGTGTGGCGGAACAGCAACGACGTTGCGCCTGATCGTCTCAAGGACTACGTGTTTGCTCACGACGCCCGATTCAAGCAGCGCCGATTCAAGGTGCCGGCGTACCGTCACCCGGATGCCTTACGGCATCCGGTGTTCGGCGACTTCGGCAACTCACGATGGAAGGTTGAATACTCGGCGCTCGAAGCAGCGAAGGCGGCGCGTGGTAATCGCCGCATCAGCGCTCAGGACGCGGAATGGATCGGGCATCCGCGCGCTATCCGCATGGGCTTGTGGAACGGCGGCGCGGTGAACGACTTCGACCTGCGGTGGAGCTGCAAGCGACTGTCAGCGGATCTTGCACTCCGCCAGCCTGCGCACAACGGACAGGTCCGCAGCGTGTCGCGGGCCGACCGTCTCGGCCGCGCCGCTTCGGGAATCAAGCCCGGTGAAACTCCTTCTCCTGCGGGACTGTTCTCGCAGGCGGAATGGAACGCTCGGCTCCAGGCGCCGCGGTCGCAACTGAACGACCTTGCCGCGTACCTCGATCGCAACGGCGGCCGATGGGATGACAAGGCGAAGAGGATGCGAGACCGGCTCGCATGGCTCGTCACGTTCTCCGCGAAGCTGGAGTGCCGAGGCCCGTTCATCGACTACGCGGCGCGGCATGGAATCAACGCGAACCGCAAGGGGGAGTACTACCCGAACGCGGATCGAAACAAGACCGATAACCGGGAGGGCCATGCCAAACTGATGCTCTCGCGCCTGCCGGGCCTTCGTGTTCTGTCCGTTGACCTCGGCCATCGTTTCGCGGCGGCAGGCGCCGTGTGGGAGACGCTTTCGCGGGCCGAACTGAAGAAGGAGATCGCCGGCCGCTCGATGATGGACGACGGCGCCGGCGGGAGCGGCCTCTACCTCCACACACGACATACGGATCGCGCCGGCAAGGAGCGCAAGACGGTCTATCGTCGCATCGGCAGCGACGAACTGCCGGACCGTTCCGACCATCCCGCGCCTTGGGCGCGGCTTGACCGGCAGTTCTTCATCAAGCTTCAGGGCGAGGAGCGTCCGGCAAGAATGGCCTCCGAAGCGGAATACGAGTACGTCAGACAGTTGGAGGATGATCTTCACTACGCGCGCGGCGAGAGGACGCCGTTGCCGTGGCAGGTCGATCAGCTCATGGCGGAGGCCGTCCGCACCGTTCGGCTTGCCCTGCGCCGTCACGGCGACGCCGCACGTTTGGCCTTCGGCCTCACCAGCGAATACAAGCCGATGCCCGGTGCCCGTAGGTTCTGGTTCACCAAGCCGCAGGATGACGACCTTGAGCCATTGAAGGACGCAGGAAAGAAAACTGCCAACCGCGCTGTGAAGCACACGGAGTACCTGCAAGACCTGCTGTGTCTCTGGCATGACATCGCAGTCTCGGCGCGATGGCGAGATGACGACGCGCTGAGTTGTTGGAACAACTACGTCCAACCCCTGATTCAGAGAGCCCCGTTCACCGAACCGCCACCGCTTCAAGCTCAAGACGTCAACGACACCAAGAAGGTCGAGCGACGCAAGAAACAGGTCGAGTGCTGGAAGGTAGTGTGGGAGCAACTGCGCGCCCCCCTCCAGCGCCGTACTGAAGAGCAGGAAGAGGGCGCTGAGCGACGCGAGCGGAAGGCGGATCGGGAAGCCGTGCGCGGCTTGCTCGCACCCGTGGCAGAGGCGCTCCGGAACGACCCTCAGAAACGCAGCGAACTCGCCACGAAGTGGAACGCCCGGTGGGAAGCAGATGACACATGTTGGCCCGGCCGCTTGAAGCGCCTCCGGCGCTGGTTGCTGCCGCGCGGTCTTCGCGCTCGCCTCGTTGAGACGCAGGAAGAGACAAACGTGAGAAAGGCCCGGCGCGGCGCCGCGATGAATGTCGGCGGACTATCCCTCACCCGGCTCGCGACGCTGACCGAGTTCCGCCGTCAGGTTCAGGTCGGCTACTTCACCCGCTTGAAGCCCGATGGCACAAAGGCCGAGATCGCGAGGGAGTTCGGACAGCGAATGCTGGAAGCTGTTGACCGCATGCGCGAGCAGCGCGTCAAGCAGATCGCCAGCCGGATCGTGGAAGCGGCCCTCGGCGTCGGCATCGAGCGCGATCGAGTCTGGGACGACGAGAAGAAGAAGTGGCGCTACCCGAAACGCCCGCGCGACCTGCTCTACCACGAGGACGAGCAGGGTATCGCTCACGGCCACCCGCGTTTCAAGGCCTGCCACGCCGTCGTCATCGAGTCTCTCCGCAACTACCGCCCCGACGAGCTCCAGACCCGCCGCGAGAACCGCGCCCTGATGAACTGGTCTGCCGGCAAGGTCCGCAAGTACCTTGAAGAAGCCTGCCAACTCCACGGCCTGCACCTGCGCGAGGTCATGCCCAACTACACCAGCCGCCAGTGCAGCCGGACCGGATTGCCGGGTCTGCGCTGCGACGATGTTCCGATTGACGAGTTCCTGACCGCTCCGTGGTGGAACAAGGCGGTGAACGCCGCCGCCAAGCGGCTCCAGGAGAACGGCACCGACTCGCTGGATCGCTTGCTCGTCGCGCTGCGGGAGAAGTGGTCTGGCGCGACTGAGTCGGACAAATGCAGTCAACGCACGCTCCGTCTTCCCCGCGCCGGCGGCGACTTGTTCGTCGCCGCGCCGCCGAACGGAGCCGCAACCGCCGGAGATCGGCACCGCGGCGCTCTCCAGGCCGACCTGAACGCGGCCGCCAACATCGGCCTGCGCGCGCTGCTCGACCCGGACTTCCCCGGCAGGTGGTGGTACATCCCGTGCATCGAGGACAAGGCCGCAGGCACCGCCGTTCCTCGCGCGGACAAAGTAAAGGGCTCCAAGTGTTTCGCATCTGATCCCTTGAGACCTGAGAAGTTCGGCTCACTTATCAAACCAGGTGCCGGTGACTCGTCCGATGGACAGTCACGCCCCGCTCGCCCGCAGAGGACCCGACGCTCGAATGCGGAAGGCAAGGAGACCACCAACTTCTGGTCCGATCCGCGTGCCGACGCGCTGCGGAACGCCGAAGACGGCGGCTTCTGGCTCCCCACCCCCGCCTACTGGCGCTGGGTTCGCAAGCGGGTCGTGGCCGCGCTCTGGGAGGCGAACGGGTTGGGCGCTCCGCCCGCTGATCTTGTCCGGGACGGTCAGGCCTGATACATTCATTGTGGCGGCTACAGGCCGCCGGAACTCCGAGGACGTGTCTTCCCCTTCGATGGGCTTGGCACTCGGCATCGATCAGGCCCGCGTTGGCGCCGCCCGATGACGGGCGGGCCGGTGTTCTTTGACAAGTCGGCTTCCCGCGGCCCCCGCCGCGAGTGCGACGGTGGTGAAGGGGGGTGCCGGGCACGCTCGCACTCG
>CAZXUI010000070.1:0-25324 GCA_964643885.1 uncultured Planctomycetales bacterium
CTCTTGCCCGTCAGGGCTAACGACCGTAGCCGGTGGCTTGAAGCCACCGGAAAGCGAGTTCTTCCACGTCGTCCGTGGGGCCTTCGTCCCGGATCACAGCACAAGAGGGCCAATCCCGCACCGCATTCTCATCCAAAATGGCGGTCGGTCCGATCGTGTCGTCCTGGTGCGAGATTTCTGCTGGTGCGAGATTCCTATCTCGCACCACCGTGACAGGTAACACGTGACAGGTGCAAGGTCTCGCTGGCGCGGGAATCACCTCTCGCACCCTACAGCATCCCCCATACCTCCAGCGCCAGATTCCGCAAGAGCCAATAGAACCGCAGGTCGCTCATCCACGGCTCGCTGTGCTCGAGCTCCGCCGGCCGGGTGATGCGAATCAGGTTCCCGACGCCGAGGGCCGGGCGCACACTCGTCTGCCTCGTGTAGATCGCGCACTCGACCCCGTCCAGCACGCGGGCCGGCGGGGCCTGCGTCGAGAGGGTCATGCCAGCCGGCGGGCCGCGCGCATCGACCGCCGCGAGTTCCACATAGCGGACCCGCACGACGCCGCCGCGCACGCCCACGACGTGCCCCATGCCCATCCGCTGCTGGGCGTAAACGCGCATCCCCTCAAAAACCGCCTCCGGCCGCTTCGTCTCCAGCTCCAGCAGATACGCCCGCGGCTCCACGCCCGCCATCTTCTTCAGGTCGCGCAGCATATCCACGCTCGTCCGCCGCAGGTCCAGCGTGAGCGCCTGGCTGCGGCGCAGCGACAGCTCCAGCGGCGCCGCCACCAGATACCCGTCGTACGGCGCCGGCACCTGCGGCAGCTCAGCCGAAAACGGCCGCCCCCTCAGATGCTCGTGCTCGCTCACCGTCGGCGGATAGCGAATCAGGTGCTGATCCGACAGCGGCTCCTGCGAGTTCACATCATTACAGAACGTCAGCAGCTCGTCCGGCGGCACCAGAAACCGCCACTCGCCCCAGCGCACCAGCACGAGCTGCGAGTCCAGGCCGGCCGCCCGGCCGCCCGGCGCATATCGCGCCCAGCGCAGCAGCCGCCGGCCGGCCGGAAAATCCAGCCGCAGGACCGGCTCGTCCAGGCCGGCCACGCGGCCACGCAGCGTCGTGCCAAACGAGGTGCCGTCCACGTCCCACAGCACGTCGCCGTCGGTCAGCGAGAGGGTCGATCGGCCGCGGAATTCGGTCCGGCGACACTCGTACTTGCCCGCCCAGTCGTGCATGGCCGCGCCCGCCGCTGGCAGGGCCGTCTGCTCGGCCTTGGTCCGCAGCAGTGCGTAATCGGCCGCGTCGTCGAACGTGTGCGCCGCGAACGTCTGCGCCATCCGCACCCGCAGCGCCTCCCCAGCCCAGTCCGCTCCGAGGACATCCGTTTCCCAGATCCAGACCAGCGCGCCGTCGGGCAGATAGCGGGCCGCCAGCCCCGGTCCATACCGCCATGCTGCGACCCCCAGCCCCAACAGCACGAGAGCCGCGGCCGCCCAGCGCACGCGACGCAGCGCCACCACGCGCGGGCGCACCTTCCACGGCCGCCTCACCTCGCGCCCGCATTCCGGGCACCGCCCCGGATCGATGCGATACCCGCAGCCCGGGCAGTACCCCTGCGGAACGTATGCTTGCTCGTCCGCCATACCTGAGATTCCACTGCCGGACGGCCAGGGCCGCAACTCGAATCGTCGACGCCGCCCACCCACCCCGGTCCCTCGGTCCCTTGATCCCTCGCTCCCTGATCCCATGCCCCCCACCGCCCGCTTTGTCGCCGGACCGTTACACCGTAAGATCAGGCATGCAGCGCCCCGCACCGGCCGACCGCAGGACAGGCTCGGCCGCGTGCCGGGCTCGGCCGGTCGCCCAAACCAACCGCCCGCGGCGCGAGCCAGGCGCAAAGCCCGAAACGACAGGATGTTACGATGGCTGGACACTCCCACTGGGCACGCATCAAACGGGCCAAGGCCGTGACCGACGCCCGCCGCGGCCGGGCCTGGAGCAAGCTCTCGCGGGCGATCATCGTGGCGGCCCGCAGCGGCGGCGGCGACCCCGAGGCGAATCTCGCCCTGCGCTACGCGATCGACGCGGCCAAGGCCGAGAACATGCCCAAGGACACGATCGAGCGGGCGATCAAGAAGGGCAGCGGCGAGCTCGGCTCGGAGTCGTACGAGGAGCTCAGCTACGAGGGCTACAGCCCCGGCGGGGCGGCCATCCTCGTCTCCTGCCTGACCGACAACCGCAACCGCACCGGCGGGGAGATTCGCAACATCTTCGACCGCCGCGGCGGCAACCTGGGCGCGAGCGGATCGGTCGGCTGGATGTTCACGAAGCGCGGCGTGGTGACGGTGCCGGCCAAGGCGGCCGACGAGGAGACGCTGACGGGCATTGCGCTGGAGACCGGCGCGGATGACGTGGTGAACACGGGGGACGGGTTCGAGCTGCGCTGCGAGCCGGGCGTGTTCGAGGCGGTGCGTAAGGCGCTGGCGGATGCGGGCATCGAGCCGGAGAGCGCGGAGGTGGCGATGGTCGCCTCGTCGACGGTCACCCTGACCGGCGCGGACGCGGAAAAGACGCTCAAGCTGATCGAAGACCTCGAAGAGCACGACGACGTGCAGAAGGTGTACAGCAACTTCGAGGTTTCGGAGGAAGACCTGGCCCGCCTCAGTGGCTGACGGCGAGCCGGGCTCTCGGCCCGCCCTCCGCTAGGCTCGCCGCCGCCGCACCACCGCCCGCGTCGAGATCATCGCCAGCGCCATCATGCTCAGCGGAATCAACCCGAACGGGCCGCACTGCATCAGTGCATCCTCCGGGATCGTCATCACCTCGATCTGCTCGCCTTGCACGTACGTGAGCCGCTCGGCGCCGTCGGGGACGACCTGAAGGGTCCGCAGGAACTCGACGATCTTGTCCTGATCCTCCTGCGGAAGGGCGAAGAACGCGTCGCGCGACGCGCGTGCGTCGCCGCCGTGGTAGTAGATCGCGTCGGTGATCGTCGTCAGGTCGCCGCGGTGGCCGTAGGGCGACGTGTTACCGACGTCCCAGAGCTTGCGCGTCAGAAACTCCTCGGTCGGACGCGGCGGCGGCTCGATCGTGAACTCCGACGCGGGCGCAAAGCCGTTCAGCCTTCCCTGGGGCACCATCTCGTTGGCGAAGAAGTTCAGCTCCTCGTCGTTGAGGTTGTGCCGCTTGAGATCGGTGAAGGCTCGCACGATCGCCCCGCCGCCGGCGGTGCGCTCGATGTGCGGGGCGGGACCGTCGCGCGTCATGTCGAACACGAGGATGCTCGAGACCTCGGTCTCGCGCAGGTTGCCCGGGGGGTTATAGGGGTTGGGCTCCATGAAGAAGCGGCTGCCCAGCTCGAGCGAAGGAATGTGGCACGAGGCGCAGCCGATCGTGCTGAAGAGCAGCTCGCCCTCCTCGCACTCCGCCTTCGTCGGCATCGGGATCACCTGGCCCGGAGCGTTGAGCATCGCCTGGAAGACCGTCGCCGCGGTGATGTCGCCCACGCTCAGCTCGTTGACGACGCCGTCGCCGTCCGCGTCGACATCGAGCCCGAAGCGCTCGACCGACTGCATGCCGTGGTGGTGGTTCATCGCGTTGTTAGTGAACTCGCGCAGCGAGACGACCGCGCCCTTCTGGTGGAACGGCTTGATGATCAGGTCCCAGTCGACGCCGTCGATCCCGCTCGGATCGATCCGCCCGTCGGGCAGAACCCGCAGCGTGCCGAAAGAGACGCCCTTGGCAATCAGCGGCCGCGTCTGCTCCTGGCCCGAGGCGGCGGCCGCCGCCCGCGCCTCGTCGCGGATCGCGTGCAGCTCAGCGGTCATCTCGCGGGCGAGCATCTCGATCGGGCCGGCGCCCATCATGCCCAACGTGTTGCGCTCGTTGGAGAAGTGCGCATCGACCGAGTCGATGACCGGATCGAGCGTCTGCGCCAGCACGAAGACGTTGGCGACGAAATCGCCCGCGCCGCCCGAGCGCGGCTGGGCGTGGCAGCCCGCGCACGAGATCGCGTCCGGCGCGGACGTGCGGATGAACGGCGGCTGGCCCGGCTGGCGCGGGGCCCCGCCGCCGGTCGTGGCCGGCCGGCCCTGGCCGTCCAGCGCGTTGAAGCGGGCATCGAACAGCAACTGCCCGTGCTCGAAGAGCTTGTCGAGAGAGACCTGCCCGGCCTCGATCGCGGCCTGATCGAGGTGTTCGCGCACCGCCGGCTCCTCACCGACCTGCGCGCTGACGACAGAGGCCGCAACGACTCCCAGAAGGGTTGAAACGACGTGACGCATGAGGAAAGCTCCTTACCGGCCCGAATGTGAGCCCATCTCCAAAACGACTGTGACGTGAGCGAATCACCCCCTCGCAACGCGGACCCCCCGGGGCGCGCAACTGGGGCGATTCGAATGGGTGAATCGATGCGCGAACCCGGCCCGGCAGGTCCGGCCGAGCGAGGCAGCGCAGGATATGCTCTTTACCGTATCAGGTCGGGTCCGGCCGTTGCAAGCTCAAATTGCAGCTCGCGCCAGCAGCCGACCGCTGTGCGCCGTTCGCCCGGGATTATCGGCGGCCGGTCGCGCGCTACGACTCCAGCCGCTCGCGCAGCCAGGCGGCGACGCGCTCGGCCGGCACGCGGATCTGCTCGAGCGTGTCGCGGTCGCGGATGGTGACCGTGCCGGCGTTTTCGCCCTCCGGCTTGACCGTGTCGCCGTCGATCGTGATGCAGTAGGGCGTGCCGGCCTCGTCCATGCGGGCGTAGCGCCGGCCGATCGAGCCGCCGTCGTCGTAGAAGACGTTCAGGTGCTTGCGGGCCTGGCGGAAGAGCTTTTCGGCCAGCTCGGGCATGCCCTCGCGGTTGACCAGGGGGAAGAAGGCGGCCTTGATGGGGGCCAGGCGGGGGTGGAAGCGCATGTAGACGCGGGTCTGCATGACGCCCTTGGCGTCGGGCTTCTGGTCCTCGGTGTAGGCCTCGCACAGGAACGCGAGCGTGGCGCGGTCGGCCCCGGCCGAGGGCTCGATGACGGTGGGCAGGAAGCGGTAGGGCGGCTTTTCCTTGGCGGCCCGGGCGGCGTCCTTGTCGTGCTTGAATTTCTCGGCGTCGCGCTGCCAGGCTTCGTCGTCGAAGTAGGACATGTCCTTGCCGCTGTGCTGCTGGTGCTGGGTCAGGTCGAAGCAGCCGCGGTGGGCGCAGCCCTCGAGCTCCTGGAACTCATCCGAGAAGGGGAAGAGGTACTCGATGTCGGCGCAGGCCTTGCTGTAGTGGGCCAGCTCGTCGCTGCCCTGCTCGCGCAGGCGGAGCTTTTCGCTCTTCAGGCCGAGGTTGACGTACCAGTTGTAGCGGACGTTGCGCCAGAACTCGTACCAGGCCAGCGAGTCCTCCTCGCGACAGAAGAATTCGATCTCCATCTGCTCGAACTCGCGCGAGCGGAAGGTGTAGTTGCGCGGGTTGATCTCGTTGCGGAATGCCTTGCCGACCTGGGCGATGCCGAAGGGGAGCTTGACGCGGGCGGTGTCGAGGACGTTCTTGAAATTGACGAAGATGCCCTGGGCAGTCTCGGGGCGGAGGTAGACCTTGCTGGCCGCATCTTGCAGCGCACCAGCGTGACTCTCGAACATGAGATTGAACGCGCGTGGTTCCGTCAGTTCCCCCGTCCGGCATACCGGGCACCTTGCCGGGGGAAACCGACGCATCACGGGTGCTGTGACCGGAATCGCGGTCCGGGTCCACTCTTCCTTCACGAGCTTCCTGATATCGCGAGCGAAAGTCTCCGCTGGACATCCGATCGCTTCTTCCCAACTATCGGCTTCAACGGAGAAGTACAAGTCGGGGGGTGGGTAGTCGATAAGCGGGTCGAGAGCACCTGTCTCGGTTGCACTGGCAAGCGATTGCGCAAGCTCGCTGCGCGATTGGCGGTGTTTTGCAGTGTCGAAGAACGCGATGGCGAATACCTTGTCCGCGCGAAACAGTTTCTTGCAGCCCTCGGCTTTGCACGACACCATGGGGTCCTTAAACCCCGTCGCGTGCCCGCTTGCCTCCCACACTTTCGGGTTCATGATGATCGCGCAGTCCAGGCCGACCATCTCCACCTGCCGGCCGTCGGGGCCGGCCGGTGGGTTGGTCACCATGTCGCGCCACCAGGCGTCCTTGATGTTGCGCTTCAGCTCCACCCCCAGCGGGCCGTAGTCCCAGAAGCCGCCGATGCCGCCGTAAATCTCGCTGGACTGAAAAATGAACCCCCGCCGCTTGCACAGCGAGACCAGCTTCTCCATGAACGTCGTGTCCGCCATAGGTGGTGTCCGTCCGCGATCAGTTGATCAGGGTAAGAATTGCCGCGTCTGCCGGCGGCGCCATGCGAACGTGCCCATCAGACACGTTCCGGCTCAGGATCGACGGCTTCGAGTATGTAGTCCCCGCCCGGGTGCCGCTGCTCGGCCTGCGCGGCCGCTTCGGTGGCCGTCGCGCCGACGCCCACGACCTCGCCGTTGAGCACCGCGATCCACTGGCCCGCGTATTTCTCGTAGATCTCGCGGCTGTGCTCGGCCAGCCATGCAAAATCACCGCTCATGCGCTCTCCTGCGAAGATTCTACCCGGCTTCGGCGCCCGCCGAACGACACGAGCCGCGGCCGCTACGAGCCGCCACACCGGCCGCCGACAATCAGGGGGACTGTTTTAGCCCAAGTGCGACCGCTCGCCAACGACCGCGGCTGGAATGGCGATCCGGGGTGGCAGCGGCAGGCCGGCAGCCGAATGCATGCTCACGCCTGCGGCGAGAGCATGCCACCCACCGCTCGGCGCGGCGCGTTCTGATTCCTGCGCCGAGAGCCGGCGTGACGCCTACCGCGCATGCTCACGCCTTCGGCGAGAGCATGCCACCCACCGCTCGGCGCGGCGCGTTCTCATCGCGGCCCGGCGTCAGAACCCCCTGCGCCAAGCAGGGGGTCTAGGGATCGCCAGATGGCCCGCCGCTCGGCGCGGCGCGTTCTGATTCCTGCGCCGAGAGCCGGCGTGACGCCTACCGCGCATGCTCACGCCTTCGGCGAGAGCATGCCACCCGCCTAGCCCCCAATCGAGCTCATCTGCCGCTCGCCATACGGCTGATGAACCTCCGGCTTGAGCCGCACGCAGTCCACGAACGCCCGGTGCAGCCGCTCCGGCCGCGGCACCGGCCGCACCAGCGGCCGCACATCCACCTCGCCCCCGTCGAACAGGCAGCTCCGAAGCTGCCCCTCGGGCGTCAGCCGCAGCCGGTTGCACGTCGCGCAGAACGGCTGCGACATGGCGTGAATAAAGCCGATCTTGCCGGCCGCACCGCGGATGCGGAAGACGCGGGCCGGTCCGCTGCCGGCGTCGCGGTCGGCCGGCTCCAGCCGGCCGAAGCGGCCCTCGATCCGGGCGACGATCTCCTGATAGGGCACGAAATGGTCCGCCCGCGTCAGCAGCTTCGAGCGGCCCAGCGGCATGAACTCGATGAAGCGCACCGTGCGTTTCTGGCCGATCGTCAGCGCGGCGAACTGCTCCACCTCGTCGTCGTTCTCGCCGCGCATCACGACCGAGTTGATCTTGACCGGACCCAGGCCGGCCCGCTCGGCGGCCGCGATGCCGCGCAGCACCTCATCCAGCTCACCGGTCCGCGTGATGCGGCGGAACCGATCGGCGTCGAGAGTGTCGAGGCTGACCGTGACGCGATTCAGCCCGGCCGCCGCGAGCGGCGCCGCATCGCGCTCCAGCAACATGCCGTTGGTGGTCAGCGAAAGCTCGCCGCAACCCGGCAGGCCGCGCAGCATCTCCACAAGCCGGACGACACCCGTCCGCAGCAGCGGCTCGCCGCCGGTGATCTTGAAATCGCGGATGCCGTGCCGCAGGGCGGCCCGCGCGACCTCCACGATCTCCTCGAACGAGAGCAGGTCCTCGCGCGGCAGCCAGCGCAGCCCCTCCTCCGGCATGCAGTAGACGCAGCGCAGGTTGCAGCGGTCGGTGATGCTCAGCCGCAGCGTCTTGACCGCGCGGATGTCGCGCGGACCGACGGCCGCCTCGGCAAGCTGCCCGGCCGCCGAGACGACGGCCCCGCCGGCCGCGGTGGCCGGCTCGACGGAGAAGACGGGTAGTGATCGCGTCTGCATCGCAGGAATCCGTCCTGGGTTTCTTCGGCCGGAGGTATTCTACGCGGCGACGCGCGGGATGGCGACGCGATCTGCACAGTCGCAGGGAGGGCCCTGGTCGGGTGTCCTGCCTCGACAGAACACGCGAACGGGTGGGGCCGGCTCAGCGCGGGCTCAGCTCGCGCCGCAGGCCCGGCACGCGCCGCAGCGCGGTCTGCTCGTCGACCTGCTCGACCGAGCCGCCGTTGAACTCGAGCCCGACGAGGTTGCCGGACGCGTCGAATGTGAGCAGATCCGCCCCCGGGCTGAAGTCCTCGAGCCGCAGCAGGCGCGGCCGGCCACGCGCGTCGGGGGCGTAGGGTCGGTAGATGCGCGTGCGCGTCGGCGGGCCGGGGCCGCGGGTGGAGACCTCGACCAGCACGCTCGTGCCGCTCTCGCTCTGCGCGACGATCCACTCGACCAGTGCCTCCAGCGGCGGGCAGATGAAGCTCTCCCCGGGAACGAACTCCTGCGTCGACTCGCGTTCGTTCAGCAGCAGCGTCCGCGTCACGCCGCGCGACGCCGACGTGCGCCGCTCATCGAGCTGAAGCCGTAGCGGCGTCAGTGCCAGCTCGAAGTCCTGCCGCAGCGAGTAGACGTACTCGTCGCCGCGGTCCGCCACCGCCCAGTGGGCGCTCTCGCGATCCTCGCCGCTGTCCAGCCGCAGCAGGTCGAAGCCGCTGTAGCCCTTCTCCTCGCCCGAAAGCGGCTGGCGCTCAGACACCAGCGCCACCTGCCGCAGGCCCACGACGCCCAGCAGATACACACGCTGCGGCTGGCCCGCCCACCAGCTCGACATGCCCCGCTCGCGGACGTCCTGCACGATCTGACGCCCGGCCGCTTCGGCCGCCGCCAGCCGCTCCGCCCGGCCGCCGTCGACGAAGCGGACCGCACCGGCCAGGGCGTCGGCCGCGGCCTCCGCTGCTTTCCAGTGATCCGCGTCCGAGATCGTCAGGATCAGCAGCACGTCATGCGGCGCTGCGACCACGACGCGCGCGGATTGATAGCGATCCGTCGTAGCGCCGATCCGCGGATGCGTGACCTTCGCAACCGTCAGGCCGTCCGGCCGCGTCGATTCCTCGTAGACAGGCTCGCGCGCGAGCGGCATCCAGAAGTGCTCCGCGACGCTGGCCAGCAGATCGCGCGGCGTTCGGCCCGCGGACAGCCACGACCGGCCCGCACTCAGCACCCACCCCGGATAGCCGTCGACCATGCCCTGAACGCGGAAGTTCTCCCCGCCGTCGAACTCCGCCCCGCTGACGTGCCATTCGGCCGGAAGCTCCGCCGCGATGCCCGCCGCCGCCAGCGCCGCCTCGCGGCCGGCCTGGTAGGCCGGCTCGCGCACCTCGACGGCCGCGCAGATCGCATCCAGCAACTGAAAGTCGGCGGGCGTGGGCTCCGTCAGCGTGACGTAATCGATGCGGATGATCTCGCCCTTGGGCAGGCAGGCGACGCGGATGACGCGCAGCAGGTCGAAGCGCCGTGTGGGGTCGCGGCGGACGATCTCGACGCCGTCGAAACGGCCGATTCGCGCCGGCCGCCGGTCGACGATTTCCGAACCGTGCACGAGCAGCTCGCGTTCGACGGAGCCGAGCGGCTGAAAGACCGGCGTGCGGGTGAACTGGAATTGAATCAGCCGCAGCTCGAGCTCACCGCGCCGACCGCCGTCGGCCGACAGCTCGGGCAGGAAGACTCCCGGCGTGTCCGACGACGGCACCCAGCCGTGCGGCACGCGGACGACGAGCGGTGTGCCGGGCAGCTCCACTGGCGGACCGAGCGCCCGGGCGGCATAGGTCTGGACCCAGGCCAACCCCAGCATACCCGCCAGCAACGCGGCCGACGCCATCAGCATTAGCCCCGGCCGGCCCGGACGCGTTCCTACGTGCAGCTCTTCCATCGCAGCGAATGATAAAAGCGGGCGAAGGCCGTCTCAATCGCCGAAAGGCCGCTGCGCGGGCATGACAAGCCGAGTATCGCGGCTCAGCGCAGCTCGAGCCATTCGCGTCCGGCGTAGCGCTCGCGCCGCGCGGCGACGTCGGCGAGTGCATCCGGCCGCCAGGATTCGCTCCTCGCCTCAAGCCCGAGCAGGGCCGTGAGCCGCGCCGCGAACGCGTCGCACAGCGTCTCGATCCGCTCCGGCGGAAGCTGCGGCAAAGCGGCGCCGGGGTGTCCCTCGAACCGCTTGCCCAGCAGCAGCGAGCCGTGCTGAAGCACGCGGCCGGGGATGCGCCGCTGAGCGCTGCCGGCCAGCTTCCGGCCGCCGAGCAGCAGGTCGGTCTGGCCGGGCTTCTCGAAGCAGAAGAACGGTCCGCTGCGCGGCGACGGCAGCGGCAGCTCCGGCGGCGCGAGCTCGGTCGCGATGTGGGCTTCGGCCAGCGCGTCGCGCCAGGCGCCGTGCACGAGTCGATAGAGCGCGGGCGGTCCGCCGCGGCCGGCGGGCAGCGAGTCGTCCACCACCAGGCAGTAGGTGATTTCCCGGTCGTGCAGGATCGCCCCGCCGCCGGTCGTTCGCCGCACGACCGCCAGCGAGCGGAGCGGCTCAGGCAACGCGGCGAGCTGCGCGTGGCGCTGAAAGTAGCCCAGGCTGATCGTCGGCGGGTACCACCGGTAGAGCCGCAGGGCGGCCGGCCGGCTCGCCTCGTCGTAGAGCAGGTGCTCGTCGCGGGCCATGTTGGTCGGCCCGTCGAGCGGCCCGTCGCGAAACAGATGCAGCACGCGCGGAATCGCGTCGGACGACGGTGGCTCGTGGGAAGGGGGGTCCGGCTGCGGCCGCCGCCGCGCCGCCGCCCGCCTCGAAACGCGGCCCGCGGGACGGCTCATCGTCAGCCGCGCTCCTCCACCGGCACGTACTTGCGGGCCGTGGGGCCGGTGTAGATCTGCCGCGGACGGTAGATGCGCCCCTTGGGATTCAGCCGCACTTCGCGCCAGTGCGCCAGCCACCCGGCCATCCGGCCGATGGCGAAGATGACCGTGAACATGTTGATGGGGATGCCGATGGCCCGCAGGATGATGCCGCTGTAGAAGTCGACGTTCGGGTAGAGCTTGCGCTCGACGAAGTACGCATCGCGCAGGGCCACCTCTTCGAGCTTCTTGGCCAGCTCGAGCAGCGGGTCGTCGATGCCCAGCTTGTCCAGCACCTTGTCGCAGGCGCTCTTGATGATCTGCGCCCGCGGGTCGAAGTTCTTGTAGACGCGGTGGCCGAAGCCCATCAGCTTGACCTGGCCCTGCTTGTCCTTGACCTTGGCGACGAACTTCTCGACCGATTCGCCCGTGTCGCGGAGCTGCTCGAGCATCTCGATCACGGCCATGTTCGCCCCGCCGTGCAGTGGCCCCCACAGCGCGCAGACGCCCGAGGACATCGACGCGTAGAGATTCGCCAGGCTGCTGGCGACCATCCGCACGGTCGAGGTGGAGCAGTTCTGCTCGTGATCGGCGTGCAGAATGAAGATCTGGTCCAGGGCCCGCACGACGTCCTCATCCGGCTCGTGCAGGGCGTGCGGCTTGCTGAACATCATGTGCAGAAAGTTGGCCGTGTAGCGCAGGTCGGTCCGCGGATACATCATCGGCCGGCCCTTGTTCATCGTGTAGGTCGCCGCCGCGATCGTGCGCGAGCGGCTCATGATGCGGGCGGCCGCCTCGAGGAAGTTCTCCTCGATATCCGGCTGAACCAGCCCGGGCTGGTAGCAGCCCATGGCGTTCAGCATGGCGGCCAGGATGGCCATCGGCGGCGCGCCGGAGGGGAAGCCCTCGAAGTGGTGCCGCATCGACTCGTGGATGAATTGATGGTCGGTCAGCTTGGCGCGAAACTCGCCGAGCTGCGTCGCCGTCGGCAGCTCGCCGAAGATCAGCAGGTAGGCCGTTTCGACGAACGTGCTCTTGGCGGCCAGCTCCTCGATCGGGTAGCCGCGGTAGCGCAGAATCCCCTTCTCGCCGTCGATGAAGGTGATCGAGCTGGTGCACGAGCCGGTGTTGCCGTATCCGTCGTCCAGCGTGATCAGGCCCGTCTGCGAGCGAAGCTGCGAGATGTCGACCCCGAGCTCGCCCTCCGTCCCCTCCACGACCGGCAGCTCGTAGGTTTTTCCACGCCACACGAGTTTGGCCACTTCGCTCATCGCTCACCTCGAACCAGTTTCGCCGCCGCGCCGAGCAGGCGATGCCGCCGGCATGCCCTCAGCCATCCGACCGCGGCCCGTCGCACACGGAGACTCCGCGACCCCGTGCCCCGGACACCTCGACACGTCCGCACTCCGAATTCGCCCAGTCAACTCCCCCCCGACGAGTCCCGCGCCGCCCGGCCCGGCCGGATCCGCTACGACACCGCCTCGAACTCGAGCAGCTCGCCCACGTCCGCCAGGCGCTCGAACGACATCGACCGCTCGACGATCCGCTCCGCCGTCGCTTCGCTGACTACGCCCGCTGCCAGCGACCTGAACTTGCGCACCACTTCCTCGTCCGTCATCGGATTGCCGGCGTGACCGCGCGGGTAATCCACCTTCTTCTCCAGCGTCCGCCCGTCGCTGAGCCGGACGATCAGCTTGTTCGGGATGCCCTTCGGGTAGCCCGCGTTGCACTCGGCCGTCTCGACGATCTTGATCCTGTCCAGCAGCCCCAGCACGTTCGCGTCGCCGATCCGCTCCTGCTTGAACGAATCGCGCGTCACGTCCCCGTCGATCAGCGCGCAAGCCACGCAATAGCCCATGCTGTGGTCGGCCGTCTCGCGGCTCGTCGGCCGCCACTTCTCCGGCTCGCTGCCGATGATGCTGACGGCCGCCTCGAAGCTCTCGATCAGGATGCTTTCGATCTTGCGCCAGTCGCCGATCTGCGGCCGAAGCTGCAAGGCCGCGTCGATGGCCGACTGCGAGTGATACTCGGCCGGCCAGAACTTGATGTACGTGCGGTTGATCATCCAGTCGTCCGGCGAGCGCGACCAGCTCAGCTCGAACGGGCCGGTGACCATCTTGAACAGCCCCTTGGGGCCTTCGAAGATCTCGTTCGGCCCGCTCATCCCCTCCTTGGCCAGCCGCGCCGCGAAGATGCCGTTGCGGGCGGCGTTCGAGAACGCGCACGCCTTCCAGTCGGAAATCTGCCCCGTCCGCGTCTGCCGCGTGGCGAAGTTGCACACGCCGGCCAGCCCGAGCGCATGGACCGTCTGCTCTTCGCTGAGCTGATAGAGCCTGCACGCCGCCAGCGCCGAGGAAAGGGCGCCGTAATAGACGTGATCCCAGCCGTGCGCCCGCAGCGACGCCGCGTCGCACAGCCGGCACTGGGCTTCGTAGGCCAGCGCGATCGCCGTGATGATGTCCTTGCCGCTCGCCTTCGTCACCTGCCCCACCGCCCAGGCCGCGGGGATGTTGTCCGACGGGTGGGCCGGCTCCTTGCTCAGGTAGGTGTCGTTGAAATCCAGGTAGCGGACGAGCGCCCCGTTGCTGAAGGTCGCCAGCTCAGGCGTCGTCCGGTCCTTCGAGCCCAGCAGGCTCGCGCCGCCGGGCAGCGGAACGCCCCGCGCCACCGCCCGCGTGACCTTCGCCGGCCGGCTCGTCCAGGCCCCGAGCGCGGTCCCGATCGAGTCGAGTATCCGCCGCTTGACCTCGTGGACCGTCGCCGCCGAGAGAGACTCGTACCGGGCCTCGGCACACCACCGGGCCAGCCGTTGAGCCATCAACGCCATGCCTGCCTCCACGCTTCTTTCCCGCCGCATCCGGGGACCCGGCATTCTCGCGGAAACATGCCCCATTGGCAACGCGCGGATCCGCGCCGCCGCGCACCCGTTACAATCCAAATAATGGCCGCAAAACGCCCCAGAAAGGGTCAGAAAAAGCGCGTCGAGTTCCGCCAGAACCGCGGCCAGACGCGCCGCTCCGACGAGTGGACCAAACGCTTCCTCGCGGACAGCGAGCAGCTCGAAGACACCGATCTCTCCCAGTCCGTCCGCGCCAAGGGCGAGCTCTCCCGCAAGCGCACCATCATCGTCGGCGACGACGACGCCCCGGCCATCGATGAGAAGCAGTGGCGCCGCGGCCTCGTCGTGATCGTCCACGGACGCATCTGCCGCGTGGAGGATGAGCAGGGCGCCCTCTGGGAGTGCTCGGTTCGACGCGTCCTGCGAACACTGCTGACCGAGCAGCGCAGCTCCGTGACCGTCGGCGACCGCGTCTGGTTCTCCGATCACAGCCGCCTGCACGACGGGCAGTCGGCCGGCGTCATCGAAAGGGTCGAGCCGCGAACCTCGTCGCTCTCCCGCCGCGACCCGCGCGGCCGGCAGCACACCCTCGTCGCCAACGCCGACCAGCTCCTCATCGTCGCCAGCGTCGCCCAGCCCCGGCTCAAACCGCACCTGATCGACCGCTACCTCGTCGCGGCCGGCAAGGGCGACCTCCGCCCGGTGATCTGCTTCAACAAGTTCGATCTGCTGGACGCCGCCCCGGCGGCTGCCACGGTGGAGAATCTGGAGGGCGAGGAGGACACGAGCGGCCTGAGCGTGCAGTCGGTTCTGGATGAGTTCCGCTCGCTCGGTTACCGCTGCCTGTGTACGAGTGCTGCGACCGGTCAGGGGCTGGACGAGCTGCGGGCGGAGCTGGCCGGGCACATCACGGTGTTATCGGGCCAGAGCGGGGTCGGAAAGAGCTCGCTGATCAACGCTCTTCAGCCGGGCCTGAATCTCACGGTTGCGAACGTAAGTGCTGAGAACGAGAAGGGAAGGCACACGACGACACTGGCCCGCCTGGTCCGGCTGGACTTCGGGGCCCACCTGGTCGACACGCCCGGCATCCGCCAGTTCGACCTCTGGAATGTCGAGCCGGGCGAGCTTGAAGCGTTTTTTGTGGAATTTGTTCCGCTTGTGCCGGATTGTCAGTTCCGAGACTGCCACCACAGCGGCGAGGCGGGCTGCGCCGTCGTCTCCGCGGTGGAGCAGGGTCGCATCAGCGCTCGCCGCTACTTCAGCTACCTCAAGATGTTGGAGGAGCGGGCCCGCGGTGACCGTTGAGTGGCCGCGATCATCAGGATCGTCGGGCCGTGCCGTTCGGGCGCGGCCGATGAGCGGACCCGGCAGGGCCGCAACTCGGATTTCATAAACGTGGCTCTGTCAAGAGGTTATCGAAGTCTCCGCGAGCTTCGCGCTATCCGCGGCCTGTGCGGGCCGTTTTCTGTGTTCTACGCGGGATAGATCGTCTTGATTCGGAGATTGCGGGCGGTTAGCATGCCGGTTGACGTCTTCACCGGGGCCGACTTGCGATTTCTGGACGTCTGAAGCGTCACGTGCGTGTCGTTGGGCGAACTCCGGAGGCGGAGTGATCGCTCTGGGCCATTCCACCTCGAATTCGAAGGATGGGACGAACATTATGGTACATGGGAAGTTCTCACGCGCTCTTTCGACCGTGCTCGCCGTTGCGGGATTCTGTGCCGTCGCACAGGCCCAGCCGGACGTGATCGTCGGCGAGCTGCACAACACCGCCGCCTACACGACGGGGAGCACCGTCATCATCGAGGACGGCATCCGCTACAAAGCCTTCGCGGTCGGAACCACCTCCTGCAACATCGGCAACGTCAATCTCGACTGGATTCAGAACAGCAACCAGCACCCGGTCATCCCGCAGGCGCTCTATCGCCTGAAGGACGGCCGGCTCCAGCAGGTCGGCATGTCGTGGCTCAAGCACGGATTCTGCGCCCTTCAGCTCACGGCCTGCAACCCCTGCGGCGCCCAGCCGGGCCAGTGCCCCTGCCAGGGCGGCTGCCTCAGCCGTCTGGCGCCGGGCTGCTCTGATCCGTACGACGCCGGCCTGAACGGCGACCAGGGCAACCTCGGCCCCCGCTGGGAAGTCAATGCCAGCACCGGCGCGTTCGCCTGGCCCTTCTCGACCCGCTTCCAGACGGGCAACGCCGTCTACAAGCGCCTGAAGGTCAAGGAGGACGACGTCAATCCCAATCTCAACGTCGGCGCCCTGTACTTCGCCGAAGGCATGTACATCCACCCGGATGATGCCGCCGCCGGCAACTCGGCCAACAACGCCTCCTATCGCCGCGTGAACATCGGCACGCAGTACACGATGCTCCTCCAGGGCAGCACCGAGCGCACCAAGCCGGCCATCCTGGCCTGGCAGGACCACGGCCTCGGCGTCAACATGCCGGATCCCGACGTGATCGCCAACCCGGTCGACGTCGGTGGCGACGGGCGCTTCTGGGTCGCTTACAAGGTCTCGGACAACGGCGACGGCACCTACCACTACGAGTATGCGATTCAGAACCTGACCTCGCACCGCTCGGGCGGCTACTTCAGCATCCCGCTGCCTTCGGGAGTGAACGTCACCAACGCCGGCTTCTACGCCCCGTTCTATCACAGCGGCGAGCCCTACAGCAACGATCCCTGGACCATCACGATCAACTCGAACTCGATCGTCTGGGCCAGCCCCGAAGACCACGCGACGAATCCTGATTCGAACGCGCTGCGCTTCGGCACGATGTACAATTTCTGGTTCGACGCCGACACCCCGCCGACCGACACCGACGTGGTCGCGACGCTCGGCCTGTTCCGCCCCGGCAGCCCCGAGGGCGTTCCGGCCTTCGTTCGCGCTCCGAGCGAGGGTGCCGGCGGCTGCCCGGGTGACCTCGACGGCGACAGCGATACCGATTTCGACGACATGGTCATCCTCCTGGGCTCCTACGGCGTGAACGCCAACGGCGACCTGGACGGCGACAACGACACCGATTTCGACGATCTGTTCATCCTGCTGAGCGACTACGGCTGCTAAGCCGCCGCCCGGCAACGATCGTCGGACGCAATCCCATCCGCCGCGCCGCGGGAGCTGACACTCTCGCGGCGCTGTTTTTATGCGCCACCGCGGTGACTCGGCGCCCGCCCGCGTCGACCGGTGCTTGAAGCGGCCCGCCGGCAGTGAGTACAATCTCATACTGCGTCGGGCACCTCAGCCGTCCGATCATGAACCGATTTGCTCACGCGCCGCCGGCGGGCAGGGCGCGTCCGGGGCGGGAAGGAAGCACCATGGCGTCGACCCGAATCCGAGCCAGCCTGGCCGCGACGGCCTTCCTGCTGGCCGCTGCGCTGAACTCCGCGCGTGCCGACGGTCCCGACCTGATCGTCGGCGATCTGCACGGCGTCACCGGCTGGACGGTCGTCCAGCCCTATGAAGAGAACGGCGTGCTGTATCGCGCCTTCTCGATCGGCACCAACGCCTGCAACGTGGGCACCGAGATCCTCGACTGGGTGGCCGCCAGCAATCAGCACCCCGTCATCGCGCAGAACATGTACAAGCTCGAGGACGGCCGCCTGCGGCAGATCGGCATGTCCTGGCTCAAGCACGGCTTCTGCGCGCTTCAGAATTCGCTCTGCGGCACGTGCCAGCCGACCGGACCGGATTGCGAGCAGTCGCTTGGAATCGGCTGCTCCGACCCCTACGCCGCCTTCACCAACGGCAACCAGGGCAATCTCGGCCCGCGCTGGCAGGTGAACCCGGTCACCGGCGATTTCGCCTATCCCTTTGACACGCAGGGACAGACCGGCAACCCGCTCTACAAGCGCATCCGCATTGTGCAGGACGAGATCGATCCGAATCTCAACCCCGCCGCGCTCTACTTCATCGAAGGCCAGTACGTCCACCCCGACGATGCGTCCGCCGGCAACGGCGCGAACAACGCCTCCTACCGCCGCGTTTCGATCAACACCTCGCTCGCGCTGGTGCTCGAGGGGCAGACCGAGCGCACCAAGCCGGCCATCTTCGCCTGGGCCGATCACGGCCTCGGCCTCGGCCTGCCCGACCCGGACGTCTCCGTCGTCCCGGTCGACGTGCCCGGCGACGGCCGCTTCTGGCTCGCCTGCAAGGTCTCCGACAACGGCGACGGCACCTACCACTACGAGTACGCCGTCCAAAACCTCACCAGCGACCGCGCCGGCGGTTCGTTCACCGTGCCGACCGGTTCCGCCACGATCTCCGCCGCCGGCTTCCACGACATCGACTATCACAGCGGCGAGCCCTTCGACCCGACTGACTGGACGCTGACCGTCGGGACCGACGAGGTGCGCTGGGCCAGCCCGGCCGACTTCGCCACGAACCCCGACAGCAACGCCCTGCGCTGGGCCACGCTCTACAACTTCTGGTTCGACGCGGACGCCCCGCCCGTCGCCGGCCAGGTCGAGCTGGGCCTGTTCAAGCCGGGCACTCCGGCGGCCGTCTCGATCGCCGCCCTCGTTCCCGACCCCGGCGGCTGCGCCGGCGACCTCGACGGTGACGGCCACACGGGCTTTTCAGACCTCGTTGTGCTTCTGAGCGGATACGGCTCGAGCGACGCCGGGGACCTCGATGGTGACAACGACACCGACTTCGATGATCTGGTGCTGCTGCTGGCGGATTACGGCTGCTGATGGAGTGACCGACTCGGCTACGCGCTGGCGAAATGTGCGAGGCCCCGCCGCCTAGCGCCCCTTGGCAAAGAACGCCTTGATGCTGTCGTAGATGTCGTCCTTCGTGTTCACCCGCGTGGTGACCATGTTCTCCGCGTCCGCGAGCTGCTCGCGCAACACGTTGATGAAATTGCCGCTGCCGTAGCTGCTGGCCACCTGGCAGTAGCCGAACTGGTTGCTGCGCGGCATCAGCTCGTCGCGCAGCAACCGGCAGCACTCGCGCGAATCGCTCTCGCTGCTGTTGTCCCCGTCGGAGAAGTGGAACAGGTAGATGTTCCACTCGCTCGGGTTGTAGTGCTTATCCAGCAGGTCCTTGCAGCAGCGGAACGCGCTGCTGATCTTCGTGCCCCCGTCCTCGCGCAGGTGGAAGAACGTGTCGCGGTCCACTTCCTTGGCGTGCACGTCGTGCACGATGTAGCGGCTCTCGATCCCTTCGTAGTTCCGCCGCAGCCACGCGTCGATCCAGAACGCCTCCAGCCGCACCAGCTCCTTCTGCTCGTGCCCCATGCTGCCCGAGACGTCCATCATGTACACGATCACCGCGTTCGACGTCGGCTTCTTGACCGGCTTCCAGCTCCGATAGATCTTGTCCTGCCGCTCGAAGACGATTCGCGGATTGTTCGGATCGTACGCCCCGCTCATGATCATCCGCCGCAGCGCCCGGCGGAACGTCCGCTTGAAGTGCCGCAGACTCTCCGGCCCCGTCTGCCGCACGCTGCTGTAGCGGTCCTTGACGCTGGTGATGCTGTGCCGCCCCTTCGGCTCGATCCGCGGAAGCTGGAGCTCCTCCCCCAGGATGTCCGCCAGCTCATCCAGCGTCACATCCACCTCGAGGATGTGCTGCCCCGGCTCCGTCCCGCCGGGACCCATTCCCGCGTCGTCGTCGCCGACCGGCTGGCCCGGCTGGCCGTCCCCCTGGCCCACCCCCGCGTCATGATTGTCGCCGTAGCGGAAATGCGGCAGATCGATCCCCCGCACCGGGATGCTGATCAGGTGCTTGCCTTCCTTGCCGATCAGCTCGCCGCGCGTCAGGAACTTGCGCAGATCGCCGCGGATCTTCCCTTTGACGATCTGCCGAAAACGCTGATGATCTTTCGCAATTCGCAGAATCATGTTCGCTCAAACGGATTGTAGACCGCGCGGCAGACTCCCGTCGACCTATCGGCCGCCCGCCCGACCCGCCTGAAGCCAAACACCCCGCCGCCCCCCGCCGACGCCTCACCGCCCCCGCGCCGGCAGCCCCGCCGGCCCCAGCCCGCGCGACTCGCGGGCCGGCTCATCCGTCGCCCACCACCACACCGCCGCCAGCCCTCCGCCTGCCAGAACCAGCACCCACACGATCGTCAGCATCCCGCGCCGCCGGCCCATCGGACCCCTCACTCGATATCCCAGAAGTTCAAGACCGGGTCGACGTACGTCTGCTCGAACCGCAGATTCGCCACGTGCCCGTCGCAGAACGCATACGGCTGAATCCCCTCGCCGTAGCGGGTCGCGTTGTCCGGAAAGCCCGAAAACCGCCCGTCGATCTGCTCGTCCCAGTTCGAGCAGGCCGGGTGATCCGGGAACAGCGCACACGGCGGCATCGCCAGCCCATTGCCCCAGTAGTACGGGTCCGCCGGGTCGGCCGTCTCCGCCCACGGGTCCAGGCACATGTCGAAGAACTCGCTGACCCAGAAGGGGTGGTCCGGGTTCTCCACCGGCGGCGGCTCGGGAATCTCCACGCCGACCACCTCCGACCACTGCTTTTCGCGCAGCGTGGCGTAGACCGTCTCGGCCGGGCGGCGGATCTGCGTCAGCCGCCGCGGCACGCCCGTGATCAACCCGTTATCCTCGAACGAGCCCCACATGACCGGAATGCGGGCGTCCGGGTCGCCCGGGTCGAACCAGACGTTGCCCTTGCCGCGGCTGCGGCCGTCGCGCTCCACGCCGCCGCGGTCCATTTGCAGGTAGGGCTCGACCGCCTTCTGGTAGTTCTCGATCGCCCACCAGCTCACGGTCACCGGCATGCCGGCGGAGACGGTCTCCATCGTCATCGGCATCGCGTCGCGGTTGTCGAACTGGTATCCGAGCACGCCCGCAATGATCTGCCGCATGTTGCTCATGCACTGGACGTTGCGGGCCGAGCGCCGCGCCCGTTGCAGCGAGGGCAGCAGCAGCGAGATCAGTAAGCCCACGATCGCCACGACGACCAGCAGCTCGATCAACGTAAACCCGCGCATCCGCCGCGCCATCGGCACCCTCCTTCTGATCATAGATGTTGCTACACGATGTAGCCCGAACTACTGTCTGAAATGTACCACACGTTACACAATTGTCAACGCGCTACATGCAAGGTGGCGGGATCGGAATAACACCCGCCGCGAAGATCCGGCTGCGACGCCCCCGAGGCGGCTGAACCGAGCGGCCGAAGAAGTGGCCGAAACGCGCTTGAATATGATTTAGCAGTCGCTAAAATAATCGCATGCAAGCGCTCCACTTGCTCGCCGAGCCAACCCGCATGCGAATCCTCCAGCTCGTCTGGGATCAAGAACGGTCCGCCGGCGAGATCGCACGCCAGTTCCGCACGACTTTCGGTGCCGTCTCGCAGCATCTCGGCCGCCTGCGCCGCGCCGGTTTGCTGCGCCAGCGCCGTGATGGCCGCCGCCTCTTCTACCAGGCCGACCGCGCGGCCCTCGGCCCCCTCGCCGCCGCCCTCGAGCAGATGTGGACGCAGCAACTCACCGTGCTCAAGGCCCTGGCCGAAGCGGAGCAGCACTCCCTCGCGCGGCCTGTCGAAGCCCCGACCCTGACGGAGCCGCACCCGGAGGCCGCCGACCCCGCTCCGCCGCTCTTCGACTGGACCGGTTACGGCGGACCGGCGGCGGACCGATCCATCACGCTTTCAGCCGCTTCTCCCACCAACCACGACCCGGAGCCCCCGCATGAGCACCGATTCGCACGCGTCGACGGCCGATGAGCTCGTCGTCAGCCTTCAGATCGCCGCTCAACCCGCAACCGTGTGGCGCTTTCTCAGCCAGCCGGAACGCTTCGCCGCCTGGATCGGCGCTTTCGCCGGCCAGCCGCCGCTGCCCGGCACCCGCGTCGACCCGCGTGTCGGCGGCGCCGTCGAGGTCGAGTACCCCGGCGGACACAAGGCCGTCGGCTTGTTCACAGCGATCGAAGCCGGCAAACGCGTCGAGTTCACCTGGGGATACGAGGCCGGCACGCACGGTCTGCCGCCCGGCAGCTCGCGTGTCGAGATCACGCTCACACCGCACGACGACGGCACGCTCGTCCGCCTCCGTCACACCGGCCTGAAGTCCGCCGAGGCCCGCGAAGGCCACCACGGCGGCTGGACGCACTATCTGTCGATGCTCGCGCTCCAGTCGGCCGAGTCGCAACATGCGGAATCCCTGCCGCGCGTGCTCGACGCGTACTTCCGCGCCTGGGCCGAGCCCGACGCCGCGGCGCGGCGGCAACTGCTCGAGCAATGCTGCGAGCCCGCCGCGCGCATCCGCACGAGCTTCGCCGTCACGGACACGATCGACGAGCTGGACGCCCACATCGCCAATGCGGTCCGCCATATGCCCGGAATCCGCCTCGAACCGGCCGGCCGGCCCCAGCAGCTTCACGGCCGGGCCCGTGTCGGATGGGTCGCCCGCTCGGCCGACGGAAAGTCGCTCCTGGCCGGGACGAACTACCTCGTGCTCTCCGCCGGCGGCCGCATCCGCGAGTTGACGTCCTTCCCCGAGCCGGCCGCGTCGTAGCCGTCGGCTCCGGGGCGCAGAAAAACGCCGCGTCCGCGGCGCCGTCGAGAGCACCGCGGACGCGGCCGAAACAGAAACTTCAGGTACGTGCAGCCTGCTGATGGCTTCGTCGAACTAGCGACGCCGCGGCAGAGCCAGCAGCGCCAGGCTCAGCAGCGCGATCGTCGACGGCTCCGGCACCCAGGCCGCCGCGCTGAACGTGCCGCTGCCTGTGAACGGCGACGGGATCGTGCCGACCTGATTGCCGGTCGCGGCGTCGAAGATGTAGAAGTTCGCCTGCGATGAGTTCGGACCGTCCGTCACGTAATACGCCAGCCCGTTGTTCATCGCCAGACCGTCGATGTCGGTCTCGTTCGCCGGATACGGAGCCAGAAACGTCTGCGTCATGCCGACGTAGTCGATCTCGTGCAGACCGCGGGTTCCCGAGTCGCTCAGGCCGTAGAGCTTGCCGTTGCTCTGGTCCACGTCGACGCCGCCGAAGTCGAACGTCGTCGGATAGGCGTAGAGCAGCGAGGCCTGGAGCGTGCCGGGATCGATCTCATAGACCGCCTCGGTCGAGATGTTCCGCGTGCCGTAGAGCTTGCCGTTGTAGAAGCCCAGGCCCACGAAGTTCACCGTGTTCTGGTTGAACATCATCGTGCCGAGGTTCGTCGGCGTCAGCACCGGCCCGAACGGCGAGCTGAACAGCGTCGATCCGTTGTTCCAGTACAGCGTGTTCGTCTGGGGGTCATAGGCCATGCCCCACGGCTTGGCCGACGAGTCGCCCGCCGAGTAGATCGGCGTCGCGACGCCCGTCGTCGGGTTTACGTCGTAGATCGTTGCCGTGCCCGACTGATCGTTGCCGACGATCAACTGTGCCTGTGCGCTGCCCGCGACAAGCAAGCCGACCGATACTGCCAGAAAACGATTCTTCATCTCGCTCCTCCTCACAATCGATGGGTGACATGCCGGGCTGCCCCCGCCGGGTGCCCGGTGAACCCGTATTTTGTCAGTTTCTCGTGTGAATTTCAACAAAATTCGGTGCGCCAAATCGCGCGGCCGCTGCGCCATCCGCCGCAGTCGGCCCCCCAGCGCGACCCGACCTCCGCCAGAATGTGATTCTTTCAACCACAGGTCGGTTCGGCCGGCCCGGCGCTCGCCATGAAAAGCCGCGCCGCCCGGCCGCGGACGTCCGCCCGCCCGACCTCCCGCAGGCCGCACTTCTCGATCACCCGGCAGCTCGCCCGATTCTCCGCCAGCGCCACCGCGAACACCCGCGACAGCCCGTGCACCGAGAACGCCCGCTCGGCCAGCGCCCGCCCCAGCTCCGTCGCGTAGCCACGGCCCCAGTGCGCCTTGTGCAGCCGCCAGCCGAATTCGATCACCTCGCCGTCTCCCGTTCCGGCCACCAGCGGCCGCAGCAGCGGCGTCAGCGCCGCGTGGAGATCGTCGCTCAGCGGCTTGAGCGCCGTCATGCCGATCACCTCGCCCCCGCCCCGCCGCTGCGCGACCCACCAGCCCAGCCCGGGCCGGCGGGCATAGTCGGCCCGGATGCGGGCGATCCGCTCGAGCGTTTCCGCCTCGCTCTGCGGCGGGGCGATGTACTGCATCACGTCGGGATCGGCGTTGAGCGAGACCAGCGTCGGCAGGTCGTCGTCGCGAATCTCGCGCACGATCAGCCGCTGCGTCTCGAACACGTCTGACATGCGAACGCGCCCCGTTCGAGCGGTGCTGAGAATCGCGCTGCGATCGTGTCGGCGGCTGCTCGCATCAGAACCCGCCGCGCCAAGCGGCGGGTCACTTCGCCGCGCATCAGAACCCACCGCGCCAAGCGGCGGGTCACTTCGCCGCGCATCAGAACCCGCCGCGCCAAGCGGCGGGTCACTTGGCGGCCATGGGACCCCCTGCTCGGCGCAGGGGGGGTTCTGATTCGCATCCGCCCGCCGGCTACTCGCGCTGCTTGGCGTCTCCGCGGGCGAAGATGCTGGCCACGTAGTTCAGCACGTCCGTCGCGCTCGTCTCGTTGTAGCCGAAGAACTTGATCAGCCGCTGCTTGACCACGTCGATCTTCGCCTGCGTCTCGTCGTCCACCACGCCGCTGACCACGTTCTTGAGCTTGATCGTGTCCTTGGAGTCCTCGAACAGCTTCAGCTCCAGCGCCTTGTGCAGCCGCGCGTTCGTGTGATATTCGAACTTCTTGCCGTCCAGCGACAGCGCACCGATGTAGTTCATGATCTCCTGGCGGAAATCGTCCTTGCGGCTGTCGGGAATGTCGATCTTCTCCTCGATGCTCCGCATCAGCCGCTCGTCCGGCGGCTCGTCCCGGCCGGTGTACTTGTTGCGCACCTTCTCGCGCTGCGTATAGGCCCGTACGTTCTCGATGTAGTTGGCGCATAGCCGAGTGATCGCGTCCTCGTCCGCGCTGATCGCCCGCTGCACCTCCGCCTTGAGAATGTCCTCGTACTCCTCGCGCACCACGCTGAGCAGCTCTTTGTAGCGTTTCTTCTGCTCCTCGTCGGTGATCAGAGAGTGATGGCTCAGGCCGTTCTCCAGCTCGTTCAGCACCATGAACGGGTTGATGCAGCGCTCGATCTGCGCCTGCTCGCTGACCAGCGAGTTGGATACCTTGTCCTGGATGTAGCGCGGGCTGATGCCCGACATCCCCTCGCGCGGGTGCTCCTCGCGCAGCTCCTTGACCGAATCCTCGGTGAACCCCGGAATGCTCTTGCCGTCGTAGAGCTTGAGCTTCTGAAGCAGCGTCAGCCCCGCCTTCTTCGGCTCCTCCAGCCGCGTCATCACCGCCCACATCGCCGCCATCTCGATCGTGTGCGGCGCGATGTGAATGCCCCGGACCTTGTCCTTCGAGAAATCCTTCTCGTAGATCTTGATCTCGTCGCTCAGCCGGATGTTGTACGGCACGTCGATCTTGATCGTCCGGTCGCGGAACGCCTCCATCAGCTCGTTGCTCTGGAGCTTCTTGTACTCCGGCTCGTTCGTGTGGCCCAGAATCACCTCGTCGATGTCCGTCTGCGCGAACTTCTTCGGCTTGATCGTGTGCTCCTG
>CAZXUI010000071.1:0-25313 GCA_964643885.1 uncultured Planctomycetales bacterium
GGTCGGGGTCGCCGGCGTGGTCGCCGTCCGGATCGTCCGGTTGATCGCCCCCGTTCGGGTCCGGGTTCTGGCCGCTGTCGGGCGTCTGGCCGGGCGGATCCTGTGAACCGTCGCCGCCCGGATCCTCGTCGACCACGCCGGGCGAGTTCGGATCCGGATCCTCCGCAGCCGGCTGCGGGCAGCCGGTCAGCAGCGCGCCGCCGAGCAAAAGTGCTCCCAGTGACAACCAGGCTCTGAACTGTCTCATGGATTACATCCCCTTCTGTGGGCTCCCCGTTGGGCGGACCGCTCCCCGGCCGACGCGCGCCGACCCGTCCGCCGCGGTAGAGGCGACGATCTGCGCCCCGCGATCACGCGCTCGCCGCGGTGGCCGGCGATTTGACGTTCGGGCGGCGCGCGATACTATCGATCTGCGGGTCGGAATATCCGCATTGAGCGAGGGCGCAGGGCCGCATGCTTTCACGCACCGTCGAGTACGCACTGCGGGCGATCGTCTGGCTCGCGGCGCAGCCGGAGTCGCCGCGAACGACGCGCGAGATCGCGGCCGCGACGCAGGTTCCGAGCAATTACCTGGCGAAAGTGCTCCAGACGCTGGTCGAGGCGGGGATCGTGCGGTCGCAGCGCGGGCTGGGCGGCGGATTCGTGCTGGCGCGCGACGCCGCGCAGCTCACCGTGCTGGATGTCGTCAACGCCGTCGATCCGTTGCAGCGCATCCGCAGTTGTCCGTTGAAGCTCGAATCCCACTCGGCCCGGCTGTGTGCACTTCATCAGCGCCTGGACGACGCTCTGGCGACGGTCGAGCGGGCGTTCGCGGCGTCGACGATTGCGGAGCTGCTCGCGGACGGCCGGCAGGAGCAGCCGCTCTGCCCCACGCCCGGCGAAACGGCGCGCCGGCCGGCCTCCGGCAACCTGGCCAGGAGGCGAGAGAGCGGGGACGCCGATGCGTCCGCGGCGCGAGCGGCCGGCGAATCGAGAAGCTCATCAGAAGCGAAGCGATCGCGGCGAAGCGGCCGCTGAGGCGGCCGAGTTCCGCGCTGCATCTTCCCGGCCGGCGTCAATATCAGCGGCGCGCTTCGCCGCGCGCAGGCAGAAACGGCTCAAATCACGAAGGTGAACGGGAACAGCACCAGCCAGCTCGCGGTCATGACGGTGCAGGCGACCAGTCCGAGGGCCAGCGGGGCGCGGCGCTCTGCGCTGATTCGCCCACGGATGGCCTGCACGGCCAGTACAGCAAAGACGATCGCAATCGCAGACGCATGCAGGCCGCCGTACTGGGCGACCAGGTAGTAGCTATTCACGAAGGCGACGGCGCCGGATGGCGGTTTCCACTTCGGGCGCGACGCGTCGGCCAGGAACTCGGCCGAGAGGCCGGGCGTTCCGGCGGGCGGCGGGCCGACGACCCAACGCGGCAACAGCAGTGCGGGATCGATCGGCTCGGGAAAGGCGCTCGCCGCAGCGGCGGATGACTCGGCCGCGGAGGCGAGCGGTTCGCTGTGCTGGCCGTTCGTCGCAGCGGCGCCGGAAGGAGCCGGTGCAGCACTGGCGGTCGATGACTGAAGCGTTCGCAAGTGTGCGGCGATGTCGCGCAGGTCGTCGTCCGACAACATCGGGTTCCCGCCTCGCGGCGGCATCTGCACCTTGGTCGTGTTCTTCGGATCCCAGGGCTGCCGGCCGGCTTTCAGGAATGCGAGAAGCCCATCTTCGTCCAGCGAGCCGATGAATTCGTTGTTGACCAGGCTTTTGCCCTGGCCCGGCAGGCCCTCTCCACGCGGACCGTGGCAGCTCATGCACGTCCCGAGAAAGAGCTTCTGGCCCTTGGCCGGGTCGACCTTGCGGGCAAGCGGCGCGGCCGCGACGGCCGGTGCGGCCGAAAGCGGTTCGGCCGGGCGCTTCTTGGGCAGCCTGACATTGAAGCGGTGAGCGACGTAGCGCTCATAGGGGCGGAACTTGTCGCCGGGGCGAATGCCATACGCCCACTTCGTGTCGAGGTCGATCGCGAGCGTGGCGATGAAGCCGAGGCAGAGCAGCGTGGTCAGCGCCAGCGCGCCGCCGGTCCACCAGCGGCTGCGGCCGGCGGAGAAGCAGACGGCCGCGCCGGCCGAGACCGTCGCGAGCACGAGCAGTCCGGCGCCGACGGCCGCCAACGGCAGGTTCATCAGGCGGACGCCCCAGGCCCAGGCCTGTGGATTGCCGATTCGCGCCGCGACGCAGAGAACCGTGGCCCCGAGCACGACCAGAAAGTACCCGGCGATGAAGAGGCGCAGATCGAGACTCATGAAGCCCGACGACCGCAGCCATTCGGTCACCTGGCGCCGAAGCGCCGGCGGCGCGGCATCGTCGCCGGGACGATCGACGCGTGCCGGCTCCGCGGCCTGGACGGTCGTGCGGTGTTCGCTGGCCGGACGGCTGGCCAGAAGCGTAGTCACGGTGCGCTCCTTTCTGTCGCAGAGGAATCGCTCGCAAGGCTCGGGCCGGCCGCGGTGCGGAGCTGGTCGAGCGTCGTCGTGTTGCCTGGATAGCGCTTCAGGAGGTCGGCGGCGCCGGCTGCGGTTTTACAGGCGGCCAGGTGCGAGGCCATCGGCGTCTGAAGCGAGTCGCTGCGGACGAAGCGGGCGGCGGACGCGTCGACCCACTCGCGCGAGGCATAGTCATGCACGTAGCTGACGATGCGTTTGCCGGGCGGTTGCTCGGCCAGGAAGTCGAGCAGGCAGCCGATGTCGTCGAAGGCCAGCTTCTGCACGCCGTCGGGCGAGGCGATGACGGCGGCCGCGGCGAAGGGCTCTTCGCTGATGATCATCCTGCACAGATCGCATTCGGTCTGGCCGTAGGCGATCTGCGGCGGGCCGAGGTCTTCACTGCGGCCGCAACCGGCCGGCAACACGAGGAGCGAGCCTGCGGCGAGCAGTGAAAGCGTGGCGAAGGTGCGGCTCATCGAACACCTCGATTCACGAAAACCGCCCACGCACAGGTGAAGGGCAGGACGATCCATGCGGCCAGCACGCCGCACAGCAGGGCGGGCAGGCCGCTGCCGAACGTCTGCGATGCATAGAGCCCGGCCGGGCCGAGCAGATCGAGCGAGCGATGCATGCCGCTGACGGCGAAGATCTTGAAGACCTGGAGCGGGTTCACAAGGGCTGCGGCGAGCAGTTCACCGGGGCTCATGCGAAGCGTCATCGCGCTGCCGATCAGACCGAGATCACCGAGGAAAACGAACGCAAGCCAGGCGAAAATGGCCGCGCCGAGCGCGACGGTGGTGCGGCTGGCGAGCGAAGAGATCAGGAAGCCGACGCTGAGCATCGTCCAGCCCAGCAGTACGCTGAGCAGGAAGATCGCGCCGAACTGGACGACGTTCGACGAGGCGCCCTTCGTCGCGAGCACAGCCGCCGTCGTGCCGAAGCCCGCCGCCAGGGCACCGGCGATCGCGGTGCCCAGACCGAGAAACTTGCCCAACAGCACCTCGCTGCGGCCGATCGGCTGCGAAAGCAGCGTCTCGAGCGTGCCGCGTTCGCGTTCGCCGGCCAGAGCGGCCGCCCCGAGCGTCAATCCCATCAGCGGGACGATCAGCAGGACCAGGTTCACCAGGCTCGCGGCGGTGCGGCCGAAGCCGGCCATCCCGAAGCGGCCGGTGCCGGTGAGGGCGACGGAGGCGAGCCCGAGGGAGAGTGCCGCGAAGCAGACCGCATAGAGAATGAACCAGCGGTTTCGCAGGGCGTCGCGGACTTCCTTGCGGGCGAGGACGAAGACGATGTAGGGGCTCAGTCCGCGGCCGCGAGCGGCGAGCGCCGGCACGGCCGGAGCGGTCCCCTGAGATTCGATTGAGGCCAGACGGGCCGCGATCATTGCGGATTTCCTTTCGGTTCGGTCGCGGAGAGCTCGAGGGCGCGGCGGTGCAGCTCGTCGGCCAGCTCGAGGTAGCGCTCGTGCTTGCCGAGATTCGCCTCGGCCTGCTCGGTCCGCTCGAAGCCGGCCGAGAGCGCCTGTTGATCGGTCTCGGAGAGCGTGCGGTCGGCCAGGTGGAACAGGACGTTGTCCTCTTTCCAGATGTGCTTGCGGAGCAGGTCGATGTAGCTGTCCGCGGCCGCGCGGAGCACCTCGCGTGCGCCGTCGTCGCCCGCGGCGGTCGCGTCGAGGTGCTGCGCCATGCACTGGACCAGGCTGCGGCCCTGGTCGTGCTCATCGAGCATGCAGCCGACGGGGCCGTGGTCGCGGGGGAAGCCGGCGGCCTCGAGGCGTGGGAAGAGCTCGTTCTCCTCCTTGGCGTGGTGACAGCCGTCGGCGAAGTTCCGCAGGAAGTCGATGGCGCTGCGGAAGGCGCCGGCGTCGATCTGCTCCTGGGCGGCGAAACGCTCCAGAGCGTCGAGGACGCGTTCGATCACGCGGTGCTCGGCTTTGAGGACGTCGGTCGGTCGGCTGTGCGAATTGGTGCAAGCACAGGATTTCACGCGTGGTCTCCTGATTCGATTTCGAAGCTGTCCACCGCGATTCCGGCCTGCGTCAGGCGGGCGATCGGCATCGCGTTCCGCGCGGCGGGCACGCGGACGAGCAGTGCGGTGCAGTTGCGACTGACGGCGAAGCCGGCGCCGCGGAGCAGGTCGTGCGCCCGGTCGCGGACGTCATCGGACAGGGGAATCCGCAGGCGGAACTCTGAAGCCGGCGTGGCCGGCGGGCCGTCCTGAATCACGCGGCCCCGTTCCAGGACTATGACGCGGTCCGCCAGGGTGGAGACCTCGTCGGCGCGGTGCGTGGTGAAGAGGATCGTCTTGCCGGCACGCTTCAAGGTGCGGAGCACGCCGAAGAATTCGCGCCGCGCGGCCGCGTCGAGGTTCGACGTCGGCTCGTCGAGCAGCAGGATCGGCGGGTCGGCCAGAAGCGCGACGGCCAGCGCCAGCCGCTGCTTCATGCCGCCGGAGAGCTGCGAGACGCGCTTGCGGGCGTGCTCGAGCAGATCGACCTGGGCCAGAACATCGGCGGCGCGCGCGGTCGGCACGCGCTTGAGGGCGGCGAAGAAGCGGACGGTGTCCAGGGCGCTCAGATCGTCGTAGAAGCTGAGCTCCTGCGAGACGTAGCCGATCAGCCGGCGGGCGGCCTTGCCGCGGCGCAGAGCGTCGAAGCCGCCGACGCGAATCGTGCCGGCGAAGCGGTGCAGGCCGAGAATCGACTTGATGATCGTGGTCTTGCCGGCGCCGTTCGTGCCCCACAATGCGATCGCCTCGCCCGGCGACATGCCCAGCGTGAGGCCGTCGACGGCGACCTGGCGGCCGAAGCACTTACGCAGGCCGCGGATTTCAAGGACCGGAGCGGTCTCGCGGTCCGTCTCGCCGGCCGCTGCGCTCGGCGTCGGCAATGCGGATCGCAGGACGGCGGCCGGCGGCGCGCCGGCCGGTTCGGGAGCCCGGCGGAGGCGGCGAAGCAGCAGTGCCGGTGCTGCGAGAAGGGCAACGCCCAGCGAGGAGCTCGCCCAGCCCGGGCCGGCCTGCGTGGCGGCGGCGGCAAGCGCCGCCGGCCGCATCAGCGGCGCTTCGTCGGTGATCTTGGCCTGCGGCCGCATGATCGGGAAGGCCCGGCTGGCCAGCTCGATGGCCTGCTGTGCGGGGCTGTGCAGAAAGAGCCGCAGCTTCGGCTCGCGGTCAATGAGGTTCTCGAACAGGCTCATGGCGCGGTAGGGCACGTCGCCGAGGCCGTCGCCGTCGGCGTCGAAGCCGCTGTAGTCGCTCCAGAAGTTGCCGCGGCCGGCGACGGTGAAATCGTTGTTCTTCAGCTCGCCGCTGCCGAGGATGGCGACCTGCTCGACGTTCTCGTGGAACTCGTTTTCGACGAAGCGGTTTCGCTGCACGGAAGGCAGGAAGGCGAGGGCCACGTCGTTGAACGCGAAGATGTTGCCGCGGAATGTCTGCACGGCGTCGGCCCGCGAGGGGCTGTTGTCGACGTACATTCCGACGCGGTTGCCGACGACGCGGTTCTGCTCGGCGACGACGCAATCCATGTCCTTGAGGCCGATGCCGTAGCCGCTCGGGCCGCGGTTGCGCTCGAAAGTGTTTCGCCGCATCACTACGTCGTGGCTGTACATGAGAAACACGCCGACCGAGTTTTCGACGAGGCGGTTGTCTTCGAGCACGCCGCCGCTGGCGTACATGAAGTGCATGCCGTAGCGGCTGTCGCGCACGGTGTTTCCGGTGAGGCGAACGTCGGCCGAGTACCAGATGACCACGTCGCGGACGGACTCGACCTGGTTCGATTCGATGGTCGTTCCGTCGCTGCGCCACAGGCGGATGCCGTCGCCTCGGCGGGCGGGGTCGAGGTTCTTGCCGCGGATGCGGTTGCCGCGGATGACGGAGTTCGGCGCGCTGTTGAGCATTACGCCCAGCAGCACGTTTTCGAGCGTGTTGTCCTCGATGGTCGCCCGCGGGGCGGAGATGGAGATCCCGGAGTTCTGGCGATCCAGGCTGTCACCGGAGTTGCAGATGTGAAAGCCGCGGAGCGTCACATCCGGGGCGGTGATGCGGACCGCGTCGCCGACGCCGCCGGCGTCGATCGTGACGCGCCCGTCGCCCAGCAGCGTCAGCGGCTTTTCGATGACCAGCAGCCCGCTGTAGCGGCCGGGCGGAACCGTGAGCGTCGCGCCGGGGTGTGCGGCGGCCACGAGCCGGGCCAGGTCGCCCGGCGGCGCGACGTCCTGGCCGCGCGCCGCCGGAGCGACCCACAGAAGAGCGATGCAGGCCACCGCCGCGGAGGACGCCTGCGCGGCCGCGCGCCGCGCTTCGCGGCGGCGGTCGAACAGCGGCTTGTAGGCCCGGCGGTGAAAATAGAGCGCGACGAGGATGACCAGCGACGCGGCCGTGGCCATCCACAGGCCCGGGCCGGCGATCGCAACCGTCTTGAACTGCCCGATCGTGCCGACGCCGAGAACCGGGGGAACGAACGGTTTGATCGAGCTGGAGAGGGCCGCGGTCGGGTCGAGGTTGGTGCCGAAGGTCGCCAGCCAGTATTGCAGGTCGCCCAGGAAGCCGATCGGAAAGAGCAATCCCGGCAGGGCTGCTACGGCTGCCCAACGGCTGTGGATAAAGATCGAGGCCAGCAGCAGGCCGGCCACGACGACCACCAGCATGGCGCTGGTCTGGCGCTCGAGCTGAGCCGCGTCGTTGAGCGGCCGCATCCCGATGTAGTGATTCAGGCCGTCGATCTCCTGCACATCGCCTTCGAGGCGATTGAGATAGGCCTGCACGTGCAGCCCCTTGGGGTACTGCGGCGCGTGAAGCGTCATCAGCCAGTAAGGCTGAACGTAGGATGCGAGCACGAGGCAGCCGGCGATGATCAGCAGCACGGTCGGCAGCAGGTAGCGTGTCGTCCGGCTGCGCAGCTCGTCGCGCGGCACCCGCGGCCCCAGGATGTTCTCAAGCGTCTTGGTCATGGTCGGCCTTGCTTTCGTCTTCAGCACGTTCGAATCGGATGCGGCGCCGGTCTCCGTACGGTCACTGGGTTCCGCCCGCGGCCGGCTCGACGGTCGCCGGCGCTTCGGCCGTCTGCGTCGGCTCGATCAGGAAGTAGCCCATCATTTCCAGGTGCAGGGCGGAGCAGAACTCGGAGCAGTACCAGGTGTAGACGCCGGGGTTGACGGCCTCGAGCTCGAAGGTGGCGGTCTCGCCCGGCTCGAGCGAGAGGTTGATGTTGTAGCCCGGCAGCGAGAAGCCGTGCGTGGCGTCCTCGGTGCGTTCGATGTTGGTGATCTTCCAGACGACGTGGTCGCCCTGCTTGATCTTCACGTGCTCGGGCGTGAAGTGGCTGCGGTTGGCGGTCATGTAGACCGTGACCTTGTTGCCGTCGCGGACGATCTTCTCCTGGCCGGCCTTGGGGGCGTCGGGGTCGACGGCCTGCCTGGCCGGATCCCAGCCCACCTCGGGGTAGACGGTCCAGGGCTTGAGCTTGTCGGCCTTGATCATCTGGGCGTAGTGCGGCTCACCGACGCCGAGCGGCATGTCATAGAGCACCTGCATCTTGTCGCCGGGCTGGCTGATGTCGATGAGCTGGAGGTTCTGCGGGAAGAGCGGGCCCGGGTGGAAGAAGCGGTCGATCGACCACTTGTTGAGGGCGACCAGGTATTTGCCGTCCGGGCTGGTGACGTCGCCCTCGGCCGTCGTCAGGTGGCCGATGTTGTACTGGACGTTCTTCTTGGTCACGAGCGTCCAGGCCGGCTCGCTGTGCAGCGACTGGTAGGGGCCGCCCAGCGTCCAGCGGGCCACGGCGCTGTCGAGGAAGAGCGACGTGTAGGCGTAGCCCTTGTCATCGAACTGGGTGTGCAGCGGTCCGAGGCCGAGCTCGACCCGCGCCTCGCAGACGGCGTCGTAGTCGAGGATCGGCACGCCGTACTGGTCGGTGGTCCAGTTCTTGGCGGCGATGGCCGACTGGATCTTGGCGAAGCTGTAGATCGAAACGTGGGGGTCGAGCTTGCCGGCCACGACGATGAACTCGCCCTTGGGCGTCACGTCGACGCCGTGCGGGCTCTTGGGCTCCGGGGCGAAGAAGAGCAGCCCTTCGTCGATCGCCGTCTGGAGCGCGATGACGGGGAAATCCTTGATCTTCGTGACCTTGCCGGCCTTGAAGACCGCCTCGGCCTTGCGCCAGTCGATGATGTGCAGATAGTCGTTGTCGCGCTGGCTCGCGCCCGCCTCGAAGGGCGGGTTGCCGGACTCGATGCCGCCGGTGGCCAGCTCGGTGTTGATCGAATTGCCGAAAACCCAGCCGTCCGACGCGAACTTGCCGCTGTCGAACAGGTCCTGCCAGTAGGGCGGCAGCTCGATGCAGAAGGACTGATCGACGTCGATCCGGCCCTTGCTGCGGTCGAACTTCCAGAACGTGACCAGGCCGCGGTAGGTCTTCTGATACTCTTCCAGCGGCGCGTATTCCCAGCCGAGCGGCGTGCCGTACTGGCCTCCCTCGACGACGTACTCGGTATTGGGCGTGACGAAGCACCCGCCGTGATCGTTGATCGCGACCGGGTTCTTGACGATCTGCTTGGTCTCGAAGTCGCGCAGGTCGATCACAGCCACGCGCGAATTCGCCTTGTCGCCGATGAAGAGGAACTGGCCGTCGTACTCGGCGCTCGTCTCGCTCAGGCCCGGGTGGTGCGTATCGGCCCAGCGGTTTTCGATACCGTTGACGTCGCCGCCGGCGAGAATCTCGCTGCCGGTGCCGAAGCCCCAACCCTGCCACGGCTCGGGCGTGAAGACGCCGATCGTCTTGAGCAGCCGCATCGAGGGAATGCCGATGGCGAACACCTGGCCGCTGTGTCCGCCCGAGGCGAACAGGACGTACTCATCGTGTCGGCCGCTGGGCATGTAGGTCTTCAGCGCGGCCACGACGTCGTCCGGCGACAGGTTGCGTTCTCTGGCGACCTGGTCCGCGACGCTGCCGGCGCCCGATGTGCTGCTGCCGGCCGACACGGCGGCGGGCGTCGATCCGTCGCCCTCTTCGTCGTCGATGATGTTTCGTTCACAGCCGGCCACGAGCATCGCGGCCGCCGTGGACAGCGGTAACCACATCCACCTTTTCATGCGCCGTTTCCTCTTTCAGGTGACTTGGGGGTTGAATCGTTCAGCAGTTCAGCCAGCGTGCACTGGCGGAAGGTGTCTTCCACGCTCGCGACAGCCCGGTCGAGCCGGGCGTGAAGCGGGCAGAGCTCGGTATCGTGATCCGGCATCCCGACCGGGCACGAGCGAATCCGCGGCAGGGGCTCGACCGCCTCGATCACGTCGAGAATGCAGACCTGGGACGGCGTCCGGCTGAGCGCGAAACCGCCGCCGGGTCCGGGCTGCGCCCGGACGAGAGCGGCCCGGCCGAGCAGTTGCATGACCTTGGCGAGGTACTTGGCCGGGACTCGGATCGCGTCCGCGATGTGGTGCACGGTCCAGGCCTGGCCGGGGTGTTCGGCCAGCCAGAGGCACGCGCGGACGGCGTATTCGGCGGTCTTAGAGATCATGGGCGGTTCGCATCGACGAGTTAACGATATTCATATCCACATATGTACTATCGCCCGGATTTGGCAAACTGTCAAGCGGATTCCGGATAAGTCTGTCCGTAATTGTTCTAACCAATTGCCAGAGCTGCGGATACGGAAGACACAGCGACCGTTCGGTCCATCGTGGACCCGGCTGTGCGACCGGCCGCAAGCGCCGGACCGCAGCCGACATTGGTCTGATAAACTGGCGAAATCACGGTGGGCCAGTCCCCGTGGGGCGGCACGCGCATTGCACGTCGTCCAGCACACGTGGGTCGCCGGGCGTTGGGCGCGCTCCCGCCGCCGCGGAGCGCCTGGCGCGACGAACGTGCCGTTGTCGTGACGCCGGCCCGCTGGCGCGCCGCTGATGGCGCGGCGTATAGATTGGCGGGCGATCGGCGCGCAAGGCGGCCTCGCTCGACGAGGTCCTGCCGTGTCAGAAGGATGCGCGATGGCCGCCGACGGGCAGCCCGTGATTCGGTATTTCTATCCAGGTTACTACGCGCCATCCGCCAGCGCGATCCTCCGCCCGTCGGGCGAGACGCCGGAGCCCCGCCCCATCGCGTCCGTCTGCGTCCGCAACCTGGCCTACGTTTATGCGCCGCACTCCGAGTATCCGCTAGCGCCGCTCGTTCGTGGCCCGATCGGCGGCGTCGTGGCGTACGCCGTCGACATGGACGGGACGAGCACGACGACCGAGCCGCTCGCTCTGCACGCGTTGGAGTACATGGTGCGGAGGTTTACCGGGCGGCTGACCGCGCAGCAGTGGCCCGGACTCGACCGGCAGCGCGACTACCCCCACGTCATCGGCCACAGCAACCAACACCATACCGAGTATCTGCTGAAGCGCTACGAGGCGGAGTTTCGCCCCGCGGCGCTGCGCGAGGCGTTCGCCGAGGCGCTGGCCTGGACGCTGGCGCATCTGCCGGGTACGCCGCGGGCACACCAGGTGCTCGATACGGCGCGCATCTGCGGCCTGCGAGCCGTGGTGGAGGACGGAGAGTTTCGCCGGGCGGCCCTCGAGGCCGGCCGAACGAGCCCGGACCGGCCGGCGGCCGGGCGCGCGGAGGAGGTGGCGGCGCGGCTGCGGAGCTGTCTTGGACTGCACATGGCAGCCTTCCGGTGCGACGAGTGGGGTCCGCGCGTTCGGGCGGCGCTCGACATCTACTACATGCGCTACCACTCGATCCTGATGCGAGCCGGAGGAGACGCGGCGGACGACAGGGACATGCAGGGGTTGCTGCACGGGATAGCGAGACGGCTGATCGAGCCGATGCCGGGATATGCCGCGTTCGTGGCGACGATCAAGGGTTGGCTTGGGCGCGAAATCACCTGCCTGCGCGATGAGATCCGTGCCTCGCTCGACGAGCATGAAGAGCATCGATCGGCGGCCGCGTCGCCCGACGGCGCGGATGCGTTCGATGCGCTCGCGCGGGTCGCCGAGAGCTTCGAAAGCCGGCCGGCGAGACTGGCGCTGGTCACTGCTTCGATCGCCTTTGAGGCCGAGACGGTGATGGACCAGGTACTCGTGCGCACGGCCGAGCAGGTGCGCGACTGGCCGGTCTCGGCCCAGCGCAAGGAGCGGATGCTCGCAGAACTCTCGGAGCGCCGGCGGTGTTTCGACGCCTTCATCACGGCCGACGACGCGTGCGAGCACCGGCTGAAGCCGCATCCGGACCTGTACAGCCTCGCCCTGGCGCGCATGGGCATCGAGCCGGGCGATTACGCCCGCTGCATCGGGCTGGAGGATACGGAGCCCGGAATCGTCTCTCAACGAGCGGCGGGAATCGGCTGCGCGGTCGCACTGCCGAACGGTGATACGCACCGGCAGGATTTCCGCGCCGCCGCGCACGTCATCGCGGGCGGGTTGCCCGAGCTCCTGGCGGCACACCGCCTCCTGGCCGGTCCGGCCGGGGCGACGACGGGGCCACAGATCGCAGGCGAAGGCGGATCGTGACATGAGCAGCGGCGCGGAGTGGATCATCACGAATCGTCGCTGCGACGCGGCGGCACTGGCGCAGCACCGAAGCGTGTTCGCGATCAGCAACGGCCGGCTCGGCCTGTCGGGGCACGTCATCGGCGATCACGACGGTCCCTGGCCGCTGACGCTCGTGGCCGGGGTCTACGACGAACTGGACATGTTCGGGCAGATTCGGGCGTCGGCACGCCGGCGGCCGTGGCTGGATGAAAGGTGCTTCGACGGTGCCGGCGCGAGCCCGGCTGTCGCGGCGCTACCCGATCCGCTGCTGGTGCGGGTGTTTGTCGGCGGGCGCGAGATCTCGCTGACCACCGGCCGGATCGTGCAGTTCGAGCAGACGCTGCTGCTTCGCAGCGGGGTCTATGCTTATGTTCTGGACTATTGCGACCCGGCCGGCCGGGTGACGCGCGTCGAGTGTCAGCGGTTCGCATCGCTTCGGCATCCCGAGCGAGTCCACATGCGCGTGGCCATCACGCCACGCGATCATGACGAGCCGGTGCGGGTGCTCAGCGGGCTCGACGGCTCCGTCCGCTCGAACATCACAGGCGAGCGGCAGTTCGACATTGTCGAGCGGGCGGCCGGCGCGGATGGCTGCTGCGAGATGGTCGTCAGAACGCGTGTCCGCGGCCACGTGGTGCGTCTGAGTGTCGAAAACCGTCTGCGGAACGGCCCGGCTCCGGTGCGGGCGGGCGGACTTCTCGCGGCGGAGATGGTGTGCAGCGAGTATGAGTTCGCGGGCGCGGCCGGCCGGACGATCGTCATCGAGCGGTGCGTGACGGTTCAGTGCGACGCGCCGGGCGGCTCGAGCGGCGCGGCGGTCGGGTGTGGCGATTCGGCGACCGATTACGCCGCTGCGCTGCACGCGAATCACGATGCGTGGCAGGCGCTTTGGGAGCGGGCCGATGTCGAGATCGACGGCGATGCGGAGGCGCAGCGCAGCCTGCGGTTCTGCCTGTTTCACCTGCTTGCGGCGGCGCCGCGCTGGTCCGCCGCGGCCAGCGTGCCCGTCAAGCTGCTGACCGGGCAGTACTACCAGGGAAACGTATTCTACGACACCGACCTGTACATCGTGCCCTTCTACACGTTCGTCTACCCGGAGCTCGCGCACACGTGCATGCAGTTCCGGATGGCCGCGATGGGGCGGGCTCGCGAGATCGCGGCGAGCCAGGGTTGTCGCGGGCTTAAGTTCGCGTGGCAGGCCGGACCGGGCGGCGAGGAGTGCCTGGGCGACTGGTACTGGTTTCCGCGCACCAACATCCACATCAACGCAGACGTCGCGTATGGCCTGATGCAGTACGTGCGGGCGACGGGCGATTCGGAGCTGCTCCGCGGCCGGGGACTGGAACTGCTCGTCGATTCGGCCCGCTTTTATGCCTCGCGGGCGACGCATGATCCTCGCAGTGGAGCGTGGGACTTCGAGAACGTCGCCGGGCCGGATGAGGGGCATTGCCACTCGCGGAGCAACTTCTACACGAACTTCCTGGCGGCCCGGACGCTCGAATGGGCCGCCGCGGCGCTCGAGGCGCTCGACCCGAGGCAGCGCGGCGAGGCGGAGCGCCGTCTCGAGCTCGGCCGGGATGAGCCGGAGATGTGGAAGCGGATCGCGGGCGGACTGCGGATGCTGCTCGATCCGGCGACGAGCGTCTACGAGCAGTGCGAGGGCTTCCATCGGCTCAAACCGCTGCCCGACGACTTCCTGGCGCGGCGCCGCGCCTGGTTCGAGCCAGTCTACGAGTACCAGGCGATGAATCAGCCGGATGTGCTGATGGCGATGATGCTCTTCGGTCAGTGCTTCGACCCGCGTGTCTTGCGGGCCAATTGGGAGTTCTATCGCGACCGGAGCCTGAACTTCTCCTCGATGAGCTTCGCGGTTCATGCGGTCGTGGCGGCGCGGCTCGGCGACGCGGACGAGGCGTACCGCAATTTCCGCATCTCGGCCGGCATGGACTTGGACGAATCGCTGACCGGCCGCCACGACACGCATCAGGGTCTGCACGGGACGGCGATGGGCGGCGCGTGGCTCGCGGCCGTATTCGGCCTGGGCGGCGTTCAGATCCCGGTCGAAGGACCGGGGCCGCCCGTCCGCCTGGAGATAACTCCCTGCCTGCCGCGGCATTGGCGCGGCCTGCGGTTCCGTTTGATGCTGCATGGTGAGGCGGTCGAGGTCACGATGGACCCGCACGAGGTGCACGTGCGAGTGGGCACACGGGCAGCACTGAACCTGCCGGCGCGGATCGGATCACAGGAGCTGACGCTGGTCAGCGGCGGATCGTATCGCGTCTCGATCGCTCCGCGGCCCCAGACCGTGCCGCGCGGACCCGAGTTGTGCGGCTGACTCGGGCGCCGGACGGTTGCACGGACCGGGCTACCAGGAGTAGACGATCCGCCCGGTTTGCGCTTGCGGGAGGATGGGCTCTCCATCGTTGACCGAAAGCGCTCGCTCGGCCTGCTCGTGGGCATGCAGCGTCAGTTGTCCACTTCCGGCGGAGCGCACAGCGATCGGCCGGGCCGATTCGCGCACCGGGATTCGAACGATCGAGCGCGGGCGGCACTCAAGGAACGGCGTACCGTTACGCCTCACGCGCAGGGTTTCGTCCAGCTCGACGTCGTACACATCGTCACCCAGACACACGTTTCGAATGCCGGCCGCCGGGAATCGCAAGGAGCCGAAGCGGATCCAGCCGGCCGGCTCGCTGTCGATCAGCTCCTGGATCGCGACGAGCGCCATCAATCCGCCCCAGTGATAGAGCCTGGCCGCGTTCCAGACGTCCGCGCCGCGGCCGGTGACGGCGTTGTAGTTCTCATAGACGCCGCCGTCCGCGCGCCAGTTCTCCATGAACAGCGCGAGGCTCTTTTCGGCGAGCTCGGCCGCGACGTCGTCGAAGCGGTAGCGCCGCAGCCCTTCGGCCACCAGAAAGTTGAACGGACCCCAGATTCGACCGCGCCAATAGTCATTGTCGGGAAAGGCCGGATCGTTGCGGGCGATCGAGGGGATGACCCACCGGCCCCAGAACTCGTCGGGATTGCGCAGATGAAGCTGGACCATGCGCTCCGCCCGCTCCGGCGGGGCGACGCCAGCGATCAGCGGGAAAAACGAGGTCGGCGCCCAGCGAGGCGAGAGGCGCCCGTTCCAGTGGCGATTGCAGTAGATGCCGGCATTTTCGTCCCACAATTGCTGGTTAATTCGCTCGCGCATCGCCTCGTACTCGCGGCGATACGCGGCGCTGTCGCGCGGGCGGCTCAGGCACTCGGCAATGCGGGCCAGCGCCTCGCAGTCCATCGCGTAGTAGGAGTTGAGCCCCACATCCGCCAGCTCGAGCGTACAGGCCTCGGCGTTGAAGGACACATCGTCGTACATCGGCGAGTTGTCGAGCCCGGATTCGTACATGGCGCACTTGGCCGAGTGCTGAAGCTGCGGATTGTCCTGGAGGAGCTGCGGAAACTCGAAGCGAGGCTGCGCGTCGCTGCCCCACTCGAGCAGGCCGTCGCCATTGCCGTCACGGTGCTTCATCCAGTAGGCGTGCCAGCGCCTGAGCCGCGGATAGATGTGCGCCAGCCAGCGGCGGTCCGGCGAGGCCTGCTGGACCTTCCAGATCATGTACGCGCCCAGGCAGGGCATCGAGCGATCGCGGCTGGCGGCGCCGTGCGCCATGTAGTAGTTCGGCACCATGCCGAGCTCGTCGATCGCGGCGGTCACCGCCTCGAAGTTGAGCCGAGCGAGGGCGGGCGACTCGTGGGCGATCAGCGCCCCGATCATGAACGTGTCCCAGCACCAGACCGCCACGCCCTTCCAGTCCCGGCACCAGTCGCGGCTGACCGGCGAGCTGACCAGGCGGCGGCGGCTGTCAAAGAGCGTGTTCCACGTGACCGCACCGATCATCGCCTCGGGCGCCTCGACCAGCGCTCCCGTGCCGCGAAGCGTCGAACTTTCGTGCCTCGCGATGGTGCCCGGCCGGTCGCGGTCCGACCCCGACGGGGCGGCCCGCCGCCATCGGACGGTGACGGCGGCCGCGGATGCGGCCCGGCCAACGGCGTAAGGCTCGGCGACGTTCAGGAAGTAGTCGCTCGGCCACGCCGCGCCGTCGAACTGGAGCTCCAAGCCGGCGAATGTGCCCGATTCGGGTCCGCGCATTTGCAACGGCTCGCCATCCGGGGCCAGAAGGCGGAAGACGACCCGCAGGCCGGCGCCGCCGCGCGGGGTCTGGCGCATGTCGAGCGGCGTCACTGTCAGGCGAAGCATCCCACTCTCGGCCTCGGCCGCCGCCCGCCAGACGGCGCCGCCGGCCTTGAATTCCAGCACGGCCGGCAGCCCCAGCGGAGCGTGCACACCGAGCCGCGTCACATCGCCCCAGGTGAGGGCGTGATGCAGCCCGCCCCGGTTCTTGATTTCGCCGGCCGGCCGATGGTCCTCGTCCCAGATGGCGTACTCGATGCACACCCGTTGCCGCCCGCGCTCGAGATAAACGAGCCGGTTGACGCCGCGAAAGTCCCAGGTGTTCCAGCCGCTGGGTTGATGCGGTTTCATGGTCGATCGGCCTCGCGGGCGCATTCACAGCGGAAGTTCGGGCGCATCCGGACACGCCTCCGGACCGAAATAGCGGAGCGTGACGAGCGGCTCGGACTCGCCCGTGTTGACGAACTCCAGGCCGTCCCGAGCCCGGCCTGCCGCGACGAAGACCTCGTCGGATGTCATCTGCCCGAAGCGAATCAGGCTCGGGGCCTCGAGCGCGAGTTTCTCGCCGCGTGCCCCCGGTGAGCCGATCGTGCCACGGCCCTGCGTCACGACCAATCCGTAGCAGCCGCTGTCGCGGATGACCGTGCTGCCGCCCGGTTCCAGCGCCAGTTCGCGGGCGGAGAGAAGCTGCCGGCCGCCGATGCGGCCATAGACCACCCAGCGATCCGTGAAGTGCTGCTCCGGGCCGCCGGCCGCCACGACCGGGGCCAGGAAATGGTGCTTGCGGAACTCGGGATCGGTATTGGCCGGGAAGTCGACCAGGTCGACGAGGAAGTCCAGGTCCTGTCTGCGATCCCGCGGCACGTCCTTGACCAGCAGGTCCCAGGGGACGAAGCGGTCCTCGACGAGGTTCTGGAACATCGCGAACACGTCGCTGGCCCACTGCGGCTCGAAGGTCAGCAGCGATCCGGGTGCATGCAGGATCCGCGGACCGATCAGCCAGCCCGTGCCGGGCTGGAGACGGTAGGCGCGCGAGAGGTCGAGAATGCCGTTGTCGCCGCGATGCCAGCGCTCCAGGCAGCGGCGCACGTCGGCCTTCGTGACGCCCGGCTCCAGCCCGAGGAACGTGTACGGGAAGCGATTCAAGGTCTGGTTGAGCTGCGGCGGGAAGTAATACGCCTCCGGCTTGCCCTCGCGGCCGACCAGGCTGGCCAGCTCATCGTCCTGGTGCAGGTGGTGCGGGATCGGACCCTGGTTGTCGAAGAACTTGCCGAAGACCGGCCAGCGGCGGTAGCCATTCCAGATTTCGGAACCGAGCAATGCCGGACCGAGCTCCGCGACTGCGTCGCGAAGCGTGCAGCGCCGCCCGTCGTGCACGAGGTAGCTGAGTCCCTCGTCCGGCGGGGCGCCGGGGTTATCGGCGACGATGCAGGACGAGAGCCAGCGCTCGTCGATGCCGCCCCGCTCGGGGCCGAGCGCGTAGAGATCTTCTTCGGCCAGCCGCAGGCGCCGGCCCGGATGAAGAAAAGCTCGTGGTACCCAGGTCGGGGCAAGGCGCAGGATGCCCTCGCCCTGCTCCAGTGCCTGGCGGGCCAGTTGGCTCGCCTCCACGGTTTTCATCGCTCGAATCGGAATCACTTTCACTGCTCCCTGCGGCGCTCCCCCGCCGGTACCGCGTCCGGGTGTCCACCATACCGCCGCACGCAGTCCAGCAGGTGCCGGTATGCCGCGAGCGAGACGGTTGGCGGAACCGAGTGATCGATATGGTAGATGTAGCCGCCGCCTGACGCCGCGGTCGGCACCTTGGCGGCGACCTCGCGCTCGATCTGACGCGGGTCGTTCGTCGCGATGATGTCGGCGTCGATGTTTCCGATCAGACAGATTCGATCGCCGTAGGTCTGCTTGTAGTCGCGCACGTCGTTGCCCGCCCGGGCCTCGAGCGGGTGAATCGCATCGCAGCCGGATTCGATGAGCAGCGGAATCAGCTCGCGCACGTTTCCGTCGCAGTGGAACAGAAAGCACATCTTGTGCTCGCGGCACCAGCGGCCGATTCGCTGCCAATGCGGCAGGACGAGCCGCCTTGCCGCCCGCGGCGAGAAGAGCATGCCGTTGCGGTAGCACAGGTCGGACCAGAACCAGAGCGCGTCGAAGCGAAATCCGCGCGCCAGCGTCTGGTCCAGCATCGCGAGGATGTAGTCCGTGCAGGCGGCGACCATGTCGGCGACGAGCTCCGGCTCCCGGGCAATCGCCCGCAGGCCGTGCTCGTACCCCATCGTGAGGTAGACGACGAACCACAGCGGCTCGGCCGGCGTGATGACGAGCAACTCGCCCGCGGCCCGCGCCGCCGCATACTGCGCCTCCGCGGCCGGGTTGTTGAACCTGGTCGGCGACGGCTGGAGCGCTTGCTTGAGGCGATTCCAGTCGTCCCAGCCGCGGATGGCCGGCGCGAGAATGCTGGGTGTGCTGTCCGAATGCTTCCAGGATTTGACGGTCTTGCCGTAGCGGTCGAGGTCGATCCGGTATTCGTCCGTCTCCGTCAACACGCGCTCGGGAAGCTGAAACGAGGGATCGAACAGGTCGTTCACGCACGCGATGGGGTCCAGTCCGAAGTACGCGACCGGATCGGCGCCCGCGGGCATCCCTTCGCGGCGCCAGCGCTCGAGCGTCTGCGGCCAGAATTGCGTCTCGCACAGCGGCAGGCGATCGGGGCATCGCCGCTCGAGGGCCGCCAGGATGCGCTCGCGCGACGTCATCGTCTCACGCCTCGTCCGCAGCCGACTCGAGCGGAGCGGGCATGCCGCACTCCGCCCAATCGACGCATGATCCGCGGCGAACGTCGAACTGCGTTCGCCGCTGCATGCAGTGCGGGTGGTCGCAGCGGCTGCACGGATAGTCTTCCGGCGAGACGGTTCCCGCCGGCGCCAGGCCGATGATTCCGGAGACACTCTTGACCGGCGTCATCAGGCAGCTCGGCGTCAGCCGCACGCCGATCCGCGCCGCCGAAACTTGATCGAACAGCACGCGCTGCTGGCGCACGTCCATGCCGCAGTATCCGGGACTGTAGCGCGGCGTGATCTCCAGTCCGTGCGCCCGCGCCCAGGCGCGCACCTGCTGCTGGCAATGAAACGCCACCGCCTCCGCCAGCTCCGAGCCGATCGCATCCGCCACCAATCCCCGAATAACGTCGCCGGCCCGCAGCCACCCGCGAGACAGCCGCTCCACACCCGAACCGATCGTTGACACGAAGAGTGCCACCAGGCGCGAGTGGGCGAGGAACTGGCCGACGGCCCCTTCGATGACCACAGCGGGGTTGTTGGCGGCCGAGGAAGGCGAGAGAGCGGCCGGGACTTTGGCGGGCTCGGTGCCGGCCCGGGGTGCGCCCAGCACCAGCCGGCGCCGCTCCAGCAGTGCGACCGGCTCGAGCCGGATCATCGCCCGGGCGCGCGCCAGTCGCGGCAGCGATTCGGACAGCTCTTCGATCGCGGCTTCCCAACGCCGTGCGTTCGCGGACGAACCGCGCAGCCCCAGCGCACGGCGCACCGCGACCCGGTCGAGTGCGGGCGACTCGTATCGCTGCACGACGCAAGCGCCGAGCCTAAGACTCGATGCCGTATTGGGCGGGCTCATAAAGGGCCCCATAGCGCGCCCCTGCCGCGTGCCTTAGCTGCTCGGCCTCCGCGGGCAAATGATCCAGTTCACGCCGCAACCGATCGATCCAGCGGGATTCCGCCGCAGACACGGCCAGGCGCCCCTCGGCCGCGAGCAACACGAGCCGATCCAGAGCCACGCGTCCGGCCGCGACCGTGCGTCGATACGGATCGGGCTCGGCCGTGATCGCCCAGGCGATCGCGACGGACGCTTCCGGTGTCAGCAACGCCGCCTGGCAGGAGAGCGGCGCGTCGCTGGCGACGTGAAGATCGCGCAGCTCGCGCTGCTGGCCGCGCCGCAGGGCCGCGTTCATCAGCCGGCAGTCGTAGATCAGCGACTCCAGCGACGCGACCGGGGCGGACCCCGAGAGCAGCCGCACATCCGGCACACTCTCGTTGCTCCACAGGTCGGCCGCCGCGGCCGCGATGTTGCCGAGCGGCGAGAGATGCGCGCAGGTCGCCGAACGGCCCTCCATGCTGACCGGGTAGCCGGTGATCGCCTTCAGCACCGGGTTCTCGTAGGCACAGTCCTTTCCCGGTCCCGTCGCCCCGCACTCGAAGGCGACGAGCGTGCGGGCGCCCGCCATCGCGCGTACCACCGCCGCGAGGCAGTCTGGCAGCATGTGCTGGCCGGCGAGCTGCATCGCCGTATTCGCAAAGCCGCAGGCCGTATCGCCGCCAGCCACGATCCCGTGCCGGCGGGCGGTGCCGGCCAGCTCGCGCCAGAGCCAGCCCATGTCGGCCGGGGCGAGAACGCCCAGGGCCAGCACGATGCCCGTCAGGTCGGCCTGCGGGAGAGCAGCGTCGTGGACTTCCTTCCCGCCGGTCGATTCGATCGAGAGCACGTCGGCTCCCGCGGCCGCGCATCGAACGAGCGACTCGCGCATGCGCTCCCAGGCGCGGCCGTTGCGGCGCTGCGGCGGGTGCTGCTCATCGCGCAGGTCGACGATCGTGACGCGCAGGGCGCTGCGAAGGCCCCATGCGCGGTTGGCTTCGATCAGGTGAGTCTTGATCAGCGCCGTCAGCTCGCCGCCCCACGCGGGATTCGTCGTCATCGGCGGCAAGTGCTCGAACTCGATCATGAGTCCCGTCAGCGCCAGCTCCCGAGCGCGGGCCAGCAGCTCTCGTGTCGCTCGGTCATAGATCTCGCGCACCTCCGGCCACGTGTCGCCAGTCAGCAGCATCGGCGGCAGCGTGAAGTTGATCTCCGGGTAGACCTCGCCGGCGCCAAGCTGGAGATCGAGCCCGCAGCGGACTGGAGACGGCGCCTGCCCGAAGACCAGGTCAGCCGGGTCCGTGATCGTCGGCCGGCTCCAGACCGTCGATGTCGCGGGCGTCGTGTGCATGCCTGCGCAGACCTCCGCGGCAATCGTAGCAATCTGCGTGCCGTCCTTGCTTTTTCACCTGCTGGAACGCGGATTGCTTAGCTGAATCCGGGCGAAATGGCCATCTCAGATGGGAGGAATGCCGCATGCCCGCAACGCCCCCTGTGCTGGACTCGATCCGGACCGCCATTATCGACGGAAATGAGGTGGACGCCCCCCGCTTCGTGGCGGCCGCCCTGGCCGACCGTCTTTCGGCACGCGAGGTCCTCGACGACGGGCTGCTGGCGGGTATGGGGGAGGTCGGCCGGCGGTTCCGCGAGGGCGAGTACTACCTGCCGGAGGTGCTTGTGGCGGCGGCCGCGATGAAAGCCGCGATGGCGGTGCTTACGCCCGCGCTCAAGGCTGAGAACGTCGCTGCCCGGGCGACTGCGGTCATCGGCACGGTGCGCGGTGACCTGCACGACATCGGCAAGAACCTGGTCTCGATCATGCTCGAAGGGGCCGGGTTCGAAGTCGTCGACCTGGGCGTGGACGTGCCGCCGGAGCGATTCGTCGAAGTCTGTCGCGAGCGGCCGGTCGACATCGTCGCGCTGAGCGCCCTGCTGACCACAACCATGCCCGAAATGGATGTGACGATTAAAGCCATCAAGAGTGGGCTTTCGAAACCGCCGCCCGTGATCGTCGGCGGAGCGCCGGTGACGCAGCAGTACGCCGACCGGATCGGGGCGGCCGGCTACGGGCGCGACGCGGCCACCGGAGCGGACGTGGCTCGCAGGCTTTGCGAGAAGCGCAACTGACGCAGGGTGGTTGGCCATGCCGAGGCAGCAGGCAACAGCGCGAACCACCGGCCGCGAGCGCGGCGCGGCAGCGCTGTCCTCGCGCGAGCGAGTCGCCCGCGCGCTGGCGCGCCGGCCGCACGACCGCGTCCCGATCTTCGACTGGTGGTGGATGGAGACGGAGATCGCGTATCTGCGCGAGATCGACGACCCACGGATCGCGTACGAGTTTTCGAGCCCCGGCGTCGAGGCGTCGCGCGTGGCGCGGCGCGGCGAGGGCCTGACGCTGTGGGAATACTTCGACATGGACCTGCTTCAGGTCGGCTGGCCGGATCAGCGGCTCCGCCTGGTGGACCCTGAGATTCTCGAGCAGAGCGATGAGTGGGTGATTCTGCGCGACGGCAACGAGGCGACGCTGCGCTGGTGGAAGCACCGCATGGGCACGCCCGAGCATCTGGGTTTCGGCATTGATTCGCCGGCCGCGTGGCGCGCGGTGCGCGAGCTGCTGACGCCGTCGCGCGAGCGCATTCGCTGGGACGAGTTCCTGCCCAAGTACGGCCGCGCCCGCCGGGACGGCCGCTTTGTCTGCTACGCCAGCGTCGAGATCATCGAGAGCGTCAAGGACTCGCTCGGCCACGAGCAGATGCTGCGGGCGATGCTCAAGCAGCCCGAATGGCTGCACGAAGTGTTCGATACCTACACGCGCTTCCTGATCGGGATGTTCGAATTGGCGCAGGCCGGCGGGCTCGACTGTGACGGCGCCTTCATCTACGGCGATATCGCCTACAAGAACGGTCCGTTCATGAGCCCGCGACATTATCGCGAGTTCGTCTATCCCTATCACAAGCGGCTGTTCGACGCCTTCCACGAGCGCGGCATGGCGGTGATTTACCACTCGGACGGAGACATCCGGCCGATTCTCGACGACCTGATCGCCGCCGGCGTGGACTGCATCAACCCGCTGGAATCGCGGGCGGGGATGGACCTGCGCGAACTGGCGCCGCGCTGCGGCGATCGCTTGAGCTTCTGCGGCAATATCGACGTCACCATTCTGGCCACGAACGATCACGAGGCGATTCGGCAGGAGTTGTGCGCCAAGATGGGCGCCGCCATGCCGTGCAATGGGTACATCTATCACTCCGATCATTCGATTCCGCCGGGCGTCACGCTCGACACGTATCGCTTTGCTCTGGACCAGGTGCGGCGAATCGGCCGCTACGACTAGGTGCCCACGGAGAGTCCGCATGACCCGTCGCGAGATCATCGAACGCGCCATCACGTTCAACAACCCGCCGCGGATCGGCATCAAGTTCGACATCGTCGGCGTCAACGACTGCTACGACGTGTGGACCGCTGACCCGACGGGCTGGACCTGGGAGTTCGGCCAGTCCCGGGCCGACGAGTGGGGCTGCCTCTGGCAGCGCTCGGCCGTCAACAACACCGGACAGGTCGTCGGGCACCCGCTGGCGAACCTCGACGCGCTGGGCGACTATCGCTGGCCCGACCCGGCCGACCCGCGCCGCTACGCCGGCTTCGAGCAGCAGCTCGACGCGGCCGAAGACCGCTTCGTCATGTTCTGCTTCGGCCACGGCATCTGGGAGCGGCTCTACATGCTGCACGGCATGTCCGAGACGCTGATGGACCTGCACCGCCGCCCGCGGCAGATGCACGAGATCATCGACCGTATCCTCGAGCACCATCTGCACGTGCTGCGAGCCGTGGCGGGGATCGCCAGCCGTAGCCCGCGCGGCGCACGCATCGACGCCGCGGCGATGGCCGACGACTGGGGCGTGCAGGACCGCGCCTTCATCTCGCTCAAGCTCTTCCGCGAGTTCTTCAAGCCGCGCTACCGTCGCTGGTTCGACGAGATCAAGGCCCTGGGCATGCATCCGTGGATGCACTCCTGCGGCAGGATCAACGACATCCTCGAGGAATTGATCGACTGCGGCCTGGAGGTGATCAACTCGCAGCAGCCCAACACGGTCGGCATCGACGAAATCAGCCGCCGCTTTCGCGGGCGCATCTGCTTCGAGTCGATCGTCGATACGCAGTCGACGCTGCCGCGCGGCTCGCACGACGAGATTTGCTGCCAGGCCGGCGAACTGGTGGAAAAGTGGGGCACGTCCGCCGGCGGCTTCATTGCCAGCGACTACAACGACGCGGCCGCGATCGGCGTAAGCGACGAGCGCCGGCTGGTCATGTTCGAGGCGTTCGCCCGCGCAGGCGGGCTGGCGGACTGCGACACGGTGCTCCGCCGTTATCGCCAGCGCCAGGTCGAGGCCGGTCACGGCTTCGGGCGGCACACGTCCGCCCTCGAATCCACGCTCCAGGAGTAGCCATGCCACAGGAACATGAACAGATCGAGCGCCTGCCCGAAATGCTGCGGCCGCACGACCGCGAGCGTGTGCAGCGCCTCAACGCGCAGACCGGCCAGTATGAATGGGTCACGATCGTTCACGACTGGCACGAAGAATCGCCGGCAGCGCCGAGCGGCCAGCCGGCGCTATTGCGCGGCGAGGACCTCCCCCGCGCCTGAGGCGGTGTGCAACGATGTCCTTGCTGATCGCCGCCCGCTACCGAGACGGAGTCCTGCTGTCCTCCGACCCGTTCGTCTTCGATAACGACGGCCGGTGCCCCCGCCGCCGGGTCGACTTCGAACGGTTCTTCGTCGCCGGCCGGCCGTGCGTGCTCTTCGCTTCGGTGGGGGCCGTGTGGGTCTTCCGGAGATTCTGCGATCAGCTCGATGAGGCGGGCGGAGCGAAGCGCTTCGATCGCCGGGCAGTCGGCTCGCTCTGGAAATCTCTGTGCGGCCAATGGAAGGCCGACCGCACGCGAGAGCTTTCGGCTCAAAGTGGCGGCTCGCTCCGTCCCGTCTCCGATTCGCTTCTCGTGGCTGTGCCCTGCACCGGACGGCCGCGCATCGCGGCCTGCGACGCGGCCGGCCGCTGGATGGAGAGCCGGACGTTTGTCGTGACGGGCTCGGCGGCGTGCTGGGTACACGAGCATCTCGCCGACGCCGGCAACCGCTTCCAGCCGCGCGACTCGCTCGAAGAGTGCCTGAGCAAGGTGCAGGCGTGCTTCGTCGCCGGGGCCTGCGATCTGTTCGTCGTCGGACTGCCGGCCGTGGCGATCGTTACACGTGGCGACGTGCTGGATATGAGTGCCACCAGCCGGGAGGTCTGGCAGGGCCACCATGCGGCGGCTTTCGAGTCACTCCGGGAGCACGTCTCCCGCGCGGCCGACGCCGGCCGGGCGGCTCGCACGATCCCCGCGCGAACGGGGGTGGTGGACGCACGCGCGCACGCCACCGTGCCTGCCGCCGGGTTGATTACGCCGTAACGTGGTTCCAAAGCGAAGCTTGTGATTGAAAGCGGGCGATGGGATTCGAACCCACGACGTCCAGCTTGGGAAGCTGGCATTCT
>CAZXUI010000072.1:0-17040 GCA_964643885.1 uncultured Planctomycetales bacterium
GCAGGTCGACCGCTTCATGCTCAAGCTGATCGTCGACTACCCCTCGCGCGACGAGGAGCGCCGCATCCTGGATCGCATGGCCACGCAGCGCCGCGCGCCGCTCACCTCGCCCGTGCTCGAGCCGCAGCAGATCCTCGACGCCCGCATCGTCCTCGACGAGATCTACATCGACGATCGCATTAAGGATTACGTCGTCAGTCTCGTCCACGCCACCCGCCGCCCGGCCGAGTTCCAGCTCGAGATCGGCGAGTGGATCGAATACGGCGCCTCGCCCCGCGCCACGATCTTTCTTACGCTCGGCGCCAAGGCGATGGCCTTCCTGGCCGGCCGCGGCTACGTCACGCCGCAGGATGTCAAGGACATCGCTCCGGACATCCTCCGCCATCGCGTGATCGTCAGTTATGAAGCCGAGGCCGAGGAGAAGACGAGCGACGACGTGGTCCGCTACGTGCTCGACCACGTCGAGGTGCCGTAGCGCTCCTCCAAACGCTTGGTCGGCCAGTCAGTCGATGGGGGACCGGTCTCTGACCGGTCTGAATGATACTGGGGGACCGGTCTCTGACCGGTCTGAATGATCCTGGGGGACCGGTCTCTGACCGGTCTGAATGATCCTGGGGGACCGGTCTCTGACCGGTCTGAATGATACTGGGGGACCGGTCCCTGACCGGTCTGAATGATACTGGGGGACCGGATGGGTGGCATGCTCTCGCCGCAGGCGTGAGCATGCTCGACCGACCTGCACGGGCAAGCTCGCGCTTGCCAACGCCACCGGGCCGACCGCATCCCCTGGACTGCCTGGCGAGAAAACGCGAAGGACGGGCCCGTCTCCAGGTCGGCGCCTCTCCCAGCGCTCTCCGACCCTCGACAAGCCCGTCCTTCGACAGACAATCGAGCCGGGCCTACGCGCTCTGCGCGATGTGCGGCGTCCGAGCGCCGACCGGGGGGTCAGCCCAGAAACGCCCAAGCGCAGCACGCGTGGATGACCAGGCCCAGCGCGAGTAGCTCCGGTACCAGGTACTCGGCAATCACATTGCCCACACGCTCGTCATCGTCCCAATGCACGGCGATCATCCTTCGCCACGCTCACCCGTGGGTCCGTCACTCCGCCTGCGCCCGCGGCTCCGTCCGGCCGGACCAGCGCCAGCCGTCCGCCACCACGATCGCCGCATACGCCAGCACGAGCAGCGTGAACACGCTCAGCGCCAGCACGCACGCTCCGAAGAACGCCACGTCCCGGCCGCTCAGCAGACTCGCATCCACCACCGTCCACCAGCGCCCGACCAGGTGCACCAGCAGACCCACCGCCAGCGGCAGGGCGACGATCGCATAGGGATCGGCGAACAGCGCGAATTCGGCGGTGAAAAAGAGGCGACGGATCATCCCGGGCCGACGCCCGGGCTCAGCTTGGTAGGTTCTCGCGGACATGGGTCATCCTCCACATGCCCTCACATCCAGCCCTCACTGTATTATTCGGGAAGGCGCAATCCCGCACCGCCGCCGCCAGCGCTTTGCGCCACTTGCCAACTCACGCCGCGCACAGGTGAACTGTGGGAGGTCGCGCAGTGAACGACCGCGAATACCTGCTCGGAATCGACGTCGGCACCAGCGGCTGCAAGGCGCTCCTGGTCGACACGGCCGGCGCCGTCGCCGCCGAGGCCACCGTCGAGTATCCGCTCGACATGCCCCGGCCGCTCTGGTCGCAGCAGAACCCCCACGACTGGCACAAGGCCGCCATCCGCGCCATCCGCGATGTGCTCGAGCGCGCCGCCGTCGCCGGGAAGTGTGTGCGCGCCGTCGGCCTGACCGGCCAGATGCACGGCCTCGTGCTGCTCGATGCCCGTGGCGACGTGCTGCGCCCCGCCATCCTCTGGAACGACCAGCGCACGGCCGCCCAATGCGATGAGATCACCCGCCGCGTCGGCCCTCAGCGCGTCATCGAGCTCACCGGCAATCCCGTCCTGACCGGCTTTACGGCCCCCAAGGTCCTCTGGGTACGGCAGAACGAGCCCGATACCTTCAGCCGCGTCGCCCACATCCTTCTGCCCAAGGACTACGTCCGCTACCGCCTCACCGGCCGGCACTGCGGCGACGTTTCCGACGCCTCCGGCACGTCGCTCTTCGACGTCGGCCGCCGCGCCTGGTCCGACGAAATGCTCGCCGCCCTCGACATCCCCCGCTCGTGGCTGCCCGAGGTGAGCGAGTCGCCCGTCGCGTCCGCGACGCTCTCCGCCCAGGCGGCCAGCGAAACCGGACTCGAGCCCGGCACGCCCATCGTCGCCGGCGCAGGCGACCAGGCCGCCCAGGCCGTCGGCACCGGAATCACCGACGAGGGACCCGTCTCCGTGACGCTCGGCACCTCCGGCGTGGTCTTCGCCGCCAGCCGCAGCTACCGCGTCGAGCCCGCCGGCCTGCTGCATGCGTTCTGCCACGCCGTCCCCGGCATGTGGCACTTGATGGGCGTCATGCTCGCGGCCGGCGGCAGCTTCGAGTGGCTCTGCGACACCTTCGGAAGCTGCGTCGGCGCGGCGGCCGGCGGGTCGGCCGCGGCCGAGAAGCTGCTCGAGCTGGCCGGCCGGGCCGAACCGCGCTGCGATGGCGTCATCTTCCTGCCCTATCTGACCGGCGAGCGCACGCCGCACGCCGACCCGCTCGCCCGCGGCGTTTTCTTCGGCCTGACGGCCCGCACGCGGCTCGAGCACCTCGCCCGCAGCGTGGTGGAGGGCGTCAGTTTCGGTCTGCGCGACTCGTTCGAGCTGATCCGCGGGCTGGGTACGAAGCTCCAGGACGTCCGCGTCTCCGGCGGCGGGGCGCGCAGCGGGCTCTGGCGGCAGATTCTGGCGGATGTGCTCAACACGCCGATTCGGACCGTGAATACGACGCAGGGGGCCGCGTACGGGGCGGCCCTGCTGGCGGGCGTGGGCGCGGGTGTCTGGCCGACGGTGGCCGACGCGGCCGCCGCCGCCGTCCGCGTCACGGGTACGACTTCACCGGGCCCGGCGGCGGCGGCCTACGAGCCCTGGTACGAGCGGTTCCGTGCGCTCTACCCCGCGCTTCGGGACCACTTCGCGTTCTCCGAACCGCGACCGTGAGGGAGCGCGGGCGTCCCGCCCGCCTGAATCGGGTGGTACGGGCGTCTCGCCCGTACGCCATGCTCCGAGCCGCGCGCCTTGGGGAGCGCGGGCGTCCCGCCCGCCCTACAGCAACGGATTCTCCGCCATCGCCTTCAGCCGTGCCCAGCGCCGGTCCACTTCCGCCTGAACATCCGCCGCCAGCTCCGCAAACTCCGGCGTCGCCAGGTGCCGATACGCCCCGCCCATCTGCCGCAGCGCCTCGGTCACCGGAATCTTCTTGCCGGTCTTCTCAGGATCGACCGTGATGCGCGTCACGCCGCCTTCCACTTCGATCAGCGGATGCATGCACGCGTTCACGCACGCCTCCACCACCGACGGCCCGACGTGCTCATCCACCCCCCAGTTCAGCGGACAGATCGACAGCGCCTTGACGAACGCGAACCCGCCCGCCCGCACCGTCGCCTGAGACTTGCGCGCCTTGCGGATCATGTCCGGTGCGTGCGATTCGCACACCGTCGCCAGGTACGGCGCGAACGTCCCGCGCAGAATCTCGATAATGTCCTTGTGGTGATGCCGCTTGCCCGCCTGCTGCGGACCCACGTGCGCGTTGCTGTGCTTCTGGCCCTTGATCCCCGTGTAGCAGAGCTGCGCCCCCGTGTTCATGTAGCCCTTGTTGTCGTACTCCAGGATGATCATCGGGTCGTTCCGAAGCGCCGCCCCGATCACCTGGTCCATCCCGATGTCGTCGCCCCCGTCGCCCGTCACGACGATCGTCGTGATCTCCTCCGGCAGCTCGCCCCGCGCCTTGAAACGCTTGATCATCTCCACCACGCCCGTCGCCGTCGACGAGCCGTTGTGAAACAGATTGTGGAAATAGGGCACCTTGAAGCTCGTCAGCGGATAGCCCGTCGTCACCACCATCCCGCAGCCCGTGTTGAACAGCAGCACCACGTGCCCGTCGATGCCCCGCAGGAACAGGTTCAGCGTCGTGAATATCCCGCACCCCGGACAGGCCGAGTGCTTGTCGAACCGCACCGGCATCTCGCTCAGCTTCCGCAGGTTGATCTTCTCGCCCAGCGCCGCGTTGACCGTGCACTGCTCGCACGTCAGCGGAACCAGCGTCTGCGGCGGGTCGTAGGCCGCGTCGCCCGGCCACGCCCCGTGATACCACTTGCCCGGCGCGAACTCGAACCCGCCCCGGCGGATGGCCTCCGCCGACAGGTCCGGCCGCGTCTGTTCCACCGCCGAAACGGAGCCCTTGTCGACGCCCGACCCTTTGCCCGTCTCCGCCCCGCCCGCCAGGCGATACATCTCCAGCGCATCGTCCAGCGTGAAGTTCAACCCGCCGATCCCGTACGTCCGCTGGATGATCTCCGCTCCATTCCCGCGCCGCTGAAGCGCCGCCCCGATCTCGTTCGCCAGGTAGTTGCTCGCCCCATACTGGCTCGCACGCTCAGCCACCACGATCCGCCTCGCAGCGCCCAGCGCCGCGACGATCTCCTTCTCCGGCCACGGCCGCAGCAACGTCGGAATCACCAGGTTCACCGCCTCGCCCTCGTCCGCCAGCCGGTCGACCGCATCCTTGGCCGCCTCACCGGCCGTGTTCAGCGCTACCAGGCACCGCGCCGCCCCGGACGAGCCGTACTGCTCGACGAAGCCGTAGCGCCGGCCCGTCAGCCGCGCGAACTCCTCGAAGATCGCCGGCAGAAGCTCATAGGCCCGCGCGAACTTCAGGTCCATCTGCACCTTCGCGTTGATCAGGTCGTCGTTCATGTACGGCCCGAACGTCCGCGGGTGCTTGACGTCGATGAAGCTGAACCGCCCGTTCCTGCCCTCCAGTGTCCCCTTGAACGGCGGCGGCCCGACGAACCGCCGCACATCTTCGCGCTCCTTGAAGACGCGAATCCGCCGGTTCGCATGCGAGGTGTGAAACCCGTCGTACGCCACGATCGCCGGCAGATTCACCGCCTCCGCCAGCTTGATCGCGATGATGTTCAGGTCATAGGTCGCCTGCACCGTCGGCGCCAGAAACGTCAGCCAGCCCCAGCCCAGCGTCGCATACAGGTCCGAGTGCCCGTTCTTGATGTTCAGCGGCGCCGACACGTCCCGCGTCGACAGGTTCAGCACCATCGGCAGGCCCAGACCCGCGATCGCCGGCATCTGCTCCGCCTTCAGCAGCAGCCCGTTCGCGCTGGTCACGTCCACCGCCCGCCCGCCCGCGACCGCCACCCCCGCGCAGATCGACAGCGCCGCCAGCTCGCTTGTCCCCACGATGAACGCGATGTCCGTCTCGCCGGCCGCGTACGCCGCCGACACCGCCTCGCCCGCATCCGACGACGGCGTGATCGGGTAATACCCCTCCGCGTCGTAGCCGATGTCGACAATCGCCCGCGCGACCGCCTCGTTGCCGTTCCCGATCCACGGAATCTGCGCCGCCTCAGCCTGCCGCGCCGCCTTCGGTTCGCTCGCCACCATTTGCGGTGCCATGTCTGCCTCCGCCGCAGGACCTCGCAGGCCCCGCAAGCTCCCGGCCCACGAAGCGCGGGCCGTCCTTCCTTCGCATCGATCCGCGCCCGGCTCACACCGGCCGCGGCAATTCGCTCGTCACACCTCGACCGGCGGCATCTCCAGCGCGTGCCCCTTCTTCGTCTCCGGGCACACCTCGACGCACCGCATGCAGCCCTTGCAGAAGCGGTCGTCGATGCCCTCCATCCGCCCCTCCTGCCAGAGCAATCCGCCGGGGTCCGAGCACACCGTCATGCAGATGCCGCACGAGTTGCACGCCTCGGGATGGAACCGCGGCACCCGCCCCTGCGCCGCCAGCCGGTTGTCCCGTCCCACCGTCGTGTGCGTCAGCGCGTCGATCGTGCCCCCGTTCAGCATGTTCAGCCAGCCGATCGACCCGCGCGTCACCGTGGGCGGCAGCATCTCGAAACCGTCCGCCTCGAAGTCCCCCGTGCTCGCCTCCCCCAGCGCCCGGTCGAACGCCGCCAGGTTCGCCTGCGCCGCACGCGGCCAGCGCTTCGCGATCTGAGCCTTGATCACCTCGTCCGGAAAACGCAGCTCATGACACAGCACACTCAGCAGCGGCATGTTCAGCCGGCTGCCCGTCTCGAACGCGATCCGCGTCGCGTCGATGCTGACGATCCGCCCGCTGTGCAGCTTCAGGACCGGCCGCAGCTCCGCCGGCCGCTTGCGCGAGTTGATGATGCACACCGCCCCCTCATGCAGCCCCCGATAGAGCTCCAGCGGCTCGATCATGTTCTCGTGGAAGACCACCAGGTAGTGCGGCCGGTTCGTCGGCCCCGCCTGCCGCACGCGCGTCCCCTCCGCGCAGAAGCGAACCGAGACGTCCGTCGCCGTGCCCTTCTTCTCCGACCCGTAGCGGGCGTCGTAGCCCCCGTCGAGCCCGAACTCGGTGCAGCCGATCTTGAACAGCAGCTTGGCGGCCATGTTCGCCCCGTCGCCGCCCAGCGCCGACATCAGGATGTTGCAGAACCCCAGCTCGTCTCGATGCGTCAACACATACTCGCTCGCCATGGTGCGGCTCCTGCAAGGTCATGCGCGCGGCACGTCGACCCTCACGCTCTACCTCTCAGCAAGAACCGTTCCACCCCCGCCGGCCGCCCCAGGCGACGCCCGAACGCCCGCAGACCACCCCTCCCGCCGCCCGCCTCCCCCTCCCGGCCCGCTCCGGACTGCTACTGCGCCAAATCACACACCCGCCGCGCCTCCTCACGTCCGCGAATCCACGCCCGCCGCCCCGAAACGCCCGACATTCGGACCCGCACGGAACACCGCTTGCCACGGTTTCTCTCAGACGGCCGGCTGGGGTTTTGGCCGCCGGCCGCCCGGTGGAAGCTGGCATGTTTCCAGTGATCGACAAGTGCGAGCTGGCCCCTGGCGTCACATGGCTGCGACTCGCGGCCCCGCTCGTCGCCCGCCACTGCCACCCCGGCCAGTTCGTTATCACCCGCGTCTGCGATTCCGGCGAGCGCATCCCCCTCACGATCGCCGATTTCGATCGCGACCTAGGCACCATCGACCTGATCGTCAAGGCTGTCGGCGCCACCACCCGCAAGCTCTGCGCGCTCAGCACCGGCCAGTGCCTCGCCGATGTCGTCGGCCCGCTCGGCCGCCCGACCGAGCTGCTCCCCGTGGACCACGCCGTCCTCATCGGTGGCGGCGTCGGCACGGCCGTCATCTATCCGCTGGCCCGTGCGCTGCACGCCCGCGGCAGCTTCGTCACCGTCATCACCGGCGGCCAGTCGCGCCGCCTCGTCATCCTCGAACACGAGCTAAAGTGTGTTGCCGACGTCGTCATGATCTGCACCGACGACGGCTCATACGGCTTTCACGGCACCGTCGTCGATCGGCTCGTCGAGCTACTGAACGCGTCACCCGTGCCGATCGGCGCCGTCTACGCCGCCGGCCCCGTCCCGATGATGCGGGCCGCGGCCGAGGCCACCCGCAGCCGCGCCATCCCCACCATCGTCTCGCTCAATCCGATCATGGTGGACGGCACCGGCATGTGCGGCGGCTGCCGCGTCACCGTCGGCGGCAAAGTCCATTTCGCCTGTGTAGACGGCCCGGAGTTCGACGGCCACGCCGTCGACTTCGCCGAGCTGACCGACCGGCTCAGCGCCTACCGCGCCCAGGAGCAGACCGCCCTGCGCCGGCAGCTCGCGCGGTCCGCCCCGCGCTCGGCCGCAGCAAAGTGAGGCATCTCATGCCGCTCTCGCCCCGCGACCGCATGAAAATTCCCCGCCAGCCCATGCCGCAGCGCGACGCCGACCCGCGCTCGCACGACTTCGACGAGGTCAACCTCGGCTTCGACCTCGCTCACGCCGTGATCGAGGCGGAGCGGTGCCTCCAGTGCAAAGACCCCAAGTGCGTCGCCGGCTGTCCCGTGGGCGTCGACGTGCCGCTCTTCCTCAAGCAGCTCGCCGCCGGCGACCTGACCGCCGCCGCCGAAACTCTGCTCAAGGACAACGCCCTGCCCGGCATCACCGGCCGCGTCTGCCCGCAGGAAACCCAGTGCGAGGCCGTCTGCGTCCGCGCCAAGAAGGGGTCCTCCGTCGGCATCGGCCACCTGGAACGCTTCGTGGCCGACTGGTCCCGCCAGAACCTGCCGCCGCCCAGGCCCGCGCCGCCCACCGGCTTCCGCGTCGCCATCGTCGGCTCCGGACCGGCCGGGCTGACGGCCGCGGGCGAGCTGGCCCGCATCGGCCACCAGGCCGTCGTCTTCGAGGCCCTGCACGCCCCCGGCGGCGTGCTGATCTACGGCATCCCCGAGTTCCGCCTGCCCAAGCACATCATCGCCGCCGAGATCGAGCGGTTGGAGGCCATGGGCGTCGAGATCGTCACGAACGTCGTCATCGGCCGCACCTTTACCATCGACGAGCTGCTGCACGAAGAGGGCTTTCACGCGGTCTTCGTCGCCAACGGCGCAGGCCTGCCGGTCTTCATGGAAATCCCCGGCGAGAACCTCAAGGGGGTCTACTCGGCAAACGAATACCTGACGCGCGTCAACCTGATGCGTGCCTATCGCTTCCCGGAGTATGACACGCCGATCGTGCGCGGCGAGACGGTGGTGGTCGTCGGCGGCGGAAATGTGGCCATGGATGCGGTCCGCACCGCGCGGCGGCTGGGCGCGCGACGGGCCGTGCTGGCCTATCGCCGCAGCCGGGCCGAGATGCCCGCGCGGATCGAGGAGATCGCGCACGCCGAGGAAGAGGGAATCGAGTTTCTGCTGCTGGCCAGCCCGACGCGCATCCTCGGCAATGATCAGGGCTGGGTGCGCGCGGTGCAGCTCGAGCGGATGCAGCTCGGCGAGCCGGATTCATCCGGGCGGCGGAGCGTCAGCCCGATCAACGATTCCACCTTCGAGCTGCCGTGCGATCTGCTGATCGAGGCGATCGGCACGCGGGCCAATCCGCTGCTGACGGCCACCACGCCCGACCTGAAGCTCGACCGCCGCGGCTACATCATCGTCGACGAGCACGGGCGGACGAGCAAACCCGGCGTCTTCGCCGGCGGCGACATCATCCGCGGCTCGGCCACGGTGATTCTGGCGATGGGAGACGGCAAACGCGCGGCGGCCGAGATCGACCGGTACCTGTGTCGGCGATAGCTGCCGCGCGCTTTTTCGCCCAAACCCCCCATCTGATGTTTCTTTTTCTCGATCCGGGCCGGCTCCCGACCATAGCCCCGGGACGTCACCCGGCCGCACCATCGACACGGTGGCGGGGGGATCGTTGCACACGACGGCTCTTCGTCGCTGTCTGCCCGGCCGTTATGATGAGACTCGCCGGACTTCGGGCCCGACGGGCGATCGCCCGGCTCAGTTCTCAGCGAGTCCATTCTCGGAAACGCCGGATGCAGGACCACTCGCCGCAGGAATGGGACCGGCTGATCGATGCGCTCGATCCACCCGGCCTTCTGCTCGTGATCGAAGCCCGCATGTCGCCCACGCTCCGGCGGCACTGCACGCCCGAGGACATCTGGCAGGAAGCCCTGCTGCACGCCTGGCGTGACCGCGATCGACTCGAGTGGCGGGGCCTCAAGGCCTTCCGGGCCTGGCTCGTCACGGTCATTGACAATCGCATTCGCGACGCGGCCGATCATCTGGCCGCTCAAAAACGCGGTGGCGGCAAGCCAGCGGCCCTCTTCTCCGCGCTGGCCGGCCGGAGCGGAGACACCGCCGGCGACGCTGCTCTTGGTCTGGACGTGCCGCAATCGACCACGCCCAGCCGCATCGCGGTCCACCGTGAGCAGGCCGAAGCGATCCGCGCCGCGCTGGCCGAACTGTCCGACGAGCTGCGCGAGATCGTGCGGCTGCGACTGATCGAGCAGCTCTCGATCGACGAGATCGCGTCCCGGCTTCAGCTCGGGCCGTCCGCCGTTCGCCATCGCTTTCGCAGGGGCGCCGAGATATACGCGGCCCGGCTTCGCGATATGCTCGCCTCTCGAACGGCCCCCACGGCCGCCCATGTCCGGCCGCCGGCGACACCCGGCGCGGCGGATTCCTCTTTCAAGGAATAGCGGCCGTGACCACCGGGTCGACCACCATGACGCCCGACCTGCCAGCGAGCCCGGATGACGAGGCGCTGCTCGATGTGCTGTTCGACCGGATCGTCGAACTGCTCGAGGAGGGCGGCTCGCCCTGCGCCGCCGAGCTGGTCGGCGAGCGGCGGCACCTCCTGCCGCGGGTGGACGAGCTGATCCGGCTGGCGCGGCAGATCAAGCCCGACGCCGGACAACCGCTGCCGCAGGTTCCGGGATACACGGTCCTGCGAGAGCTGGGTCGAGGCGGCATGGGGGCGGTGTTTCTCGCGCGTCAGGACCGCCTGGCCGGGCGGCTGGTCGCGCTCAAGGCGCTGCCGCCGTCTGTGGCGCTCTCGCCGCGGGCGCGCGAGCGATTCCGCAACGAAGCGTACGCGATCGCGCGGCTGTCGCATCCGCACATCGTGGCGGTGCATGACGTGGTCGCGGCGGACGGATTGCACGCCTACGCGATGGAGTGGGTGGACGGAGAGTCCCTGGCGGAGTGGATCGCCGGGCGGCGCGGCGGCCAGACGGACGTGGTCTTCGTCTGTCGTGTCGGAATCGCGGTGGCCAGGGCGCTGCATGCGGTGCATCTGGCCGGTCTGCTGCACCGGGATGTGAAGCCGTCGAACATCCTGCTGCGGCGGGACGGGACGCCGCTGCTGACGGATTTCGGTCTGGCGCGCGAGACCGATGCGACGCTGACGCAGGCGGGACACTTCGCGGGGACGGTGGCGTATTCGCCGCCGGAGCAGCTCCGGGGCGAGTCGGAGAGACTGGATGCGCGCAGCGACGTGTACGCCCTGGGTGTGACGCTCTATCACGCGCTGGCGCTGCGGCTGCCGTTCACGGCGGAGCGGCCGGAGGGCGTTGTCCAGCAGATCGAGCGCGGTTCGGCGCCGGCGTTGCGAAGGGTCGTGCCGCGTGTGCCGTTGGACTTGCAGACGATCGTGTCGACGGCGATGGATACCGATCCGGCCCGGCGGTACGCGACGGCGGCGGAGCTGGCGGACGACCTGGAGCGGGTACTGAATCTCCAGCCGATCCGGGCCCGGCCGGCGGGGCTGCTGACGCGGACGGTCAAGCTGGCGCGGCGGAAGCGCGGCCTGCTGGCGGCCGGACTGGTGAGCGCCGTGCTGACGGCGGTGCTGCTGGCCGCGCTCGGGGTGTATGTGTTTCTCGTGCCCGGGTGGGCTGCGTGGCACGTGCGTGAGGCGCGGCTGGCGCTTCTGGATCCGGAGCAGGCGAACGCGATCATTGCCACGGCGTTCTGGTGTATTCCGCACGATCCGCAACAGTGGGAACCACTGAGATCCGAGGGGAGTGCCGCCGCCCTCGACGCGGCTGAACCTCATTATGACGCCGCGCTGCGCTTGGCGCCGTTCGACCACGCCATCCGCGCTGAGCGGAACGTGCTGCGCGCCGCACGTGACGGATCCGCTGCCGCCGGGTTGCGGACAACTGACTTTCGCTCGCGCGGCCTGATCGCCTTTCTCCGAAACGATATCGACGCCGCCGTGGAGCTGTGGTCGCAATTCGAGGTCGGCCGGGACCTGCATCACGAGCCGGACCCGCTGGTGGAGGCCGCGCTCGGCATCGTCTACCTGGCCCGCGACGAGCCGGCCCGCGCCTATCCGCGCCTGCGGGAGGCGTGCCGCAACTTCCCGGGCGTCGGCTTCCTCGTTGTTTACCAGGCAGATGCGGCCCTTCAGTGCGGCGACCTGGAGATGGCCCAGAAGCTGCTGAGCGCGGCCTCCGCGATGCCGCGGCTCGATCCGAAAGGTGCGCTCGAGCGCGTGCAGGCGGATCTGCTGGCGGCGCAGGGCCGGGACGACGAGGCCGAGGCCCTGTATCGCACTCATCACAATGTGCTTTACGCCAGTGGTCCGGCCGGGCTCAACTTCGCCCGGTTCCTGGAGTCTCGCGGTCGGCTGGACGAGGCCCTTGCCCTCTATCATCGCATCGTGCGGTATATCCCGACCGGACAAAAGCCCCGTGCGGCGTTCCTGGCGGGGGCAAACCGCTGGTGGGAATCACTGTCCGTTATTGACCGCCGCTGGCGAATCCGGGCCGCCCTGGAGGAGCGGCCGGACGCGCCGGATTCGTTCGTAACGCTATTGCGGGATTACACTTGGGCGCGGGGGCTTGCCCTGGACGAACGAACGGGCGGCGTGGCTGCCGGGCCGCAAACGCAGCGCTCCCTGCCTTCGACTCTCAAATTCCCGCCGCTTCCGGCGCTGCGGGTGGCGGTTTCCTCTTCATCCCTTGAGGGCCTCTCGCTGTCAGACCTGGCCAAGCGGATGCGCGTTCAGGACACGGGCTTCTGGGGTGCCGTGCGGACGTATCCGCCCGCCCTGAAGGCGGCGCTGGCGGCGGCGTGGTCTCGCTGAGCCGATTCATCGCCTCGATGTGGTCGTTTTGTCAGTCCGGCCGGGCCGGTCGGAACGCGCTCGAAGCGCGGGCGATCGATTCGTGCGGCGCGCTTTCAAGTGTCCGCGCCTCGCTCATGGATGCGTAATCGAGTTCTCGTGGCCTCTCAAGGAGACTTCAGGATGTTTGCGATCCCAGGAACTGCTCGGCGGATCACGATCGTCAGCATGATCGCGCTCGCGATGACAGGTGCTGTGACGGCCCAGACGATCACGTGGACGGGCGGGGCAGGCGACGGGCTGTGGCACACGGCGGGGAACTGGGACCTGGGGCGCGTGCCGGCGGCGGGGGATGACGTGGTGATCGGCCTGAACACCAGCGTCGGCTTCGACGTGACATTGAACCTCGATGCGCAGGTCAGCAGTCTCGTGCTCGGCAATGGCGCGGACGATATCCAGTTGAACACCACTGGACGGACTCTCACGCTCAGCGGCCCGGGTACGAGCCGGATCACGAACGGCGGCTACATGTACGCAGACGGCACGGTGCTCGTGCTGAACGCCGCCTTCGAGGTCGCGGGCAGCCTTGAATGCCGCCGGACCAACAATATCAACAACACCGGGCCATTCCAGATCCTGGCGGGCGGCAACCTCTACGCATTCGCCGTTGATGGCGGCGGATGCGCGCTCACCTTCACGAACGGCTTCGTCAGTAGCGGAACCATCCATGTCCGGAATTATGGAGGTGACGATGCCCCCGACTTTCTGGACATCACGATATCTGCCGGCGCGCTGACGAATGCCGCGGGCGGCGTTGTTCGGCTGGATACCGGCACCGGCCGGGCCGCCGAGCGGCCGCGTCTGTTCCTGGTACTCGTCAATCACGGTCTGTTTGAGGTGCTCGGCAGCCTGCGTCCGGAAGTCTCGGAACTGCGCGGCAGCGGCGCAAACCACTACAACACCGGCACGATCCGCATGGTCGATCGCGATCTTCTCATCGTCGGCAGCAACGGCCTCACGAATGCCGGATCGATCGAGGTGTCGCCTGGCCGGACGCTCAGGATGGTGGGCGGCACGTATCAGCACGATGGGCCGATGGTGTTCGACGGCGCCGCGCTCACGTTTGAGAGCTGCACCGTGAACCTGAACGCGAGCATGGATGTGCCGGCCGGCGCGGCCCTGACGCTGGTAAGCGGCTCGGCTTTGAGCGGCAGCGCAGCCACCATCCAGAACAGCGGCACAATTTCGCTGATCAGCGGCGGCAACAGCATCCAGCCGGACATCGTCAACGATGGAACAATCGAAATAGATTCGGGCGGTGCACTCACCACGCTCTACGGCTCGCTCGTGAACCAAATCGGCGGAGTCGTGCAGCTTCACGGCTTCTTCGGCGGTTGCCATCCGAGCGTCGCCCAGGTGCTTGGGGGCATTCAAAATGAGGGCGTGCTTCGACTCGATCTTTGCAGCACCAATACGATCCGGCTGATGGTGGCTGGTACGCTGGTGAATGCGGCCAGCGGACAAATCGTGGCGACCAGCACGAATTCCCCGGCACAGGCGCAGATCAACGGCTCGCTCGACAATCAGGGCACGATCGACGTCCTCGGTCCCACCGATCTGTTCCTGTTGGGCGTGGGCGCTGTGCGCAGCAACTCCGGAACCATCAATCTAAGCGGCGGTGGACTGGTCATCGGCGACGCGGGCTGGAGCTTCGTCAACAGCGGACAGATAGCGATCCCTGCAACGCGAACGCTCACGGCGCACAACGAGGCGATCTCTCAGACGTCCGGGAGCATCGAAGTGGCGGGTGATCTGGGTGTCAATGGCGGCCTCAACCTGAGCGGCGGCGTTCTCAAAGGGACCGGTACGGTGACCGGACCCGTGAGCAATTCCGGCGCGACCGTCGCCTGCGGCGCGTCTCCCGGCCTGCTGACGATCGTGGGGACCTACACCCAGGGCCCCGGCGGTACGCTCGAGATCGAGGTCGGCGGCTACAACGCAGGGACGGAGTTCGACCGCCTCGTGGTCAGCGGTACGGCCACGCTGGACGGCACGCTGCGGGCGATGTTGATCAACGGCTTTGCGCCGCAGGCCAGCGACCTGTTCCAGTTCCTCTCGGCCGGGTCGGTGGCCGGGACATTCGCGGCCGTGGTGCCGTGCGACGATGCGGTCACATACACGTCCACTTCGGCGTCGCTGCTGTTCGACCGGCAAGGGCCGGCGATCAGCGACGAGCCGGACGGCCAGACGGTCAGCCCGGGCGACACGGCCATGTTCTCCCTTGCGGCCAGCGGCGGCGGGACGCTGAGCTACCAGTGGCGCAAGGACGGGCTCGACCTGGCCGACGGGCCGAGCGGCAGCGGCAGCACGATCAGCGGGGCGACGACGGCGGCATTGACGATCACGAGCGCGCAGGCCGAGGACGCAGGCAGCTACGACTGCGTGGTGAGCGACGAGTGCGGCGCGACGACGAGTGCCGCGGCGGTGCTGACGGTGCAAGGGGCGCCGTGCATCGACTGGGCCCAGGTGGCGACGGGCGGGCCGTCGGCGCGTGTCGGTCACGCGATGGCGTATGACAGCATCCGTGGCGTCACCGTCCTGTTCGGGGGGAACAACGGGCTGCGGAATGGTGAAACATGGGAGCGGGACGGGAATGCATGGATGCTACGGGCAACCACGGGTCCGTCGCCTCGTTATTGGCACTCAATGGCTTTCGATACCAGCCGGGGCGTGACGGTGTTGTTTGGGGGCGTGGACGGCACCTACGGATTTAGCGAGGAGACCTGGGAGTGGGACGGCAATGCGTGGACGCTTCGCGCGACCAGCGGTCCGTCGTCTCGACACTCTTCCGCAATGACTTATGACAGCATACGTGGCGTGACTGTGCTCTTTGGCGGCTATCCGACTAACCGCGAAACTTGGGAATGGGACGGAGCGAATTGGGCGCTTCGCGCGACGACCGGGCCGTCAGCACGCAATTCGCACGCTTTGTCGTTCGATACTAGCCGTGGCGTGACGGTGCTATTCGGAGGTTCCGGAGGTGGCTTCTCGGGGGATACGTGGGAGTGGGATGGAAGTGCCTGGACGCAGCGCAGCAGCAGTGGCCCGGCGCCAAGAGCGCGGCATGCTATGGCTTATGACCCCGTCCGGGACGTGACCGTCCTCTTTGGAGGAATCATGCCGTCCTGGCAGCAAGGCGACACGTGGCAATGGGACGGCAGCAGCTGGACGCGACAGGATGTCGTGGGGCCAAGCGGGCGATACCACCATGGCGTCACCTTCGATTCAATTCGTGGAACATACGTGCTCTTCGGTGGCTATGACGGCGCTCTTCTCAGCGACACCTGGGAACTCGGCCCCAACGGCGCCGAAGTCCAGATCACCGACCCGCCCGACCCGCTCACCGTCGCCTTCGGCAGCCAGGCCGGCTTCTCCGTGGCCGCGACGGGCAGCGGCGTGCTCAGCTACCAGTGGCGCAAGGACGGCGTGAACCTGGCCGACGGCGAGACCGCGGCCGGCTCGACCATCTCCGGCGCCACGACCGCCACGCTGGTCATCGACGGCGCGCAATTCGCCGACGAGGGCGCGTACGACTGTGTCGTCTCCAACGCCTGCGGCGCCGTCGACAGCGATGACGCAGTCCTCGACGTCAACCCCGTCTCCGGCCCGCGGCTCTACCTGACGCGCATCCCCACCGACGACTGCGTCGGCCCGGGCGAGACCATGACCGTGCAGGTGCGCATGGGCGACCTGGCCAGCCAGAACGTCGACGGCTTCCAGGCCTTCCTCAGTTTCGACCCGGCCAGGCTCCAATTCACCGGCGGCAGCTACACGGCCGCGCCCTTCGGCTCACATCTGATCACCCCGATCGTCGCCAATGGCGGCGAGATCGACCTGGCCGCAGGCATCGACCTGCTGGGAGGCCAGCTCCCGACGAACCAGGACGCTGAGCTGGCCTCGCTGAGCTTCACCGTGCTGAACGCGGCCGGCTCCAGCGCCGTCGATTTCCGCCCGCACGACCCGGCGTCGATGCTCAGCTTCGACGGCGGCGACATCGGGGCGGAGCTTCAAAACCTGCCGCCGTTCGGCGTGGATACGGCCCCGCCGGTGCTGACGCTGCCGCCGGATGCGGCCGTCGAATGCACTGACCCGACCGACCCGGCCTTCACCGGCTCGGCCACGGCGGCGGATGACAACGACCCGAACCCGCTGGTCACTTACAGCGACACGGAGACGGCCGGCGGCTGCCCGCAGGAGCGGACGATCACCCGCCGCTGGCGGGCGGAGGACTGCGCCGGCAACGCGGCCGAGGCGGACCAGGTCATTCTCGTGCAGGACACGATCGCGCCGATCATTACGACTGCCGCCGCCGACCAGACGGTCGAGTGCGACGGGGCCGGCAACGCGGCCGAGCTGAACGCCTGGCTGGCCAGCAACGGCGGGGCGGCGGCGGAGGACAACTGCGGGGCGGTCACCTGGAGCCACGACTTCACGGCCCTCTCGGATGACTGCGGCGCGACCGGCGCGGCCACCGTGACGTTCACGGCGACCGA
>CAZXUI010000072.1:17140-24644 GCA_964643885.1 uncultured Planctomycetales bacterium
TCTCGGATGACTGCGGCGCGACCGGCGCGGCCACCGTGACGTTCACGGCGACCGACGAGTGCGGCAACAGCAGCACGACGTCGGCGACGTTCACCATCGAGGATACGACGCCACCGGCGATTACGACGGCTGCGGCGGATCAGACGGTGGAGTGCGACGGCGCGGGCAACGCGGCCGAGCTGAACGCGTGGCTGGCGAGCAGCGGCGGCGCGGCCGCATCCGACGCCTGCGGCGGCGTGACGTGGAGCAACGACTTCACGGCCCTCTCGGATGATTGCGGCGCCACCGGCGCGGCCACCGTGACGTTCACGGCGACCGATGGGTGCGGCAACAGCAGCACGACGACGGCGACGTTTACGATTGAGGACACGACGCCGCCGGTCGTCACGCCGCCGGCGGATATTTCCGTCGATTCCGACGCCGGGCTCTGCACGGCCGCCCTGTCGGTCGGCCAGGCGACGGCCGGCGACGCGTGCGACGCCGGGCCGATCACGGTCAGCGGCACGCGCAGCGACGGGCTGGCGCTGACGGATCCGTACCCCGGCGGCGCGACCACGACCATCACCTGGTCTGCGACGGACGCCTGCGGCAACGCCGGCACCGCGCAGCAGGCCGTCACCGTGTCGGACGAGAACGTCGTCGAGGTGGCGGCGGTGGAGCTGGGCGGCGTGATCGAGCCGAGCCTGACGCGCTGCATCACCTTCGAGCTGATCGACTGCGACGGCTCGACCGTGACCCTCGAACAGGAGCTCACGTTCGCCGTCGGGCTGAGCGGCTCGGTGACGCTGCGCGTGCCTTGCGGCGCCTACGAGTGCGTAACTGCCCGCGACACCAAGCACACGCTCCGTCGCGTGGACGGCGACGACTTCGCCGTCGCGGGGACGGTGTATGTGGCATCCTTCGTCGACGACTCCGGCAACGGCGGCGACGACGACTCGCTCCAGGGCGGAAACCTGAACGACTCCAACTACATCGACATCCTCGACTTCAGCATCTTCGTGGCGCGGTGGAACACCAACTACGGCACGGGCGATACGCCCTGCGGGCTGGTGGGGCGCCACGCCGACATCAGCGGAAACGGAGCGGTCTTTACGGAGGACTTCACGTTCATCCTCGTGGGTTTCCTCGACGCGGCCGACTCGGCCTGCTGCGGCGCCGCCCCGTTCCGCGACGGAGGCGGTGACGACGGCCCCGTGCTCGACGTTTCCATCGAGGAGCTGATCGAGATGGGCGAAGCCGACCTCGTCATCGCGGACCTGAACGAGGACGGCCGCGTGAACGGCGACGATATCCAGGCGTTCATGGGCGGTACCCGCCCGCGGCGAATCCCGCAGGAAGAGCCCTCTGGCGAGGAGTCGCTCTCCCCGTCGGGCGTGCGGCGCCCGTAGCCGGCGAGGCGCTCGGCGCGCTCCGGCCTCTCCGCCGCTGGCCTCCGGTCAGGGTGGAGAGGCCGGCGGCCGCGGGGACGCCTGCGGCGAGCGGCCGGCATGAGCGCGCCGGTCGGGTTCGCGGACTGGTCGCGGCGCGACGGTGGCGTCGGCTGCGGGGCCGAACGCTGGAACGGATTCTCAGAGAGTGGGAGGCTCGCCATGCCTCGTTCGCGAACCGTGCTTCGAACCGCTGCCTCCGCTGTGCTGATGCTTGTCGCCAGCGGGGCCAGCGCCGAGATCCATCTCGAGTGGCGGATCGCAGTTCAGACGGTGTTCATCGGCGAGACGGTTCGGCTGGGCCTGTACGCTGTGTCCGACAGCGACGAGCTGCAGTCGATCTCCGCCATGAACGTGATTGTCACGTGGGACGAGCACGCGCTCTCGCTGATCGGGCTCGACGGCACCGGCGGCGCGACGCTGGGATTCTCCGGCTTTCCCCCGGACCCGCACCAACTGAACGAGGCCAATCCGCCGGCCGATGGGGACGCGATGTACGTCGCCTTCGCCCCGCTGGGCGACGTGATCGAGGCGACGGGCGCGGGAACGCTCATCACCACGTTCGTCTTCGAGGCCCGAACGCAAACGCCGCGCAGTCCCGTCCGGATCGTGGAACAGGCCGGCGATCCGCCCGGATTCACCGTCATCTACGACGGCGACGAGCCCAACCTGGATGTCACGGGCATGCTCGGGTCCGCGAGCATCACGATCCGACCCGTTCTCCGCGTGATCGGGACGCGCTGAAGTCCGTCCGCACCGGCGGTTCAGCCTTACTCGCGCTGGCCGTCGGCCGCACAAGCGGAGCAGGCACGGGCAAGCTGCGCTTGCCCATGTCACCCGGCCAGGCGCGAGATGGGAATCTCGCACCCGCGGGTCTTTCGATGAGAGCGCCGCGGCTACGGGTGCGAATGCAGCCCGGCCTTGGCGGCGGTTGTGAGCTGCTCGAGCTCGCGCAGCCAGTCCTGGAACGCGCCGGCGTTGTGGGCGGCGAAGTTCTTCTCCATCTCGGCCGCCAGCGAGCTGAGCGGCGGATAGCCGTAGGAGCCGCCGGCGCCTTTGAGCCGGTGGGCGAGCGTGCGCAGAGCGGCCCAGTCGAGCTGTGCGTAGGCCTGGCGGATCTCGTCGATCCGCCGGTCAAGCGTCTCGACGAACTCCTCGACGATGTCGCGCAGCTCCGGATCATCCGCGAGCAGCAGCGAGTGAAGCCTTTCCGAAGCCAGCGCGGCAGAATCTCCGCTCATCATTCAATCCTTCCCGCCAGAAACTTGCGACACTCAGACCGGTGGAGCCGGGCCCAGCACCCGCTCCCACTGAATTGTGCGATACGCGGGCGGTCGCGGGCGCGGCCGGGGCGTGGCGGCGGGCGAATCCTGCCTGGCCGGCGCGGGGCGGCGGTGCGAATCGTGCGGCGTGCGGGCGGTGGGGGCCGGATTATCGGCAGATGAACCGGCATGCCGCGGGGGCGTATTGGTGCTAAGATGGCCGCTCGCATGATCCGACCTGATCGCTAGGAGCTGTGCATGTGCGGGATCGTCGCATATATCGGGCAGCGGGAAGCGTGTCCGATCGTGATCGAAGGGCTGAAACGGCTGGATTACCGCGGGTATGACTCGGCGGGGATCGCAGCGCTGCGCGACGGGCGGCTGGTGATGCGCCGAGCGGTGGGGCGGATCGCGAACCTGGAATCGAAGCTCGACGGGGAGCTGGACGGGGCGACCGTGGCGATGGCGCACACCCGCTGGGCGACGCACGGGGCGCCGACGGAGAGCAACGCGCACCCGCACCGCGACGCGAGCGGCCGGCTGGCGATCGTTCACAACGGGATCATCGAGAATTACCGCGTGCTCAAGCAGTTCCTGGAGCGCGAGGGGCTGCGGATGGAGAGCGAGACGGACACGGAAGTGCTGGCGAAGCTGATCGGGCACTTCTACGAGGGGAATCTGGAAGACGCGGTCCGCAAGGCGCTGCGGGAGGTGCGGGGGACGTTCGGGATCGCGGCGGTGCACACGGACGAGCCGGACGTGATCGTGGCGGCGCGGCGCGGCAGCCCGCTGATCATCGGCGTGGGCAAGGACGAGTACCTGGTGGCGTCGGATGCGGCGGCGATCATTCAGCACACGGCGCAGGTGATCTACCTTTCGGACAACGAGGTGGCGGCGGTGGGCCGGGGCGGGTTCCGCACGACGACGCTGGACGCGGCGCCGGTGAGCAAGGAGATCGAGGAGATCGAATGGACGCTGGAGCAGCTCGAGCTGGGCGGGCACCAGCACTTCATGGCCAAGGAGATCTTCGAGCAGCCGGAATCGCTGCGGATGTGCATGCGCGGCCGGGTGGACGTCGAGGAGGGGCGGGTCGTGCTGGGCGGGCTGGCGTCGGTGACGCGCGAGCTGATCAAGACGAAGCGTATCATTCTGACGGCCTGCGGGACGGCGTGGCACGCGGGTCTGGTGGGCGAGTATCTGATCGAGCATCTGGCGCGGATTCCGTGCGAGACGGAGTACGCCAGCGAGCTGCGCTACCGCAATCCGATCATCGACGACGGGACGACGGTGATCGCGATTTCGCAGAGCGGCGAGACGATCGACACGCTGGCGGCGCTGCGCGAGGGACGGGAGCGCGGGGCGCTGGTGCTGGGGATCGTGAACTCGGTCGGGTCGACGATCGCGCGCGAGACGGACGCCGGGGTGTATCTGCACGTGGGGCCGGAGATCGGCGTGGCGTCGACCAAGGCGTTCACGGGGCAGATCACAGTTCTGTCGATGATCGCGGCGATGCTGGGGCGGCGGCGGCATCTGAGCCAGCAGGCCTGTCATGAGTATCTGCGGGCGCTGTACGGCATGCCGGAGATGATCGAGCGGGCGCTGGAGACGTCGGATGCGGCCCGGCGCGTGGCGGGCGAGTATATCGAGGCGAACAACTGGCTGTATCTGGGGCGCGGGTTGCAGTATCCGGTCGCGCTCGAGGGGGCGCTCAAGCTCAAGGAGATCAGCTACATCCACGCGGAGGGGCTGCCGGCCGCGGAGATGAAGCACGGGCCGATCGCGCTGATCAGCGAGGATATGCCGGTAGTCGTGCTGGCGCCGCGCGATCATTGGTATGAGAAGGTGCTGGGCAACATCGCCGAGGTTCGCAGCCGGGGCGGGCGGGTGATCGCGATCGCCAGCGAGGGGGACGAGGAGATCCGCTCGCTGGCCGAGCACGTGCTCTACGTGCCGCGCGTGCCGGAGCTGCTGGCGCCGCTGGTGACGGTGATCCCGCTCCAGCTCATGGCGTATCACGCGGCGGTGCTGCGGGGCTGTGACGTGGACAAGCCGCGGAACCTGGCGAAGGCGGTGACGGTCGAGTAGGCGGCGCGGGCAGCGTCCGGGCGGGGCGGGGCGGAGCAGACACCGGAGGGCGGCCGGCTGGCGGCGGGCCGGCCGGTTGAAATCGTTCGATGTGCGGGTAGAACATCCTTCAGCGTGCCCGGAGAGGTGTCCGAGCGGCTAAAGGAGCCGGTCTTGAAAACCGGTGTGCGGGTAACCGTACCGTGGGTTCGAATCCCACCCTCTCCGTTCTCCGTGGATTGCGTGTTTCCGTGCCGTTTTGCTGTTTTCATCCCTTGCCGCATTTCATACAATCCAGATGTCGGGAGCATGCTACGCCCGCGGCCGGCCCAGAGAATCGGGCGGGCCGGGCGCGGCGTGTGCGGCCCCGGCCGAGCGGCGGGTCAATCCGCCGGGCGCTGTTCCGCCGGTGACGGCCGGCGGAGTGGCAAGGCCCCATTCCCGCGAGTCACCGCGGGTCGTGGGGATTGTCGCCCATGCGAAGGGAGGTGATCCGTGACACAGAATAGAGGTTGGCTGCTGTAAACGCAGCGAACGTGGCTGTTGTTCGCAGCAGCCGACAGGTTTCGGGCCCGCCGCGGTCTAGATCGGCCGCGGCGGGCTCTGCTATTGATGGACGGCGCCGTCGATCGAAGGCACAGTCGATCGCAGGCGGTTTCGGCACGCGTTGGTGTCGATGGAGGGGGCGGTCGGCCGGCGTCGTGGATGGACGCGTGCGGGCGGCGGTCTATCATGCGGGTGGCGGGGGTTTGCGGCGGATGGGAGCGCGGTGTGCGGATCGTCTCGCTGATTCCGAGCGCGACGGAGATCGTGTGCGGCCTGGGGCTGCGCGAGCAGCTCGTAGGCGTGACGCACGAGTGCGACTATCCGGCGGGGGTCGAGAGGCTCCCGCACGTGACGCGTTCGTACATTCCGGCGGGGATCGAGAGCCGCGACATTCACGACCGTGTCGTCGCCAGCCGCGAGCGGCAGCGGGCGCTCTATTCGCTGCGGGCGGATGTGATGCGCTCGCTGCGGCCGGAGCTGATCATCTCGCAGACGCTCTGCGATGTGTGCGCGGTGGATGACCGCGAAGTGCGGGCGTTCGTCGAGGCGTTCAGCGGCGGTGGCGGGGGCCGTGGTGATGCGGGCGGCGCGGGGAGTGAGCGCGGCGAGCGCGGGGCGGCGCCGCGGGTGGTGTATCTGGAGCCGAAGCGGCTGGCGGATGTGCTGGGGCACGTGGAGCTGGTCGCCCGGGCGGCGGGGGTGGAGGAGCGTGGCCGGCGGGTGGCGGCGGAGCTGCGCGGGCGGCTGGAGCGGCTGGCGGGGGCGGCGGCGGGGGCGTCGGGCGGGCGGCGGCCGAGGGTGCTGGTGCTGGAGTGGCTCGATCCGCTGTTTTCGTGCGGGCACTGGACGCCGGAGCTGGTGGAGCTGGCGGGCGGGCGGGAGCCGGTGGGGCGGGCGGGGGAGCGGTCGCGGGTGGTGGAGGTGCGGGAGGTTCTGGCGGCCGATCCGGACGTGATCGTGATCGCCTGCTGCGGGTTCGGCGTGCAGCGGGCGCTGGTGGATGTGCCGGCGTTCGTGGGAGACCCGCAGATATCGCGGCTTCGGTGTGTGCGCGAGCGGCGCGTGTACGTGGTGGACGGGTCGGCGTACTTCAGCCGGCCGGGGCCGCGGCTGGTGGATAGCGCGGAGCTGCTGGGGCATATCCTGTGGCCGGGGGTTGTGGAGCGGCCGGTGGGGGCGGAGGTGGTGCGATTTGCGTTTCCGGCAGCCATGCCATAATGCCACCGGCCGCGACCGGATCATAGGAACGGCGTGACGCAACTGAGGACGGCGAAGGTCGCGACGGCGTAGCCGAGCACGATCGAGGCGACTGCGATCACCGGGATGAGAAAAACGGGCAGGACTCGTGTCGGGCCGCGTGTCGCGCGCTCGTCGACGGCGAGGATGAGGGTGGCCATCCAGTAGATGACGACCAGGGGCAGACCGAGTGGTATCAGTTCATTCCATCCTTCTGCGATGTTTAAGTAGACGAGGGCCAGCATCAGCACCGCGTAGGCGGTGGTCAGGATCCAGTAGGCCGAGAAGTAGTGCGTCAGGCCGCGCCAGAAATGCCAGCGGTCCGGAGCTCGTGTCGGGCGGAGGACGAGCTTGAGCATGGCCGCGATGCTGACCTCGCAGACCCAGCAGGTGAAGGCGCCTGTGCAGGCCAGGACGAACGCGTAAATCACCAGGGCAGGCATCCGCTCGATCAGAGCGAAAGCGATGCCGGTGCAGATCAGGATGGCGGCGCCGATGGCGTAGCAAACCATGGAAAATGCCGTTGCGCGGTCCGGGTCGTGGCGTGGAGGGAAGCCGCGGGCGAATTCGCGCGGCGTGTACCAGACCGTCAGCACCATGAGCACAAAGCCCACCCACGTACCGTTGTCGTCAGGGTTTACGGGCTGGGCGGCTTCTGGGGAGCCCACGATGACCATGCGGAGCCAGTCGGGATCGAAATCGGTGCCGCATTCGGGGCAGCGCGTGGTGGGCAGGCCGGTGAGGTCGTATTCGCACTCGGGGAAGTGCGGGGGGGGAGCGTCGGTGCGGGTGTCGGGGGGACGCGGCGGGGGCATCTTAGCGGCTGGGGGCGGGGGCTCGTGAGGGCGAGGCAGAGGTTCACGTTCGCCGCGGGGCCATCTCACCGATTCGACGCACGCGGCAAAGCGAATGGATGCCGTATCTCGGTTTCACACGCGTGGTCTCTCGCGTCATTGACCGGCTGCATGC
>CAZXUI010000073.1:0-24340 GCA_964643885.1 uncultured Planctomycetales bacterium
GGGGGACCGGCCTCTGGCCGGTCGTTGGGGGACCGGCCTCTGGCCGGTCACTGGGGGACCGGCCTCTGGCCGGTCGTTGGGGGACCGGCCTCTGGCCGGTCGTTGGGGGACCGGCCTCTGGCCGGTCACTGGGTGACAGGTCTCCGACCTGTCGCGCTCTTGCCCGTCAGGGCTAACGGCCGTAGCCGGTGGCCTCAGCCACCGGAAAGCGCGTCGTTCTACGTCGTCCGTGGGGCCCCGGTTTCGGATCACGCCCTAATCGCCCCGCCCCCACTCTAACCCCCCCACCGCTCCGCGCCGCGCCCCCCATCAACAGAACCCGACGGCCGTCCCGTGCCGAATGCCCAGCCGCTCCTCCTCGATCGCCGGGTCCTGCGACGCCTCCTCACGCGGCCGGCACGGCCGGATCGGCCGATCCGGGTCCAGCCTCCAGCGTGCATACGCCCGCCTCAGGTGGTGCAGCAGCGCATAGGGGAATCCGGTCAGCACCGAGGGATGGTCCAGCGGCGGCAGCTCTTCCGGCTCCGCGTGTTCCGGCAGATCATTCGCCGCCAGCAGCGCGTTCACCCGCGCCAATTCGTCGCGCACATACTCCGCACCCTCCGGATCCTCCCGGTTGAGCCACGCCGGTTGCCCCACCTCGACCGCCAGGCCCATGCACTCACCGCTTTCACCATGCAAACGCCACCCCGCCGCCAGCCTGGAAACTTCGCATCGCCCTCCCGGCCGCAGCCGGCGCCCGCCGCCGCGTCCCCCGCGCCCGCGCAGCCGTGCCCACAGCGTAGCGACCAGAACACAGTGGTCACAACCCGCTGCTCGCCTTGTCGACACCAAACCGCTCCGTCTGGTAAAAGTCGCCTTGACAAGACTCGCAGGTGGATGCACAATTCTGGCGTAGCGGCAATTCGGGTCATCGTTCTGCGTGGCTAAAGAGGGGGGAACTCGCCCACCATCATGGGGAGGTTGTGATGTTGGCGCGTTCTACACCGACTTTCGGGCTGCTGATTCTATCGACGGTCATCGCGGAAATTCCGTCCGTAACTCCATGTGCAGCCCAGCTCTCCGGCGGCGGGGGAGGCACGCCGGCGACGGCCGCCTGCTCGGCTGGAACGACGCCGGCCAGTGGTACTTCGTCAAGGCCGACCACCTCGGCAGCACGCGGCTGGTCACCAGCACCGCCGGCCTGGCCGGGGCGGTCGCCTATTCGGCCTTCGGCGAGGTGCTGGGGGAGGACTTCCCAGCCCGCCCGGCCGCCCGCAGCCGCTACGGCTTCTGCGGCGGCTGGGGCTACGAGAACGACGCCCTGGCCGAGCCGGGCGACATCCTGGCCGGCCTGGGGCTGCTGCACGTGGGGGCGCGCTACTACTCGCCGGCGCTTCCGCTCTCTGGTATAGACCCACTTGGACTCTGGACGCTTGCCCAGCTCAATGGCGCCTTGATGGGCTATTACGTCAATATTGCAGCCAACTGGCATTTCTATGTGGACGCCATTTATCTCGGGCTCACGATTGGTGAGATACTCTCTAATCTCGACTATGGAGACCTGTTTTTGGATAACAAACATGGGAATGCTGGCGTCTGGAAGGATGGCGTTTACGTCGCGTTTCAGGAGGAACCAGACGGGTCGGTCAAGTTGATTCACTGTCACAACCAACCAAAGAGCCCAAGACCGCCTCGTTGGACCCCGGGCCCACGGCCGCCATGGCGACGTTGACTCGCGCTGAATTCTTTTCGGAAGTCGCCCGCTATACGGCGGCAGAAACCGAGAACGCGTCAGTAATGTGGATCGACCTTGCCTGCGGTTCACCAACGTGTCGCGACGCCGAACAGTTTGAGGACGCTCAGCAGTTCCTCCTCGTCGTCGGAAAGAAGGGCGATGGCCGCGCCGGTTACTTAATGCTCGAACGAGATAGACCCGAAGGAGCGCCATTCGCTTCCGTTCGGATTCGCGCCGACGTCCTTGAAAGACTTCCAGCCGTCCGCGGCCAAAGTGACCTTACCATTCAGATCGCCGCGGACCTGCGATCGGAATCACGTCGCGACTACGAAACCGTGGACGGACGGCGACTCCACATCCACGTCGACTCCCAAGGCCGCCTCGTCGGGTTCTCGCTCATCAAGCGCCAGAAGGACAGCGGATGAGCGGGACCTACGGCGACCAGATCACGCAAGGTCCGGTGTCGGAACCAACTGTTGAAGGCCGCCACAGCCGCCCAAGGAGGCAGCCGCTGCGTTCGCGCGAAATTCCTGAACGGCAGAAGCGTTCAATCGTATCCGGTGGCGCCCGCGAATATCGTTATGATGGTGATGCCCGGCGGCGGTACCTGGTCCGCGACCGCGACCCGGCCGACGTGTCGCCGATCTCGAACACCTGGCGCGAGTTTCTGGGCAGTCTCGTGTACGCAGACCTGACCATCGACGAACAGACCGGCGCCTCCGTCGCCGCCCGCCCGGCCGACCGGCCGCCTCGCTCACCGCCGCCCCCGCGCCGCTCTACGAACCGATGTACTTCGCGTACACGCTCCGCGCCGCGGCCGCATCGTTCGTCCCCGTCACGATCGCCCGCCCATCGGCAAAGAGCGTCACGCTCAGACCATCGACCGCAAAGCGCAGCAGAAAACTGTTGTGCACAGGCCGCGAGCCGGACGGCAGCCGCGCCGCGATCTGCTTGAAATCCACCCGCGCCCCCGCCGGCGGCAGCACCTGCACCGCGCTGCGCCCACAGAGCGTCGTCGCCGACGAGCCCCGCTGGCCGCTGAGAAACTCGTACCGCCCGTGCTTGCAGCAGGGGCAGTCGGCCGCCTCGCGGGCCGCGCTCAGATCGAGCGAGCGGAACCGGCCGCTCCACAGATCGAACGTCACCATGCGGCGGATCAAATCATCCGTCCGCCCGATCAGCAGCTTGATCGCCTCGACCGCCTGCAAGCTGGCGACGACGTGCACCACCGGCCCGAGCACGCCGGCCGTATCGCACGTCGGCGTCGATCCCGGCGGCGGCACCTGCTCCCAGACGCAGCGCAGGCAAGGCGTCTGCCGCGGAATGATCGGCATGACCACCCCCTCGGCCGCGATGCACGCCCCGTAGACCCACGGAATGTTCAGCTTGACCGCCACGTCGTTGATCAGAAAGCGCGTCTCGAAGTTGTCCGTGCCGTCGAGGATCAGGTCGGCGTGCTCGCACAGCGCTTCGATGTTGGACGCGTTCACATCCGCGACGACCGGCTCGATCTCCGCGGCGGAATTGATGCGGCCGAGCTTGCGGGCCGCGGCCTCGGCCTTGGGCAGGTTCTGAGCCACATCGTGCTCGTCGAAGAGCACCTGCCGCTGGAGGTTGTTCAGCTCGATGAAGTCCCGGTCCGCGATCCGCAGATGCCCCACGCCCGCGCGGACCAGCGTGTCGGCCAGCACCGTCCCGAGCGCCCCGCAGCCGATCAGCGTGACCCGCGCGTGCACCAGGCTGCGCTGCCCGCGCTCGCCGATCGGCCCGAATAGCACCTGCCGGCTGTAGCGGTCCGCCTCAGCCATCGTGTTCTCCCGCCTGCGCATCGGACACCGCGGGCGCCCCGCCCGAATTCCTCGTCGCGGCGGCCAGCTCGCGCGTCAGCCGCCACATGCGCACCGCCGAGCCGACCGAGATGAGCGCCAGCAGCACAAGCACGTAGTTCCACGGATCGCTCAGAACGACCGATCCGAACTTCCAGAATGCGACGCCGGCCATCGCCAGCAGAACCGGCGCGAGCAGAATCTCTCCCACGAGGCTGAGCCACGCCCCGGCGGCCAGACCCGCCGCACACAGCACGCCGGCCAGGATGAACGCCGCGCCGATCACGCCGACGGTTCGATACAGAACGGTGTCCAGCATTCGCCAACGCTGAACCTCTTCCGGTGTCGCGTCGAGCGGCTGCAATGCCACCACCCAGAAGCTGATGTAGAGCGCCACCAGCCCTGCCAGCACCAGCCCCACCGCCGCCCCGCGCAGCTCCATCAGGGCGCTGCGCCGGCGGACCTCGCCGGCCACCGGTCCGGCCAGCGGCGTGCCGCAGAGGTTGCAGTAGGCGGCCCCCGGCGGATTCTCCGCGCCGCAGTTCGGGTTCGGACAGTGGCCGGCTCCGGCAGAGTTCTGCTCCACGGAAAGCTCCGAATACTGGTCGCGACCCAGCCCGCGGCCTGCTTTGATTATCGTAGTGGCCGCCCGGCACGAGGTCACGCCGAGGCGGCTTGAGGCGGGCGCAGGCTCCGCCTACGATGCGGCCGGTCCGTTCGTGAAACTCAGTACGACAGGGGTTGCTCGATGCTGCTATGGCTGCTGGCGATCTGGACGGGGCTGACGCCGATTCAATCGGACGAGCGCGTGATCCTGCTGAGCGAGGGGCAGACGATCCGCGGACAGATCCTGCGCGAATACCCGGACCGGATCGTCGTCGACCTGGGCTTCGACCTGCTCTCGATCCCGCGGGCGTCGATCCGCAGCATCGAGCGGCCGGCCGAGTCGGCCGCGCAAAGCGACGGCGAACAGATCGGCCAGACCGAGCATCTTTACAGCACGGCCCGGCTGCCGGTGCGCAGCGTCAAGGCGCTGGCGGAGCGGTTCGGCGAGGGCGTCGTGCTGGTCTCTTCGCCCAGCGGCCAGGGCAGCGGCTTTTTCATCACCGAGCAGGGACATCTGCTGACGAACTTCCATGTGATCGAGGGCGAGACGCGGATCGCGGTGACCGTCTTCCGCAAGATCGGCAACGAGTTCCGCCGCGAGAAGATCGAGGACGTGGAGATCGTGGCGCTCAACCCGTTTCTCGACCTGGCGCTGCTGAAGGCGACCCCGCCCGAAGGCTACACGCCGATGGTTCTGTATCTGAACGAGCAGGACGACCTGCGCGACGGCGACCTGGTCTTCGCCATCGGCAACCCGCTCGGCCTGGAGCGGAGCATCTCGCAGGGCATCGTCAGCCGCAAGAACCGGGCCGAGGAGGGGATGGCCTACATCCAGACCACGACGCAGATCAACCCCGGCAACTCCGGCGGGCCGCTTTTCAACGCCCGCGGCGAGGTCGTCGGCGTCACCAACATGAAGATCATGGGCGGCGAGGGGCTCGGCTTCGCCATCCCCATCCGCTACGCGATCGACTTTCTGAAGAACCGCGACGCCTTCGCCTACAACGCGGAGAGCTCCGAAGCGGGGTATCGCTACCTTCAACCACCGGCCCGGCAGGTCAACGAGCCGCCGCCGCTCGAGCGCAAGCCCTGACGCTCGCAGACGCACTTATCGAGGAAGATCATGATGAAAGCCCGCCTCACGCTCGCCGCCGCGATGCTGCTCGTGCCCTGCCTCGCCGCGGCCCAGTCGTCCAGCTCGAAGGCCGACCCGGCCGAGTGGGTGCCCGCCGATGCCCTGGCCTACGTCGGCATCACCGACGTGGCCGAGATCGTCGAGCAGACCAAGAAGACCGGCTTCTACCGCCTGACGCAGGACCCGGCCTCGAAGGACCTCTCGACGGAGCTGACCGTCGTTCTCCGCATGTTCGAGAGCGTCAAGGAGCGGCTGGCCAAGTCCATGGACATGCCGGCCGAGCGGCTGGAGAACCCGTTCGCGGGGCCGATGGCGTTCTACATTCTCACGCCGCCGGCCGACGACCCGGAGCGCCTGCCGCTGGCGCTGATCGCCAGCGTGGGTCGCCGGGAGCTGATGAAGGACTACTACGAGCGCGCGGTCAAGGCCCTGCGCGAGGCGACCGACCGCTACGAAGCGGTCTCGTTCGCCTCGCATGAGATCGCGCACGTTACCCGCTCGGCCGACGAGGAGCCGGCCGAAGTGGAGTTCGACCCGGAGGAGCTCGAGGGCGACCAGGCGACGGCCGCCGTCGAGCAGCTCGTCGACGCCATCTTCTCGACCGATTCGCTGCCCGAGGAGCTGGCGATGTGCCTGACCGACTCGCGGCTGGTGGTCGCGACGGACGTGGAGCTGGTCAAGAACGCCCTGCGCGGCGAGCGGGCGGAGCGCAACTTGCGCGAGTCGGAGGATTACCGGCTCTTTGAGCGCAAGTTCGACCCCGTCGGGCCGATGCGCTTCGTCGTCAATCTGCCGAAGCTGCTGGAGATTCTCGAGCGCGAGAGCGAAGGCCGGCAGATCGTCGCGGCCCTGGGGCTGCGCGGCGCCCGCAGCATCGTCGGCCACGGGGTTTACGGCGGCGAAGAGTATGAATCCAAGAGCGAGTTTCTGCTGCTGACGAGCGGCGAGCGGACGGGGCTGCTGCGGATTCTCGCGCAGCGCAACGGCGAGATCGCCGCGCCGCGCTTCCTCGGGCCGGATTGCCCAATGGTCATGAGCGCGGCGCTCGACGTGGCCGACGTGGTCGACGAGATCGAGCGCATCACGCGCCAGATCGACCCGACCGCGGCCGACCAGATGCGCGAGTTTTTCGAGCGCACGCCGACGCCCGACGGCGGCACGATCAACCTGCGGCAGGAACTGATCGCGAACCTGACTCCGCCGCTGACGGTCGCCTTCAGCTTCACCAAGCCCTACACGCCGGACTCGCCGCGAATCCTGCTTTCGAGCGGGCACCGTGACCGCTCGGCTATCGAGCGCGTGCTGAGCGTCATGGCTGAAGCTTCGGGCGGCGGCATGACGAGCCGCGAGCTGGGCGGAACGCGCGTCTTCGACATCCAGTTCCTGGGCGTCTCGATCGCCATCACCGGCGACCGCATCTTCGCCGGAACGCAGGCCCAGGTGGAGGCGCTCGCGCAGGCCCTGCCGACCGAGATGCTGGCCGAAGAAGCGTCGTTTCGCGCGGCCGCCCGGCTGGCTCCGCGCGAGGGCTGGGGGCTGGTCTACGTCGACATGACCAAGTTGTGGGACGCGGCCATCGGCCTGGTCGAACATCGCGAGGCGATGCAGTTCAACTTCACGAACCCGTCGGCGATGGCGGGGGCGGGGCTGCTTCAGTCGATCACCGGCGACTTCGAGCCGGGCCGGGTCGAGGACGCCCGCCGCGTGATGCGCTACTACGCGCCCAGCATCGCCGTGCTCTCGACGACGAGTGACGGAATTCTGTTCACCCAGTACCAGCTCAAGCCGCAGGGGAATTGAACGGCCCGCCGGCAGAACGGCGTGCGCCAAGGACGGGTATCAGAACCCCCGGCGCCAAGCACGCGTATCAGAACCCCCGGCGCCAAGCAGGGGGTCTATTGATCGCCAGGAGACCCGCCGCTCGGCGCGGCGGGTTCTGATGCGCGACCCGCCGCTCGGCACGGCGGGTTCTGATGCGCGACCCGCCGCTCGGCGCGGCGGGTTCTGATGCGCGACCCGCCGCTCGGCGCGGCGGGGTTTGATGCGAGCGACGTGAGAAGTCCGGCCGGCGCCGTCTCAGTTCGGCCGCAGCGGGTCCCCGGCCGACGCCGCGGCCAGCGTCTGCTCCGCCCGGCGCAGCACCTCATCGACGAACGCGTCCAGCGAACCGATCGTGGCCCGCTCGGCCAGGCTGAGGACGTAGTCCGCCAGCGTCTCGTTGAACTTGCGCTCCCCCAGCTCGGCCCGAATCTGCGCCTGGGCCTCGGAGAACGGCACCCGCCGCTCGGGCTGCACCTGACCGCAGCCCACGATGTACCACCCCGTCTCCGTTTCGACCGGTTCAGTAAACCGCCCGCTCCCCAGCTCGAACACGCGCCGGCTCAGCTCGTCGTAAGGCGGCTGAAGCGGCCGGCCGATCATCCCCCACGAACCGCCGGTCTCCGCCTGGATGGCCAGCGAATACTCTCGGGCGACGTCGGCGAAGGGCCGCTGCGAGAGCGCCTCATGCGCCGCCCGGATGTGCCGCACCGCCTGGAGCCGCGCGTTGGCCTTCTGCGGCCCACTCGCCGACGAGAGCGTCACGCTCGGCGGCAGGAAGCGCTCGAAGGGCGCCTCGATCAGCAGCAGCTCGCGCATCTGCGGCGAGGCGAATCTCTCCGGATTCTCACGGTAATACTCGAGTAGCTCGTCGCGCCGCACGAACACCTGCGGCATGAACATCTCGCGGGCGTACTGCCGCACCACGATCTGCCGCTTGAGAAGCTGCTTGAGCTGATCGACCGTCAGCCCGTTCTCGGCCACGTACAGCTCCAGCCGGGCCTTGCTGCCGCCGAAGCGCGTGGCCACGAAGCGCTCGAACTCCTCCGCCGCGACCCGCTCCATCGCCTCGCGCTGCTGATCCGAAAGCTGGCCCAGCGCCTTCTCGTAGACCAGGATCGAGCCGATCTCCTGCTGCACGTAGCGGCGGATCAGACGCTTGCCGTGCTCCGTGAAGCCCGCACGCGTCTGGCTCTTGCGCAGCTCCTCCAGCTCCGTGCCCAGAATGTAGATCACCTCGCCGGCCGTCAGGACCGACTCGTTGATCATCAGGATGTCGCTTTGCAGCGCACCTGGCGGCGCGACGAGCGGCTCACGCCGCGCCGGCGCCGAGGCGATGGCCGGCTCGGCCGCGAGGATCAGGGACGTATCCGCCGGCGTCACCTGCCCGCTGTCGAGCAGCGCCTGGCGCTCTGCGGCGAGCTGCTCCTGCGACTTGAGCACCGGCCGCCGGGCATCCGGCGGGGGCGGGCGGTCTTCGGCCTCGTCCCGGCCGGTGCAGCCGGCCAGCCCGAGCAGACCGGGCACTGCTGCGGCCGAGAGCAGCCATCGACGCAGATCAGGCATCGCTCGCCTCGGTGTTCTCACCGTTCGCTTCGAGTTGCCAGGGCACGCGGCGCGCATCGCCCCACAGGCCGTCGAGATCGTAGTAGCTGCGGTGCTCGCGGTCGAACAGGTGAACGACCACGTCGACGTAGTCGGCCAGCAGCCAGCTCGCGCTGCGGCGGTCCAGCGGCGTGAGCAGCGAGCGCTTGATGCCCGCGGCGTACTCATCGATCCGCTCGAGCGCCGCCCGCATCTGCCGCTCGGAAGTGCCCGTGCCGAGCACGAAGAAGTCCGCGACGGAGCTCAGCCCGCGCAGATCGAGGACGACGACGTCCTCTGTGCGATGGTCCGCGGCGAGCCGCGCCACCGCGATGGCGAACTCGAGCGCCTCGGCCTGTGCGGCGCGCAGTTTCTCGGCGACATGATGTGGTTGAGAGAGCGACATCGGCTCGATTGTACGCAATCCGACTCGATCGCCCAAGGCGCGGACTACTCCAGCCCCAACGCCGCACCGATGATCGGCGAGTACTTCACGATCAGGCCGGCGAACACGACCGAGACGATCGAGATCAGCTTGATCAGGATGTTCAGCGACGGCCCGGAGGTATCCTTGAACGGATCGCCCACCGTATCGCCCACGACGCCCGCCTTGTGCGCCGGCGAGCCCTTGCCGCCGTGATGCCCCGCCTCAATGTACTTCTTGGCGTTGTCCCACGCTCCGCCCGCGTTGGCCATGAAGATCGCGATCGCGAAGCCCGAGGCCAGCCCGCCGATCAGCAGGCCGATCACGCCGGCCACGCCGAGGACCAGCCCCGCGAGAATCGGAATGACGATCGCCAGCAGCGCCGGCACGATCATCTCCCGCTGCGCCCCGGCCGTGGAGATCGCCACGCACTCGCCGTACTGCGGATACTGCACGCCCTCGAACTCGATCTTGGTCGGCCAGCGCTGCGGATCGGCGATCTCCTCTTCGCTCATGCCGCTGGCGCGGAAAGCCTCGCGCATCTTGCCGAACTGGCGGCGGCACTCGTTCATCATGCGATACGCCGCCCGTCCGACCGCGCTCATCGTCAGCGCACAGAAGACGAACGACAGCAGCGTGCCGAAGAAGATGCCGCCGATGACGCGCGGGTTCATCAGCGTCACGTCGTAGAACGTCATCATGTCGCGGATCGACGCCTGGTCCGCCCTGGCCATGCGGAAGCGGAACGTCGTCCCGGCCGCACCGCCCTCGCCGGGCAGCGCCAGCGACGCCATCCACGACTGGTTCTGATCGTCCCAATCGCTGAGCGTCGCCCGCAGGCGCTCGCCCGAATGGCCGCTCCAGTATTCATCCAGTTGCCGCTGCTTGGTCGCGCTCATCAGGGCGAATCCGCCGACGACGTCGCGGCCGCGCTCGACGTCGTTGGCCACCTTCAGGCTCCCCTCCGGCCCGGCGATGGCCCACTTGCGGTAGCCCTCGTAGTAGGCCGTGACTTCCGCCGGCTGCGCGATCCCCGCCTCCTGAAACCAGGCCGCAGCCTGCGTCGTCTGCTGCTGCTGCACCACCTGCACATACGCCGCCAGCAGCGCCAGCGCCGTCAGCGCCGCCGAGCCGATCGCAAAACCCTTGCCCGTCGCGGCCGTCGTATTGCCGAGCGAATCCAGCATGTCCGTCCGCTGCCGCACGTGCTTGGGCTGGCCGCTCATCTCCGCGTTGCCGCCCGCATTGTCGGCGATCGGGCCGTACGCATCCGTCGCCAGCGTGATGCCCAGCGTGCTGAGCATGCCGACGGCCGCGGTGCCGACGCCGAACAACCCGAGCACGAAGTCTCGCCCGCCGCCCGCGAAGCCGAACGCACACAGAATCGCCGCGACGATCGTCACCAGCGGAATCCACGTGCTCATCATGCCCTCGGCGATGCCCGCGATGATGACCGTCGCGGGCCCGGTATTGGCCTGCTCGCTGATCCGCTGCGTCGGAGAATGCTCGTAGCTCGTGTAGTATTCCGTGCCCCAGGCGATCACCAGGCCGGCCAGCAGACCCGAAACGATCGAGCCCCACAGACCCAGCCAGCTCACGCCCTTGGCCGCGAAGTCGCTGCCGCCGACCAGGAAATAGAGCAGCGCCAGCGAGCCCAGCACGATCAGCGCCGAGCTGCCCCACACGCCCATGTGCAGGCTCTTGAGGAGCTGGGCGAAGGTCGCGTCCTCCCGTGTCTTGACCATGAAGACCCCGGCGATCGAGCACAGAATCCCCAGCCCCGCCAGGCACACCGGTACGACCGTCAGGCTCATCGCCTGCGCGGCCGAGAGTTGCAGCGACAGCGCCGCGGCCGCCCCCAGCGCCAGGCTCGACAAAATCGATCCATAGTACGACTCGTACAGGTCCGCCCCCATGCCCGCCACGTCGCCCACGTTGTCGCCGACGTTGTCCGCGATCGTCGCCGGGTTGCGCGGGTCGTCCTCCGGAATGCCCGCCTCGACCTTGCCGACCAGGTCCGCGCCGACATCCGCCGCCTTCGTGTAAATGCCCCCGCCTACACGCGCGAACAGCGCCTGCGTGCTGGCGCCCATGCCGTAGCTCAGCATGATCACCGTCAGGTCCTGGAGCGCGATCTTCGTGAACGAATTGAAGGCGAAGAACCAGAACGAAACGTCGAGCAGCGCGAAGCCGACGACCACCAGCCCCATCACCGCGCCGGATCGAAACGCCACCGTCAGCCCGTCATTGAGCGACACCTTCGCCGCCGCGGCCGTCCGGGCCGACGCATACGTCGCCGTCCGCATGCCGAACCAGCCGCACAGACCCGACAAAAAGCCCGCGACCGGCACGCCCACCACCGACCACGTCGGCTGGAGGTGCAGCCCGAAGCTCATCCACGCCAGCAGCGCAACGATCACCACGAAGACGATCGCGACGATCTTGTACTGCCGCACCAGATACGCCATCGCGCCCTCGCGGACGTGCCCGGCGATCTCCTTCATCAGCGGCTCGCCTTCGTCCCGCGTCAGAAGCTGCGCGTAGTACATGCGGGCCATCACCAGCGCCGCCACGCCCGCCAGCGGCGCGATCCACCATACCAGCGGAATGCCCGCCCGCGACGATTCGCCGCCGGACGCCGTGCCCGCATCCGTCGCCTGAGCAACGATCGGCGGCGCTGCCGCGCCATCGAACCAGACGACGGCCGCATCGGCCGCAACGGCACCCATGAACAGAACCGAAACCAGGAAAACGAGATTGCGGAGGGGGTCGGACCGTGTCACGCCAACAAGCTCCAAACAGGTTCAGCGGGCGAAGTCAGAGGGTATCATGCGCTACGCTGTCGGCCGCCCCGCGCCAGTGATTGCGGCTCGTCCAGCGAGCGCGACAGTCTACGCGATCTGTGACGCGTGACAAGCACCGCGGGCCGTCGCCCATCGAGGCCGCCGCGTACCGAAGGCCGGCAACCGCCGGAACCGCGTCCGGCGGGGCGTCGCGCTGGCTCGTCTGATCGGGGGAGGGAATGGCCGGTGCCGGCCGGCCGCTACTGCTCGCGTGCGATTCGCTTCAGAGCCTTTCGGGCCTTGCGGCGGCGACGCTCGGAGGGCTTCTCATAATAGCTGTTGCGCTTGATATCGCGCGTCAGCCCTTCCTTCTCACACAGCTTCTTGAAACGTCGCACCATCTGGTCGATCGACTCGTTACTGCGAACCTTCACCCGAATCATGCACACCTGGCCCGTTGCTGATGACCGTAAGCCGTGTCCGGGCCGCCCGTTGCAGTCCGGACCGTCGAGAATCACCATCTTACCCGCCCGCGGGGGACTTTCAAGCGGCTCGCGCCGCGCCGAGAACGGTTTCGCGGCCTCCGCATCGGCCGCCGGCGCACCGCGAACCGGCCCGCGGTGCGGCCGCAGCGGCCCCCCCACCCTCGTGCTCCATCGGCCGAATGCGCCCGGCCATTGACGCCCGCCATGAACGGCCCGATAGTGTCGCACCGATTTCGACCCGCAATGGACCTTCGCTTGCGAGGTGTTTCGTCGATGAAAAAGCTGCTCTTCTCGCGCTGGACGCTCGGCCTGCTCACCGCCGGCGCCCTCTTTCAGATTCCCGCATGCTCCGATGTCGCCAGCGGTGTGACCGCCGTCGCCACGGTCGTGACGGCCGGCGCTGCCCTGTACATTGTGGACCGGATTGTCCGCAACTAGCGGGCTCGCCGCGGCCGGTAAAGCAGGTCGACGACACCTCGCCCGGTTGCCCTGCCGACGGCTTCTCGCGTCGGCCGGACCTTGCCCGGCAGCGCAGGCACCCACAATCGGGTGGTACGGGCGTCCTCGCCCGTCCGCATTCAGGTGGTACGGGCGTCCCGGCCCGTCCTCATTCGGGTGGTACGGGCGTCCTCGCCCGTTCCCTGCCGCCTGTAGCCTCGCCCCATTCCCCGGCCACCGCCCCGCCCCGCCCCGCCCCGTGCCGACTCCGCGGCGCTCGGGAGCGATCCCGCAGGCCCCCTGCCGCGGTGCACCCTCCGCGGGCGTCCCTATACTGTTCCGATGAGAATGTAGACGCTCGCCGTCCAGTTTCGGCGGCCGGGCCGGAGTCGGACCGCGATGCCCTATCGAAACATGACCATCGAGGAGCTCGCCCGCCACATCGGCATGGATGCGCGCGAGATCAAGCGCCTGGCCGACAAGGGCGTGCTCCCCGGCCAGATGATCGCCGGCCAGTGGCGGTTCAACCGCGTCCGCATGCTCGAATGGCTTCAGAGTGAGATCCACACCCTCGAGCCCGCCCAGATTCAACGGCTCGAGCGGGCCGTCTCCGATGTGCCGGATGAGGCGATTTTCGAGTCCCTGCTGCCGCTCGAAGCCATCGACATGAACCTGCCCGCCCGCTCGCGCGCGTCGGTTTTGCGTGAGCTGATCGGCCTGGCGGAGCGCTCAGGCCTCGTCTACGACCGCGACGGCCTGATCGACGCGCTCGAGCAGCGCGAGGCGTTGTCGCCCACGGCCCTGCCGAAGGGCCTCGCCTTCCCGCACCCGCGCCTCCCCATGCCCTACGCGACCGCCGAGCCGCTGCTTTGCCTGGCCCGCGTTCCGGCCGGAATCGCCTTCGGCGCACCCGACGGGCGTCTGACCGACCTGTTCGTGCTGATCATCAGCCACGAGGAGCGGCAGCACCTCCAGGTGCTCGCGCGGCTGGCGCTCGCCTTCAACTCGGACCTGCCGGACCGCCTGCGGGAGCTCGAGGATTCCGCCGAGGTGCTGGCGGTGTTGCTGGGGGCGGAGGCGGAGCTGCTCAAGCGCCGCCGCTGAGCCGCCGCCGCGGAGCCGTGGCCGCTGACCTGCCGCCGCGGAACCGTGGCCGCGGAACCGTGGCCGCGGAGCTGCCGCCGCGGAGGCGTGGCCGCGGAGGCGTGGCCGCTGAGTCGCCGCCGCTGCCCCGCCGCCAGCAAGGCACGGCGGCCGCCCGGCTCATCTTGACGACCCGCGGGGGGCTTCATAGGATGACCTGCTTGCGGCGGCGCGCCGGCCTCGCCTTCAGCGAGCGGGTCGTGCTGTCGTGGGCCCACCCACTCGCGCGGGTGGCGGAACTGGCAGACGCGCCAGCTTGAGGGGCTGGTGAGGGCAACCTCGTGCAGGTTCAAGTCCTGTCCCGCGCATTGGCGGCGGTTCCGTCGCGGCCGACGGCCACGATGATTTCGCCGAGCGGCATGCAGCACCCCTAGCTCAATTGGACAGAGCATCGGTCTACGGAACCGAAGGTTGCTGGTTCGAATCCAGCGGGGTGCGGTTCCCCTTCAACTCCATTCGACGCTCCCCGGCGGTTCGAGCTCGCCGCGCGGCAGCGGTTCCCGCCGCCGCGTGACATTCCGTTGACGCATCCGCCGCCGCGCCGCGATACTCCGAGCATGTCACAACTCGGCATCCTCTTCGCCGTCTGGCTCGTCGGTCTGTTCATCTTCCACCAGCTCGAGCAGCGCGCCGGCCGGCCCGTTCACGGCCACTATCACACCGGCTATCCGCGCCGCGGCTACGTCGCCGACATCGTCTGGACGGCCGTCAACGGCCCGGGTCTGACCGCGCTCGAGAAGGTCCTGGTCGTCTGGCTGATCACGCTCATCCCCGCGGCCCACGAAACGCTGGCCGGCTGGCCGTGGGCGGCGCAGTTCGTCGCCTTCCTGCTGATCAATGACTTCGGCCGCTACTGGCTGCACCGCTGGTATCACGAGTTCGGCGTGCTCTGGCGCGTGCATCGCGTGCATCACACGGCCGTGGAGATGGACGCCCTCTCGGTCTTCCGCCATCACACGCTCGAGATGGCCGCCAAAAGCCTGCTGCTGATCCTGCCGCTGCGGCTGCTGGGCGCGGCGGAGAGCGTGATCATCGCGTACACCGTGATCGACATCCTCAAGGGCTTCTGGCACCACGCCAACCTGCGCTGCCACATCGGCCCGCTGAACTACGTCTTCAACTCCCCCGAGCTGCACTGGTGGCACCACGCCCAGGAAGGCCGCGGACAGAACTCCAACTACGGCTCGATCCTCTCCGTCTGGGACTGGCTCTTCGGGACGGCCTACTGGCCGCGCGGCCAGTGGCCGGACAAGATCGGCGTCGAGGGACTGGAGAGCTTTCCGGACTCGTTCCTCGGCCAGCTCGTGTCGATCCGATACGACGATGACGAGGCGCGGCGGGCGTACGGATCGCGTTCGCAGCGACCGGAGGCCGGCGCGGCCATGGTTGAGCCGCCGCCGGCGCGGATTCCTCCGTAGGGTGCGTCCCTCGACGCAGCGGTTCGCTGCGCGCAGGAGCTCAGGCGCGGTCCAGGAGGTCTCAGACCGTGCGCAGAGGCGCGCGGGTTCTGTGCAGGGTCGAGAACGTCTAAGGTTCACTCGACGGGAATGGCGAGAGTGGTTGCTGCGTCAAAGGACGCTCGCTGCGGACCCGGTCGCGCTCGCCGACTCGCGAAAGACCGCCCCGAAGGGGAACGAGGTATCGGTTATCAGACGCCCGGCCGCACCCTCGGACTCCCGTGGGCCGCGGGATACCACGAAGCGGGCCATTCCAAACCCTCGCCGGGAACGAAACTTGCCACGCAATCCGACGGCACGCGCGGGCCGGCCGGCGGCTCTGCGCGCCTCAACATCACTCCCGCGGAGGCCCGCCATGCAGATCACCCGCCTCGCTCGAAACCTCAGCGCGTCGGTTCTGGCTCTGCTCCCGGCCCTGACACTCCTGCCGGCCCCTGCGGCCGGGTCGGATGTCGGCCAGCTCATCGCCGACCAGATCGACGTGGTCAGCTACCGGCACTATCTCGACGATGTGCTCTACACGCACACGGGCGACAACCGCGGCCGCTTAGGGGCCCAGCGGACGCTGGCTCGCGACGCGATTTTCGCGGAGCTCCAGTCCTTCGGGCTGGAGGTGGTCCGCCAGCCGGTGCCGGACGCCCCCTACCCGTGCGAGAACGTGATCGGCACGCAGTCCGGGACCGTCGACGCGAGCGTCCAGTTCATCATCAGCGGCCACTTCGACTCCGTCGGCAACCCCGGCGCGGATGACGACGCCTCGGGCGTGGCCGCCGTGCTCGAGATCGCCCGCGTACTCTCGCAGTATGAGACACACTACACGATCAAGTACATCGGCTTCGACCTGGAGGAGCAGGGGCTGGTCGGGAGCGAGTACTACGTGCAACAGTACTGGGGCGATGACATTCATGGCATGATCTCGCTGGACATGATCGCCTTCAACGGCGGCACGGGGACGACGCGCATCATCGGAGGTGGATACCCCGCGTCGACCGCATGGAAGAGCGCACTCGCACAGGCAGTCACGGAGTACGGCCAGGGACTTGTGCCGGAGGTTCGCAACCAACTCGTCGGAAGTGATCACGTGCCGTTCGAATGGGCGGGCTATCCGGCGTGCGTCATGAACGAAGACGGCTTCGCGAGCAACCCCTGCTATCACCGCACGTGCGACACGGTCGACACGCCCGGCTACATCGACTACGCGTACGCGGTCAGACAGGCGCGGAGCGTGGCCGGACTGCTGGCGGATGTGGCCGTGGTGATTCTGCCGCCCTGCCCGGGCGACCTGGACGGCGACCGCGTGGTCGATTTTGACGACCTGGTGATCGTGATGGGGTCGTACGGCGTCGACAGGGGCGGGGACGTGGACGGCGACGGGGACACGGACTTCGCGGACCTGGTGGAGCTGCTGGCGTACTACGGATTGACTTGCCAGTAACGGGCGCTGGACGATCATCGCGCGAATTAGCTTGCACGTGCGAGAATCCTTTCTCGCACGTGATCCGCTGCTCCGAGAATGGGGGACCGGCCTCTGGCCGGTCACTGGGCGACAGGTCTCCGACCTGTCGCGCTCTTGCCCGTCAGGGCAAACGACCGTAGCCGGTGGCTTGAAGCCACCGGAAAGCTCGTCCCTCTACGTCGTCCATGGGGCCTTCGTCTCGGACCACGGCACAAAAGGGACAATCCCGCCTCGCATGCTGATCCCGAAACGGCAACCCCCCCGATCGCGTGGTCCTCGTGCGAGAATCCCTCCTCGCACGCAAGACGGCGACGAGATCCCCCGGAGAGTATCTCTGCCGCACCGCCCTTTCGGCAAAGCGATGTAGAATACGCGGGGTCGGGCGCGGAGTCCCTGACGGCCGAGGAGAGCGTGATGGCGGTGCGGCTTTTTCGCGTGATCGTGCCGGTCGGGGATATCGAGCGGGCTGCGGGGTTCTACGCGGTCGTGCTGGGGGCGGCCGGCGTGCGGGTCTCCGCCGGGCGGCACTACTTCGACTGCGGCGGGACGATCCTGGCGTGCTACGACCCGCGGGCGGACGGCGACGACGGCCCGCCGCGGCCGAACGCGGAGTGGCTCTACCTGTCGGTGCCGGACCTGGAGGGGACGTACGAGGCCTGCCGTCGGGCGGGGGCGAGCTTCAGCCACGAGGATGTGCACGGCGAGCCGGGCGGGCGGATCGCGACGCGGCCGTGGGGCGAGCGGTCGTTCTACGTCGAGGACCCGTTCGGGAATAAGCTGTGTTTCGTGGAGAGAGGGACGGAGTTTGTGGGGAGGGATTGAGGGATTGAGGGATTGAGGGGGTGCGAGGCCGATGGTCGCCGTCGACGAAGGCAGGCGATCCACTGAGCCCGCGGCCGTGGCGCAATCGAAACGCGAAGACCGCAACCTCCTCGCCTGCTGGGCAGGCAGTAGAGACTCTCATTGAGACTGGATCAAGATCTGGGGAGCAGGTCACTCCAGCACGGTGCGGCGGGTGAGGCCGTCGGCGTTGTAGAACTCGAGCTTGCCGCCGCTGACGCGGACGTTGCCCGCGTCGTCGATGAACCGCCCATGCACGCGGCAGAACGCCGCCAGGCTGCGGACGCGGAAGTCGTCGAACGTCACGGCTAACAGGATTTGCTGTAACCCACTCGCAGAGGAACGGAAAGGGGGGCCCTGGATGCGGAACCTCGGGGCCCCGTGCTTGGCGCACGGGGTTCTGATTCACCCGCCGCGCCATCCCGCGTCCGCCCTGGCGGGCTGGGAGAAGACGCACTCAAACAGCGTCACGCCTTCAGCCGCTCCGGGTTCAGCGGCTCCAGGTCCGGCGTGACGAAGCGGCCGTCCTTGCGCACCAGCTCGCCGTCGAAGTAGAGCTCCCCGCCGCCGCACTCGGGTGTCTGAATCAGCACCAGGTCCCAGTGAATCTCGCTGATGTTGCCGTTGAAGGCCTCGTCGTAGCAGCGGCCGGGGGTGAGGTGGATGCTGCCGGCGATCTTCTCGTCGAAGAGGATGTCCTTCATCGGCCGGGTGATGTAGGGGTGGAAGCCGATGGCGAATTCGCCCGTGTAGCGGGCGCCTTCATCCGTATCGAGCACCTCCAGCAGCTTGGGCGTGTTGGTGCTGGAGGCGTCGACGATCCTGCCCTCGCGGAAGACCAGCCGGACGTGGTCGTGCGTCGTGCCGCGGTAGAGCGTGGTGGCGTTGAACTCGATCACGCCGTTGATGCTGTTGCGGACCGGGGCGGTGAAGACCTCGCCGTCGGGGATGTTGAGCTTGCCGTCGCAGGCGACGGCCGGAATGCCCTTGATGCTGAAGCTCAGGTCGGTCGCGCCTGGGCCCTTGATGCGGACCTTGTCGGTCCGCTCCATCCGCTGCTTGAGGGCCTGCATGGCCCTGCCCATGCGGGCGTAGTCCATCGTGCAGACGGTAAAATAGAAATCCTCGAACGCCTCGGTGGACATCTGGGCGAGCTGGGCCATGCTCGGGCTGGGCCAGCGCAGGACGACCCAGCGGGTCTTCTTGACGCGGATCTCGGCGTGGACGCGCTTCCAGACGGTCGTCTCGTAGATCTTCTGCCTGTCGGCCGGCACGTCGGAAAGCTCCGAGACGTTGGGGTTGCCGCGGGCGCCGATGTAGCACTGGACGTTCTCCATGCGGTGGCGCTCGACGTCGGCGATCAGGTCCCACTGGGCCTGCTCGGCCGCGAGCATCAGGGCGCGGTTGACCTGGTTGCTTTTGAGCGAGACGAGGGGGTGTGCGCCGGCCTGGCGGGCGACCCGGACGCACTCGCAGGTGAACTCGTGGGGCACGTCGATGGCCTCGATGAGGATCTTGTCGCCGGGCTTCACGGCGCAGGAGTAATTGACGAGGACATCGGCGAGCCGGGTGATGCGCGGGTCGATCATGTTGCGTCTCCATGGAATGATTCGTGAGAACCGCAGGATAGCACGAGCGGGCGGCAGGCGGAACCTGGTCGGGTGTAGCGGGGCGGCCCTCCCTGGCCGCCGATGAATGGAGATCGGTGCGCGTACGCCGGCCCCGCCTGGCTGTTCGGTGGCAGGCACGGAGGCCTGCCCCACTGGCTCAGTGGCGCGCGGTCAGGCGTCAGATTGGAGGCGCTCGGTTTCCGGTTGCTCGCACCTCAGGCGCTCGGTCTGCGGGTCGTTGCGGACCGGCTCGCCGCACTCGGGACAGCGGACGGGCGAGGCCCGCAGATCGTAGCCGCAGCGGGCACAATAACCAGGCGGCGGCGTTTCTGGCGCATAGCGAACCAGGAACGACCAGATCGCGAGCATGAGCACGAACAATCCCACGTGTATCAAGAGGCCGAACACCAGTGTGACCACCAGCGTCGCGACGAAGCCGGACGGCCCGCCCGGAAGCGTTCGCAGCAGTGGCTCGAGTTCGATCACGACCGCCATCCCGACCAGAAGATCCGGAACCCAGCCGATCGGAACCGCTAACACGGACGCAGTTCGCAAGAGATACGCCGCCTTCACCGTCCGCCACGCATACGGCCGCCGCACGGCCCGCCCAAACGCCTCGCTCGATCCGGCGACCAGATAGAGCACGGCAAAAACCGCGATACCCGGCAGCATGCCGAGAATGCCCATTCGATCAGACCCGAACCAGCCGAGCGTAAAGCCGGGAATGGCGTTGACGAAGACCAGCGCCGCGCCGATCACACCCCGAGCAACGCGGCTGTCGAAGTCCAGAGAAGGGAGGGACTCGTCGGCCAGCACGCGCGATCCCCGAAAAAAGGGCTCAGTCGCAGAAGGCACGCTCGAAGTCCTGTACTGTGGAATGCCTCGGCCGGTTCGCCCGCCGCGGCGCTTTCCAGAATTCTTCGATCGCTCGACGCGCAGCCGATCACGTCTCGCGGCTGAGCGTCATCTCGAAGAACTGCCGCCATTGCTCCCCGTCGGCGCTCATCTCCCCGATCTCGTGCCACTGCCCCTTCTCGTTGAGGCGGATCGTGTAGCGGATTCTGCGGCCGCCTGAATCGATCCGCCAGATCAGCTTCTCCCCGTCCAGCTCGGCCTTGAAATCGCCGCTGCGGCCGGCGGCCAGATGCGTCTGCATGCGATAGTGCCTGTTCTGCGGATCGTACGAAAGGATCGCCACGGCGTGATGCTCCGGCGGCGCGCCGGCCGCGACGCCGGCCCCCGCGTGGCGGCCTTCGATCAGCAGGATCAGGCCGTCCAGCCGCTTCTCGACCTTCTCGGTGCCCTGGAATTCGTGCCGCTGGCCGTGGGACATCTCGATCCAGCCTTCGCCCTTCCAGTTGCCGGCCAGAAACTCGACCTGCTTCATGGCCGCGACGTGCTCGGGCGAGGCTTTCTCGGGCGGACGCTGGGCGGCGGCCAGCGGGACGAACAGGGCTGCGGAAACGGCGAGGGCAAGGCGCGCGATCATGAGTGGCTCCAGCTCAAAGTGTGGCGTTCTGCGAAACGGCCGGCTCCGGTCCGGAGTTTACCGCGCGGGCCGCGCGGCCGCCGCACTCAGCGGTCCACCTCGCCCATGACGATGTCGATACTGCCGACGATGGCCGGCACGTCGGCCAGCAGGACGTTGCGGCAGACCTCCGGCAGGATCGAGATGTTGCAGAAGCTCGGGCCGCGGGCCTTGACGCGATAGGGAATCGCCGAGCCGTCGCCCTCGATGTAGAAACCGAGCTGGCCGCGCGGGTTCTCGCCCTCGAAGTAGATCTCGCGCGGCGGCAGCTTGGCGTTCTTGGCCCCCTTGGCCTTGGTCGGGCCGTCGGCCGGCATCTGCTCGAGCGCCTGCCGCAGGATGCGCACGCTCTGCTTCATCTCCAGCATGCGGACGAAGTAGCGGTTCCAGCAGTCGCCGCAGACGACCTCTTCGGGGATGCTGTCGCGGCCGCCGTCGATGCCGATCGGAATGTCGAACTCGAAGCGGTCGTAGAGGTCATAGGGCCGGGCCCGGCGCAGGTCCCAGCGCACGCCGCTGGCCCGCAGGCAGGGCCCGCTCAGGCCGTAGGCGATGGCCCGGTCCGGCGGAATGACGCCCACGCCGGCCGTGCGGCGGATGAAGATGTAATTGAAGCTCAGCAGGTCGTTGTACTCGTCGATCTTGGGCTCGAAGTAGTCGAGGAACTCGCGTGTGCGGGCGGCCAGCTCGGGCGGGAAGGGGTCCTGGTTCGGGGCGGCCGGGCAGTTCGGCCCGCCGGGGTAGATGTAGGAGTAGGTTAACCGGGCGCCGCACATGGCCTCGAACAGGTCGAGGATGTACTCGCGCTCGCGGAAGGCATAGAGGAACGGCGTGAAGGCGCCCATGTCGAGGCCGTAGGTGCCGAAGCTGACCAGGTGGCTGGCGATGCGGTTCAGCTCGGCCGCGATGATGCGGATGTACTTGCCGCGCTCGGGCACTTCGATGCCGCAGAGCTGCTCGACGGCGATCGACCAGGTGTGGTTGTTGTTCATCGCGGCCAGGTAGTCCATGCGGTCGGTCTTCGGGATCCACTGCCAGGTCTGAAGGTTCTCGCCGATCTTCTCGGCACAGCGATGCAGATAGCCGACGTAGGGGCGGGCCTCGAGCACCAGCTCCCCGTCGGTGCGCAGAACGACGCGCAGCACGCCGTGCGTGGCCGGGTGCTGCGGGCCCATGTTGATCAGCATCTCTTCGGTGGCCAGGTCGGCGATCTCGTCCTGGCGCAGATCGAAGTTGATGTCGGGGGCGAGCTCGAGCCGGGTCGTGCGGGTCATGGAGCTACTCACTGGTTGCGGGCGATTCGGATTCGGGTTCGTAGGATCGGACCTCGATTACATCGTGCTGGATCTGGATGCCTTCGCGCTGGGCGCGGCGGTCGATTCGCGTCTGCTGCTTGAACCTGGCCACGTCGCCGTCGATCAGCATGAGCTGATAGTTCACGACGCGCTCCGGGCTCTCGACGATCGTGAACCAGTCGCCGATGCGAAGCTCGGCCTGGCCGGCCGGCGACCGGCCGACGTACATCTGCCCGCCGCCGCCGGCCTCGACGTAGACGCCGTACTGGTGCACATCCACGACGCGAAGGCCGTCGATCCGCTTTCCGCCCGGACCGCCGCCGGAGCCGCAGCCCGCCAGCAGCCAGCCGCACAGCGCCGCCGAGGCGAGCAGCGGCACGATCCGCCCGGCCGGGCCGCGAGAACCGCCGCCGCCGCGTCGTTCAATGCTGTGGGCGGCTCTGGCCATACTCCGTCACCGCGGGAATGCCGTGGTATTCGAGCGGGAACTCGTAGTCCTTCCGCAGCGGATGGCCGACCCAGTCCTCGCAGCAGAGGATGCGGCGCAGGTCCGGATGGCCGTCGAAGATGATCCCAAGCAAGTCGTATGCCTCGCGCTCGTGCCAGTCGGCGGCCGGCCAGATATCGGCGACGCTCGGGATGTGCGGATTCTCGCGATCGACGTCGATGCGGATCGCGATCTCGCTGCGAAGCGTCCAGAGCCCGCGGCTGGAGACGACGGCCGGCTCCGCCGCGGCCGGCGCCTGAGTCGCGTGCAGCTCGTAGACGGCCGTCAGCAGCTTGTCCTCGATGTGGTCGACGCCGCTGATGCAGCGGAGCCAGTCGAAGCCGAGCCGCTCATCGTCGCGCAGAAAGCGGGCGATCTCGCGCCAATTCTGCGGGCGGAGCACGGCATGCGGATGAAGTCCCGCGGGCACGATGCGGACCACGTCCTCTGGGAATGTGTCCCGCAGAAGATCCAGGACCTGTTCGGGAGCCACGCTTGCACTCCTCTCTGCGTCGCGACGCCGGCGCGGCCGCGCCGCTGCGCGACAGTATACGCCCGCGGCCGCTACGTCTTGAGCAGCTTCCGCAGCACGGTCTGAAGCACGCCGCCGTTGCGGTAGTAGTCGAGCTCGACCGGCGTGTCGATGCGGCAGCGGACCTTGAACTCCGTCTTCTTGCCGGAGTCCGGATCGGCCGCGACGACCGTCAGCGTCTGCTGCGGCTTGAGCTTGTCATCCAGGTCGACGAAATCGAAAACTTCGTGGCCGGTCAGGCCGAGCGACTTGTGGCTCTCTCCCTCGCGGAAGACGCAGGGCAGCACGCCCATGCCGACCAGGTTGCTGCGGTGGATGCGCTCGAAGCTGACGGCAATGACGGCCTTGACGCCCAACAGGAAGGTCCCCTTGGCCGCCCAGTCGCGCGAGCTGCCCATGCCGTAGTCCTTGCCGGCCAGCACGACCAGCGGCACGCCCTGCTCGCGATACTTGATCGCCGCGTCGTAGACCGGCATGACCTTGCCCACGTCGCCGGATTTCCCGCCGCCGGGCTTGCCGAGGAAGGTCGTCCAGCCGCCCTCGGTGCCGGGGGCGAGCTGATTGCGGATGCGCACGTTGGCGAAGGTGCCGCGGGTCATCACGCGGTCATTGCCGCGGCGCGAGCCGTAGCTGTTGAAGTCCGCCTTGGTCACGCCGTGGTCGATCAGATAGCGGCCGGCCGGTGAGTCTTCGGCGATGTCGCCGGCCGGGCTGATGTGGTCCGTCGTGACGCTGTCACCCAGCAGCATCAGACAGCGGGCGGACCTGACCGGGCGGATCGGATCGACCTCGGGCTTGAGGTCCACGAAGAACGGCGGCTCCTGGATGTAGGTGCTCTTTTCGTTCCACTCGTACACCGCCCCGCCGCCGGCGCTGAGCCGCTGCCACTCCGGCGGGCCGGTGAAGACATCGGCGTAGCGCTTGCGGAACATCTCCGGCGTAACGAACTGGCTGACGGCCTTGTTGATCTGCTCCTGCGACGGCCAGATGTCGCGCAGGAAGACCGGCTGGCCCTTCTCGTCCGCGCCGAGCGCATCGTTCGTCAGGTCCACGTCGACGCTGCCGGCGATCGCATAGGCGACGACGAGCGGCGGCGAGGCGAGATAGTTCGCCCGGATATACGGGTTGATGCGGCCCTCGAAGTTGCGGTTGCCGCTGAGGACGGAGGCGACGACC
>CAZXUI010000074.1:0-23317 GCA_964643885.1 uncultured Planctomycetales bacterium
CCAAGCAGGGGGTCTCGTGTTCGCGCGCGGACCCGCCGCTTGGCGCGGCGGGTTCCGAGTGGCCCGCTCGGCGCGGCGGGTTCCGAGTGGCCCGCTCGGCGCGGCGGGTTCTGATCGCGGCCACACCCCCCTTCACCGCGGCCGCCGCGGACGGTCCGGCCGGTCGCCCGGTGGCCGCGCCGGCCGGCCTGGCGGCGGTCCGTCGCTGTCGCGATCCACTCCCCCCGCCCCGCGGCCATCGCCCGCCCCGCGGCCATCGCCCGGCCCGCGGCCATCGCCCGGCCCGCGGCCGTCGCCTGGTGCGCGACCCGTAGCGCGGCGAAAGAACCGCCCCAGCCGCTGCTCCACCTCGCGCGGCCCCGCCTCGCGCAGCCGGGCGGCCCGCGCCCGCAATCCCTCCATCTCCTCGTCATAGCGCTCCGCAACCAGCGCCTGAAGCGCCGCCAGCCGCCGCTGCCGCTCGGCCGCGTCGCCGGCCGCACGGACGGCCTCCGCAGCCGCGCGCACCTCCGGCGACTCGCCCGCCAGGTCCGCGCCGCCCTGCGCGAGCCGCTCGGCCGCCTGCGCGCTTTCCCGGTCGCGCATTCGTTCCAGCAGCCGCGCCCGCCCTTCCAGGATCTGCATCTCCAGCCGCATCGAGCGCGCGATCCGCTCGCGCACGAGCTGCCGCGCCTGACGCAGCATCGGCGGGTTCTGGGCGTTTCGAGATATCACGTCGGCCGCCCGCCGCAGCTCCTGCGTCAGCTTGGCGTGCTCGACCAGCGCCCGCGCCAGGGCCGGATCGAGCCCGAACAGCCTCCGCAGAAAGCGCAGCCGCGGCACGGCCCGGCGCTCGAAATCCTCGCGGAAGCGCTGCGGGTTCTGTTTGCGGAAGCGCTCCGCGATCCGGTACATCTCCGGGATGTTCTCACGCGCGAACGCCAGCAGCTCGCGCTCCTCCCCAGGCTTGAGCGGGCCGAAATCCTCCCCGGACGGCCGCAGCGCCGGCTCGAACACCGGTCCGTCAAACTCGTCGAGCTCGCTGCCGGAGTCCTGTTGACGGGTGGACGGCGCATCGCGCCGCTGCTGCGCCGCGGCCGGATCGGGCAGCGCAGACGCGCCCGCGAGCCACACGAGTGCCAGCGTCGCCGCCGCCCGCGCGGCCGGCGCTCGCTGCGTCAACCCATTCAACCGCCGCATGCTACGTTCCGATCTCCAGCGAGATATCCAGGCTTTCAATCAGACGGTCGAGCTGCTCGTCCTGGTCCGCAAAATCCGCCGATTCCAACAGCCACGCGTCCGAGACCAACTGCCCCGACGACTCCAGCGCGATCACCCACGACTCGAACCGCTCGCCCGCATCCGCCACAGGGTCCGGCTCACTCGCCGGCACGCTGCCTCGCGGCCCGGCCACGCCCAGAACCACGGCCGCCGCAGCCGCCGCGACGCTTCGCATCCATCCCGCCGCGCGCCGCCGGCGACGAAGCCGCCGCGCCTCGGCCGAAACGGCGTCCCGCAGCCGGCCGGCCAGGCTCGGCGGCATTTCGACGCGCGGCAGCGGACCCAGCTCCGCAAATCGTCGCTCGACCGAACGCTCGAACTCTCGCATCGACTCGTTCATGATCCGCGTGTGGCCTCCGGCCGCCCGCAATCGGCGGGGCGCAGATCCGGCCCGCCTTCCGATGTTGTCGACTCCTCCGCTGCCGCGATGTGCTCCCGCAGCCGCTGGAGCGCCCGGTGCGCCCTGGCCAAGGCCGTACCCAGCGGCACGCCGAGCAATTCTGCGATCTCGCGGAACGAGAGCTCGGAATAGTGTCGCAAGAGCAGTATCTCCCGGTCCGCCTCGCTCAACCGCCCCAGCGCCCGCTCCAGCGTCCGGCCCTGCTCGCCGCGGTCCAGCGCTTCGTCCGGAGCGCCATGCCGCCGGTCTGCCAATTCCGCGGGCGGGTCGGCCACCCCGTCTCCGCTGACACCGTCGAGACTGACCGGCACGCCCCGCCGCCGGCCGCGGCGGACATGATCGCGGGCGAGATTCGCGGCGATCCGAAAGAGCCAGGCCTCGAACCGGCCGCGATCCTCATACTCGCGGATGCGCCGCACGAGCCGCAGGAAAGTCTCCTGAACCAGGTCTTCCGCGACTTCGTGCGAGCCGGTCAGCCGCAGCAGCAGCCCGAAAACGCGCGGGCTGTACGCATCGACAAGGGCGTGGAGCGCCCCGTCGTCGGACGCCTGAGCACGCCGCAGTATCTGGTCTAACGCAGGCCGCTGCACGGCGCCCTCTCGGGAGGCCTAACGTTGCAGACCTCGGTCGATTGCGATCATACCGCGGCCGCTGCGCCCCCTCCATGAATCACAACTCCCACAGATCGCGGCGCTTATCCGCAGACCGAGGCAGCGGCTCGCCGCCCCGACCTGGGGCCGGCCCCGCGCGCCCCTTGCGTCGGCGCATCGGCCGGTACAATCGCGTGACGACGCCCGATAAGCAGTGATCATCGATGGCGATCGAGGAGGAGAGCGTGCAGGCCATCTCCGACCTGCGAATCGAACGCTGCAATGAGGCACCGGCCAATCCCGCGGGGGGGTTCGTCCTCTACTGGATGATCGCTGTCCGCCGCACGACGTGGAACCACAGTCTCGGGCGGGCCCTGAGCTGGGCGCGCAGATTCCGCAAGCCGCTGGTCGTGCTCGAGGCCGTCCGCTGCGACTACCCCTGGGCCAGCGACCGCCTGCACCACTTCCTGATAGATGGAATGGCCGACAACGCCCGTCGCTTCGCCGGCAGCGGCGTGCTCTACTACCCCTACGTCGAGCCTCGAAAGGGCGCCGGCAAGGGGCTGCTGGCCGCGCTCGCACAACACGCCTGCGTCGTCGTGACCGATGACTTCCCCTGCGGGTTTCTGCCGCGGATGGTCGCGGCTGCGGCCGAGCAGTCTCCGGTGCTGCTCGAGCAGGTCGATTCCAACGGGCTGCTTCCGCTGCGCGCGGCCGAGACGGTTTTCACCACGGCGTATTCGTTCCGCCGGTTTCTTCAGCGCGAGCTGCCGCGGCACCTGGACGGCTTGCCCGAGGCCGACCCGCTCGCGCGCGTCATGATCCCGCCGATTCACCAACTGCCGAATGAGATCGCAAATCGCTGGCCGGCCGCGGACGAGGAACTGCTGACCGGCTCGCGCGCCGCTCTGCGTGAGCTGCCGATCAACCACGACGTTCGGCCGGTGGGATACAAAGGCGGCTCGCTGGCGGGATTCGCGACGCTGGCGCGCTTCTTGACGCGGCGGCTGAAGCGATACGACGAACTGCGGCGCGACCCCGGCGACGGCACGGCCAGCGGACTCTCGCCCTACCTGCACTTCGGCCACGTCTCGGTCTACGAGATTCTGCATGAGCTGGCCCAGCGCGAGGACTGGACCCCGCAGCGACTCTCCGAAACTGTGACCGGCCGGAAAGCGGGCTGGTGGGGGATGAGTGAGCCGGCGGAGGCGTTCCTCGACGAGCTGGTCACCTGGCGCGAGCTGGGCTTCAACTTCTGCGCCCACCGGGACGACTATGACACGTACGAGTCGCTGCCGGACTGGGCCCGCAAGACGCTCGACCGGCACGCCGGCGACGCGCGCGATCCGTGCTACGGGCCGGCGACCTTCGAGGCCGCCGAGTCGCACGACGAAATCTGGAACGCGGCCCAGCGGCAGCTCCTCCGCGACGGGCGAATTCACACCTATCTGCGCATGCTCTGGGGAAAGAAGATCCTCGAGTGGTCCGCCTCTCCGCGCGAGGCACTGCGGATCATGATCGAGCTCAACAACAAGTACGCCGTGGACGGACGCGATCCCAACTCCTACAGCGGAATCGCCTGGGTGCTCGGCCGCTACGACCGTCCCTGGGGGCCGGAGCGGCCGGTCTTCGGTACCATCCGCTACATGAGCTCCGCCAGCACGGCCCGCAAGCTGAACCTGGATGACTACCTGGAGAAATACGGCCGCCGCGAGGAGGAGATGAGGGTCGGGAATGGCGAGTAGCGGGTAGCGAGTGGCGAGTGGCGACAAACCCTGACCCGAATCTCCCCGACGTGCATCCTCCGGAAGCCAGCCGGCCCGAAGCACCCGCGCAAACGGGCTGGGCCGGGATCGCCGCGCTGGTCGCCTGCGCCGCGCTCTGGAGCCTGAACGGACCGCTGATCAAGCTCGTCAACGAGTCGGGCGAGGGGCTGCCCGGCATCGCCATCGCCGCATACCGGTCCGTGCTGGGCGGACTCGTCTTCTTGCCGCTGGCGTTCCCCCGCCGCCAGAGCCTCCGCAACGCCTCGCTGCCGTGGCTGATCGGGTCGGTCGGCTGCTTCACGCTGATGACCGGCGCGTTCGTGATCGCCAACACGATGACGACAGCCTCCAACGCCATCGTCCTGCAATACACGGCGCCGATCTGGGTCGTCGCCTTGTCGCCCCTGCTGCTGGCCGAGCGGCCGCGCTGGAGCGAGTCGGCCGCGCTGCTCGTCTGCATGGCTGGGGTGGCGGTGATCTTCGCGTGGCAGCCGCGGGGTGATCTGGCGGGGCTGCTGGTAGCGCTGACGAGCGGTTTCGGCTATGGCACGCTGATCGTGGCGCTGCGCGGGCTGCGGCGCGTCGACCCCGTCGTCGTCGTGACGATGAACTGCGTCGGATCCGGGCTGATCCTGCTGATTGCGGTGGGGCTGACGGTCGGCTTCGCGATCAGCGCACGGCAGCTCGTGCTGGTCCTGGTGCTGGGGGTGGTGCAATTCGCCCTGCCGTATCTGCTTTTCTCGTGGGCACTTCAGCGCGTAGAGGCGTATCGGGCGTCGCTCATCACACTGCTGGAGATGATCCTGAACCCGGTTCTGACGATGCTGATCGTCGGCGAGCGCGTCCCCGCAGCTACACTTGTAGGCGGGCCGCTGGTCCTGCTCGGGGTGGCACTCTGGCTGACACTGACCTGGCACGGGGCGCGGCGGCAGCGGCGGAGGCCCGCGGCACCCGCCGGCTGAAAAAGCGGTCCGCGGTGCAAGATTTCGAGCCTTTCATAACATGCACACGCCAAGCGAGTTGCATCATCCCCCCGGCCGATTCGCCTTGACCGGACCGCGAATTAGGATTAAGTTGATGTCAGTCGGTGCGGGAGGGGTTTGAAGCGTCTCGGGCCAGCCCTTCCGGCTTGCAAATCGTCTCGAATCCGCCGGGCATTCAGCCCCGGCGCACGGCTGTGGTTTTCACGCGTCGTCGCCCAGTGTTCGGTCGACGGGCGGAAAACGACCGGGTGATCCCGGTGAACGGTCCATATCCGACACCTCGGAGGAAGGAGCTTGAGATCATGAAATTGCGCAGGATCCGCACTGCGGCCGCGTGCGCGAGCGCTCTTGTTCTGGCTGGTTCCGCGGCCTCGGGCCAGCTTTGGTTCGAGGACGTGTGGGATACGACGGGGATGGTCTATGACGGGCTGGGCGCGACCGGGCCGACGGCCGGCGCCGTGGTGGATATCGACGCCGACGGGTGGATGGACATCCTCCTGGTGGGCTCGACGGCGCACGGAACGAAGCTCTATCGCAACCGCGGCGACGGCACTTTCGAGGATGTGTCTGCGGCCTGGCTGCCGCCGCTGCTGAACGCTCAGATGGCGATGTTCGCCGATCTGAATAATGACGGCTTGCCCGATCTGCTCTACGGCCAGTCGACGTTCACGACGGACGTGGTCTCGCGGCTTCAGATCTTCCGCAACACCGGCGGCGGCTTCGTGCAGATCAACACGCTGCCCGACTCCGCCGAGAACGGCTGGGTGGGCGGAATCACCGTGGGCGACTATGACCGAGACGGCGATCTGGACGTCTACATCTCCAAGTGGGTCGGGGCGAGCTGGCTGCTGCGCAATGACGGCGACTTCGTCTTCACGAACGTGACCGACACGGCCGGGCCGCCCTCACTGCGCGAGTCGGCGCTGCGCTACTGCTCGGTGTTCGCAGACTTCAACAACGACGACTGGGCCGACCTGCACGTCGCCGTCGACCGCGCGCCCGACTACCACTTCCGCAACAACAAGGATGGAACGATGCTCGATGTCAGCTCCATCTGCGGCGCCAACAATGTCGGCGAGGAGATGGGCGTCGCCGTCGGCGACATCGACAACGATCTCGACCTCGACATTTTCTCCACCAACCTGATGTACAACCACGTGCTCTACGTCAATCAGGGCACCGGGTTCTTCACACAGGAGGCGGATCAGCGCGGCGTGCGGCTGAGCGGGATCGGCTGGGGCACCGCCTTCGTCGATTTCGACCACGATACCGACGTCGACCTGTTCCACGGCGTTCAGGCCATGCCCGGCATGCCCGACTCCGACCCGAACGACGCGTTCTACTTCAACGACGGATACGGCTATTTCACGCTGGCCAGTGCCGCCGTCGGCCTCAGCAGCACGCAGTGGAACTTCTCCGTCGTTCCGTTCGACTACGACAACGACGGCGACTACGACCTGCTCATCTGCGGAAACTCGTCGGCGCCGCCCAACCGCCCGCTGCTGATGCGCAACACCAACGGCTCGCAGCTCGGCCACTGGCTGATCGTGCGGCTGATCGGGCGGCAGTCGAACCGGGACAGCGTCGGGGCGCGCGTCTACGCGACGGCCGGCGGGACCACGATGATGCGCGAACTGCTGGGCGGCGGAAGCTACGCGGCGGGTCTGCCGCTCGAGGTGCACTTCGGCTTCGGGGCGGCCACCACGATCGACGAGCTGCGAATCGTCTGGCCCAGCGGCGCCGAGCGGGTGCTCACCAATGTCCCGGCCGATCAATACCTGACGCTGACCGAGCCGCGGGTGCTGACGCCGCGGCGGCTGTCGGTCGCGCCGTAACGGTTTCGCGAGGGGTGCGAGCAGGCGGCCCCCGGGCCCACGGGCCTGGTGGAACCGTGCAGGGGAAAGGGGCGAGCAGCCGGCGGGTCCATCGCGTGCGGAAGGACGCACCGCGAGCGAGCCGCCGGCTCTCTTTCTGCGCCGCCGGCCGGCGGCCGCAAATGTGCGGCCCGCCTGCCGCATGGCCGCGCGCGAAATCCGCACACCGCATGGCGCCCAGCCGACGCATGTTGCTGATGGGGAGACTTCCGCGGACCCGCCGGCCGCGCGACAATCAGGTGTGAATAGCGCCGCCTGCCGGGCTACAGCAGCGGTTTGCCCCAGCTCGACTGATAGGCCTCGTCGTTGACGACGGCGAAGAAGCCGTTGTCGTCCGCCTGGATGTCGTACACGGCGCTCTCGACGCCGCGCTGCGCAAACCAGCGCTCCAGCGTCGCCGCCAGCCGCGACTCGTCAAACTCTTCAGGCAGCTCCAGATCGACCGTCCGCACCTCGGCGTAGTCGTAGCCGTATCGCGGCACACATCGAATCGTCGTCAGCGTTCTGTTGCGCATACGCGCCGTCCCTCAAGCTCGACCCCTCGCATCGAATTATATCTCGCCGGGGATCGCATTCAAACCGCTTCCGCGTGCCTGCTCCTGCGCCGCCGACTTTTTTACGCGGCGCACATCCCCCGCTCATCGTTATCGAACCGAACGCCGCGCCGGCTGAAGTTCCCCCAGGTGTCCGGCCTCAGCCCGGCGGCAGGGCATCGATGAGCTGCCGCATCTCCTCCGTCGTGTTGTAAAAGTGCGGGCTCGCCCGCAATCGCCCCTGCCGCGTCGCCAGCACGATCTTGAACTCCGAACGCAGGTGTTTGCGGAGCACGTCCGGGTCGTGCCGCTCCGACGAGAAGGAGACGATGCCGCTCCATTCGCTCGGCGTCCGCGGGCTGTGCACCTTCCACCCCTTGGACCGCAGCCCCTCGGCCAGCAGGTCCGTGTTCTGCTTCACGCGGTACTGGACGTTGTCGATCCCGATCTCCAGCAGGTAGGCCATCGACGCGCCCAGCCCGCAGATGCCCGCCAGGTTGTAGACCCCGGAATCGAACCGGCGGGCGTCGTCATGCAGATCGAAGCGCGGCTCCGGAGCCTCGTAGCTGGTCTTCATGCACATGTAGCCCGGCTCGCTCGGCCGCAGGTGGCCCAGCAGCTCCCGCCGGCAATAGAAGACGCCGATGCCCTCCGGCGAGACCAGCCACTTGTGCCCGCCGGCGGCCAGAAAGTCGATGTGCATGGCCCGCACGTCGGTCGGGTGCACACCCAGCGACTGGATCGCATCGACGAGCAGCAGCACACCCTTGTCCAGGCAGAATTCGCCCAGCCGGGCCAGGTCCATGCGGAACCCGTTCGACCACTGCACCGACGAGACGGCCACCAGACGGGTGCGGCGGTCCACGGCGGCAGTGATGCGGTCGAAGGGGATGCGGCCATCCTCGTCGCGGACGCGCTTGAGCGCCACCCCGCGCGATTCGAGGTTCAGCCATGGATAGACGTTGGCCGGGAACTCCATCGAGGTCGAGACGACGTTGTCGCCCGTGACCCACTGGATGCCGTTGGCGACGTAATTGATCCCCTCGCTGGTGTTCTTGACGAAGGTGATCTCGCCGGGATCGGCGTGAATCAGGCGCGCAGCGGTCTGGCGGACGCGCTCCGCGGCGCGATAGTACGTCCCCGCCAGGTAGGCTGACTCCGCCAGCTCCCGAGCGTACCCCGCCAGCGCCTCGGCGGCCGGCAGAGACAGCGGCGCCACCGCCGCGTGGTTCATGAAGTTGAAGTTCCGCGTAATCGGGAAACTCTGCCGGATCTCGTCAAGCGTCTTCATCGCGTCCCGTTTCTCTCGCTCATCCTGCCCAGCGCCCTACCATTGTACGCACGCCCCTTCAGTTCATTATGCAATTCGCATGTCCCCGCGCTGCACCGGCCGTCTTTTTCGGCCCCGCGGCGGCGCCGAATCCGCGCCCTGCCGGCCGCGGCCGCGTTTGCGACCGCGCCGGCCGAGCCCATACAATCCTGCGGGTTCCGCCGGCCGCCGCAAGCGCGGCACGCGGCGGGCGCGACGCGGAAGAGGGCACGTGGCGGAGCAGACCCCGCGGCAATTGGTGCAAGCGCTCGACCGGTACATTATCGGCCAGGAAGACGCGAAGCGCGCTGTCGCGATCGCGATCCGCAACCGCTGGCGGCGGCTTCAACTCTCCGGCGACCTGCGCGAAGACGTCCTTCCCAAGAACATCCTCATGATCGGCCCGACCGGCGTCGGCAAGACCGAGATCGCCCGCCGCCTGGCGCTGCTCATCCAGGCCCCCTTCGTGAAGGTCGAGGCGACCAAATTCACCGAGGTCGGCTATCACGGCCGCGACGTCGACGGAATCATCCGCGACCTGGTCGAGCGTGCCGTCGCGCTGGAGCGGCAGATCGCCGCCGAATCGATCCGCGAGAAGGCCGTCCGGCAGGCGGAAGAGCGCATCATCGACCAGCTCCTGCCGGGGCTGGATGACGACAGCCTGGGCGAGGGCGACACCCACGAGCGGCGTCAGCGGACGCGCGAGAAGCTCCGGAGCCAGCTCCGCTCCGGGGCGCTGGCGGATCGCACGATCGAGGTCACGAGCAACGAGCGGAGCGTGCCGGGCCACGTGCTGGCGACGATGGGGCTCGACCAGATGGGCCCCGAGTTCGAGCAGTTCATGGAGCGGATCATCCCCCGCAGCGTCCGCCGCCAGCGCGTTGCGGTGCCGCAGGCGCTGGAGGTGCTGACGCAGCAGGAGATCGACCGGCTGATCGACCACGAGGCGCTGCACGCATCCGCCATCCGCCGCTGCGAACAGACCGGAATCGTTTTCCTCGACGAGCTGGACAAGATCTGCGGCAGCCCGATCGGCGACGTGGGCGGGCCGGAGGTCTCGCGGACCGGCGTGCAGCGCGACCTGCTGCCTCTGGTCGAGGGCACCGCCATCAGCACTCGCTACGGCCTGGTTCACACCGACCACGTTCTCTTCATCGCGGCCGGGGCGTTCACGCACGCCCGCCCGAGCGACCTGATGCCCGAGTTGCAGGGCCGCTTCCCGATCCGTGTCGAGCTGGCCGACCTGAGCGCGGATGACTACTACCGCATTCTGACCGAGCCGGCCAACGCGTTGATCAAGCAGCAGATCGCACTGATGCAGACCGAGGGGGTTCACCTGCGTTTCACCGACGAGGCGATCCGCGAGATGGCCGCGATGGCCTACCGGGCCAACGAGCTGCTCGAGAACATCGGCGCCCGCCGCCTCTACACGATCGTCGAGAAGGTCGTCGACGACATCGCCTTCAACGCCTCGGACGCGGTCAACAAGGAGGTCACGATCGACGTGGATTACGTCCGCATCCGGCTCTCAGACGTGCTGGAAGACGAGGAACGCAGCCAGTACGAGCTTTGAACCGTGGGTGGGGCAGGCGTCTGCGCCTGCCGTTCGACAGCCGCCGCTCGCCTACCCATTCATCTGCAACGACGCCAGCCCCGTCGGAACGTCGTCGACCAGGTCGAAGATTCGGTCCAGGCCCGTCACCAGAAACACGCCCCACACGTGCCGGTTGATGCCGCAGAGCTTGAGCCGCCGCCCGTTCGTGCTCGTGACCAGCTTGCGCAGCTTGAGCAGCTTGGCGATGTTCGACGAGTTCAGGTAGTTGACCGCGCCGAAGTTCAGCAGCACGTCCAGTTGGGCATTGTTCGTGCACTGCTCGATGATGTGCGACAGATCGTCGGAGAACTGCGGGTCATCCGCCAGCTCCGCCAGCAGCACTCGCTCGGACCATTGCTCGATCGGCATACTCGCCTTTCACACGCCGCCCATGCCACGGCCGGCAGCCGGCCGCACGCGCCTCGGCGCTCAATCCGTCCCGAAACGGTACGGTCGCGCCGGCCGCGCTGTCAACCCGCCGCACCATCACCGGCGCCGCCGCCGGCCGCGCAGGAAGAAGGGCCGCCGGCGGAGAGACTACCAGCGGCCCTGCGGGTGGTCGACGGTTACTTGAGCTCGACGTTCCAGTACGCGAAGTCGATGAACTGCTTCCAGCTCGCATACTTCGAATCGCTCAGCTTGACGGTCAGCAGCGGCGAGCGGCGCGGCCGCCGCGGAGGATGCGTCAGCGTCATATGAGCCTGCTCGGGCGTGCGCCCGCCCTTTCGGACGTTGCAGCGGACGCAGGCGCAGACGACGTTCTCCCAGGCAGTGCGCCCGCCCTGCGAGCGCGGAACGACGTGATCGACGCTCAGCTCGCTGGTCGGGAAGCGCCGGCCGCAGTACTGACAGCGGTTCTGATCGCGCGCGAAGAGGTTGCGGCGGTTGAGCTTCACCTCGCTGCGCGGCAGGCGATCGAACACCAGCAGCCGCACGATCTTGGGAACCGCGATCTGAAAGCGGACCGTCCGGATCCAGTCGTGCCGCTCCGGCTCGAACTGCGCCTTGGCCGCACTGACCTCGACCCAGTCGTTGAAATCATACGACAGGTACTTGCCGTCCTCGCAAGCGACGACCTCGGCCAGCTCGCGATAGAGCAGGGTGAACGCCCGCCGCGCGCTCACCACCCGCACCGCCATGTAAAGGCGGTTCAGCAGCAGCACGCTGGTGGACAGCGGCGAAGTATCGAAGGTCGCAGCCACGCTCACCGAAACCACTCCCGACGCGGCGCACCGGCCGCAGAGTCGTACGAGTCTAGCCGCTTCGCTCCCCAGCCGCAAGGCGAGCGGGCTTCTTCGCGCAACGCTAATATATTTCGAGCAGAGAACTTAGAGCGCACCTTAGCGTGCCGAACCGTCCCTTGTCAGCCGCCGCCGTCTGCGAGATAACGCCCCCATGAGCGACCCCCAACCGGCCACGTCCAGCCCGCAGAGCCGCCCGCTCCCCGGGTCGACCGCGGGCGTCCTCGGGGCCGTTCTGCTGCTCGTATTCATCTATGTCAGCGGGGCACCCGCCCTTGACGCCGACTGGCTCCAGGGCGACGAGCAGATCTTCATCGCCGCCAACCCGGACGTCACCGGCGCCGGCCGGTCCGAGACACTCTGGCAGCGGGTCGTCGGCATCTTCTCCCGCACGCACGACGACCTCTATCAGCCTTTCACCATCGCCACGTACGCCATCGAGTGGTCGCTCTGGGGCGAAGACCGCGCCCGCATGATCCGCCAGACCGACGTGCTCATCCACGCGCTCAACGCGATGCTCGTCTGGGCCGCGCTGGCCGCGTTGCTCGGGCGCTTCACGTCGCTTCCCACGGCCGCGCGAATCGGCCTGGCCTGGTGCGGGGCCGCGGTCTGGGCCATGCACCCCGCACTGGCCGTAGCCTACGCCGCCGATATGGGCCGGACACACCTGCTCGCGACGACCTTTCTGCTCACCAGTATGCTGTGCCACCTGCGTGCACTTCCGCTCGCGGCGAACTCGCTGCATCCGGCCGAGCCGCCGGCCGCCACGACCCACCGCCCCGCCTGGTTCGCCGCAGCCCTGGTCGCGCTGCTGCTCGCGATGCTCAACAAGGCACTCGTCGGCTGGGTCGTCGTCGTCGCGGCGCTCGAGGCGGCCACACTCGGCTGGCGGGCCGCCCTCCGCAGCCCGCGCGTCTATGCCGTTCTCGCGATTTGCGCCTTCTTCGCCGCGCTGACGCTCTGGACCTCCGCCCGCTCATCGCTGCTTGAGGACGCTCCGCCCCCGCTCTTCGGTGACCCGCTCGCCCGCGCCGCCGTCGGCATGGCCATTTACCTCCGCAGCTTCTTCGCCCCGGGGCCGTGGCTGAGCTTCTGGTACCCGCCCGACCCCAGCACTTCCTGGACCTACCCGCCAGTCTGGGCCGGCACCGCCGCGATCGCCCTGATTCTCCTCGCCGCCGCCCTCGCCGCGCGCCAGCCCGAGACTCGCGGCGCCGCCCTGGGGCTGCTTTGGTTCCTCGGCATGTGGCTGCCGGCCAGCGATCTGGTCGGCACTCGCGTTCAGGCCGCGCAGGACCGATATCTCTATCAACCCGTCCTCGGGCTGATCCTCGCCGCGCTCGTCCTCGTCGCACATTGGCTCGCCCGCGGCCGCGACAAGCTCCCCGCGCGGCTAAACGCAGCGATCGCCGTCGCCGCGCTGATCGCCGTCGCCTCAATTCCCCTCAACACGGCCCGCGTCGCGGCCGCACGGGATACGATCGACCGGGCCCGGTCGATTGCTGAGCAGAACCCCGACGACCCGCGCGTGCTCGAGCTTCTGGCGCGGGCATATGTCTACGAGCTCGGCCGACTCGCACCCCACCTCGCCACGATCGCGCTACCGCCCGCACCGGCCACCCAACCGGACACCGCGTCTTCGCAACCGGCGACGCAGACCGCAACGCAGCCGCAGGCCCCGCCCGCCCTGGTCCGTTTTCAGCAGCTCTACGACGCCGCAATTTCGGCCCTCGCCGCCGCGTCGAACTCCGCCCGCGACAATCCGCGCTACTTCTCCTCCACCGCCGACGCGGCCGCCCATGCCCGCCGACTCTCGTTTCAGCTCTGGGCCCTCGCGGAACTGGCCGGCGGTGATCCCAATCTGTACGGGGCGGCCTTGGGCGAGGCTCAGCGCGCCCACGAGCTGGAGCCCGACTCCTACCTCACCTGGACCCGCCTCGCCCATGCCTATCGCTCGCTCGGCCGGCTCGACGAGGCCCGCCAGGCCTATGAGCAAATCGAAAAGCTCATCCCCCCGGCGGCCCCGGACCGCGGACTGCGGATGCTCGAGCACGCCACGCTCTACCTGAGCGGCTTCAACGATCCCGCGGCTGCACTGCCGCGCTTCCGAGCCGCTTTGCAGAGCGGCTCGCTGGTCGGCCCGGCCCGAATCATGGCCCAGATCGGGCTGGCCCGCTGCGAGATCATGGCTGGCCAAGGAGTCACGGCCTATCACCTGCTTCAGGATGTGCTGATGCAGCAGCCTGACAATCCCGAGGCGATGGTCGTGCTGGGCCTCTACCACCTGCGAAGCCACCACTTCCGAGAAGCCGCCGACGCCTATGCCGCCGTACTGAGCCGATTCCCGGTGCACTACGAGGCCCTCCGCGGCCTGCACGAAGCCTGCTCGCAGCTTGGAGACCTCCGCCCGGCCGCCGATGCGTGGCAGAGGGCCGCCAAGGCCGCCCCGGGCGAGCCCATCTTCGTCTCCTTCCTCGTCTGGGCCCTGGCCTGCATCGGAGATGAGCGGGCGGGCCCGGCGGCCGACCGGCTCGTGGAACAGGACCCGCCGAACCAATTCGGCCACTACAGCCGGATGCTGGTGGCACTCCGCGCGGGGCGAATCGACGAGGCATTGGCGGCGGCCGGCGAGGCCGCCGGGGGCGAGCCGCTGCCGCTGGCGCGGGAGTCGTGGCGCGCTCACGCCACGTTGCGCCTGATGCTGGAGCGTGGCGAGCTGCCGGCCGAGGCGGCGATCGTCTTCGCGGCGGTCTGCGGGCACGTCGGGCAGTCGGATCAGGGGTGTCAGATTCTGGAGCGGTTTCTGGCGCAGCATCCGGACTCGCCGTGGCGGCAGAGCGCGGAAAGTGTCATGAACCGACTGGAAGCTGCCGAAGAGAAGGGCGCCGAGTCGCGCTAAGCGTCCGAATCGACAAAAACTTGGGAATTGTCGGCGCGACCTGTTGAAACTGTCAAGGACCTTGCTATACTTTCCAATGGGCAAACAGCCGGCGGCGGGAACGGAGACCACGCCGCACGACCTAACCTGCTTGCTCAAAACAACTTGCTTCCACTCGCTGCGGCACCCTCAGACCGCGCCAATACCCAAAGGGTGCCGCACGCCTTTTTTATACAGACCCTCGATTCCGAATCGCCGCCGTCCCGGCCGTAGCCGCCGCATCGATGCCCGCTGCGCCGCGCTGATCGCCGGCCCGGCGTGAACTGCGCCGCCCTCGAAGCCCACGCGGCGGCTCGCACGACGGCCAATCTACGCGACCGCGTCCGGCCGGCCGATCGGCGCAGTTATCAGCCGCCCCACTCTGTAGCTCGCACCGGTATAATCCGCCCCATGACGCGGCCTCGCTCGTCCCAGTCCCGCGCCCGCCTCCGGCACGCGTGGCTCTACGCACTGCCGGGCGGCGTCATGCCTCCGCGCATCGAGTGCGCCGGCCGGCATTTCGACCACGTCGAGACCTTCAAGCACGACTTCTTCGCCGCCACCGGGCTCTACCGGGACGCCGACGGCCGGCTGGCGATCCTGAAGCTCGGCCGGCAAACGGAGCTCTTGGGCTTCCCCATGACCTGGGCCGCCCGCTTCCTGACCCGCCGGGAGGCCTGGTTCTATCAGCGGCTCGCCGACTGCCCCGGCGTGCCGGGATTCATCGGGACCGTGCTGAACGACACCGGCTTTCTGCATGACTTCGTACCGGGCCATCCGCTCGGCCGGGACGAGCAGGTCGGCGACGCGTTCTTCGACCAGCTCCGCCGGCTGCTCGACACGATCCACGAGCGGCACATGGCCTATGTCGACCTGAACAAGCGGCAGAACATTCTCGCGGGCGACGACGGACGGCCGTACCTGATCGACTTCCAGATCTCGCTGTACGTTCCGCCGGACGGTTGGGGGCGCGTGCCGGGGCTACGGCGGCTGCTGCGCGTGTTTCAGGCGGGCGACATCTATCATTATGCGAAGCACAAGCGCCGCCTGCGGCCGGACCTGCTGAGCGAGAGCGAGCGTCAGCGTACCGAGCGGCTGAGCATCTGGATCCGGCTGCACCGGGCGGTGGCCCGGCCGCTGACGAACCTGCGCCGCCGCTTCCTTCGCCGGCTTCAGCGCGGCGAGAACGGCTCGGTCGCGGGCGCGTCGGCCAAGTGAGTCCCAAGCGCAGCGAAGCCCCCCGCGCTTGCCGCATCGCCCGCGTGTCGATCGGATCCGGCGACCGGGGATCGAGTGGAGAGAGAGGTTCCTGACGATGAAACTCGCCGAGAAGGACCGCGAGCTGATCGAGACGTTCCGGCGCGGCTTCGAAAAACGCTACGAGTCCGACGAGCGCTTCCGCCGCATCTTACGCGACGATCGCGCGGACGGCTCGTCGCTGGCCAGCCGTTTCGAGGTGGCCGATCATCTGTGGCTCGAGCTGGTCGTTCGCCCCTTCATTCCACAGCTCCGGGCCGGCATCGTCACGGACGACCGTTGGAAGAACGAAGACCTGGAGGACAAGATCGAGGAGAGCGGCGACACGATGAGCGAGTTCGTCGAGCTGGGCTTCGAGGAGGCGGGCCTCGAGTGGCTCGATCCGCCGGTCGAGCACTATCGCGAGGCGGGCAAGTTCTTCTGCTTCTCCACCGCGATCGAGCTGCCGGGCCTATCCGCCCTGCGCGACGAGAAGACGCTCGACCGCATCTCCCGCATGCTGGAGGGTTACTGGCACGCCTTCCGCCCCGCGATCGAGAAGGCCGCCGCCGAGAGCCAGTAGCCACAGGCGGAGGGCCCGCCCGCCGCGTCCGCCGCCCGCCGCGGCCGGCGGAGCCTCCGCTGGCCGCTGGCTCGGGGGCGTGTTACATTTCCCGCGGAGCGTATCGCGCACAAGCGAGTGGAACAAACCGGGTCCGCATTCAGGATGGCGCAAATGATCAAGTCTATTCCAGTGTCGTTGGCGACCGCCGCACTGCTGCTCGCGGCCGGCTGCACCTCGGACAACCGCATCGTCGGAGACCAGGTCATTCAGTCGGGAAATTGGTACGGCGAGTTCGGGATCGTCGGCCATCTGAACGAGATCGAGATTCTCGGCGACTCGCGCCTGACGAAACTGAAGATCGCCGGCGACGGGAACAAGATCTCGGTCGCCGACGGCGTGCCGCTCGGGAAGATCGAAATCTGGGGCGGTAACAACATCGTCAGCATCCCGGCCGACCTGGACATCCGCGACAGCGTCTGGGGCAAGGGCAACCAGATCATCCGCCGGCCGGTCGGTTCGCAACATTTCGCTCCCGGCAGCGAACTCCCTGAAGGCATGCCTGTGACCGAGGAGCCGGCCGCGGAAGAAATGCCGGTGATGGACGAGGCGCCCGGCGATTCACCGCGTGAGCCGGAGTAGAGGCGGAAACCTTCAGGACGCGGCCAGGTCCGTACCACGGCGCTCCGGTCGCATACGTCGTACGGCGCGTCCCGAGCCGCACGCGATGAGCCCCGCCCCGGGGGGGAAACGCGGGCGTCCGGCGCGCAGGGGGCGGGGGGCAGGCAACCGGCCGCGCGTGCACGGGCGATCACGGACGTCGCGCCCGCCTTCGGCGTAAGCTGCGTTGCCCGGCGCTTACGAGCGGGCATGAGGAACTTTCTCGATGAATGACGCCCAATGGTATTTCGTGCAGGACGGCCAGTCGGTTGGTCCACTCACCCGTGACGAGCTGCTTCGCAAGCTGCCCTCGCTCCAGGGCGAGCGCACGCTCGTGTTCGGCCCCGGCCTGAGCGCCTGGACCGAGGCCCGCCACGTTCCCGGCCTGGGCACGGCGCAGCAGGGGGCGGTGGACGCGCCGCCGCCCTTCGTCGGCCGGCGGGCGGACGAGATCGACTACCGCATCTACGGCGACGACATGCAGTACGTCGAGGTCGAGCTCGATCCGGGCGAGATGGTCATCGCCGAGGCCGGGGCGATGATGTACATGACGCCCGGCGTGCAGATGGAGACGAAATTCGGCGACCCGAGCGCGGCGGACCAGGGGCTGCTGGGCAAGGTTTTCTCCGCCGGCAAGCGGATGCTGACGGGCGAGTCGCTGTTCATGACGACCTTCAGCGGCCTCGGCCCGGGCAAGCAGCAGGTGGCCTTCGCCGCGCCCTATCCGGGCAAGATCGTGCCGATGGACCTGACGCAGCTCGGCGGGGAGCTGCTGTGTCAGAAGCAGTCGTTTCTCGCGGCGGCCCGCGGCGTCAGCGTCGGCATCGCCTTCACGAAGCGGATCGGCGCGGGGCTCTTCGGCGGCGAGGGGTTCATCTTGCAGCGCCTCAAGGGTGACGGCGTGGCCTTCGTACACGCCGGCGGCACGCTCTGCCACAAGCAGCTCGGGCCGGGCGAGATGATGAAGGTCGACACGGGCTGCCTGGTGGCGTTTCAGCCGTCGATCGATTACAGCATCAAGTTCGTCGGCGGGATCAAGAACACGCTTTTCGGCGGCGAGGGGCTGTTCTTCGTGCAGCTCACGGGACCGGGCAACGTCTGGCTCCAGTCGCTGCCCTTCGCGCGGCTGGCGGATCGCATTCACGCTACGGGCGGTTATGCGGGCAAGCGAACGGGCGAAGGCTCGATCCTCGGCGGCCTCGGCCGCGTGCTCGACGGCGACCGGAGCTGAGGGCGCCGTGGGGAGTGTGGGCGACTGGCTCGCCCTCTGGGTGGGGAAGGCATCCCGCCTGTCGACTGCTCTGATCCGCGACGCAGCTCTGCTCAGAGCCGCGACCGTAAGGAGCGGGCTGGGGGTGGCGCGCTTCCCGCGCAAGCGCCGGACGACGTACACCTATCACAAGCGACCGGAATAGATTCAGGTGTGTGCCTGTCGACGCGTCTGCGCGGGATGCATTTCCGAATTCGCCCGCTCACGGTCGCGGCTCGGATCCCTCACGGTCGCGACTCGGATCATGCGGGCGAGACGCCCGCGCTCCCCAAGGAACGCGTGGCCGGATGGCACTGCTCGCCAAGCAGTGGCACCCACCCGCTGAGCCGCTGCGGAACCGCCGACGGCGATCGCTTCACGCCGCTTCCAGCTCCCAGATCCAGGGAATCAGCAGCGACGAGAGCACCCACATCAGCAGATTCAGCGGCAAACCCACGCGCAGAAAGTCACTGAAGCGGTATCCGCCCGGACCGTACACCATCAGGTTCGTCTGATACCCGATCGGCGTCGAGAAACTCGCCGAGGCCGCGAACATCACCGCGATCGCCAGCGGCCGCGGGTTCAGGCCGCACGCCTCCGCCGCCGCCATCGCCAGCGGAAACACCAGCACCGCCGCGGCGTTGTTCGTGATGAACTCCGTCAGCAGCATGGTCACGCCGTAGATCGCGACGACCAGGGCCGCCGGCCCCAGCGCCGCCGAGAGCGCCACCAGCTCCCGCGCCGCCAGCGCGGCCACGCCCGATTCCTCCAGCGCCGCGCCCAGCCCGAACGACGCCGCGATCGTCAGCAGCACGTCCCACGGCATCGAGCGCCGCGCCTCGCCGGCCGAGATGCAGCGCGTCGCCACCATCGCCCCCGCCACCAGCATCGCCGCCATCACCGTCGGCATCAGCCCGCTGATCAGCAGCGCGACCAGCATCCCGAGCAGCACCGTCGCCAGCAGCGAGCGCTCGTGCCGAACGCCGCGCGCATCGGGCACCAGGCTCACCAGATAGAAATCGCGGCTGTTGCGATGCGCCCGTTCGAAGTTCGGCCCCGTCTGAAGCAGCAGCGTATCGCCCGGGCGAAGCTGAATGTCTCCCACCCGCCCGGCCAGCCGCTCCCCGCCGCGATGCACCGCCACGACGGCCGCGTTATAGAGCGCCCGGAAATTCGCATCGCGAATCGTCCGGTCGATCAGCGGCGAGGTGGCCGACACGACCGCCTCGCAGTAGTGCCGCTCGCCGCTGCGCAGGTCCATCGTCTCGTCCGGGGCGTGCCGCTCGGGCACCAGCCCGCGAATCCGCTCCAGATCGACGATCGTGTTGACCGCCCCCGTGAACGTCAGCCGGTCTCCCACCAGCAGCGTCTCGTTCGGCTCCACCGGCGCAATGATCCGCCCCTCGCGCACGATCTCCACCAGGAACAACCCCGGCAACCGCCGCAGTCCGGCCGCCTCGACCGTCGCGCCGACCAGCGCACAGTCCGCATCGACACGCATATTCACCAGATACTCACGCGCCCCGGCCGAGAAGCGCTCGATCAGGTCCTGCCGATCCGGGATCAGCCGCCGCGCGGCCGTCAGCAGATAGACCATCCCCGCCAGCAGCAGCGGCAGCCCCAACAGGGCCGGCTCGAAGAAGCGGATCGGCGCCAGCCCATCCGCCCCGGCCCGGCGCTCGGCCGCCATCAGCCCGTCCACCACCAGGTTCGTGCTCGTGCCGATCAACGTGCAGGTGCCGCCCAGAATCGTCGCGAACGAAAGCGGCATGAGCATGCGGCTGATCGAGACGCGATGCCTCCGGCACCAGTCGCTGACGATCGGCATGAGCATCGCCACGACGGCCGTGTTGTTCAGAAAGGCAGACAACCCGGCACTGCTCGCAACCAGCCGCAGCAGCGCCCCCCGCTCGGTCCGCGCCTGCCCCAGCACCCAGCCGCCGACCACCTCCAACGCCCCCGTCTCGCGCAGCCCGGCCGCCACCACGAACAACGCCGCGACCGTCAGCATCCCCTGGTTCGAGAAGCCGCTCAGCGCCTGCTCCGGCGAAATCACCCCCGCCAGCGCCACCGCGATCGTGCCGGCCAGCAGCAGCATGTCGGCCGGCGCCGCGCCGCGCACCAGCCCGGCGAACACAAGCACGAACACCGCCAGCGTGTACCAGCCCTGCCAACCCACGGCCGGCCTCTCCTTCGCAGCGCGCGGACCAGCGCCCGCCCGCGAACGCACAGAATGACGGCTGCATGACCGGAATCCGGCGGGCGCATCCGACCGCGCCTTGCAGCGCCCGCCGCTTCCGGCGACATTGTACCCGCTGTGCGGCCGACGGCCGGCCGCCGGCAGGGAACGGAACCAGGGGCCGCCTGCGTATGTCCTCGCGCCGACACCACGGCAAGCATCGCAAACGCCAGGTCCGCGCCGACTCGCCCCTGCCCCGTCGCCCCGTGCCCCCGGGCGACGCCGCCCGCCCGGCCTGGAACGACACGCGCCCGCCCCTTGCGGCCTCAGACAACGGCCGGTCCGACGCCCTCCGCAGCGCCGTCCGTCCCGAAGCGGAGCGCGGCGATCGCGTCCGCCGGCATGCCCGGGCGCAGTTCGAGAAGTGGGCCGTTTCCTACGACCGTTCGCTGCTGAACGAGCTGGTCTTCTTTCCGAGCATTCGCGCCTGCCAGGAGGAGATCTCGCGCTGGCGAGGGGCCGGCGACGCGCGGCCGTTTCGCATGCTGGATGTCGGCTGCGGCACGGGCACGCTGTTGTCGCTCATGTCGCGCGACCCGCGGGCCGAGCTGCTGGTCGGCCTTGACTACGCGCCCGAAATGACCCGCCGGGCGGCGCAGAAGTTCAGCGCCGCCCCGCACGCCCGCAAGCTGCTGGCCGTCAACGGCGACGCGGAGCGGCTGCCCTTCGCCGACGCCTCGTTTGATGTGATCACCTGCTGCAACTCCTTCCACCACTACCCGCACCAGGAAGCGGTCCTGCGGGGTTTTCGCCGCACGCTCCGGCCGGGCGGGCTGCTCATCCTGATCGACGGCTTTCGCGACAACCTGATCGGCTGGCTCGTCTTCGACTTCGCCGTCGCCTCGATCGAGCGGCACGTGCACCATGCGAGTTGGTCGGAGATGAAGGCGATGATCGCCTCGGCGGGCTTCTCGCGCCTGCGGCAGCGGAAGATGAACGTCTTCGCACCGCTGCTGGTCAACGTCGCGGGGGTCTGAGCCGGCCGGCCCTCTGCCTCGCGTAGCCCCGCATAAATCCCCCGCCCCCGCTCGTCTTCCTGTCGAGTACTCTGTCTCGCACGACGCAGCGGAGACCGCGGGTGAACGAGCCCCAGACGACCCTCACCTGGGACCGATTCTACATGCAACACCGCCACACCCTGACCGCCTACGCCCTCACGATCACCGGCAACGTCGCCGACGCGGCCGACGCGATCCAGGAGGCGATGCTGCGAATCCTCCGCACGCAGCCCCGCCCGGCCGGCTCGCTGCCCTTTGTCCTGCGCGTGATCCGCAATCTCGTCATCGACCGCCGCCGCAGTCCCGCAGCCCGCACCACCGCGGCCGACTCGCTGGCCGAGACACTCTTCGACGAAGCCCGGGCCGGCCCGGACGAGCGCGAGACGCTCTGGCTGCTGCGCGAGGCGCTCGACGAGCTCTCACCCGCGCAGCGCGAGGTCGTCGTGCTGAAGGTCTTCGCCGAGATGACTTTTCGCGAAATCGCCGAATTGCTGGAGAGTCCGCTGGGAACGGTCGCGAGCCACTACGCCCGCGCACTCGACCGCCTGCGGGCCCGGCTCACCAACGAGGTGCCGCATGAACGATGAACGGATCGAGCAACTGCTCCGCCGCCTGCCGCTGCGCAGCCTCGACCCCCCGCGCGAACTGGAGCTGCTCGCCCGCCTGCACGCCGCGCAGGCCCGCTCCCCACACGGCTGGTCACGACCTGTCCCGCTTTGGCAGGCGGCGGCGGTCACGCTGCTCACCAGTGCGGCCGCCACGACCGCCGCCCTGCTGCTCGCCCCGCGGGCGGACCGGCCGGCCGGAGCACCACACGAAACCGGCGCGGCCGGCGCGGCCATCGCGCCGGTTCGGATTCACCTGAACGCGGAGTTCACGGGCCTGCGCCCGCCGACGCGGCGCAGCGTCGATATCTCTCAATGGCAGATCGATCGTGTCGATACGAACGGAGAAGGCGCATGACCACGCTTATCACGATCCTGTTTGCACTTGCAGCCGCTGCGGTCCAGACGGCCGCGCCCGACGCGCAGAAACCGGCTCCGCCCCGGTCCGACGCGGCCGTCGAAGCCCAACTGTGGTTCGTTCAGTTCGACGCCTCGCTGACCGGCGAAGAACTGCCCTTCGACCTGCGCGCGGCCGCCCGCGAGCTCGAGAAGATGTACAGCGAGCACGGCCTGCCCGCCCGCGTCGACGATCGCATCCAGACCACCGGCCTGGCGCTGCACGAGAAGATCGACGAGTTCGAGACCAGGGCTCGCGGACACGTGCTGCGTTTCCGCGGGCGACAGCTTGTGACGGACAAGTCGGACGACGCGGCCGGGCCGGCGCCGTGGAGAATCCTGGCCGGCCCGCGGCTGCTGCTTCTGCTCGGCCAGGACGCCAGCGCGGAGGTCGGCCGGTCGGTGCCCTATCTCGTGCCCGAGGCCGACAAGCGGCTTCGCGTCGAGTGGCTCGAGGGCGCGGAGCGCGAGGGCGCGACGGTCACGATCCGCGCGGACCACATTCGCGACGACGGCGTGCGGTTCGAGAAGATCGAATTGCAGATGAAGACTATCGCCCGGCGCGAGCCGATCCAGGGGCTCGATCTCGACGTCGGCAAGCCGATCATGGAGACGCGTCAGACGCAGCTCTCCAACACGCTCGCGGCGGACAAGGTCGCGATCATCCCGTTGCCGCAGCGCGAGGATGAGCCGCCGATCCTCGTCTTCATGACCGCCCGCCCGCAAGCCGCGCCGCCGAAGGCGGAGGAGAGAGGCAATCCGTAAGCGCCTGGGAGAGTGAGGTACGGGCGACCCACGCGTTACGCTCGTCCGCCTGGTGGCGGACTCGCTTCACCCGTGGCCAGCGGGTGACCGGTCAGAGACCGGTCCCCCAAATCAGACCGGTCAGAGACCGGTCCCCCAAA
>CAZXUI010000075.1:0-23181 GCA_964643885.1 uncultured Planctomycetales bacterium
ATGGGGGACCGGCCTCTGGCCGGTCTGTATGGGGGACCGGCCTCTGGCCGGTCTGATTGGGGGACCGGCCTCTGGCCGGTCACTGGGCGACAGGTCTCCGACCTGTCGCGCTCTCACCCGTCAGGAAAAGCGACCGTAGCCGATGGCTCGAAGAGCGCGTGTTACTCGTCACACGCAGTGCCGGCCCAGTTGCGGGCGAGATGCCCGCGCTCCCCCTGTTGCGGAACCATTGACAGGCTGCACTAGCCGGCCCCCTTTTCCTCCGAACATCCCCCCTTCTTCTGGTGGTTCTGCTCATACGCCCGAATCTTGTCCACCCGCCGCGCGTGCCGCCCCCCCTCGAAGTCCGTCGTCAGCCACACCTTCACCATGCTCTGCATCAGCGCATCCCCCACCAGGTCCGCCGGCAGACACAGAATGTTCGCGTCATTGTGCCGCCGCGAGAGCTGCGCCGTCAGCTCGTCATGGCACAGCGCCGCCCGCACACCCGGAACCTTGTTCGCCGCGATCGACATCCCCAGCCCCGTCCCGCAGAACAGGATGCCCCGCTCCGCCCGCTGCTCCGCAACGTCCCGAGCCACCGCCAGCGCCGCATCCGGATAGTCGCACGACTCGCGTGTGTCCGGTCCGTGATCCGTCACCTGCGCACCAAGCTGCTCCAGCAGCGCCCGAATCCGCTTCTTCGCCTCGAACCCGCGGTGATCGCTACCAATTACGATCTTCATCGACGAACTCCTCTACACGCGCGGAGACGGCCTTCTCGATCTGATCGGCCGTCCGGCGATAGTCTTCCGCGGTCCCGCCGATCGGGTCCGGCACCGGCCGACCCTCCGGATCGAGCAGGTCGACCCGCACCGTACCCGGCAGCACGTCCAGCACGGACTCGCGATGCTCCGGCGACATGCAGAACACCCGCTCGGCCCGCTTGAGCAGCTCGATCGTCACGGGCCGACTGCGATGCGCCGTCGCGTCGATCCCCCGCCGGCGAAGCTCCTCCAGCGTCCCCGACGACGCCGCACCGCCCGAATACGCGTGCGTCCCGGCGGACATCACCACGATCCCTTCGCGCTCCAGCTCGCGCACCTCCACCCCTAGCTGCTCCGCCAGCTTCTGCCGGAACAGATACTCCGCCAGCGGCGACCGGCACGAGTTCCCCGTGCACACGAACAGTATCTCGCTGCGTGCCATGCGCGCGATTGTACGCTCATCCAGCACGCCTGACCGCCTCAGCGAATACGACCGCCCCCGAACCTCCACGATCGTCGACGCCTCGCTCAGCCGCGTCCGCCCCGCATCGATCGCGATCTCCACCTCCCCACCCAGCTCGTCCAGCGCCGACCCAAGCTCCAGCGGCGCAGGCCGGCCCGCCCGGTTCGCACTGCTCGCGACCACCGGCACCCCAGCCCCGCTCAGAATCGCCGCGGCCGCCGGATGATCCGGGCAGCGAAGCCCCACTGTCCCCTCGTGAAACAGCTCCCCCAACTGCCCCGCCGGAACGCGCTCCGCCACCCGCGTCCGCTCCGGGGCAGGCTCTTCGCAGATGATCGTCAGCGGCCCCGGCCACGCCTTCCGCGAGAGCCGCCGCGCCAGCCGCGGCGGAGACTGCACATACAGCCCCGCATCGGCCCGCCGCCCGAGATGGATCGTGAACGGCTGCGCGTCCGACCGCCCCTTCACCCGCCGCAGCCGCCGCATGGCCTCGGCCGACGCCGCGTTCGCAGCGATCCCGTAGACCGTCTCCGTCGGCAGAATGACCAGCGCCCCCTCCCGCAGTGCGGTCGCCACGCGGGCCGCCTGGTCCCCGTAAGCACTTATATCATCAGACTTTAGGATCTCGGTCGGCATCCGTTCATCCCTGGCGGAGTCATTCTCAGCCCGCCTCCGGACAGTGTCAAGCAACGCCCCGCCGGCCGGCCGCGCCGGCCCGCTTGCGACCCGCCCACGAGCACTCTATACTGGCCTGTCTGTCGATTTTTCGCTGGCCAGGAGTGCTGCGGCATGGACATCAAGCCGGGGACGATCGTCTCGGTCACCGTCACGAAGGCGCCCACCAATGCGGCCGCCGAAAAGACCCTCACGCGCCTCTTCCGCAAGGACCCGGCCGTCGCCCGGCACCATCGTCTTCAGCAGCGCAAGCGTCCCTCATTCGAAGAATGGCGCCGCGGCAACGCCACCTGGCACCACCAGATGAAGACGAAGCCGGCCGCCAAGGTCGCTCCCGGCGCCAGCTACAAGCTCCGCGCCACCCTCGACGTCATCCGCGACCTGGCCAGCGTCAGCCGCTTCGTCGACGTCAAGCCGGCCAAGTAAACGCTCCGGCCGCAGCGCTCACGGCGCCTGCGCGAGAATCTGCTCCAGCAGCTTTGGATCGTCCGGCATCAGTCCCACCTGCGCCAATCGCGGCACCAGCTCCACCCAGCGCCGCTCTCGCGCAAAAACCCGCTTGAAAACCGGCAGCGACTCTTCCACCTTCCCGCTGCTCGCCAGCGTCACCGCCTGCCAGAACGGTATCTCCGTGATCTCCGGCGCAAGCTCTGCCGCCCGCGAATACTCCCGGTTGGCCGCCTCGAAGTCGCTCTTCTCGATCGCAAGATCACCCGCATTCATGTGGTGATACGCCCGCTGAATCTGCACCAGCCGCCGCAGCTCACGCACCGGCTCAGGATGATCCTCCACGCGCAGGTCGAAGCGCCGGTCCTCCCACGGCTTGCCGCTCGGCTCGGCACGCACGATCAGCAGCGCCGCCGACTGCCGCCCGCGGATATCGCCCCCCTCGCGCTCCGCCGCCTCCAGCGCCGCCAGCAGCCGCTCCGCCAGGTCCCCCTCGCTGCGGCGATACGCCCCGGCCATCGCCCCCCAGACCGTGTCCTTCTCCATCAGGTTCGCCTGCACGGAAAACTGCCCCGCCTCGTCCACCACGTGCCCGGCCATCGGAATGCACTTGTCCCCCGTATGCGCCGCCACCCGCCCGGCCGCATCGATCATCGCCACCTGCCGCACTTCCGGCCGCGGATCGCTCGCCAGCAGGCCCTTGAGCGCCTCCGGCGCGGTCCGGCCGACACGCATCAGCTCCAGCCCCAGCGGCCCATACGCCGGATCCACCAGCGACTGCGTCGCCACCGCCCCCACCCCCGGCTCCGCCCACGGCACGATCGGCCCCACGCTGAACCAGTGCGACTGCACCGCCACACCCAGCTCGCCCGTCTTCGCATCGCGGGCCACGATCGAATAGGTGCTCACCGGCCGCACGCAGCTCACCCGCGGCGGCTCGCCCCGCCCCGCATCGCCCGCCGAATCATTGCTCTGAGGTGGAATCATCATCGCGATCAGCCATAGCACCGACACGCCCGCTCCTTTGCAGAAATGACGATCGCCCGCGACGGCCGGCCCAAGATCGCAGACTACCCGCGCGGCGCCGCCAGCAGCCCCCGCTGCTCCAGATACGTAAGCAGCCGCTCCGCCGCCGCCTGCGGCGTCAGCTCGGCCGTCTCCAGCATCAGCTCCGGCCGCAGCGGCTCTTCGTACGGCGCCGAGACGCCCGTGAACTCCGGAATCTGCCCCGCCTTGGCCTTCTTGTACAAGCCCTTCGGGTCGCGCGACTCGCACACGTCCACCGAGGCCTTCACGAACACCTCGATGAACGCAATCTCCGCCTGCTCGTGAATCCTGCGCACCTCGTCGCGGTCGGAGCGATAGGGGCTGATGAAGCTCGTGAACGTCAGCACGCCCGCATCGGCGAAGAGCTTCGAGACCTCGCCGATCCGCCGGATGTTCTCCGTCCGGTCCTCCGGCGAGAAGCCCAGGTTCTTGTTCAACCCGTGCCGGATGTTGTCGCCGTCCAGCACGTACGCCAGCCGCCCGCGCTGCACCAGGGCATGCTCGGCCGTAAACGCGATCGTGCTCTTGCCTGACGCACTCAGCCCGGTCAGCCAGATCGTCGCGCCCTGCTGCCCCAGCAGCCGGAATCGCTCCGCCCGCTCGACGTGCCCCTCGTGCCACGTGATGTTCGTCGCCGCCTGCTTGCTCATGGCCGGGATGCTACTGCCCCCCATCCGGCCCGGCAAACCGCCGCCGAAGCCCTCGCTCGCCGGCCCACTCGCCCGCTCAGCCCTGCTGAAACAGCGCCGTCGAGATATACCGCTCACCGGCCGACGCCAGCACCGTCACGATCAGCTTGCCGGCGTTCTCCGGCCGCCGCGCCACCTGGTCCGCCGCCCATAGCGCCGCACCGGAGCTGATCCCGCACAGGATGCCCTCCTCGCGGGCCGCCCGCCGCGCCCAGGCGATCGCATCATCGTTCGAAACGCACACCGTGCCGTCCACCACATCCAGATGCAGGTTCTCCGGGATGAAGCCGGCCCCGATCCCCTGAATCTTGTGCGGCCCGGGCTTGAGCGGCTGGTTCGCCCGAGCCTGCGTGATCACCGGCGAATCCGTCGGCTCCACCGCGATGCACTGAAAGCTCGGCTTGCGCGGCTTGATCACTTCGCCCACGCCCGTGATCGTCCCGCCCGTCCCCACGCCCGCCACGAGAATGTCCGCCTTTCCGTCCGTGTCGCGCCAGATTTCCTCGGCCGTCGTCTGGCGGTGAATCGCGATATTGGCCGGGTTCTTGAACTGCTGCGGAACGAACGCGTTCGGCGTCCGCCCGGCCAGCTCCTCCGCCTTGGCCACCGCCCCGCGCATCCCCTCGGCCGCCGGCGTCAGCACCAGATCCGCTCCCATGTGCTTCAGGATCGCCCGCCGCTCCAGGCTCATGCTCTCCGGCATCACCAGGATCAGCCGCAGCCCCTTGGCGGCGCACACGAACGCCAGCGCGATGCCCGTGTTCCCGCTGGTCGGCTCGATGATGACCGTGTCCGGTTTGATCTGCCCCTTGGCGATCCCGTCATTGATCATCGACACGCCGATTCGGTCCTTCACGCTCAGCGCCGGGTTGAAGAACTCCAGTTTCGCGTACACTTTGGCCTGGCTGGAGATGAGCCGGTTGATCCGAACCAGTGGAGTGTTCCCGATCGCTTCGGTCATGTTCTCAAACAGGCGAGCCATCGCATTCTCCCAGTTGCCGCGCGCAAGAGCCGGCTCCGTTCAGATACCTCCGCGGGCGTACACGCCGCGCCCGCATCACCGCCGCTCATATCGGAGTCGCTCTTCGGCCACTGACGATTCTTTCACGCCGGCTGGCCGCTGTCAAAGCATCCCGACGGCGACAGATGTCATGCCACGGCCGGCCGGATTGCAGCCGGGGGGCAGGCCTCTGTGCCTGCCGTCAGCCGGATGGGGCGGGCATCCCCGCCTGCCAAAGAGCCGCACCAGCCTCGCTCTCCCTTCGGCCCGCGTTATTTCGCCTTTCCGAACTCGGTAGCCCCGTGCAAGACGCCCCCCGCCCCATCCCGGTCGACCTGAGCGAGCTGGAAGGCCTCTCCTGGACGGCCTTCTTCGGCAGCGACCGCCCGGTCGAGCTCGAGATCGGCACCGGCAAGGCCGGCTTTCTGCTGCGCCGCGCCCGCGCGCACCCGGAGCGCAACTTCCTCGGCATCGAGTGGGCCAACAAGTTCTACAAGTACGCCGTGGACCGCATGCAGCGCTGGAAGGTGCCCAACGTCCGCCTGCTGCGGATCGACGCCGCGCATTTCATCCGCGTCGTCTGCCCGCGCGGCTCACTGACCGCCCTGCACGTCTACCACCCCGACCCGTGGCCCAAGAAGCGCCACCACAAGCGGCGACTCTTTCAGAAACCCTTCGTCGAGGCGGCCGTCGCCTGCCTGAAGCCCGGCGGCCACTGGGCCGTGCAGACCGACCACGCGGAGTACTTCGAGCACATCCGCGCGCTGCTGACCACGCATCCGGATCTGTATCAGGTGCCCTTCGACGACCCCGAGTTCGGCGTGGAGGCCTCGCGCGTGGCGACGAACTTCGAGATCAAGTATCTGCGCGAAGGCCGCCGCATCTACCAGCTCGCCCTCCGCCGCCGGTAATCCCCGTGCCGTTCGGCCGGTGGCGTGCCACTGCTCGTCGTCCGGGCAGATCGGCGGGTGGCATGCTCTCGCCGCAGGCGTGAGCATGCCACCCACGGCACAGCACACGCAGAGCGCCGCGCAGAACTGATTCACTGAACACGCGCTACCGGCGATTGACCATGGCACACGACACCGCGCCGCTCACCGTGTCCCGGCTCCCTCACCGCGTCCTCGCGCCGAACCCCTGCAACAGCAACACGACATCCGCAAACCCCGTCACACCGTCGCCATCCAGATCGCCGCTCGCGTCGGCAGGGCAGACATGCGATCGGCCGGACCGCCCTCGGCGAACCGCCCCTCACCCCCGCGGCGCGTACTTCTCCAGCAGCACGCCGTACTTCTTCCACGCCGCCGCCGGAATCTGCTCGCGATTCGTCCAGATCGCCAGACGCAGCGCATCGTGAATCGGGCTCTCAACCAGCGGCCGGCGGGCGATCTCCTCCACCGCCGCCCGCATCAGCGCGATGGCGTTCGCCGTCGCCGCCTTCAGGTGCCCGATGATCTCCTCCAGCAGCGCCTGCGGCGTCGTGCCCGCCTCGTGCGGCCGCCAGCAGTCATAATCCGTCGCCAGCGCGATCAACGCATACGGAATCTCCGCCTCGCGGGCCAGCTTCGCCTCCGGCATCGCCGTCATGCCGATCAGATCGCCGCCCCATGAGCGATGCAGATGCGACTCGGCGGCCGTGCTGAACGCCGGCCCCTCCATGCACACGTACGTCCCCCGCCGATGCACCGTCGCCCCCACCTTCGGCGCCACGCGCAGCAGCAGCTCGCGCAACTGCGGGCAGAACGGGTGCGAAAACTCCGCATGCACCGCCAGCCCCTCATCGAAGAACGTCGGCGTCCGCCGCCACGTCCGGTCGATGATCTGGTCCACGATCACCAGGTCGCGCGGATGAATCTCCTCCCGCAGCGACCCGACCGCCCCGCTGGCGATGATGTGCCGCACGCCCAGCTTCTTGAGTGCATAGATATTCGCCCGATACGGAACCTGCGAAGGATTGAACACGTGCCCCGCGCCGTGCCGCGCCAGCAGCGCCACCCGCAGCCCGTGCCACTCGACCACCCGCACCGGCCCGCTCGGCCGGCCGAACGGCGTCTCGACCTCGTGCTCCTCCGCGTGCGCCTCGCCGAACAGCGCCTCGCCCAGCCCCGTCCCGCCGATCAGACCGATCATCACACGCCTCCCATCCAACGCCCGGTGGGGCGGGCCTCTGTGCCCGCCACTCGGCATCAGGCGGGCCGCTCCGCCCGCCGCACCGACCTCACGCCGGCCGCGCCGCCGCCTCTCCCTGCGCCAGCAGCCGCTCCAGCTCCTGCACCAGCACGCGGAAGAACGGCTCCACGTCCGTCACCAACCCGATCGTCTGGAACGAGCCGCGGTCCGAGAGCTTCGTCAGGATCGACGGCGAAATATCGACGCACACGGCCGGGATCCACGCCGGCAGGATATTGCCCGTGGCGATCGAGTGCAGCCCCGTCGCCACCATCAGCACGAAGCCCACATCCTTGATCGCCGCCCGCATCCGCTCCTGCGCCACGAGCACGTCCGTGATCACATCCGGCAGCGGCCCGTCGTCGCGGATGCTGCCGGCCAGCACATACTCCACCCCGTGCCGCACGCACGCGTGCATGATCCCGCTTTTGACCACGCCCTTTTCGACGGCCGCACGGATGCCCCCCGCCCGCCGGATCGTATTGATCGCCCGCAGATGATGCTCGTGGCCGCTGTCGGCCAGCGTCGCCTTGTCGATGTAGACCCCCAGGCTGGTGCCGTACAGGTCATGCTCCAGGTCGTGCACCGCCAGCGCGTTGCCCGCGAAGAGCACGTGCACGAAGCCCTGCTCGATCAGCCGCACGACGTGCTCGACCGCGCCGGTGTGCACGATCGCCGGCCCGCCCACCAGCAGCAGCTTCCTGCCGTCGCGGCGGGCCTGAATCATCATCGCCGCGCACTGCCGGATGATCGTGTTCTTGGGCTTCTCCGTCGAAATCTCCGAGTTCATGAACTCGAAGACCCCCTTGGCCCGCTGCCGCTCGAACGGAATCACCTTGATGCCGTGCTGCCCGCACACGATCCGGTCGCCCTTGCGCACCCGCGTCACCGGCACGCAGCGAAACACGCCGCCGCCCGCCTCATGCACGATCCCGCAGTCCATCTCCTGATCCCGCACCTCGTTCCACTTGCCGCCGAAGCGCACGAACGTCTGCTGGTTGGTCGTCGAGTAGAACTCCTCCGGAAACGCCCCGTCCATGTCCGCCGCGACAATCTCCGCATCCTCCGCCTCGTGCCAGAGCGCCCCGTGCTTGCCCACGACCGCCAGCAGCTCGCGCATCTGCTCGAGCGTCTCGGTCCGCAGCTCGATCCGCGCGTGGCTGCGCTCCTGCCGGCTCTGGCCGATGTGAACCTCGAGGATCGTGAACTCACCGCCCAGCGAAACGATGTCGTCCAGCACCGTCGCCAGGACCTTCGAGTCGATGATGTGCCCTTCCAGCGTGACGACTTCGCTGACCATACGCCCTCCACCCCCCGCGCTCGGCCCTCAATTCTGCACTCGCGACTCGCAACTCGCTACTCGCAATGTGCTGCTCCCCGCGTCCGCCGGATCATACGCCCGTCCCCCCGCCACCGTCCACCGCTCCTAGCCCTCCTAGCCCACGCGCGCCGCTTGCGTCCGCCCCGCCCCCGAGCGATCATCACCCCTTCCGATGGCCGCCACCATCCTCGACGGAAACGCCTTCGCCGCGGACGTCCGCAACGACGTCTCCGCCCGCATCGCCCGCTTCACCATCGAGCACGGGCCCATCCGCCTCTGCGCCCTGCTCGTCGGCGACTCCGCCCCCGCCCGCCTATACGCCGAGTCGCAGCGCAAGCGCTGCCTCCAGGCCGGTATCCAGCACGAACTGGTCCAGCGAACCGCCGACATCTCCCAGGCCGAGCTGCTCGCCCTGATCGACCAGCTCAACCGCGACCCCTCCGTCACCGGCATCATGCTCCAGCTCCCCCTCCCGCCGCACATCGACGAGGCCGTCGTCCAGTACCACATCGACCCCTACAAGGACGTCGAGGGCGTCAACCCGGCCAACATCGGCCTGCTCTTCTATGACGAGCCGATCATCGCACCCTGCACCGCCCTCGCCGTCGACGAGATGATCCGCCGAAGCGGCGTCCAGGTCCGCGGCGCCAACGCCGTCGTCGTCGGCCAGAGCCGCATCGTCGGCCGGCCGGTCTCCATGTTCCTGACCACCCAGATGGCCACCGTCACCGCCTGCCACATCGCCACCCGCGACCTGCCCGAGCACACCCGCCGGGCCGACATCCTCGTCGTCGCCGTCGGCAAGCCGCACCTGATCCGTGCCGAGCACGTCCGCCCCGGCGCCGTCGTCATCGACGTCGGCATCAACCAGATCACGCAGACCGACGCGGCCGGCAAGCAGGTCCGCCGCACCGTCGGGGATGTCGATTTCGACCCGGTGGTTCAGATCGCCGGCGCCATCACGCCCGTCCCGGGCGGCGTCGGCCCGCTCACGGTCGCCATGCTGCTGCGCAACACGGTCGAGGCCGCCTTCAAGCAGCTCTCCCGCCGGCCGGGAACATGATGGAGGAGTGATGAGTGAGGAATGAAGAGTTGCGAGTTGAAACACTCGCCACCCGCTACTCTGAATTCGCTATTCTGAACTCGCTACTCTGAATTCGCTATTCGCTCGCCGCCGCCTACCCGTCCGCGAAGATCGCCCGCGTCTCTTCGATCCGCTCCGCCAGCGGCTCCAGCGCACCGGCCACCGACGCCTCGCTCAGCCCCGAGTCCTGAAGCTGCTGTTCGGTCAGCTCCTGGTGCCGCGCCGTCAGGTAGAACCCGAGCTGGTTCTGACAGCAGATCGTGTCCGCGATGTGAATGATCGAAACCGGCCGGCGGTGCTCGACCGCCAGCAGCTCCGGATTGTGGTGATAGGAGATCGCGTTCCGCAGCGTCGGCGGGAACTTCCACTTGGCGGCCAGCGCCGCCCCGAACGCCTGGTGATCCGCCCCGATCAGCTCGCGCTCCAGCGCGCCGAACGGCTCGCTGGCGGCCTCGCTCCGCTCCGCCGCGCTGCGCAGCTCGTTGGGAAACAGTTGATACTCGACCAGCAGGCCCACGTCGTGCACCAGCCCCGCCACGAACGACTCTTCCACAGGCAGGTGCGCCGCCTCGGCCAGCAGCCGCGCGCAAACCCCGACCGCAATGCAGTGCTCCCACAAATCGCGCGCATCGAACCGCTCGGTGATCTGCCCCGGCCGGAACAGCCGCGACAGCGACGCCGCCAGCGCGATGTTCTTGACCGCGCTCAGCCCCAGCATCACGATCGCCCGGTCCAGGCTCGAGATCTGCGACGGCAGCCCGTAGAACGCCGAGTTGACGACCTTCAGAATCTTCGTCGCCAGCGCCGGATCATTCTTGACGATGTCGTGCATGTCCTGCGCGGTCGACTTCGGATCCTCCACCAGCGCCACGATCCGCGTCGTGACCTCCGGCAGCGAGCTCAGCTCCGTCACCCGCGCCATCGCCTTCTGAAGGTGCGGCGGAAGCCCCACTCCGGCCTGTCCGGCCGGCGCTGCGGCGTTGCCTGCATCCGATACCGGTGCCAGCGACATGCAGACTCCTCTCCGAGGGGGCCGCGAAACACCCCCACCAATCGTACGTATCGACTGCCCTGACAAGAGGATTCATTACGCCCGCCCCCCGCGCCCGCGGACCCGCCCGCCCGCAGCCAAGAAACCCGGCCCGCCCAAACCCACCGGGGCGACGAACCGCGATTATCGGTCGAGCAGTTCCCGGACCGTGTCCGCCATCCCCGCCACCAGCAGCTCCTCATCCTCGCGCCGGATCGTGCGCACATCCAGCACCACCGCCCCGTCGCGAATCCGGCAGATGATCGGCACCTCGCGCAGCCGCAGCGCCGCCGCAAGCTCACCCGCCGCGATCCGCTCGTGCGTCACGCGCAGCACCCACGTCGGCAGCGCAACCGTCGGCAGCGACCCGCCGCCCGCATACGAACGGTCCGCCTCGCACGCCACCGCCCCGCCCGCCACCACCGGCCGCAGCGCCAGCTCCAGCCGCCGCGCCTCCGCCTCGAGCTGCGCGGCATCCGTCACCAGCATCCGCAGCACCGGCACGCGCCGCAGCGCCGTCTCCGGATCGCGATACAGCCGCAGCGTCGCCTCCAGCGCCGCCAGCGTCAGTTTGTCCGGCCGCAGCGCCCGCGTCAGCGGATTGCGCCGCAGCTTCTCGATCCACGCGTGCCGCCCGATGATCACGCCCGCCTGCGGCCCGCCCAGCAGCTTGTCGCCGCTGAAGAGCGTCAGGTCCGCCCCCGCTGACACGCTGTCCGGCACCAGCGGCTCATCCCAGGCCGGCAACTCCAGCGCATCGCCGCGCTCCAGCCGCCGCGGATCACACAGCAGCCCGCTGCCCAGATCATGAATGACCAGCAGCCCCGCGCGGCCGCCCGCCAGGGCGACCAGCGCCTCCAGCCGCGGCGACTCGACGAACCCCTGAATGCGATAGTTGCTCGTATGCACGTGCAGCAGCGCGGCCGTCTGCTCGCCGATCGCCCGTTCATAGTCCGCAATCCGCGTGCGGTTCGTCGTCCCCACTTCCACCAGCCGGCACCCCGCCGCCGCCATGATGTCCGGCATGCGGTACGAGCCGCCGATCTCGACCAGCTCGCCGCGCGACACGATCACTTCGCGCCCGGCCGTCAGCGTTTGCAGCACCAGCCACGTCGCCGCCGCGTTGTTGTTGACGACCAGCCCGTCCTCGGCCCCCGTCAGCTCCCGCAGCAGCTCGCGCAGATGATGGTGCCGGTCGCCGCGCTCCCCCGTTGCCAGGTCGACCTCCAGGTTGCAGTATCCGACCGCAGCCTCCGTCACAGCCTCCAGCGCTTCCTCCGCCAGCGGCGCCCGCCCCAGCCCCGTGTGCAGCACGATCCCCGTCGCGTTGATCACCCGCCGCAGGCTCGGCCGCTGCCGCTCATAGAGCACCTGCCGGATCGCCAGGGCCAGCTCCGGCAGCTCCGTGGCCGCACTCCCCCCGGCCGCGATCGCCTCGCGGCTCGCCTCGAGCACGAGCCGCACCGCCCGCACGATCTCCGTCCGCGGAAACTCCGCCTGGAGATTCGCCACGACCGGCTGGCGCAGAAGCTCATCCACCGACGGCAGCGCGCGGAACGCATTCTGCGCCGGGCCGCTCACAACCTCCGATGACCGCGTCCCAGGTCGGCTCAAGGCGGATCTTTCTGAGTCGTCGCTCACGCCGGCGGGCTCGCCCGATACTGGATTACCTCGACCCGCTCGAGCGTCACCAAACCCTCGCGCACGCACTCATCCACGAACGGCAGCAGCGCGTCGATCTTCTCGCGGCTGTCGACGATCTCGATCACCACCGGCAGGTCCACCGACAGCCGCAGCACCTTGCTCGTATGCAGCCGGCTGTGCGCCCCGAACCCCATCGCCCCCTTCAGCACCGTCGCGCCGGCCAGTTGCAGCTCCCGCGCCCGCAGAACGATCGCCTCATAGAGCGGCCGGCCGTGCCACAGGTCCGACTCGCCGATGAACACGCGCAGCAGCCAGCCCTCTTTGGCGATCTTCACGCCGGCACTCCGTAGAGCTGCTGCCCCAGCCGGTAGCCGCCCCACACCGCCAGCAGCGACAGCCCGTTGTTGAGCACGAAGTTCACGGCCGCCAGCGCCCGCTGGCCATCCGACGCCAGCGTCAGCGTCTCATACGCGTAGGTGGAATAGGTCGTGAATCCCCCCAGCAGCCCGATCGTGATCGCGATGCGCACATTCGGCGGCAGGTTCAGGTTGCTCGCGGTGGCCGACATGACGAACCCCAGCGCCGCCGCTCCGACGATGTTGACGGCCAGCGTCCCCCACGGAAAAAGGGCCCACGCGGTCCGCTCCGCCAGCCGCTGCGCCACGCCGGCCACCCAGTAGCGCAGCACGCACCCCACTCCGCCGGCCACGGCGATCCACAGCACCCGGGTCATGTGCCAAGTGTAGGCCGGGCCCCCGGCACCGTCCAGATTCGCCCCGCCCCTGTGCGCCACGACGCAGACGCGGCCGGGTGGCATGGGCAAGCGCAGCTTGCCCGTGAGCCCACTCCTCCAAGAATGGGGGACCGGCCGGGTGGCATGGGCAAGCGCAGCCTGCCCGTGATCCCACTCCTCCGAGAATGGGGGACCGGCCTCTGGCCGGTCACTGGGCGACAGGTCTCCGACCTGTCGCGCTCCTGCCCGTCAGGGCTAACGACTGCACACATTCACTGGTGCGAGCTTCCCATCTCGCACCACACCACTCCGCGCGGCCACGCACCCACGAACCCTACTCGCCTTCCTCCTCGTCCTCCTCATCCTCCGGCTCCGTCACCGGCCACATCAGAATCCGCCCGTCGCGGCTCGCGCTGGCCACCATCCCGCCGTCCGCGCGCAGCGCCCAGCCCGTGATCCGCTCCGTGTTGCCGTGAAGCGACTCACGCTGCTTGCCCGTCACCATCGACCAGAAACGAATGCTGCGGTCCGCACCGAACGATATGAGCGTCCGCCCGCTCGGCGTGAAGCACAGCCCCAGCACGCCTTCCGACTTCGCCTCGATCTCGCGCTCCAGCTTTCCGTCCTCGACCGTCACAACGCGAATCTTGTCCCGCAGGTCGCCGCTCGCCAGCCGCTTTCCATCGCCGCTGACCGCCAGACCGCCGATCCCGCCGCGATGATCGCTCAGCGTCCGCACCGCCTTCTTCGCCTCCAAGTCCCACATCGTCACGCGCACCCCGCCAGCGCTGACGAGCTGCTTGCCGTCCGGCATGAACGCCAGCAGCGAAACCGCCAGCCCCTCCGCCGTCAGTTCCGCGTTCTGCCTGCCGTCCGCCACATCGTAGATGCGGATCAGATTGCCCAGCCGCGACCGGTCCGGCGCGTTGACCGCCACGCGCGTGCTGTCCGGGCTGATCGCGATGCAGCGCAGGTTGCCCACGTCGCTCGCCAGCGTCCGCTTCGCCTGCCACGTCTGCGCATCCCACAGCCGCAGCGTCCCACCCGCCGATCCCTCCGCCACGCCGACCGCCAGGAACGTCCCATCCGGGCTCCAGGCCAGCGCCTCCACCCGCGGCCGCACGACCGACGTCTGCGAGCCGTCCAGCACCGCCGGCCGCATGGCCAGCTCCGCGACGACCCTCTCCTCATCCAGGTCCCAGATGCGGACCTTCTCATCCGCATACCCGGCCGCCAGCCGCTTCCCGTCGGGCGAAAAACAGATCGCCGTCACCGCCCCCGCCCGGGCCCGCAGGTCGACCGTCGGCCGCCGCTGCGCCTGTCCCTCGGCCGCGATCAGCCACAACAACGCGACTGCCGCCCATCCCGTTCCCCCAACCATCCTCATCTTGCACGCCCTCCTGCTCCCGGTGCCCTCAGATCGGCCGCTGCGGCCGCTGCGACCGCTCGCACATGCCGGCCGCCCCTGCTCTCGATGACCCGTACAGTGTGCCACCTCGCTCCGGGCCGTGCAAATCCGGGGCAGGCTCTGACACGCCGCCCGCCATCAGAACCTGCCGCGCCCAGCGGCAGGTCCAGCGAAGCCCAAAGGACCCGCCGCGTGGCGCGGCGGGCTCCGACGCGCTGGCCGATCGGCCGCCCCGGCGCTATATTGCGCGACAGTCCTTGTTCAACCACCGCCGCCCGCTCGGCCACGGAGATCATGCCATGTCCAACTCGCCTTCCGATCCGCAACCCGCCAAGCGCCTCTCGCGCCGCGACTTCATCCGCGCCTCCGCCGGCGCCGCCGCCGCCACCTGGGTCGCGGGCTGCGCCGCTCCCGACCGCCGCACCGGCCCCGGCATCCTCGCCGGCCGCACGCCCGGGCCCATCCGCGTCGGCGTCATCGGCTGCGGCGGCCGCGGCACCGGCGCCGCGATCGACTGCATCAACGCGGCCGACGACGTGCAGATCGTCGCCCTGGCCGACCTCTTTCAGGACCGGCTCGACGGCTGCCGCGAGGCGCTTGCCAAGTACGAAAAGCCCTCGCAGATCCGCGACGACCGCTGCTTCGTCGGCTTCGACGCCTATAAGGAGCTGCTCGCCTGCGACGATGTGAACCTCGTGATTCTCGCCGCGCCCCCCGGCTTTCGCCCGCCTCACCTCGAGGCGTCCGTCGCCGCCGGCAAGCACATCTTCACCGAGAAACCCGTCGGCGTGGATCCCGTCGGAATCCGCCGCGTCATCGCCGCTTCCGACCGCGCCGCCGCGAACGGCCTCGCCATCGTCGCCGGAACGCAGCGGCGACACCAGCAGAGCTACCTCGAGGCGATCAAGCGCATCCACGACGGGATGATCGGTGAGATCGTCGCGGCCGAGTGCTACTGGAACCAGGGCGGCCTGTGGGTCCGCGAGCGCGAAGAGGGCTGGACCGACATGGAGCACCAGTGCCGCAACTGGCTCTACTACGACTGGCTCAGCGGCGACCACATCGTCGAGCAGCACGTGCACAACCTGGACGTGATCAACTGGGCCATGGGCGGGCCGCCGGTCCGCTGCGTCGGCATGGGCGGCCGCCAGGCCCGCACCGAGGAGAAATACGGCAACATCTACGACCATTTCTGCGTCGAGTATGAGTACGCCAACGGCGCCCGAGTCCTGAGCATGTGCCGCCAGATCGACGGCACCAGCGAGCGCGTCTCCGAGCGGCTCGTCGGCACGCGCGGCCACGCCCGGCTCGACGGCAACCACAACGCCGAGATCACCCGCGGCAGGAAGGTCTGGAAGTACGAGGGCCCGACGCCCAACATGTACGTCGTCGAGCACACCAACCTGATTCGCAGCATCCGCGCCGGACGCCCGCTCAACGAAGGCAGGCGCGTCGCGATCAGCACGCTGACGGCGATCATGGGCCGCGTCTCCGCCTACACCGGCCGCGAAGTCTCCTGGAACTGGCTCATGAACAGCTCGCAGCTCGACCTGTCGCCCGGCAAGTACGAGTTCGGCGATCTGGCGATCCGCCCGGTGCCGATCCCGGGCCAGACCAAGCTCGCCTGACGCACGTTGGCTCTCGCGGACTCCGCACCACCGCCCGGCCACGATCGCCGCCGCTCCGGCATTATGCGCCCGCTGCGCGCGTCAGTGCGTCGATCCGCTCCGCCAGCCGGATGATCGTCAGCGGCGCCGAGCCCTCGGCCTTGTTGTTGGCGATGATCACCGCCGGCCGGCCGAGCTGAACCGCCCGCCCGCACAGCTCGGCGATGGCGCTGCGCGTCTGCACGTCCTCGTCAACGAGTCGATCGAACGGAGCGTACCGGTCGCGCGCCTCCTCGTAGAGCTGCCCGCCGCCGAGCATCCAGCGGACGACCAGCGCCGGCTGCGAGGAAAGCTCGACGAACTCCGCCTGCTCGGCGATCGACGGCATCGTCGGGTGCACAGTGAAGCAGTGGGCCGCGCCGGCCGCCGCCAGCGCGTCGCGATACGCGCCGTTGAACAGCTCCGTGTTGCGGATCTCCACCGCGTAGCGATGCTCGCGCGGCAGCGCCGCCAGAAACGCCGCCAGCCGGTCGAGCACCTTCTCCGCCCCGCCGACCCGCCGCAGATTCAGCGGCGTGAACTGAAACACGATCACACCGAGCTTCTCGCCCAGGCCCGCCGCGGCCGGCCCGATCACCTGCTCGACCGCGTAACCCGGCTCCAGAAACAGTTCGTTGGCCTCGCCGCGATCACGGCCGTAGCGATTCTTTGCCGTAAACATTGGCAACGTGCACAGCTCGTGCGCCTTGACCAGGAAGCGAAAACCGGCCGGCACAGCAGCGGCATAGGCGGCGAACGTCTCGGCGGGAATCGGCGCATAGTACGTGCGGTCGATGCCCACGGCCCGCATCAGCGGATGCCGCGCGTAGGCCGCCAGCCCTTCGCGGGCGAGCCGCGTCTCACTTGCCGACCGGTCATAGATGATTCCGGCCCAGCCGGGAAAGCTCCAGCTCGACGTCCCGAGATACAGCCCCGCGCCCAGGCGAGCGGCAAGCTGCCGATACTCCGCGCCGGCCGCCGCCGCTCCCACCTCGCCCGCCGCCCCCGCGGGCTCTGCCGCGTCGCGCCGCCCGTCGGCCGCGGCCCGCGCGCGGCGTTTCCCCCGCCCCCGCGGCGGCTCGTCCGGAATATCAAAAAGGCTGAGCTGCTCGGACATCACGCAACTCGCTCGCTCACGGCACCGCGACAGATTCGCAGGGGAGCGCGAGCGCCCCGCCCGCCACGCGCTCACTCACTACGCCGCATCACTCCCCACCGCCTGCGCTACAGTCCGTACTCGGCCCAGCGCCGCGAAACGCGCTCGCGAATCTCGCGCGTCATCTCGATTTCCTCCGGCCACGTCCGGATCCGCCCCTCGCCGGGGATCTTCCGCGTCGCGTCGATCCCCATCTTCCCGCCGACGCCGCACGCCGGCGTCGCATGATCGAGAATATCGAGCGGACCCTCCGTGAACAGTATGTCACGCTTCGGGTCGACATTCGCGCACAGGTGAAACAGCACGGCCTGCTCATCCTGCACGTCCACCGTGTGATCGACGACGACGATGATCTTCGTGAAAGCCATCTGCCCCGCGCCCCAGATCGCGCTCATCACCCGCCGCGCCTGCCACGGATACTCCTTGCGGATGCTGACAAACGCGCAGTTATGAAAGCAGCCGAACATCGGCAGGTTGTAATCGACGATGTCCGGAATGATCGTTCGCAGCAGCGGCAGAAAAATGCGCTCGGTCGCCTTGCCGAGCCAGAAGTCCTCCTGCGGCGGCTTGCCGACCACGGTCGTCGGATAGACCGGCTCGCGCCGGTGCGTGATCGCGGTGACGTGCAGCCGCGGGTAAAGATCCGCCAGCGAGTAGAACCCCGTGTGGTCGCCGAAGGGTCCTTCGATCACGGGCAGCTCCCCCGGATCGATATACCCCTCGACGACAATCTCTGCGCTCGCGGGCACCTCCAGCTCCGGCTGCGAAACACATGCGACCAGCTCGATCGCCCCGCCGTTGAGAAATCCCGCGAAGAGGCACTCGTCGATGCCCGGCGGCAGCGGACAGGTGGCCGCATAGGGCATGACCGCCGGTCCGCCGAACGCAACCGCAACGGGCATCCGCCGCCCCAGCCCGCGGTACTTGCGAAAGTGGCGCGCCCCGTCGTGGTGCATGTGCCAGTGCATCGCCGCCAGCTTCGGCCCCAGAACCTGCACGCGGTACATCCCGATATTGCGCTCGCCCGTCTCCGGGTCCTTCGTGCACACGTTCGTCAACGTCAGGTAGCGGCCTTCGTTCGGCGGCGGCAGCAACTGCTCGGGAGCCGGCACCGGCCCGCCCAGCAGCTCGCGCGTATGCTCGCTGCCTTCGTTCAGCGAGCCGAGCACGCGGCGCAGATTCTCGCGCGACCACTCGGCCGCCGGCCGCCCCCCGCCCTCCACCGCTCCGCCCGATGGAGCCGCCCGCCCGAGCTCGACGATCTCGCGCACGTGCGAATAGACGTTGGCCGTCAGGTCGCCGTCGCCCGGCCAGCACTTGAGGGCCGGCAGCAGCGTCAGGTCTGCGTCATCGCGATGAACCACCTCCTGACAGATGCCGCGGCGCACGACCTTCGGCGGCAGACTGCCCAGCTTCACCAGGTCCGGCAGCTTCTTGAGCTTCTCCAGCAGCGTCGTCGGAATCTCCGGCTTGATCATGAGCTGCACCCGCTGCGCCACCTGCTCCAGGCTCTCCGCCCCCAGCGCCAGGCAGATCCGCTCACGCGAGCCGAACGTGTTGATCAGCACAGGCATCGACGAGCCCCGCACACGCTCGAAAAGCAGCGCCGGCCCGCCCGCCTTCGTCACCCGGTCGGCGATCTCCGTGATCTCCAGCACCGGGTCCACCTCCGCACGAATCCGCCTCAGCCAACCGCGACGCTCCAACTCGCCGATAAATGATTGCATGTCCGGTGACGGCACTGACCGGCCTCCTTCACGCCGTGCGCCGCGCACCGGCTGACAGCCGGTTCGCACAGCGCGAGTTTGACACAGCCGCCCTGCGGCGAGGCTATGATACTAGTGGCCAAGGGGCCGCGCGACCCCTGCATGCCGCCCGGAAAGCGAGCCGAAACGGGCGCAGAGCCGAGACCGAGTCACTATGGGCTGGCGAGAGCGGGACTATCACCGGAACGAGCGCGGGGTCAGCTACCGGCTCAAACTCCGCCGCACGACCTGGGCCGGCCTGCTCGGCGGGCCGATGATTCTGGTCGCGACGCAGGCAGCCGGCCACGCCGCGGCACGGATGCTCCCCGGCCCGAACCGGCCGTGGCTCGACAGCCTCGCGCTCAGCGGCTCCGGCAACCACCCCGTCCATATTCTGACCCACCCGTTCGCCGCCCGATCGCTTCTGACCGTCGTTGCCGTGCTCGTAACGCTCGCAGTGCTCGCTCGGCTGGTCGACGCGCGCCGCAGCACCGGTCACCTGCTCGGCCTCTATCTCGCCGGCGGGCTGCTCGGCGGTGCCGCCTTCTGGCTCGTGGCCGTACTCGTTCCCACCTGGGCCACGCTCGAACTGGCCATGCCGATCGGGGCGCTGGCGGCACTGGCCCTCGACGTATGGCGGACCTACGAAGGGGCGATGACCAGCTTCTTCGGCCTGTCGGCCGGCGTTCGCACGATGGTCGCGGCCACGGCCGCCGTCCTGGTGGTGCTGAACATCGCCGGCCAGGGCGCGGGCTGCATCGCGTGGCTGACGGCCCTGGCGGCCGGCGCGCTCGCCGCGCCGCTGCTGGAGGCGATTTTTCGGGACCTTCCGGAGCGGCACGCGGCACAACGGCGCCGCACGGCCGGCGCCGCGCGGCGGGCGATTCCGCGCGACGACTGGCCGGATGACGATGATCTGGAGCCGCCCGTGGACGCACCACGAGCGCCGGCCATCGACATCGACGACATTCTGGCCAAGATCAGCCGCAGCGGTTTGAGCAGCCTGACCGACGACGAGCGCCGTCGCCTGGAAGAGGCCCGCCGGGCCCGGCTGGAGCGATCTCGGTAAGCCGGCTCGCCGCGGCCACCGGCCCTCACAGCACTCACCCGCGGCCGCAGAAATGCTTCCCCATGCCACTGACAAGCCCGGGCTCGGCTTGTCTGTATATATACGGCCGGTACACTCCAGCGTTTGCGGGCTGGGAACCGCTGCCGAGTGCTTTTGCGGGCGTGTGTGCCCCTGAACCTCGCTGATTGGGGTTGCTCCAGCAGAGTCTCTGCCACGAATGGCGAAACCGAACTCGCACAGCGCGCGACGGATCCTCTGCCTGGCGGGCGCCAGCCCCCTTCCCGAAACGCTGGCCGCCGCCCTCGGCTCCGTCGCCGAACTGCGGGTCGTCGAGACGCCGGCCGAGTTCGCGGCCGAGCTGGCCAGCGGCCGCTACGACCTGGTCCTCACCGACGCGGCCGTCCCCCACCTGGCGGGCAAGCCCGACGCGTTTCCGGCCGGCCGGGTCCTTGAGAACATCGGGCGGGGCGTGTGCGTCTTCGGTCCCGATGGCGACCTGCTCTGGTCCAACGCGCTGCTGACGGCGTACGAGGAGCGGATTCGCGATGAGCTGGCCTCGGCCGCTCGGCAGATCATCTCGGAATTGACGAGCGGCGCGACGACCGGCATGGCGCCGGTGACGCGCGACATCTCCATCGGGCGCGAGCGGCAATTCGAGCTGACCGTCACCCCGCTGGTCCGCCAGGGCGGCGCGCTCGAGGCGGCCGTCGTGCTGGTCTCGGACGTGACCGTCAAGCGGCAGCTTCAGCACAAGCTGGACGCGATCGACTCGGCCGGGCGCGAGCTGGTGCGTCTCGATGCGGACGCCAGCGCGCGGCTGGAGGTCGGCGAGCGGCTCCAGCTTCTGGAGGACCGCATTCTGCGCCGCAGCCGCGAGCTGCTGAACTTCGAGCACCTGGTCATCCGCGTGCTGGACCGCAAGACGAACCGCCTGGAGACGGTCGTCGCCGGCGGGCTGTCGGAGGAGGCCAAGTCGCTCGAGATCTACGCCGACGCGGAGAACAACGGCATCACGGGATACGTCGCGGCGACCGGCCGGGCCTACCTGTGTCGCGACGCGTCGGCGGACTCGCGCTATCTGCCGGGTCTGGAGCACGCCGGCAGCACGCTGACGGTGCCGCTCTGGCTCAACGACCAGGTCGTCGGCACGCTGAACGTCGAATCGCCCAATGTCGGCGCGTTCACCGAGGCCGATCTACAGTTCGCGGAGATCTTCGGCCGCTACATCGCGATCGCCCTGCACATGCTTCAGCTTCTGGTCGTCGAGCGGCACACGGCGACCGACCAGGTCGCCGCGGACGTCGGCGCGGAGGTCTCCGGCCCGATGGATGAGATCGCGGCGGCCGTGGCCAAGCTGGCGGCCGCGACGACCGCCTCGCCCGAGCTGCGGCGCGAGACGGAGGCGATCCTGGCGGCGGTCGAGCGGGTCAAGGATGTGCTCGCTTCGGTCACGGAGCACTCCGGCGTCGAGGGGCTGCTGCCGACCACGCTGCCGCCGGACCCGATGCTCAGCGGAAAGCGGATTCTCGTGGCCGATGACGAGGACATCATCCGCGAGACCGTGGCCGAGGTGCTGACGCGGGCCGGGGCGCGGCCGGTGCTGGCGTCGGACGGCAATGAGGCCGTCGCGATCATCGGATCGCAGCGGCTGGACCTGGTGCTCAGCGACATCAAGATGCCGAACCGCAACGGATACGAGGTCTTCGCCGCGGTGCAGAACACCGACCTGCCCTGTCCGGTCATCCTGATGACCGGCTTCGGCTACGACCCGAATCACTCCATCGTCCGCGCCAGCCGCGAGGGCCTGGCCGGCGTGCTTTTCAAACCCTTCAAGGTCGAGCAGCTCCTGGAAGACGTGCGCAACGCCCTGGCCGAGCACGAGGCCGGCGGGCACGCCTGACCACGCAAGCAGCGCTCGCTCCATAGGGCAGATTCAAGGGACGCCCGGCAAGCCGGCAAGGACCGCCGGACGCCGGTCAAGCTTCGCACCGCTCGGAGGGCCGACGACCGTTGCCAGGGGTTTTTGCCAGGGGCCTTGAGCCCCTGGTGGGCGTTCCGCTCCCTCCTATGCTGTTCGCCCGGAGCAATGCGCCCCCTCGCCTGGCATGAAATGACACAGGCCGGACCCGCATCTGCGAGCCCGGCCTGATGAATCAGCAATCGAACCCAGCCGCGCTCTACGCGCCGGGAACCCCGACCGCCGGCTGCCCGCTCTCGCGAGCCGCCACCGCCGGCGAGAACGAACCCGCCGCCGCCGCCGGCGTCACCGGCTCGGCCACCACCTCGCCCTCGTACGCGTGCGCGAGCTTGATGTTCTGGTAGCCCTGGAAGCCCGTGCCGGCCGGGATCAGCCGGCCCAGAATCACGTTCTCCTTCAGGCCGACCAGGCGGTCCTCCGCACCGGCCAGCGCCGCCTGCGTCAGCACCTTGGTCGTCTCCTGGAAGCTGGCCGCCGAGATGAACGACTCGCTCTGGAGGCTGGCCTTGGTGATGCCCAGCAGAAGCGTCTTGGCCGACGCCGGCCGCGGCTTGCGGCCCTTGGCCGGGTTGCCGCCGGCCGCCTCGACCTCGTCATTCTTGGCGACGAACTGCTCGCGCGGCACGACCTGGTTCACCTGGAAGTCGGTATCGCCCGCATCGGCCACCTTGACCGAACGGGCCAGCCGCTGGTTCTCGGCCCGGAAGCGGAACTTGTCGATCACCTCGTTGGGCAGGAAGGTCGTGTCGCCCTCGTTGTCGATCTTCACCTTGCGCAGCATCTGGCTCAGGATGACCTCGACGTGCTTGTCGTTGATGGTCACGTTCTGCTGGCGATAGACGCTCTGGACCTCCTTCAGCAGATAGCGCTGAAGATCATCCTCGCCGTTGATGCGCAGGATGTCGTGTGGAATGAGCGGTCCCTCGATCAGCGGAGTGCCCGCTTCGACGTAGTCGCCGGCGTGCACCAGGAGCTGCTTGTCCTGGGGAACATGGTGCTCCTTCTCCATCCCGCTCTCGCTGCGGATGATGATGGTCATCTTGCCGCGGCGGCGGTCGGTGTGCAGCTCGACGGTTCCGGAGATCTCGGCCATGACGGCCGGCTCCTTGGGCTTGCGGGCCTCGAAGATCT
>CAZXUI010000076.1:0-23127 GCA_964643885.1 uncultured Planctomycetales bacterium
CAGAGGCCGGTCCCCCATTCTTGGTGCAGCAAGGTGCGAGATGGGAATCTCGCACCAGCGAAGCGTAGGAATCTCGCACCAGCAGAGCAGCCGCACCTGTACACGTAAGGGTGTTCGCGTGAGACCGGCAAGCTATGGCGGCGGGTGGGCGTCGATCCTGTATTCGCTGAAGATGGCGATGCGGGCGGGCGGGCCGCTGCGCTTCTGGCGGGCGCTGCGCAGCCGCAACGCGTGCAAGACCTGCGCGCTGGGGATGGGCGGCCAGCGGGGCGGAATGGTCAACGAGCGGGGAAGCTTCCCCGAGGTCTGCAAGAAGAGCATGCAGGCGATGGCGGCGGACATGCGCGGGCGGATCCGCCCTGAGCTGTTCGAGCGCTACGGCTTCGCCGAATTGCGAAGCCTCTCGCCGCGCGAGCTGGAGGCGCTGGGCCGCCTCGATCAGCCCCTGTACGCTGGCCCGGAGGATTCGCACTATCGCCAGATCGCGTGGGACCAGGCGCTGGCGCTATGCGAGCAGCGGCTGCGGGCCGTGCGGCCGGATGAGAACTTCTTCTACTTCTCCGGGCGGAGCTCGAACGAAGCGGGCTTTCTGTGGCAGCTTTTCGCGCGGCTGTACGGCACGAACAACGTCAACAATTGCAGCTACTACTGCCACCAGGCCAGCGGGGTCGGGCTCAAGAGCACGCTGGGCACGGGAACAGCCACGGTCGTGCTGGAGGACCTCGAGCACTGCGACCTGTTCTTCCTGATCGGCGGCAACCCGGCCAGCAACCACCCGCGGCTGATGAGTGAGCTGGTGCGGCTGCGGCGGCGCGGCGGGCACGTGATCGTCGTCAATCCGATGCGCGAGCCGGGGCTGGTGAACTTCCGCGTGCCGAGCGACCTGCGCTCGCTGCTGTTCGGCTCGGAGATCGCGACCCTGTATCTGCGGCCGCATATCGGCGGGGACGTGGCGCTGCTGACGGGCATCGCCCGGGCATTGCTTGAGAGCGAGCGCGCGATCGACCTGGCGTACATCGACAAGCATACGGAGGGGTTCGAGGCGTTCCGGGCGGCGGCGTTGCGGCCGAGCTGGGACGAGATCGAGCGGGCCAGCGGCGTGGCGCGGGCGGAGATCGAGGCCGCGGCGCGGATGTATGCGGCCTCGCGGGCGACGATCTTCGGCTGGACGATGGGCATCACGCATCACCGCCACGGGACGGACAACGTGCGGGCGATCGTCAACCTGGCGCTGCTGCGCGGCATGGCCGGCCGGCCGCATGCGGGATTGCTGCCGATCCGCGGACACAGCAACGTGCAGGGGATCGGCAGTGTGGGCGTGACGCCGCAGCTCGCGCCGCGCGTGCTCGAGCGGCTGGAGCAGCACTTCGGCGTACAGCTTCCGAAGGCGGCGGGGCTCGACACGCTTTCCTGCATCGAGGCGATGCGGGCCGGGCGGCTGCGGAACGCCTGGTGTCTGGGCGGGAACCTGTTCGGCGCGTCGCCCGATGCGGCCGCGACGGCCGAGGCCTTCGCGCGGCTCGATTCGGTCGTCTACCTGAGCACCACGCTGAACACGGGTCATGCGTGGGGCCGGGCGCGGCAGACGTTGATTCTGCCGGTGCGGGCGCGGGACGAGGAGTCGCAGGCGACGACGCAGGAATCGATGTTCAACTACGTGCGGCTCAGCGACGGCGGGCCGGCGCGGCTGCCGGGGCCGCGGAGCGAAGTGGAGCTCGTGGCGGAGCTGGCTCGGCGCGTGCTGGGCGATGGCGGGCCGATCGATTGGGGTGCGATGCGGGACCATCGCAATATCCGTCGGGCGATCGCGGCGATCGTGCCGGGGTTCGAGGCGCTGGCGCGGATCGACGAGACGAAGCGCGAGTTTCAGATCGGCGGGCGGACGCTGCACGAGCCGCGTTTCGCCACGGCCAGCGGGCGGGCGCGCTTCTCGGCCCTGTCGCTGCCGGAGTTCGGGCAGCAGGAAGCCGAGCTGCGGCTGATGACGGTGCGAAGCGAGGGGCAGTTCAACACCGTCGTCTATGAAGACGAGGATGTCTATCGGCGTCAGGAGCGGCGGGATGTGATCCTGATGAACCCGGCCGACATCGCCCGGCTGGGGCTGCGTGAGAATCAGCGCGTCGCGGTGGTCAGCGCGAGCGGGCGGGCGGAGGGGATTCTCGTGCGGCCGTTCGAGATTCGGGCGGGGAATGCGGCGATGTACTACCCGGAGGCGAACGTGCTCGTGCCGGCGGAGGCGGACGGCGAGTCGCGCACGCCGGTGTTCAAGCACATTACGGTGCGGGTGGAGGCGGAAGGCGGGGGGCTGGTGCGTCTGGGGCGTCCGGCCGCGGGAACGGGGGCGGGGGCGGAGCGGAGATGAACGGCGTGGTGCGGCTGCGCGGGGCGGTTTTGATCGGGGGTGAGAGCCGGCGGATGGGTTGTGCCAAGGCACTGCTGGAGTACGGCGGGCGGAGCTTTGCAGCGCGGGTGGCGGAGGCGCTGCGGGCGGTGGCGGAGTCGGTAGTGGTCGTGGGGCGCGGGCAGGTGCCGCGTGACTGCATCATCGACGGGTGTGTCGAAGATGCGGCGGAAGTGGACGGGCCGCTGGCGGGGGTGCTCGGGGCGCTGCGGGCGGACGGTGGTGCGGCGTGGGTGATTGCGGCATGCGATCAGCCGCTGATGGCCGCGGCGGGGATGAAGTGGCTGGTCGGGTGGCGCGGGGCGGGCGTTCGAGTGGTGATGCCGATGCGGGCGGACGGGCGCGTCGAGCCGCTGCCGGCGGTGTACGAAGCAGGTGCGCGGCAGGTGGTTGAGTCGCTCGTCGCAGGTGGGTGCCTGGCGCCGCGGGAGTTGGCCGGGCGGGCGGGGGTTGTGTCGCCGGTCATTCCGTCGGAGCTGGAGGCGTGCTGGCGGAACGTGAATACGCCGGAAGAGCTCGCGGAGTTGCGGTCTTAGTGGGTGACCTTCGCGAGTGATTCGCGAGGCAGGTGGCGGGTGGGAGCGCGCCCGGCCTTAAGAAAAGAAGATCGAATCCGGGGTTCGGGCAGAAAAGCGCGCGACGACCGTCGCTCCTGACAGGAAAAACGCGCGACGAGTGGCGTGTCGGGGGGATTCCCCGAGAACTCAAGGCTGGCTGTGGGCGTCTGGGCGCATCGCGGGAGTGCGGGGCAGGGTGTTCGGTGCGAATCGGGGTCGGAGGAGGGGGTCAAGGTGAAGGGGGTCAAGTGCGCGCATGATTTTGACCCCCCGGATTGTGGTTATCGGGGCTTGATTTTCTAGAGGGACCGAGGTGAGGGATTGAGGGAGTAAGGGATTGAGGGATTAAGGGATGAAGGGATTAAGGGGCTGGCGGAGGTGGGTTTGGTCTGCTGGCCGGGCGTTGTCGTCGGCGGGCGGCGCGGGGGGCGCTCGGTGTCGGGGATGCGGCCGATCCAGGCGACGGCGCGGCTGATGCCGTCGATGTGGCCGGCCTGGCCGACGACGTGCAGGCGGCCGTTGTGCTCGGCGATGCCGTAAGCGACGGAGAAGTACCAGTCCGGACCGAGCATGGCGTGCAGGTCGATGAAGCTCTCGGGGTCGTCTCCGATCCACCTCGCCGATACGCTCGTTGCAACCTCCTGCCGTACGACGCTCGACGGGGGCGTGACGTTTGGGGACTTGCAGACCCTCGTCGATATGTTCGGTGACCCAGGACTGGTCGTGGATCCGGCGACGGACCGGATCTGGCTCACTGCCAACCCGCAGCAGTTTACGACCAACCAGATCCTCGCCGTCTGGAAGGAGCCCAATGATCCGAACTTCGATGCGAACGAAGTCGAGCCGATCGCCTCTGATTTCAGAGACAAGCCGCTTCCTGCGATCGGGGCGATCGCCATCTTGGATGAGAATGCGGTGCGGGATTGGCCCTTCTGTGCTGTGATCCGAGCCGAAGGCCCCACGGGCGACGTAAGAGGATGAATTTTCCGGTGGCTTCAAACCACCGGCTACGGTCGTTAGTCCTGACGGGCAAGCGAGCGACAGGTCGGAGACCTGTCACCCAGTGACCGGTCAGAGACCGGTCCCCCAAATCTTGAGGAGACCGGTCCCCCAAATGTTGAGGAGACCGGTCCCCCAAATCTTGAGGAGACCGGTCCCCCAAATGTTGAGGAGACCGGTGCCCCAAATCTTGAGGAGACCGGTCCCCCAGATTCAATGACCGGTCGGAGACCGGTCCCCCAGATTCAATGACCGGTCGGAGACCGGTCCCCCAATGTTGAGGAGACCGGCCCCTCATTCTCGGAGCAGCGGGCCGGCACGGGTGACCTGTCACCTGTCACCGGCCACCTGTCACGTGTCACCTGTCACGTGTCACCTGTCACTCTGGTGCGAGATGCGAATCTCGCACCAGCGATCGCACCAGCGAGCTTACCGGCTGGCCGGCGGGGGGGCGTTCACCTTGACGACGGTCTGGGCGCTCATCACGCGCTTGGTGAGGAAGTCGCGAAAGACCGCGCGGATGGTGATGTCCGGGTTCTTCGGCGGGCCCTGCTGCCAGGGGCACTTGAGCGTGAAGTGGTAGGTCAGGAACTTGCCGTACCAGAGCTTGGCGGTCTGGTCGACGGGGAATTCGTAGCTTCCGATGAGCTTCTGCTCGCCCGGCAGGGCCAGGTCATACAACTCGATGCGGATGTCGCCGGCGACTTTGACGGCGTCGCCGAAGCGGTCCACCGGCCGGATGTAGACGGTGATGCCGTCGTCGCCGGGCTTGCCGTCGTAGTCGTCGGGGCCGGAAAGCGAATCGATGACGATCTTCTCGGGATAGAAGATGTGGGCGAGCTGGTCATCGGTGAAGCCGCGGGCGGTCTGAATCTGGCGATGCAGCTCATTGATCGTCGCCTGCCGGGCGGCGAGCTCGTTCTCCTGGTCGCTGAGCGTCTCTTTCAGCAGGGCCAGCTCGCGCTGAAGGTCCGTCTGCGGCTTGGGCGGGCAGCCGGCCACGCCGGCCGCCGCGGCGGCGAGCAGGACGCTGGCGATTCGGGCTGCGCGGGCGTACATGAGCCGCCTTTCGGGGCAGTCGAGCGGCCGGCACGCGGCCGGCGCTCGGTCGAGCGTGGCCGGGGCTATTCGGCCGGCCGGAGCGAGGGCGTCGTGCGCGGCATGGCCTCGAGCACCTTGTCGGCCAGGCCGTAGGCGACGCTCTCCTCGGCGTCCATCCACTTGTTTCGGTCGCAATCCCGGGTGATCTGCTCTACGTCCTTGCCGGTGTGCCGGCTGAGGACGTCGTAAAGCTGCTTCTGCGTGCGGACCATCTCGTCGATCTCGATCTTCAGATCGGTGGCGGGTCCGCGGGCGCCGCCGAGGGGCTGGTGGATCATGACGCGGGCGTGCGGCAGGACGAATCGCTTGCCCTTGGTGCCGGCGGCGAAGAGGACGGCGGCCATGCTGGCGGCCATGCCGATCACGTAGGTCGCGACGGGGCAGGGGATGTACTGCATGGTGTCGTAGATGCCCATGCCGCTGTGGACGGAGCCGCCGGGGGAGTTGATATACAGGTGGACGTCGGACTTGGGGTCCTCGTTGGCCAGAAAGAGGAGCTGTGCGATGACGACGTTGGACAGCTCGGGTGAGACCTCGTCGCCGAGGAAGATGATGCGGTCCTTGAGCAGGCGCGAGTAGATGTCGTAGGCGCGTTCGGCCCGGCCCTCGCGCTCGACGACAATCGGGATCAGTTGGTTCACCTTGGACATCCTGTCACCTGAGGGTTTCGCGCGGGGCGGCCGGCGGAAGCGGTGACCGCAGGGCGCGGCCGCCGGGCGCGCGGGTCATTTCTTCTTGCGGTCGCGGTTTTCTTCCAGAATCTCGTCGATCAGGCCGTATTCGAGGGCCTCGCGGGCGTCCATGTAGCGGTCGCGCTCGGTGTCCTGCTCGATCTGGTCGGTGGACTTGCCCGTGTGGCAGGCGAGGATCTCGATCAGGGTCTTTTTGACCTTGAGGATCTCGTCGGCCTGAATGCGCATGTCCGCGGCCTGTCCGCCGAGCATGCCCCAGGGCTGGTGGATCATGACCTTGGCGTGCGGCAGGGCGAAGCGCTTGCCCTTGGTGCCGGCGGCGAGAATGATCGCCGCGCCGCTGCTGGCGGAGCCGACGCAGTAGGTGGCGATGTCGCAGTTGAGGAAGCGCATTGTATCGTAGATGGCCAGAGTGTCGTCGATGTCGCCGCCGGGACAGTTGATGTACATGTGGATGTCCTGGTCGCGCTTGACGCTCTGGAGATACAGCATGCTCTTGATGATGTGCGAGCAGACCGTATTGCTGTTGATCATGATGCGCGGATCGAGCGGCAGGTCGAGAAAGATGATGCGGTTGTCCAGCAGCATCTCGTTCAGGCCCATCTGACGCCAGGCCTGATACTGCCCTCCCTGTGCTCGCGGACGTTCGATTTCCGGCCAGTGGGCCATTGCCTCTCCTTGGGCTGCGCAGCAGCGCGAAGCCTCCTGCTATTCCTGCGGCGCCGCCGGGCGGCGGGCGCTGCTTGCTCGTCTACTTCCCGGGCTCGTCGCCGGCCGAGACTTCGCGGATCGTTGCGTCGCGCAGCAGCTCCTCGACGCACTTGTCCTGGCGGATCTGCTCGACCAGGGCCAGCAGCAGGCCGCGGCGGTGCAGATCGTCGCGGACGCGGTCGAAGCGGCGCTCGTACTGGCGGGCGATCTGGGCGATCGCACCGTTCACCTCTTCGTCGGTCACGGAGATATCGAGCGTCTGGGCGACTTTCTCGAGGATGAACTCGAGCCGCAGCGAGCGGCTGACCTCGTCGCGGGCGCTGGTGCGCAGCTCGTCGATGCGGGCCTCGATCTCGTCGTCGGGGACGCCGTTGCGGCTCAGCTCGATGACGCGGCGCATCACGGCCCGGTCGGTCTGGCGGGCGGTGAGGTCCTCGGGCAGATCCAGTTTCGTGTTGGCCAGCAGGTAGTCGAGCACCTGCTCCTTCTGAGCGCGGAGCACAAGGCGGTCGCGCTCCGCCTCGAGCGCCTCGCGAACCTGCTGGCGCAGCTCGGCCGCGTCGGCGGCGCCGGTCAGCTCGAGCATCGCCTGCTCGGAGATCGGCGCGAGGCGCTTGACCTCGTGCACCTTGAAGCGGAACCGGCCGCTCTTGCCGCGCAGGTCCGGGCGCTCGTAGTCGTCGGGGATGACGCAGTCGCTCTGCAACTCGTCGCCGGGCTTGGCGCCCTTGAGCGTCTTCTCCAGCTCGAGCAGCGGGATGCCGTCGAGCCGCGTGGGGCGGACGCCGAGCTGAACGTTGTCCTCGCTCTTGATCGTCTGGCCGTCCACCTCGAGCGTCACGTCGGCGATGATCAGGTCGTCGCTCTCGGAGGCGGGCTGGCCGGAGAGCGGCTCGTAGCGGCCGCGGATCTTGCGCTGGCGGACGATGTAGGCCTCGACGTCGTCGTCGCCGATCTGGACGATGGGCAGCCGGACCGGGATTTCGGTCAGTTTGGGCAGCTCGAAGGTCGGCCGCAGCTCCACCTCGCAGACGTAGACGAAGTCGCCCTGTTCGGGCAGCGTCACGTGCGGCATGGCTTCGTGCAGGTTGAGCAGCTTGGCGGCCCCGTCGGCCTCGACCTTGAGCAGCGGGTCGCCGAGCACGTCGATGCCGGACTTCTCAGTCGCGGCGAGGAAGGACTGGCCGACGATCGTGGTCTTGATCTGGTTGCGGATGTCCGTGCCGAAGCGGCGCTGGATCAACTCGCGCGGAGCACGGCCCTTGCGGAAGCCGGGGAGAACGACGTCTTCGCGGATTTCCTTGAAGTTCTCCTCGAGATAGCGCTCGACGACGGCGGCCGGGACGGTGACGGTCAGTTCCTTGCGGAGCGTGCCGATGTCGCGGGCGTCGGCCTGCACGCCCGCCTTGAGCTCCTCGCGCAGCTTTTCGTCGGTGTCGCTGTCGAGGACGTCGGTGAGCGCGGCCTCGGGACCCTGGTCCATTCCAGGAACCGCCATAATCGATCTCCGTTCACATCGCTGGCGAGGCGAAAGCGGCCTCACCCTTCTTTCGACCGAAGCCGTACGCCGGCTTCAGCACTCCGATTCGACGCTCGCTATGCGAACGCGCCGCCCGAGCCGTTCTCCAGCGCAGACGTATCGCCGAGCAGCAGCGAAACGAGCAGCGTGAAGAACGAGGTCAGAAGCTGAAAGAGGATATTGTTGAAATCCACCTGGCCCAGGGCCTGAACTACGCCCAAGAGGATCGCGCCCGACGCGATCGCCCGCGCTCGACTCAGCAGCCATGTCATCGTCGACTCTCCCGTAAACGGTCCCGGCCGGCCGATCGCGGCCGATTCTCAGCGCCGGCGCTCGCAGATGTTCCCTGTGAGGGCCGCGGTCCACCGCCCGCACGAGGGAGAAGTGGCACCATCAACACGCGGCGCGGGCTCCGCTGGCACACCGCGGACCATCGTAACGATATTCCGACCGATGCGTGTGTCAAGCACCGGCCGTGCTGCGGGTGGTGCGGCCGCTCGACGGGTGGGAGAGACCGCGGGCGGGCACTATCATCACCCGCCGATTTCGGGTCGAACCGGAACCTGTGACAGGAGCGGACGTTGGCGCGATTGCGACGAGCGGGCGCGGGCCGAGATGTGCTGATTGGGGCGCTGGGGGCGGCGCTGCTTGCCGCCGGGTGCGCCGGGCCGGGGCCGAGGGCGTTTCCGGTGGCGCCGTCGGCCGTTCGGGACGAGGGGGCGGGCGGGGTGCGGGTCGAATATCGGCTGCCGGGCGGCCGGCCGGCGGGATATGCGGAGGTGCAGGAGCAGGCCGGGACAACGACGCGGGTGCTGTTTGACGAGGATGGGGACGGACAGTTCGAGAGCGAGGCGGCCTGGCCGCCAGCGATTGGGGCGGAGGGTGCGGGTGGGGGAGCTGGGCGGGAAGATTCCACCGGCTGGAAGCCGGCGCCACAGGGGGATGTGCCGCATGTGCTGCTGATTCTGGACAGTGTGCCGTTCGAGATGGTGGCGGAGTTCCGGCGGCAGGGGCGGTTCAGCCTGTTCAACGAGCCGAGCGAGCTGGTGAGTGTCTTTCCGGCGATGACGGACCCGGCGCTGGCGGAGTTCTTCGGGACGTCGCCGTGCGTGGCGGTGGAGTCGAACTACTACGACGGGCGGCGGCTCGTCGAGGGGAATTCGAGCTATCTGGACGAACAGAACGCGCCGTGGGTTCGCCACGTGGACTTTCGATTGGAGCCGCGCGATCACGCCTTCGCGTACCTGTTTCCGGGGATGTGGCTGCGTGGGGAACTGGGGCGGATCGAGCGGGCGCTGCTGGCGGAGCCGCGCGACTTCGTCGCCTACGTCGTGGCGACGTCGTGCCTGGGCTCGCAGCGCGGCCGGGACGGGCATGCGTATGCGCTGGTCGAGGTGGAGCGGTTCTGCCGGTCGCTGGTGGCGCAGATGCGCGGGCGGGTGCATATCACGTTGATGAGCGATCATGGGCACGCGTTTGCGGAAGGTCGGCGTGTGCGGCTGCGGGACTGGCTCGGGCGGCTCGGATACCGGGTGACGGATCGGCTGCGCGAGCCGCGGGACGTGGTCGTGCCGGAGTATGGGCTGGTGAGCTGCGCGGCGGTGTATACGGATTCGCCGGGGGCGGTAGCGGGGGACGTCGTGAATCTGAGTGGCGTCGAGTTGGCGTGTTATCGGCGGGCGCGCGACGGGGGCGAGTCGAGCGATGGCGCTGCGGAGATCAAGGTGATTTCGCGCGCCGGGCGCGGGCGGGTCGTCCTGCACAACGGCGAGGCGGTCTATGAAGGGACGGGGGCGGAGCTGTTCGAGCATTATCCCGACGGCGCAGCGCGAATCTGGCGAGCGTTTCATGGGTTGTTCGAGCACACGCCGGACGTCCTGGTGTCGCTGCAAGACGGCTATTACTCGGGCAGCAGCGATCTCGACGCGTGGATCAACATGCGCGGCGTGCATGGCAATCTGCGGGCGGATGGAACGCTTGGATTCATCATGAGCACGTCGGCGCAGCTCGAGCCGCGCCTGGGGATCGGCGAGGCGCGGCAGAGATTGATCGAGGCGGGGCTGGCGGTGGGGCGGACGGGGGAGAATCAGGCGCGATGAGACCGGCGAGGCGGATGGCGGCGGCGCTGCTGGCGATGGCGGCGCTGCTGAGCGGCGGAGGGTGTTTCTCGGAGCGGGCGTTCCCGATCCGGCCGGGCGATGTGCCGCCGCGGCCGTCTCCGCTGGCCGCGGATACGCGCGTGGCGGACACGCGGGCGTGGCTGCGGAAGTATCACCCGGCGCTGGAGCGTCACCTGCCGGAGCGGCGGCAGCGGCCGCTGCTGACGGAGGAACTGGTGGACGAGGACGGGCGGGCGATCGACGTGATGCGGCACTTCAGGCGGCGCTTCGAGCACCAGCACACGCTGCTGAATGCCGTGGGGCTGTCGCACACGGCGCAGTGCACGGGTCCGACGGCCGACCCGGACGCGCCCGTGCCGGCGTGGGAGGGGTTCGAGGATGTGTGGGTGCCGGTGCGGGAGGGACTGAGCCTGAGCGGGCGGCTGGGTTTCGCGCAGCGTGGCGGCGAGCGGATCGTCAGCGACTGCATCGTGATTCTGCCGGGGCTGCTGGGAGATCTGCGGCCGCAGCGGACGCGCTATCTTGCGGAGGCGCTGCGGGCCAACGGGCTGCACGTGCTGGCGCTGGAGCTGCGCGGCTGCGGCCGGACGGACGGGCGCCATCCGAATGTCTACTACAACTTCGGCGTGTTGGAGACGGGGGATTTGCTGGCGGCGGCGGAGTGGTTGCAGGCGATGCCTGAGGTGCGGCGGACGGGCCTGGTCGGCTTCTGCTGGGGGGCGAATCATGCGCTGCTGGCGGCGTGGGAGGACGGGCGCTCGGAGAGGCACGCGAGCGTGGCGTGGCGGTTGGCGCCTTATCTGCGGCCGAAGACCGGCCGGCGGCACTATGAGGCGGGGGTGATCGCGTTCTCGGCGTGTTACCGGTTCGAGGAGATCATCGAGGATTGCGAGCGGTGGTGGCCGGTGCTGGTGAACCCGGTGCTGAACGCGCTTCAGGACACGATCGAGCATCGCATCGTGCAGAAGGGGCACGGGGCGGCCAGCGGGAGTCTGCGGCGGCTGATCGAGTTCGAGTTTGCGCGCTCGGAGCTGCGCTATCCGGGGGCGGTGGAGGATGGGTTGGACTATCTGCGGTTTCTGCCGCATCGGGGGCAGCGTGCGGGGGACAAGCTGGAGAGTGCGCGTGTGCCGGTCCTGATGGTGCACGGGGCGAATGATCCGCTCTCGTGCGCGCAGGACGTCGCGGACGTGGTGGCGATGACGCGGAATCCGCTGGTGGCGGCGGTGGTGTTGCCGGGCGGGGGACATATCGGCTTCGCGGCGTACAGCCGGGCGTATTACTACGGATTGGTGCTCGGATTCTTCGATGCGGAGTTCGGCGCGGCGGCGTCGATCGTCGGGCGGGAATGAAGGTGTGAAGATCGGTGGGAGGCGTCTCGACGGTCTGAATCCGGCCTCGGAGGGGCGGAGGATTGCCGGCGCGCGTGCAGCGTTCCTCCGCCCCTCCGGGGCGGAAGGGGAACGTGAACACCGTGGTCCACGGGTTCCGCGACGGGCGGCTGCGCCGCCGCGCCGCGTCATCCGTGGCTACAACCCGCCGCCCTTTCGGGACGGGGGCCGATCCCGCGGGCCGGGGAAGGGCGGGCCGGTGAGGTATAGGTCGGTTTCGATGAGCTTGGACGCCCACATGCGGGCGTGGGGGACTTCCTCACGCATCTTGATCAGGTGATCGAATCGCTCCCAGTGAAGCACGATCTCGCGCAGATACTCCGGCCGCATCTCGCGCCGCCACCAGGCCCGAAGCTGCTGCCACTGCTCGACGGAGAGCGTGTCGCGGGCGAGTAGGTCCTGGAGCGGCGAGCCGATCGCGCCGGCGACGAGGCGCGAGGTACGCAGGAGGAACTCCTCGGCCGACTCGACGTTGGCATTGAGGTTGGCAGCGTGGGGGGTGTCGTCCGTCGCGGATTCTGCATCACGGCCCCGGGAGTGCGAGCGAACCGTTGGCCGCAGTTCGGAGCGAGCTGCGGGCGAGACGCCCGCGCTCCCCATCGTGCGGTACTCCGGCCCCGCCACGCCGGCGCTGGACGCCGCCGGCTGGTCGCCCCGGAGCACGGTGTCAAAGAGCACTTCCGCCGCCTCCACCGAGCCGGCGCTGACGGCGGAGAGCGCAAGCTCGATCTCGGTGCGGCTGGGCGGGGCGGGCAGCTCGATCCGCGGGGCGGCGACCGGCGGCGGTATCGTCTCATGGAAGCGCAGCCGGGCGGCGCCGCATTCGGGCGTCACCAGATAGAAGCAATGCGACGGGTCGGCCAGCGGGCGGTCGAAGGAGAACTCGAGACAGCGCACGCCCTCATCATCCGCCTCGACGATGCGCACGCGGAAGCCATCAGCGTCGAACTCGTCGCCGCTGTGGAAGCGGCCGCCGCCGCGAAATCCCTCGATCAGAAAGCGGCCGAGCAGCCGCGAGAAGTAGGGCTGGCCGGCGATGCGGAGGCGGAAACGGTGCGGGTCGAGCTGTTCGACGTAGGTGGTCTGCTCGATCAGGACGGCGTCGGGCGCGAACGTCAGCGCGTGCACATCGACATCTTCGAACCACGGGCCGAGCTTCTGAACGAGCTGCGGCTTGCAGTAGATGTTGACGAAGGGCAGATTGATGAAGAACACGTCGCGGACGCTTCTCTCGGGCGGCGAGACGCGCACCCAGGCGGGCACGTAGCGCTCAGCAGCGATGATGCCGGTCCACTGCCAGCGGTTGAAGAGCGTGAACACGCCCGTGATGACGACGTAGAAGGCGACGGTGAGGCGGGCCGTGTGCACGAGCCAGCGGCTGCGGCCGGGCCGGCCGGCGGCCGCGGCGGCGACGGCCAGGCCGATGGCGAAGCCGACGCCGGACATGTAGCCGGAGTGCGGCGTGGCGATGACGGGGATCACGGGCAGCACGGCCAGCAGAATCCAGAGCGGCCAGATCCACCAGCCGCGGGCCGGGCGTGCCAGGACGTAATAGAGCGCGCCCAGGGCCGCGACGATGAGGATCATCAGGGCGACATCGCCGGGGGCTTCGACCCACGGATTGAAGCGGCCGGTGGGGCCGATGGTCATGGGGGCCAGCCAGATCGACGTGCAGACGTAGTGCAGCAGCTTGGCGGCGCACCAGAGGGCGTACTCGACCAGGTCGTCGCCGGGGCGGCGGATGTAGACCTCGGGCATGCCGGTGGAGACGGAAGTCAGGCGCCAGGCGACGAAGGCCGCCCCGATGGCGGCGAATCCGGCGTAGACCCGGCGGCGGGCCCAGAGGTGGCGCCAGCCGGCGAAGCAGTAGTCCATGGCCATGAGGATGGCCGGCGCGAGCAGCGCGTTTTCGCGAGTCAGGATGGCGGCGGTCCAGAACAGGAACGTGGCAATCAGTGCGCCGCGGCGCGGGGGCGGCGGGTCGCCGCGCAGCGGGGCGGCGTCGGGTGAGAGATCGAGCCGCGAGGCGCGGACGTAGGTCAGCATGGCCGCCAGCAGCAGCGTGGTTTGCTGGACGACGTTCTGCGAGCTGGACCAGGCGACGGTCAGTCCGGCATGCGGGTAGAGCACGAAGAGCAGTCCGCTGGCCAGAGACCAGAGCCGGCTGCGCGTCATCAGCCAGCAGAGCTGAGCCACGAGCAGGGCGGAGGTATAGTGCAGCAGCAGGCTGTAGGCGTGCAGGGCGGTGGCGCTGTTGTCGCCGATGAGGCCGTAGACGACCTTCATCGACAGGATGAACAGCGGGCGGGCGTACTCCCAGCGGACATCCTGCGTCTGCCACCAGAGGTTGATGAAGTCGGCCGGCGCGATGACCAGCGTGCGCATCAGCTCGGGCAGCGACCAGCCGTGCTCGCGCAGGCCCTTCTGGTGCCAGTAATCGTCCAGGACGGTCCCGTCGGCCAGGCACCAGCCATGCGCCAGGAGCGTGGCGAGCAGCAGTCCGGCGGCGACGAGCAGGGCGTGGGGGCTGAGCGGGCCGTCGCGGCTGGCCGCGGGGCGGAGTGTGTGCGTGTCCGCTTCGGGCGGGGGCCAGGGGGGCGATTTCGTCGAGTGGTTCCGCATTCCAACCGCGCCGGGAGCGCCTCCGTGCTGCTCCGCGCGACGGGTAGCGCGGCGTGCAATCGGGCTCCGATCAGGCCCGGACGCAGCGCGGCCGTGTCCGGGATTCGCCGGGCGAGTATATCGGATGCGGCTCGGGGTGTGCTATGCGGCGGCGGTGCCGGGGTGTCGGCGGACCCGAGGCGCGCAGCTCGATGATACGGGCGAGACGCCCGTACCACCCGGACCATGTGCGCGGCACGATCATACGGGCGAGACGCCCGTAGCACCCGGATGATGCAGGGGGCACAGAGCCGTCATGCGGGCGGCACCGCCTTCGCCGCCGCCCGCGACGGGCTCAGCAGGAACAGCGCACAGATCACCGCCAGCCCCGCCAGCGCCATCACGATCGGCCGCGTCGTATCCAGCAACAGCACCGACACCAGCGGATTGCGCCGTGCGGCCCGCTCGACCCGCTCGGCGATCACGTCCAGCCTGGTCGTGCTCAACACCACTGCCGGCGGGGCGTCGTTGGGGTCGGGCTTTCGATCCGGGTTGTCGATCATGAGCACCTCGACGTCGCTCGGCTCGAGTCCGAACTCCTTGCGGGCGATGCGGCTCAGGTAGGTCTCATCGCGCGCCAAGTGCTCGATCTGGTTCTCCAGCGCCTGGATGCGCTGCTGCAACGCCGCGTCGCGCTCAAGCGCAAGCGCATACTGCTGCCGCGCCTTGCGATACTCCAGCAGCGCCGGCAGGATCAGGCACGCCGCCAGCGTCGCCCCGCCGATCAGAAAAATGCTCCAGAACAACGCGGGCGATCCGCCGGGCCGCGCCATCTCGATCCCTCGTCTTGCGGTTCATTCCGGCCGCCGCGCCGCCGCGCGATCCGTCGCCCGCCGCGCCCGGCCGTCCCCCGTCTCTACGACCTGCTCCACAAACCAGCCCCATAGACCGCGGCCGGCCCGAGCTGCTCCTCGATCCGCAGGAGCTGGTTGTACTTGGCGATCCGGTCGCTGCGCGACGTGCTGCCCGTCTTGATCTGCCCCGCCCGTGTCGCGACCGCCAGGTCCGCGATCGTCGCGTCCTCGGTCTCGCCGCTGCGATGGCTGATCACCGCCGCGAACCCGCTCCGCATGGCCAGGTCCACGGTCTCGAGCGTCTCGGTCAGCGTGCCGATCTGGTTGATCTTCACCAGGATCGCGTTCGCCGCGCGCTGCTCGATGCCGCGTCGCAGATACTTCACGTTCGTCACGAACAGATCGTCGCCGACGAGCTGAATCCGCTCGCCCAGCCGCTGCGTCAGCCTGGCCCAGCCTTCCCAATCCGCCTCGGCCAGGCCGTCTTCGAGGCTGCGGATCGGATAGCGGCTGCACCAGCCCGTCCACAGGTCGATCATCTCCTCGCTCGTCACCAGCTTGTCGGGCGCGGATTTGAAGAAGCGATACCGGCCGCTCTCCTCGTCCCACATTTCGCTCGTGGCCGGGTCGAGGGCGATGTGCACGTCCTTGCCCAGCTTGTAGCCGGCCTTCTCGACCGCGATCGCGATCACCTCGATCGCCTCGTCGTTGCTTTTGAGCGACGGCGCGAAGCCGCCCTCGTCGCCGACCGCCGTGTTGTAGCCGCGGTCGTGCAGGACGCCCTTGAGCGAGTGGAAGATCTCCGTTCCGATCCGCAGCGCCTCGCGAAACGACCCCGCGCCCCAGGGCTGAATCATGAACTCCTGAAAATCGACGTTGTTGTCGGCGTGCTTGCCGCCGTTGAGGATGTTCATCATCGGCACCGGCAGCACGTGCGCGCCGGCCCCGCCCAGGTAGCGATAGAGCGGCAGGCCCACGCCGTCGGCCGCCGCCTTCGCCACGGCCACCGACACGGCCAGGATCGCATTCGCCCCCAGCTTGCTCTTGCCCGGCGTGCCGTCCAGCTCGATCATCACGCGGTCGATCTGCTCCTGCTGCGCGGCGTCGCGGCCGAGGATCGCCGGCGCGATCTTCTCGATCACATTGTGAACCGCCTTGAGCACGCCCTTGCCCAGGTAGCGCTTCTTGTCGCCGTCGCGCAGCTCGAGCGCCTCGTTCTGGCCCGTCGACGCACCGCTCGGCACGATCGCCCGCCCGAACCCGCCGCCGCGGAGCCGCACATCCGCTTCCACCGTCGGATTTCCGCGAGAATCCAGAACTTCGCGAGCCGCTACCTGCTCGATCAACATCGCCGTAGACATCGTTCACTCTCTCCCTAGGGCCGGCGCCGCGGCCGGCTGAGGTTCGCTTGGCTGGCTCGCCGCCGGCTGCGTCGAAAGGACCGGCAGCGGCGGCGTGGGCTGCGGCCGGTCGACATTGGCCAGCGTGACGACGAATCCGCCCAGCCGCGGGCTCGGATCGCGATAGCCGACGACCTCGATGCGGTCGCCGATGGCGATCTCGCGCAGATTCGCCGCCTTGTCGTTGATATAGATCTCCGAATCGCCGGTGATCACGGCCAGGACGGTGAGGCGCGGCTCGCCCCGGCCGGGGCCGGGCACGTCGATCGTCATCTCGCCCGTGTCGAATTGGCAGTCGCGAACCGTGCCGGAGAGCAGCTCGTACTTCTGCGGCGCAGAGGCGCGCTCGCAGCCCGCCAGGACCCCGGCCGCCGCCAGCACGAGCAGCACGGCCGGCCGCCAGCGGTAGGGGGGCGGCCGGCGGTAGGGGGGGTGTCCTGGGGTCACGTCGCTCTCCCGGCGCGCGGCGACCGCCCGCCGCGCGCCGCGATTCTACCGGTCTTCGCTGCACAGCCCAACCCGGCACCCGGGGGGCGGCGCGACCGGCCGGCCGGGGCGTCCGAACCCGCCGCGCCAAGCGGCGGGCCACTTGGCGATCGATTGATCCCGTGCTTGGCGCACGGGGTTCTGATTGCGGGCGGCACGCCCGCGCTCCCCGAGCGAGCGGGCGATCCATTATAAAGAGGGCCGACTAGTGGAATCACCGAACCGCCGCGACGAGCGGCTCGAAGAAAGATTCGGCGGGTGGCATGGGCAAGCGCAGCTTGCCCATGCGGCAGGGGGCGCGTAGGGTGCGAGGCGGGCCTTGCCGACGCGAAAAGCCGTCGTCAGGGCATCCTCGCGTACGCAGCATGCGTACGCCTGCGGCGAAAGCATGCCACCCTCCGCCCCCTGACGCACCGCCCGACTCGCGCAAGCGGGTCGAATCCAATATAATCGTCACAGCAGAACGTGCGATGGGAGGAGCTACGACTATGTGGAACTCAGTCAAGACCGCCATGCTGCTGGCAAGCCTGATGGCGCTGTGTGGCGCGGTCGGGTACGTGGCCGGCGGGCCAAGCGGCCTGCTGATCGGCTTCCTGTTCGGCGGCCTGGGCAACATCATCGCCTTCTTCTTCTCCGATCGCATCGCCATCGCCGCGATGCACGGCCAGGAGATTCAGCGCGATGACCTGCCCTGGCTGCACGACATGATCCAGGACCTCGCCACGCGGGCCGGCCTGCCCATGCCGCGCGTCTACGTCTGCCCCCAGGCGGCCCCGAACGCCTTCGCGACCGGCCGCGGGCCGAAGCACGCGGCCGTGGCGATCACCGAGGGGATGCTGCGAAACTTCCCGCGGGACGAGATCGAGGGCGTCATGGCCCACGAGCTGGCCCACATCCGCAACCGCGACGTGCTCACCGCCACGATTGCCGCGACGCTGGCCGGCATGATCTCCTCGCTGGCCTACATGATGATGTGGTTCGGCACCGGCGGCGGAAACCGGCAGGAGAGCAACCCGCTCTCGGCCATCGGCGCGATCCTGATGATCATCCTCGCGCCCATCGCGGCGGGGCTGATTCAGATGGCCATCTCCCGCTCGCGCGAGTACGCGGCCGACGCGTACGCCGGGCAGTTGACGGAAAACCCGCTCAAGCTCGCGGCCGCCCTGGAGCGGCTGACGGTCGGCAACGAGCGGATTCCGACGGACGCGAACCCGGCCTATCACAGCATGTTCATCGTCGCGCCGCTCTCGGGCGGCGGGCTGATGTCGTTGCTGAGCACGCACCCGCCGGTGGAGAAGCGGATCGAGGCGCTTCGGCGGCAGGCGGAGCGGATCGGGTACTTGGCGTAATCGCCTTCCATCGAGCGGTTGTTCGCATTACTCGTCCCTACCGGTTGGGCCGAACATCGGAACGGATCGCTCTTAGACCCCGGGCAACACGCGTAGAATCTGCGCCAGCGCCAGCTAGCCGTAACTCCTGTGTGCACAACAAGTTAGGGCGATACCGTACAAGGGATCGATCGAGATTCTCAGCATTCCCGTGTCTCGCGCTTGCGTGCCCCCCCCCGTCCATTGACGTAAGCTAGTCACAGGGAGTGTGGACGATGCTCTGGAGAGTGCTCGCAGTCCTTTGGACAGTCGCTGTACTCGTCAAGTCCGTCGTGTACGGCCTAGATTCCGTCGTGTTATATGTCGCGCAGACCTTTGCGCTCGCGCCTGCCGTCGCCCAGTGGCTCTCAATCGGGCTCCTGCTTGCAGAAGCGACGGCTGCGTGTCTCCTCGTCTGGCCGGCGTCGCGTTTGCTTGGCTACTTGGTTGGGGCCGGGTTGCTTGCAAGTTTCTCAACGGTTCACCTCACGGCGCTCTGGTCAAATGACTTGGGCCGGTGTCCATGTTTGGCTGGCCCCTTCCTGGCGCGTGGGCCGCTCGGACACGCACTCATGCTAGGCGTCTGCCTGCTTGCCCTCACCATGTGCGTCGTCGGGGGATTGAGTTCGCAGGGTCGAGTTTCCGTCACTGAGGGTCTTCCATGCTCAAGCAACTAGGTCGAGTCGTGCTCGCGCTTTTCGTCGTTTCAACGGCTGTCGGAGCGATCATTGGCGATTATGACTGCTACACCGACCAGATTTGCGGAAATGGTAGCAGGAAGTGCTGGGCGAACACAAGCTCGTGTGTCTATTGCAATGGCGCCACCGTTACGGACATGTGCAAACCGCTGTTGACGTTCACGTGCAGCAGTTCGTTCAATGTACCTTGCGGGTCCACGTTGAGTGGTAGATGCGTGTCCGCTGGTGGGCCATACGGCACCTGTGGCGCCGGGACCGTGATAAATGACAACTGCCAAGTGTTGGGATGTTAGCGTGCCCATGTAGGCGAGTCGATTCGGCTGAGAGCGCGTTCCCTGGGAATCAAGTCAAGGGAGAGTGAGATGATTGCGGCACTTCTGCTTCTGACAAGCGGCGCCATTCCTCCGACTGAGATGCTCGACATCTTCACGCAGCGCCTGTCGCGGCTCGACAAGCTCGTTCTCGAGGTTCAGGTCGAGCAGTACTTCGCGCCGTTTTCGGACGAATACACGGATCCGGCTTCGTGGGACGGGCCATACGAACCGGCGGACGGCGGACGGCGAATCCTGCGCATCGTGCGCCCGTACGCGGTGGACGAGTCATTCGCTGGGGGTGCACCTGTCCCGATCCGAACCTCCTTCAGCCCGCAGCGCGTCGTTCAGAAGCTGTCCGCAACGACGCAGGATGGTCGATCCTACTTCTGCGTCCATGACAACGATGTCACGCCGTCTACGTATTCCGCCGTGCCGCTGCTTCAGATGTTCGACCTTCAGATCCACGAGAGCTTTGTGCGCGGCCTCAACATCCTCAATCTGCTGCGCGATCATCCGACGGTCGTCGTGGACTGCGTCGGCGACGTGACCAGATATCGCTCCGAAGTGGGCATCGCTGGCTGGGGGGAATGGACGGAGATCTACGAGTACGAACTCAATTCGCGCGGGACCCCGCTTCGGTTCGAAATGACGAAAGAGGCACTGGATGGCTCCGGATTTGTTTTTCGTCGCGAGTTCGTGACGCAGGCTACGATGGAGGTGAACGGAGCTGAGTTGGTTTCGGAAGCGTTCGTCTTCACCTCGAACACGAACGATAATGTCACGCGATACGCCGTTCACCGCATGACAGTCACGTCCGCGGCCGTTGACACATCGTTGACTTCCCAGGATGTGCTCTTCGAGCCTGAGACGCGCAACTCGCTCGTCTGGACGAAGAACGCCGATCTATCCGAAGGGATCGTGACCTACGACGAGAACGGCACGATACTGGCCCGTGAATCGGACTCCCGAACTGCCCAGCCATGGCGAAAAACGCTTCTACCGGTGGCGTCGGCCGTTGGCGTGCTGACCATCGTCGCCCTGGCAGCCACCAGGAGAGCAGTTCGCTGACCGAGCTGCGCTCAACGCAGCCTTCCCACAATCACATCCGTGTCGTACACGATCTCCACCACGCTGCCGCGGGCGTGCTCCGCGAACAGCCGCTCCAGCCGCTCAAGCAGCTCCTCGTGCCGCGGCTGGCCGCGGGCCGGCATGTAGGACGCCGACAGCGTCCGGCCCGTCAGCCCGTCCAGGTCCAGCCGCTGAACGTTCGGAAAAAACGCCTGCCGCCGCTCGGCCGGGCCGAAGAAGCGCTCCAGCCGGTCGTCGGTGTGCACGTTTTCGTGCCGGACCTTCGTGTAATCCGTCGCCAGCTCCAGGATCAGCGCCTCGTACGCCGCCAGGAAGGGCGTGTCGCTGCGGCGCTCGTTCCACAGCAGCGCCACGTGCCCCGGCTCGCGAAGCACGCGCAGCGCCTCGGCCCGCGCCCGATCCACATCGAACCAGTGAAATGCCTGCGCCGCCGTCAGCCAGTCCACGCACGCATCCGGCAGGCCGGTCGCCTCGGCCGTGCCGGCCAGGCTGTGAAAGCGCGGCTCGCCGCCCAGCAGCCGCTCGGCCGCGGCTCGCATCGGCTCATTCGGCTCGACGGCGAAGGCCTCCAGGCCGCGCTTCAGCAGCCGCCGCGTCCAGATACCCGTCCCGGAGCCCACGTCCGCCACCGCCTGCCCGGCCGACAGGCCGAACTCGGCCGCCAGCCAGTCCAACACGGCCGGCGGATAGTCCGGCCGGTAGCGGATGTAGTCGTCGACGCGATTTCCGAATCGCTGCGTGGCGTCGGCAGGGGGGTGGTGCGGGGCGCTCATGCGTGCGGAGTGTAGCGGAGCGGCGTGCAGCGTGCAGGGGGTGGCGCCGCGGCGCACCGGGGCTTTTCACCTGTCGCAGGTCACGCTGCTCCGAAAATGGGGGACCGGTCTCCGACCGGTCGCGGAGCGGCGCTGTCGACGGCGGTTCGCGTCCGCAGGACTCACCGGTTTTCATCCAAGATGGCGATCGCCCCGATCGTGTGGTCCTGGTGCGGGACTCCCATCTCGCACCCTTGGATGAAAAGGCGGTGCGGGTTCGGCCATTTTGTGACGTGATCTGAGCCGCAGGCCCCACGGACGACGTGAGAGGACGACCTTTCCGGTGGCTTCAAGCCACCGGCTACGGCCGTTTGCCCTGACGGGCAGGAGAGCGACAGGTCGGAGACCTGTCGCCCAGTGACCGGTCAGAGACCGGTCCCCCAATGTTGAGGAGACCGGTCCCCCAACTGTTGAGGAGACCGGTCCCGCACTTTCTGAGCAGCAGCGCAAGCTTACGCCTGCGGCGAAAGCATGCCACCCTCTCCGAGCGCCCCCCGCACGGCTGCTTCGAGCCGCCCGGGCTCGCGCTCCGCCAGGTCGTAATAAACCCGCAACGCCGGCTTGTTGATCTTCAGCATCCGGCCGAGGTCGATCGGCGTGCCGATCAGCACCAGGTCCGCATCCGACGCATTGATCGTCTGCTCCAGCTCGGCGATCTGCTTCTCGCCGTAGCCCATCGCCGGGAGCACTTCGCGGCAGTGCGGATACTTGCGGAATGTCTCGCGGATCGAGCCGACGGCGAACGGCCGCGGGTCGATCACCGCGCTCGCGCCGTACTGCCGCGCCGCCAGCACGGCCGCCCCATACGCCATCTCACCGTGCGTCAGCGTCGGCCCGTCCTCGACCGCCAGCACGCGCTGCCCGCGAATCCGCTCCGGCTGATCGACCCGCACCGGCGACGCTGCCTGAACGACCGTCGCCCGCGGGTTGGCCGCGGCGACATTCGCCAGCACCTGCTGAATGTTCTCCGCCGCCGCCGTGTCGACCTTGTTGACGAGCACGACGTCGGCCATGCGCAGATTCGTCTCGCCCGGGTAATACGTCAGCTCGTGCCCCGGCCGGTGCGGATCGACGACGCACACCAGCAGCTTCGGCTCGAAAAAGGGCGTGTCGTTGTTGCCGCCGTCCCAGAGGATCACATCCGCGCTCTGCTCGGCCTGCTCGAGAATCCGGGCGTAGTCGATGCCGGCGAAGACGAGATTGCCCGCGCGGATGTGCGGCTCGTATTCCTCGCGCTCCTCGATGGTGCACTCGTGCCGGTCCAGGTCCTCCAGCGTCTCGAAACGCTGACAAACCTGCCGGCTCAGAACGCCGTAGGGCATCGGATGCCGCACGGCCGCCACGCGCAGCTTCATCGTCTTGAGAATCTCCGCGATCGCCCGCGTCGTCTGGCTCTTGCCGCAGCCGGTCCGCACCGCACACACAGCGATCACCGGCTTGCGGCTGCGCAGCATCGTCGACCGCCGCCCGAGCAGGATGAAATCCGCCCCCGCGGCCGCGACCAGCGCCGCCTTGTGCATCACCTGCTCATGCGGCAGATCGGAATAGGCCAGCGTGCACACGTCGGCCTTCAGCCGGCCGATCAGCTCGGCGAGCTCCTCCTCCGGGTGGATGGGGATGCCCTGCGGATAGCGCGGCCCGGCCAGCTCGGGCGGGTAACGCCGACCCGCGATGTCCGGGATTTGGGCGGCCGTAAAGCAGGCCACCTCATAATCCGGGTGGTCGCGCCAGAAGACGTTGAAGTCGTGGAAATCGCGGCCGGCCGCCCCGAGGATGATCACCCGCCGCATCGGTCTTTGCGTCATACAGACCCCATCGGATCGCTCTGCCCGGCACACGATCTGGATAATTCAACCATAGCGAGTCGGAGCGTGGCCGCCAAGCCGCAATCATCTGGGTGGTACGGGCGTCCCGCCCGTCTCAGAACCCCGTGCGCCAAGCACGGGGTCCGCTCGCGGTCGGCAGTCCCGCCGCTTGGCGCGGCGGGTTCTGATTCGGCCGCCACACACGCGGGA
>CAZXUI010000077.1:0-22866 GCA_964643885.1 uncultured Planctomycetales bacterium
TGCGCGATCGCGCCAGTCGGATGTAGTTAGGTATGATCAACCAGCGGACGCTAAATAGGTACCCGGTCAGAGACCGGTCCCCCGATTGGACAGGTCAGAGACCTGTCTTCCAGACCGGTCAGAGACCGGTCCCCCAGTCAGACCGGCCGGAGACCGGTCCCCCGATTGGACAGGTCAGAGACCTGTCTTCCAGACCGGTCAGAGACCGGTCCCCCGATTGGACAGGTCAGAGACCTGTCTTCCAGACCGGTCGGAGACCGGTCCCCCAAGCATACGAGTCTCCGAAGGAGTGGCAGACCGGTACCGCCAGGGACAAGCGAAGGGGGGCGGCTCGTCATTATCAGCTCCTTGGAGGGGCGTTTTTTCGAGTTATTTTGACATCGAGACGACCGGCAAGATAGAATGCGGGCTTGCGAGGTCCGCGTTTCTTCGCCGCCTCGCGAGGTCCGCGTTTCTCATCCGGCGTCCGGGTTTCGTCCGGGGTACGCCGACGCGCTTGCGAATTGCTGGGGCTGGGCAGGGTTTGGGTTGGCTACGACGAGGGCGGCAGTCCATTTACGCACCGGCGAGCGCGGTTCCGATGACGAGATCGATGCCTGGCTGCAACGCCAGTCTGCGACCGTGATCGGTTCCGACGACCCGCTCGACGCCTGCGTGCAAGTCCTCACCCATCAGCACCTTCCGGTCGCTCTGGTCTTTCTAGGCGGCGACTGGCTCGAGCCCGACGACTGGCGGCTGGTCGACTATCTGCGCGAGCTCTGGCCGGCGGCTGCGTGCGTCGTGCATCTCAGCCGGCCGGGCGTGGTCGCCCTGAGCGACCCGCTGACGCTGGTGTGCAGCTCACGGGCGGAGCTGGCGACGGTGCTCGCGGGCGATTTCGAGCAGGCGGTCGAGCACGTCCGGCGGGCCGCGCGGCGGAGCGAAGTGATCGAGACGCCGCCCGGCCGGCCGGAAGGCTCGGCCACGGATGTGGCTGGACCGGGGCGGGCGGCCGTCGGGCCGATCCGCAGCGGGCCGCATCCGGGTGTCGCGCCGCCGGCGCGGCCGGCGAAGGACGAGTCAGGCAGTTCATCGACGGCGGTGTCGGCCGACCGGGCGGAGCCGCTGCGAGCCATTCTTACACGTGAAGAGCTGGAAGCGCTGATGCGAGACGCTCGCAGCTAAGTCCGCGGGCGGGCCGCAAGGAGGCGGGGGAAGAAGCTTGCGATGCGGCAGATCGAGTCGCTGCTGGTCATTGGTCCGCGTTCGGTGCGGGACCAGGTGGCGAGGCTGGTGCAGCCGGCCCGCCTGGTGGTGGCGGAGCGCGCCCTGGACGGGGTCTGGCAGGCGGGCAGCGAGCAGCCGGATGCGGTGCTGATTTCGCTCGCGCTGGGGCGCAAGGCGCGGCGCGTTTTGCGGGCAGTGCGGGCGCTGCGGCCGGAGGCGCGGGTGGTGCTGGTCTGCGAGGCGGTGCACGAGCCGGACGCGCGGGGGATTCTCGAAGCGGGTGCGGATGACTACGTGCTCTTGCCGCTGCGTGCGGAGGATGTGCAGCGGGCGCTGGGGCTGTATGCGCCGCCTGCGGCGGGGGCGGCGGTGGGGGCGGAATTCGGTGCGGAGCTGCTGGCGGAGCTGGCCGAGTCGCTGCGGTCGATGGACGAGGGTGCGGGGCCGATTCTGGAGCGCTGGGCGGTGCTGATCGCGGAGCGGCTGCGGGCGACGGGGGTGGTGATCGAGATCGACGAAGAGGTGGCGGAGTATGGGCGGCCGGCGGAGTTGGTGATCGAGCAGCCGATCCGTCGGCAGGAGCACGTGGTGGGGCGGATCGGCCTGGGTCCGGGTCGGAGCGGGGCGTACCCGGCGTCGGTGGCGGAGCTGCTGGGCCGGCTGGCCGGGCTGGTGGAGGCGACGGCGACGGCGGCGCGGCGGCTGTCGCACTGGCGTCACCTGGCGTGGAGCGACGATCTGAGCCGGCTGCATAACCGGCGTTACCTGGAGCTGCGGCTGGGGGAAATGATCGAGCGGGCGTCGGAGCGGCGCGAGCGGATCACGCTGCTGCTGCTGGATCTGGATGACTTCAAGCACTACAACGATCTTTACGGACATGCGACGGGGGATGAGCTGATCCGCGAGTTCGGGGAGCTGCTGCTGCGGTGCACGCGCAGGTGCGACGTGGTGGCGCGGTTCGGTGGCGACGAGTTCGCGGTGGTGTTCTACGACGGCGAGCCGCGGGTGGCGGGCTCGCAGCATCCGACGGAGGCGCTGGAGATCATCGAGCGGTTTCGGGCGGCGCTGCGCGAGCACTCGTTCACCTGCCTGGGGGAGAAGGCGCCGGGACCGCTGACGATCAGCGGAGGGCTGGCGGCGTTTCCGTGGGACGGAACGACGGTGGAGCAGCTTCTGCGGGCGGCCGATGCGGCGCTGAAGGATGCAAAGCGGGTGGGCAAGAACCGGATTCAGGTGGCGGGCGGGGCCGCGAATGGAGCAGCGCACGGGGCGGGCGAGGGTTCTTCGGGCGGGGCGGCGGCGGACTAGGCGACGGCGGGACGGGCGGGGCGGCGGAGTGCGGCTGGGGAAAGGCGCACCCGGCGAGGGGCCCAAGGGTGGCCTCGCCGGGTGCTATGCGTTGAGCACACACTGAGGCGCCGTGCGGATGAGCGCCGCACGGCACGTCTGGTGAAACCGAAACTACTCCTTCTTCGGCGGGATCAGGACGGTGTCAATCACGTGGATGACGCCGTTGGCGCAGTGGATGTCGGTCTTGGTGATCTTGGCCTTGCCGATCATGACCGTCTCGCCTTCGGTCTTGATGGTGGCTTCCTCGCCGCAGAGGGTCTTGACGGACTTCATCTTGGTGACGTTGGCGGCGGGGTGCTTGCCCTTGACGACGTGGAAGGTGAGCACGTGCTTGAGCCATTCCTTGTTCTCAGGGTCCTTGAGCTCGTCGAGGGTGGCCTTGGGCAGCTTGGCGAAGGCCTCGTTGGTGGGGGCGAAGACGGTGTAGGGACCGGCTTCCTTGAGGGTGTTGACGAGGCCGGCCTGCTTGAGCAGGTCGCAGAGGGTGGAGAAGTTCTTGTCGGCCAGGGCCGTCTCGACGACGTCCTTGGCCTTGTCAGGCGTGGGCTTGTCCTGTGCGGCGGCGATGCCCGCCCAGCCGACGAGGGCGAAAGCAGCCAGAGGCAGAGCAACGACCCCCTTGACGAATAGATTGCGACGCAACATACGAAACTCCTTCTGGACCTTCGTCGAAACGCCGCGACGCGAAACGCTCGCGTAGCTTTGATTCAAACGGCTTCGGCATTCGATGGATCCACCTGGTAGGTGATTGTGCCACGAATTGCCCGCGTGTCAATGCGGCCGGCAGGGAATCGGCGTTGTCGCTTGGGCCGTGCGCGGTTTCGAGGGCGCTGAATCTGCGCGGCTCGGCTGCGTTCGGCGGCGGGCGGCTGGGTGCGGCGGGCTCGCCAGAGCCGGGTGGTTCGTGCTAAGATGCCCGGCTGCAAGCAGTAACGAGCGGGGATCGAGTGTGGTTCCGTGCGGAGTGCGTCGATGCGACGAATAAGCGGTGCGGCGGCGGCGTGGGCGGCGGTTCTGATGCTGTTGGGACTGGCGGGGCCGGCGGCCGGTCAGGCGACGGGCGAGGGGGACGGCGCTGGGGGTGTCGGCGATCTGCTGGCGGAGCTGCGGGCGAAGGCGGCGCTGACGGACGAGGATCGCGGCAAGCTGCGGACGTGGATCGATGAGCGGATGACGGCGCTGTCGAGTCCGACGACGTCGGTGGCGGACCAGGCGGCGGCGGATCTGCGCGGGGCGATGTCGGGCGGGTCGCAGGGCTATCGCGAGGCGCTGATCGCGCTGCTTTCGGATGCGGTTCGGCAGAAGCTCGCGGGGGCGAGTCTGACCGCGGCGGCGCGGATGATCGCGCTGCTTGCGGCGGCGAACGAGCCGGTGACGCAGCCGGTGCTGATCGAGGCGCTCAACGATGAGCGGGCGGCGGTTCGTGTGGGGGCTGCGGTGGGGCTGCGGACGCTGCGGGCGAAGCTGGCGGTGGTGGGGGGCGACGCCGTGACGAACGTGTTCGTCGCGCTGCGCGAGGCCGGCAAGAAGGAGACGTCTGCACCGGCGCTGCGCGCGATCTACGAGGCGCTCAACTACGCCGACACGGTGCCGCCGATTCCGAATCCGCCGGATCCGCGGGCAAACGTTGCGGCGCTGCTGGACATTCTCGAGTCGCGGGCGGCGGCGTACGCGTCCGGGAACCCGAAGGCGGAGGCGGCGGAGCTGGCGGGGGTTCGTGCGGCCGGCGCGCTGCGGAACCGAATGACGGACGAGGAGAAGAACCGCTACATCGCGGTGCTGGGGGAGCTGTTGCGATACGGCGTGCAGCGGTACAACGCGGGTCTGTACAACGTCAAGGACCGCACCAGCAGCCCGCACCTGGTGGAGCTGCGGAACAGCATCGAGCTGATGATCCTGGAGATCGAGACGCAGCTTGCGGAGCTGCTGTCGGTTCCGCGTGGGGAGCAGCGGCCGTCGATCGTGAGTGCGATGAAGGAGCTGGTGAGCGAGGGGGAGCGGATCAACCTGAAGATTCAGATGAACATGTGGGCGGACCTGATCGAGAAGGCGATCGGCAAGCGATATCACATGGACGAGGCGGGCGAGCAGGCGGCGGACGGCGGGGGCGATTAGCGCCGGCGCGGGCTGGGCGGAGTGTCAGCGGGCTGCGCGGGTGCGGTCGTAGTAGGCGATATTCAGCTCGACGAAGTGCTTCCAGCGGGCGGGGACGGCGTGCTCGGGGTAGATGGCGCTGACGGGGCATTCATCCACGCACAGGCCGCAGTCGATGCAGACGCGCGGGTCGATGTAGAGCATTTCTTCGCGTGAGAAGTCGGGCTCGTCGGGGCGGGGGTGGATGCAGTCGACGGGGCAGACCTCGACGCAGGCGGCCTGCTTGGTGCCGAGGCAGGGTTCGGTGATGTAGTGCGACACGGGGGCTCCTGGCGCGCGGCGGCGCGATTCGCATTCTCGAGCGAGTATAGGCAGCGGCGCGGTGGGGGGACAATGCGCGGCCGCGGCGTTCAAGAGTGTTGAAGGAGTTGAAAGGGGGGCGGGCAGACTCGTTGGGTTGGAGGCAGCGGATGCGGCGCCGGCGTCAGCACGGCCACCGCTCGCCCCGGACACTTCGCGTCCGGGGCTGAAGAGCAGCGGCACCCGGCGAGGGGCGCGTGGCTGGTGTGCACTGCTTAAGAGCAGTGGCACCGAGGCGTGAACCGCACGGGCGCGGCGTGAGCGGGGTCGTCTATCGCGTCGGGCGGAGGCGCAGGCCGCGGGGGACGAAGACGCGCTCGGCCAGCTCGAACAGGCCCTGCACCGCGATGGCGAGGGCGGCGGCCGGCAGGGCGCCTTCGAGGATGAGCGCGTAGTTGTCGAGGCGGATGCCGGTCAGGATGGGCTGGCCGTAGCCGCCGGCGCCGATCAGCGCGCCGAGGGTAGCGAAGCCGACGTTGATGACGGCGGAGATCTTGATGCCGGCCAGGATGGTGCGCGAGGCGATCGGCAGCTCGACCCGCCAGAGCCGGGCGGCCGGCGGCAGGCCGAGGGCGGTGGCGGATTCGAGCACGCTGGCGGGGATTTCGGTCAGGCCGGCGTGCGTATTGCGGACGATCGGCAGGAGGCTGTAGAGGAAGAGGGCGGCGATGGCGGGGGCTTCGCCGATGCCGCGCACTCCGAGCTGGCCGAGCAGCGGCCAGGCCTCACCGAGCAGGCTCATCGGCTTCATCAGGATCACGAGCAGGGCCAGGGCGGGAATCGTCTGGATGATCCCGACGGCGCCGAGGATGCCCTGGCCGACGGAGCGCTGGCGGGCGGACCAGATGCCCAGTGGGATCGCGACGAAGATGGCGGCGGCCATGGAGACGGCGACGAGGCGGAGGTGCTCGATCGTGCGTCGCGTCAGGCGCTGGGCGAGCGTGCGGGCGGTGACTTCGGCGTTCAGGCCGAAGGAATTCGAGAGGAAGTCCGCGGCGACGACGGACTCGGGGACGCCGTCGAGCTTGGCGCGGGCGTTGAGGGCCTGCATCTGTGCGTCGTCGATGCGGCCGGCGAGGCGCTGCATTGCGGCCACGGCGCGCGGGGCGCGCTGCGCGAGATCGCGGCGATAGAGGATGACGGCCTCGTAGGCGGGGAAGTGGCGCAGGTCGTCGTCGAGCACGTGCAGGTCGTAGTAGGGGATTTCGGCGTCGGTGGCGTAGAGGTCGATCAGGTCCACGTCGCCGTTCTGCAATGCGCGGTAGGCGATGTCGTGATTGAGGCCCTGGACGTCGGTCTGGGGAAGCGCGTAGCGGGCGCGGAGGGCCGGCCAGCCGTCGCCGCGGTTCATGAACTCGTTGCTGAAGCCGAAGCGAAGTTGCGGGTGCTCGCGCAGGTCGGAGATGGTGTCGACGCTCAGCTCGGCCGCGCGCGGCTTGCGCATGCCGAGGGCATAGGTGTTGTTGAAGCCCAGCGGGGCGGTCAGCTCGATCTCGAACTCGGCCAGGGCGGTGCGGATGCCGTCGAGGGTCGACAGGTTGCGGCCGGCGAGGATTTCCTGCGTGAGGGTTCCGGAATACTCGGCGTAGGCGTCGATCTCGCCGGCGACGAGTGCGTTCCAGAGCACGCGCGTGCCGCCGAGCTCGGCCTGGTGGTCGCACTCGAGGCCCTCCGACTCGACCAGCAGGCGGACGATCTCGGCCAGGATGACAGACTCGGTGAAGGTCTTGGAGGCGACGCGGACGGACTGCTCGGCGGCGCGGGCGGCGGGCGAAACCGCGACGGCGGCCAGCAGCGCAAGCAGGCTGATGAGAAGCGCGCGCCTCACGCGTCGGCCTCCTCGAGTGCGGCCAGGGGGCTGCGCTGGGCGCTGATGAACTCGCAGACGTAGTCCTCGGCGGGCTGGTGCGTCAGTTCGCGAAAGGTGCCTTTCTGCACGATGCGGCCGTCGCGCATCAGGACGATCGTGTCGGCCAGAAAGGCGGCCTCGCCGAGGTCGTGCGTGACGAGCACGACGGTCTTGCCGAGCTTGCGGAAGATTTCGCGCAGCTCGGATTGCAGGTTGGCGCGGATGATGGGGTCGAGGGCGCCGAGCGGCTCGTCGAGCAGGAGCACGTCGGGGTCGAGCATCAGGGCCCGCATGAGGCTGACGCGCTGGCGCTGTCCGCCGGAGAGCTGGGCGGGGTAGCGGTCGAGTGCTTCGGGCGGAAAGTGCGTCAGCTCGATCAGCTCGCCGAGGCGCTGCGCGATCCAGTCGCGCTGGCGGCGCAGGTAGCGGGCCATGAGCGTGACGTTGCCGCGGGCGGTCAGGTGCGGAAAGAGGCCGCCATCCTGAATGACGTAACCCATGCGGCGTCGCAGGTGCGGGGCCGAGGCGCGCGTGACGGGCTCGCCCTCGAAGCGGGTCCGGCCTTCGCTGGGCTCGATCAGGCCGATGAGCACGCGCAGAAGGGTCGACTTGCCGCAGCCGCTGGGGCCGATCAGCACGGTGGTTTGGCCGGCGTCGATCGTGAGCGAGAGCGGCCGCAGGGCGTGCGTGTCGGCGAAGCGTTTGGAGACGTTGGTCAGCTCGAACATGGCCCGGGTCGCGGCGGGCGGGAGCGCCGGAGAATGCCGGAATCGCGGCCGGCCGCCTCGAGTGAGGATGATAACGAAATACGGGAGGCGGATCGGGCGTTTTCTGAGGAGAGTGCTTGTCGCACGGCGGTGGTCGTGCGCGATGGGCGTTGCCCGGGTGCGGAGGTAGTGGGATACTGTGAGGTGGCGGGAGGAGCGGAGTCGGTTCGCGCTCCCCGAGGCACGTGTGGCCCAGGTGCACTGCTCAAGAGCAGTGGCACCCTGCAACTGCCTTGGTGACGGGCGAGACGGCCGTATCCGCCAGACGGCTACGGGCGAGACGCCCGTACCACCCAGGAGGCGACGGGCGAGACGCCCGTACCACCCGGCAAGTGGCGGGCCGACGCACTTCTGAATCGAATCCGGCGCAGGGAGAGCGCGCGTTGAGGCTGGAAGCGACGAAGCTGCTGAACGCGGCGCGCGACGGAGATACATCCGCCGCGTCGCGGCTGATGCCGCTGATCTATGACGAGCTGCGGCGGATCGCGCGCGGCTACCTGAATCGCGGCGGCCCGGCCGAGCTGACGCTTCAGCCGACGGCGCTGGTGCACGAGGCGTACGTCAAGCTTGCGGACGAGACGCTGACTGATCTGAACGGGCAAACGCACTTCCGCGCGCTGGCGGCCCGCGTGATGCGGCAGGTGCTGATCGATCACCTGCGCTCGCGCGGCCGGGCCCGCCGCGGCGGCGACTGGCAGCGCTGCACGATCAGCGGCGCCGCCGACCTGGCGGGCGACGAGCCGCTCGAGGCCCTGGCGCTGGCCGAGGCGCTCGAGCAGCTCGCAGAGCTCGACGAGCGGGCGGCGAAGGTGGTGGAGCTGCGCTTCTTCGGCGGGTTGACGGAAGAGGAGGTCGGCCGGGCGCTGGGCGTGACGTCGCGGACGGTCCGCAGCGACTGGAACATGGCCCGCGCGTGGCTGCGCAGGAAGCTGACGAGCATTCCGCCCGAGAAGGACGCAGAGTCGTGATGACGCCGCAGCGCTATGCCCGGCTCAAGGAGCTCTTCGTGGCCGCGCTCGAGTGCGAGCCGGCCGGGCGGGCGGCGCTGCTGGCGCGGCTGTGCGGCGACGACTCGAAGACGCGGGCGGAGCTGGAGCAACTGATCCACGCGCACGACCGCACGCTGGATGTGCTGGCGACGGGAAACGAGGAGGCTCTTCCTGGCGGGTCGTCGATGTTGGCGCGGGCGGTCGCGGCGGACGTCGTCCCGGCGCAGATCGGCCGCTTTCGCATTCAGCGCATGCTGGGCGAAGGCGGCATGGGGGTCGTCTACGAGGCGGAGCAGGAGCATCCGCGGCGGACGGTGGCGCTGAAGGTCATCCGGCCGGGGTTGGCTTCGGCCGCGCTGCTGCGGCGTTTCGAGCACGAAGCACAGGTGCTGGGGCGGCTGGCGCACCCGGGGATCGCGCAGATTTTCGAGGCGGGGACGGCCGACGCGGGGCTGGGGCCGCAGCCGTTCTTCGCGATGGAGCTGGTGCGTGGGCGGCCGCTGACGGAGTTCGCCCGCGAGCGGCAGCTCGGGCTGCGGGAGCGGCTGGCGCTGCTGGCGGATGTGTGCGATGCGGTCGAGCATGCCCATCAGAAGGGCGTGATTCACCGCGACCTGAAGCCGGCGAACATTCTGGTCGTCGAGGACGCCGCGGATTCTGGCGCGGGCACGCGGGCGGCGCGAAGCGGGCGGGCGTATGCGAAGATTCTTGATTTCGGCGTGGCGCGGGTGCTGGATGCGGACCTTCAGCAGACGGCGCTACAGACGAGCGCCGGGCAGCTCATCGGAACGATTCCCTACATGAGCCCGGAGCAGGTCGGCGGCGATCCGGCCGCGTTGGACACGCGCTCGGACGTGTACGCGCTGGGTGTGCTGCTCTTCGAGCTGCTGGCGGGGCGGCTGCCGTATGAGCTGAGCGGCCGGCCGGTGCCAGAGGCGGTGCGGATCATCGCGAGCCAGGAGCCGGCCCGGCTGGGTTCGCTGAATCCGGCCTGCCGGGGTGATATCGAGACGATCGCGGCGCACGCGCTGGAGAAGGAGAAGGAGCGGCGGTACGGCTCGGCGGCGCAGCTCGCGGCGGACATCCGGCATTACCTTCGGGACGAGCCGATATCGGCCCGGCCGGCGACGGCGTTCTATCAGCTTCGCAAGTTTGCGCGGCGACACAGCGGGATGGTAGCGGGCGTGGCGACGGCGGCGGTGACGCTGGTGGCGACGGCGGGCGTGTCGAGCTGGCTGGCATTGCGGGCGACGCGGGCGGAGTCGTTGGCGCAGCAGCGCTATGAGCTGGCGGAAGGGGCGCGGCGGGAGGCGGTCTCGTCGCAGGAAGAGTCGGACCTGGTGGTGCAGTACCTGGACCAGATGCTCGATTCGGTCAAGCCGGAGGAGCTGGGGCGCGACGTGCTGGTGCGCGACGTGCTGGAGGCGGCGGCGCGGACGATCGATCGCGATCTGCGCGACCGGCCGCGGATCGAGGCGCGGCTGCGCGACACGATCGGCACGTCGTTTCTGTCGCTGGGGGACTTCGCGGCGGCCGAGCAGCAGCTTCTGAAGGCGGAGGAGATCCGGCTGCGCGAGCTGGGGCCGGAGGATTCGCTGACGATCGGGACGCGCGTGAACCTGGCGGGGCTGCGTTTCCGGCAAGGGCGGTATGACGAGGCGTTCGAGATCGCCCGCGAGGCGGTGCGGGTGGCGCGGCGGGCGCTGGGGGATGAGCACTCGGTGACGTTGAGCGCGATGCACGCGCTGGCGGTTCTCTATCAGGCGCGGGCGGAGTTCGACGAGGCGGAGAAGCTCTATCGCGAGACGATCGATCTGTATCGGCGGACGGCGGGGCTGGAGAACGACAAGACGCTGCGGACGCTGGTGGCGTTCTCGACGCTGCTGGAGATGCGCGGGCGGCTGGAGGAGGCGGAGCAGGTGCTGCTGGAGGCGTTGCCGCTGCGGGAGAAGCTTTCCGGCCCGGCGCATCCGGCCACGCTTTATGCGCGGCAGATTCTGGCGAATCTGTATCGCGGGCAAGCGCTCTATCCGCAGGCGGAGGAGGTCTACGCGGCGCTGCTGGAGCAGTATCGCGCGATGGAGGGCGGGGCGGGGCACAATACGCTGGAGGTGATGAACGACCTGGCGTCGATCTACAACTCTCAGGGGCGGCACCGCGAGGCGGATGCACTGATCGTCGACGGGTTGGGGCAGGCGGAGCGCGTGCTCGGGCCGCGGCACCGGCTGACGCTCACGTTTCGCTCGAACCGGGCGGTGGTGCTGCGGCAGCAGGGGAAGCTGGCGGAGGCCGAGGCGGAGGGGAGCGAGCTGCTGCGGCTGCGGGCGGAGATCTTCGGGGAGGGACACCCGGACACGATCGTCTCGCTTTCGGACCTGGCGATGGTGTATGAAGACCAGGGGCGTTTTGCGGAGGCGGCGGAGCTGCTCGAGCAGGCCGTCGAGCGGCTGCGAGCGTTGCATGGCGAGAGTCATCCGCAGTATCTGGACAAGCTGAACCTGCTGCGGCTGGTGTATGACAAGCTCGACCGGGACGAGGAGGCGCTGCGGATATTCGACCAGGTGCTGGCCGGGCGGCAGCGGCTTTTCGGGCCGCATCATCCGCAGACGCTCACGTCGCTGAATGATCTGGCGGTGCGGAAGTTCGAGCGGGGCGAGCTGGACGCGGCGGCCGAGCTGCTGCGCGAAGTGATCGAGCGGCGGCGGCAGGTGTCGGGGCCGTTTCACGGTGAGACGCTGACATCGATGACGAACCTGGCGGCGGTGTATCGGCGGCAGGAGCGGGTGGAGGATGCGCTGGCGCTGCTGCGGGAGGTGCTGCGGTTGCAGCAGGAGGCGGCCGGCGAGGATCACCCGCGCTCGCTGCTCTATCAGCACAACCTGGCGCGCGTCTGCGAGGACGCGGGACGGATGGACGAGGCGCTGGAGCTGCTGGTGGAGGTGGTGGAGCGGGCGCGGCGGGTGCTGCCGGCGGGGCACGCGCAGCTCGGGACGTACGTGGCGGCGCTGGGGGAGTGTCATCTCAGGCGGGGTGAGCGCGAGGAGGCGCGGCGGATGTTGACCGAGGCGCGAGCGATCCTGCGGGCGGCGCCGGGCGCGTCGAAATCGCGGATCGAGAGCGTGGAGCGCAAGCTCGAGCAGTTGGAGACGGGCGGAGAGTGAGGACGCGCGGGGGGGCAGCGCGGGCGAGACGCCCGTACCACCCAGATGATTGCGGGCGAGACGCGCGTACCACCCGTCGCGGTTCGAACGGAACGTACGGGCGAGACGCCCGTACCACCCGGATCATGCGGGCGGTGGCCGGACGGATTCGACGCCGGTGCGATTGCGTCCAGGCGGCTTTCGCCCGAAACTGACGGCACGATGGCCGCGCCCGGCTCGCCGGCCGTGGCGGCCGGCCGCCCCAGACTCCAGCGAGACGAAGGGACTTCCCGTGCAAAAGGCAGTCGAACACATCCGCCAGCAGCGCGAAGCGCACCTGAAGTGGGCGATCGATCTGTGCCGCATCCCGAGCATCAGCACCAAGCCGGAGCACAAGCAGGACGTGGCCGCGGCCGTCGAGTGGACGCGGAAGCGCTGCGAACAGATCGGCCTGAGGGCGCGGACGATGGAGACCGGCGGGCATCCGCTGGTCTACGCCGAGCATTGCGAGGCGCCGGGGGCGCCGACGTACCTCGTGTACGGCCATGTCGATGTGCAGCCGACCGGTGACCGCGAGTTGTGGGACGCGGACCCGTTCGAGCCGACGCTCAAGGACGGCTGGCTGATCTGCCGCGGGTCGTCGGATGACAAGGGGCAGGTGCTGCTGTATCTGCGGGCGGCCGAGGCGTGGCTGAAGACGGAGAAGCGGCTGCCGGTGAATCTGAAGCTGCTGATCGAGGGGGAGGAGGAGATCGGCTCGCCGAACCTGGGCAAGTTCGTCAGCGAGCACAAGGACTTGCTCAAGTGCGACGCGATCCTGATCTCCGATACGGGGATGCACGAGGACGAGTGGCCGACGATCACGGTGGGCACGCGCGGGCTGGTGTACAAGGAGATCCGCATCAGCGGGCCGAAGCACGACCTGCACAGCGGCTCGCACGGGGGGCCGGTGGACAACCCGGCCGTGGTGCTGGCGCGGCTGCTGGCGTCGATGCATGACGCGGACGGGCGGGTGACGATTCCGGACTATTACAAGCACGTCGTGGAGCCGACGCCGGCCGAGCGGAAGCAGATCGCGGCCCTGGGTCTGGATGAGAAGGAGTACGCGGCCTCGCTGGGCGTGCCGGCGCTGGGGCAGGGCGAGCGCGGGTACTCGGCGCAGGAGCAGCGCTCGATCCGGCCGACGTTCGAGGTCAATGGAATCTTCGGGGGGTACATGGGCGAGGGGGCGAACACGATCATTCCGGCCCGGGCGGGGGCCAAGGTGAGCATGCGGCTGGTGCCCGACCAGCCGGCCGAGGAAATCAGCCGCCGATTCGACGAGACGGTGCTGGAGCGGTGTCCGGCGACGGTTCGGGTGGAGGTGATTTCGCACGGGCCGGCCGTCAACGCCTATGTGACGCCGGGCGACATGCGGGAGTTGAAGGCGGCGCGGCAGGCGCTGGCGGAGTCGTTCGAGCGCGAGCCGGCGCTGGTGCGCGAGGGCGGGTCGCTGCCTATTCTGCCGATGTTCAAGCGTGTGCTCGGGGCGGACAGCCTGATGCTCGGGTTCGCGAGCCCGAACTGCAACGCGCATGGTCCGAACGAGAAGGTGTTCTTGAAGGACCTGGACCGGGGGGCAGAGGCGATCACGCGGCTGCTGGGGCTGCTCGGGGGGAAGTAGCGGGGCGGGGATGTTCCTCTTGTGCTGTGATCCGGGTCGGGCCCCACGAGATACGAGGGGTGGGATTCCGGGTGTCCACGGGTTGCGCTCGTCCGCCTGGCGGCGGACTCGCTTCACCCGGGCTACAGCCCGCGGCCGCGTTGCGGCCGGTAGCAGAGCGGCTCGCCCATGCTACCCGTCCGAAGAACACTGGCGCAGCACGCGCGCGCCTGCGGCGAGGGCATGCCACTCGGCCGTGGGGGTGCGAGAAGGGATTCGCGCACCAGCAGGCACACGGGCAAGCTTGGCTTGCCCATGCCACCCGGCCGGCCAGAGTCCGGTTCCCCATTTCAAAGCAATCCGCCTCCCGGTTGTTGAGCAGGGGCTGGGCATCCGGCGGAGCGCCTGGTGTGCGTATACTGGGTGGATGAACTCAGCGTCCGGCACGATCGTCGTCGCGCTCGGCGGCAATGCCATCTCGCGCGATGGGCAGGAAGGCAACGTCGTTCAGCAGTTCGCCAATACGCGCCGCACCGCTTCGCGGCTCGTCACACTGATCCAGCAGGGCTATCGGCTGATCGTCACGCACGGCAACGGGCCGCAGGTGGGCAACGTCCTGCGGCGGGTCGAGCTGGCCGCGCATGAGCTGTACACGCTGCCGCTGGACGTCTGCGGGGCGCACACGCAGGGCGGCATGGGCTACATGATCGCCCAGTGTCTGAACAACGAGTTGACGGCGCGGGGGATCGCGCGGCGGGCGGTGGCGGTGGTGACGTCGGTCGAGGTCGACGCAAGCGACCCGGAGTTTCAGCGCCCGACCAAGCCGATCGGGCGCTATTACGAGGCGGCCCGGGCCGCGGAGCTGCAATCCAAGCATCGCTGGCGGATGGTCGAGATCGCGCCGGGGCGCTATCGACGGGTCGTGCCTTCTCCTCGGCCGCGGGAGATCATCGAGGGAGAGCTTCTGGCGCGGCTCGTGCGGGATGGCGAGCTGCTGGTCGCCGCGGGCGGCGGCGGTGTTCCGGTGACGCGCGGGGCGGACGGCGAATGCCAGGGCGTCGAGGCGGTGATCGACAAGGACCGCACGGCCGCGCTGCTGGCGCGGCGTGTGGGGGCGGATGTGCTGCTGATCGCGACGAACGTGCCGCAGGTGATGCTGGACTTCGGCACGCCGGCGCAGCGGCCGATCGAGCGGATGACGACGGCTGAGGCGCGTCGCTGGCTGGCGGAAGGGCAGTTCTCGGCCGGCTCGATGGGTCCGAAGATTGAGGCGGCGGTCGAGTTCGTCGGCGGGGATGCCTCGAAACGGGCCCGGGCGGTGATCTGCGACCTGGACGAGATCACGGCCGGCCTGGCGGGCCGCAGCGGAACGCAGATCGTGGCGGAGTGAATGTTCTCGGCGCTCACGCGGTGCGGGCCTATAATCCTCTAGGATTCGTTGTGGAGCGAATCGGACCGTGCGCCGGCTGCCGCGCGGCCGGCGAATCCGTGACGCCGCACATGGCCGGGAGGTGACCCGTGACGCTCGCGCCGAAGCGCATACTCTGGCCGACGGACTTCTCGGAGCTTTCCCTCAAGGGCGGGCGCTACGCGCGTGCGTTCTGGGAGAAGTTCGGGGCGGAGCTTCATCTGATCCACGTCATTCCGCCGCCGCTGAGCCCGGATGTGTCGGTCATGCTGCCGGCGGAGGTGCCGATCTCGGTGGCCGAGCCGGAGCTGCTGGAGGCTTCGCGGACGGGGCTGAAGGAGCTGATCCAGCGGCACTTCCAGGGCGATAAAGGCATCAAGATCGACGCGTTCTACGGCAACCCGTGGATGGGCATCTGCGACTACGCGGCCAAGCACGAGATCGACCTGATCGTCGTCGCGACGCACGGGCGGACCGGGCTGGGGCACGTGCTGATCGGCAGCACGGCCGAGCGGATCGTGCAGCGGGCGCCGTGTCCGGTGCTGGTGGTCAAGGACGAGCAACGGGAGTTCGTGGCGGATTAGCAGCGGCCCGGTCGCCGGCTCGCAAGTGCTTGTGGCGCATATCGTTACGGAGAGAGCGGCAGGCCGGCCACAGGGTCGGCCGGCAGGCGGGAGAATAGTCGCGGCACGCCGGCGAATACACTGACGGGTGCGTGGCTGCGGGGCAGCCGCAGCCGAGGCACCCGGCGAACGCGCGCGGAGGTATGCAGGTGAGTTCCATGCTGGCCAGTTTGAGCCCGATTCTGGCGGTCGGTGATGAAGAGATCGCCGTGGTGTTCTTCATTGTGGCCGGTGTCGTCGCGATCACCGGGATCGTGATGTATCACCGGCACAAGTCGCGCGTGGCGGGGTTCAACGCGCGGCTCAAGCAGATGATGATCGAGCGCGGCATGTCGGCCGACGAGATCGAGCGAGTCGTGCGGGCGACGCCGGGGGGAGGCGAGCAGGAGCGAGCCGGCTGCCGGCCGCGGCGGCCGATGGAAGTGTGAGCCGGGGCGTCGCGGCGCTTCTCGCGGACGCGCCGGATGACATCCGCCTACCTCGGTCTCTCGTTCGTTTGACTTCAGGTGTGCGCGTTTCGGCGCGTCGGCGCGGGGTGATCTGCTGCGCTGGCCCGCTCCCTTACCAGGCTGTCGAAATACTCGATCTCGCGCTGTTCGAGTACCGAGTTTGCCCATCGAACCCCGGGGGTCGGATGCGACGCCAGGCGATCGATGGGCTGTCGAAGAACGCCGGCGCGACTTTTTCGACAGCCTGTTACGGTCGCGGCTCTGAGCAGAGTGGGGGTCGCGGCTCGACTAGAATTCGTAGAGCGCGGGTGTCCGGCCGGCCAGCACGTCGGTCCGCGGAGCGACGTGCTTGCTGCATGCCTGGGGGAGATTCAGCAGATAGGTTTCCGTGTCGGCCGTGCTCGCGGCCGGCTTGAGCGGCAGGCCGCGCACGTCGAAGGCGAGCGAGCCGTTCTCACCGGCGGCGACGACGAAGACGCGGTTCTCCGCGGCCCGCGCCCGCAGCGATTCGGGCAGTGCCCGCGTGCCCCAGACCACCACCAGGTGTGCGCCCGCGAGCGCGGCGATGCGAGCCGCGGCGAAGTTGCGCGCGGCGGTGTCGGCAATGACGGCGATGCGGGCGCTGCGCGGCGGATCCGGCATCGGGCGGGCCGCCGGCGGGGAGAATTCGAGCAGCTCTTCCCGCGGGCCGTCGATGCGAAGCGCCGGCGGCGAGCCGGGCCTGCCCGCGGCGGGGCTCGCGCCGCGCAACTCCACGATGATCCGCGAATCGCTTCGCCGGACGGTGAGCTTCGCGGCCGGCGGGTTTGGCGGCGGCGAGAGACCGGCCGACAGCAGCCTTTCGCGCTGCGGCGGCGAGAGTTCGAAGCGGCGCGGCCGGCCGAGTCGGACCTCTGCGAGGCTGAGCGAGGTCGCATGCTGGTCGCAGATGGCGAGCCGCTCGCCGCCGGCGGCACAGATGAGGCTGGAGCCGACGAACGTGGTCGTGCCCTCGACGCCGCACTTGCTGGCGGATGCGATGGGGATGCCGTGCTCGGCCGCGCGGGCGGGGATGAGGAAATCCGGCTGCGGGTTCCAGAACCGCTGCGGCGTGCCGCCGTTGACCCACGCGGTGGGCTGAAGGATGAGCTGCGCCCCGCGGGCGGTGAGTGTCGCGGCGATCTCCGGCAGGCGGGCGTCGGCGCAGATCATGATGCCGATGCGGCCGAGGCGCGTGTCGATGGGCTGGATCGAGCGGCCGGGGGCGAACCAGTCGTGGTCAAAGTCCCAGAGGAAGCACTTGTCGTAGGCGCCGAGGATCGCCCCGTCGGCGTCGATCAGGGCGGCGCGGTTCCAGAGCCGCTGGTCCTGCTCGGCGACGTAGCCGGCGCAGATCATCAGGTGCGCGTCGCGAGCCCGGGCGGCGAGATGATCCAGAAAGTAGTGCTCGTCGGGCAGGCCCTGGCGGCGGGCGGCGTGATAGGCGGCGGTCGAGCCGATCACGTATGCGGGCCAGGCGCACTCGGGCAGGACGAGCAGATCAGCGCCGTTTTCGGCGGCCGTCGAGAGCAGTTGATCGATCGTGTCGAGCGTGGTGAGCCAGGCGTCGAGCGGGGCGCCGGGTGTTTGTGCGATGGCGATACGGAGGGATTTCGGCGCGGTGGAGGGCATTGGGGCGTCCGTGTCTGCCGCCTTTCGCTGATGGATCGTAGCTGGCGGGAGTGGGGCGTCAACTCAGTCGATGATGCGCGGGCGCATCGCCGGCCATTCGAGTCGAGCCGCGGCCGTCTGCGTGCTCCGAGCCGCGGCCGTCAGTGTGCTCCGAGCCGCGACCGTGAGGGAGCGGGCCAGCGCAGCAGACGTCCCCGCGCCCACGTGCCAGATCGCGCACACCTGAGGTCAACTAACGAGCGGCTGAGATAGGTGGATGTCATCAGACGCTTGCGCGAGAAGCGCCGCGCCCCCCTCCCGCTCCCTTACGGTCGCGGCTCGGATCATGCGGGCGGCGGATTCACTCGCTCGCGGGCGACTGCTCGACCAGGTGGGAATAGCGCTTGTCGAGCGCCATCCAGCAGGCGCACGCCGTCGCGAACGAGAGCACGATCAGAAACGAGTTCGCGCCGAATGTCTGAAGCACCAGCGCCGCCGCGACCGTCGTCAGAAACAGCACGGCCGACACGCCATACGCCGCCCATAGCGCCCAGCGGACATTGTGGCGGACGAGCAGGTGCAGCCCGATGAAGGCGATGCCCAGCACGAGCACCGAGACGCTCTCCCCGTAGCTCGCAATCGACGCGCTTCCGCGGATCAGGTAGTCGATGATCACCGGCGCGATCCCCCACGCCAGCATGCTCAGTCCCTGGCACAGGCACGCGAGCTGTGCAAATTGCAGGCACTTCGAGGACCCGCCGCGCACCCTGGCCGCCGCAAACATGGCGAAACTCCTGTCTGACGACTCACCCGGCACCGCGCAGGCGGGGCCGCTCTCCGGGTTTCATCGGAAATAATTCGGATCGCCGTGCGGCCGGCCAAGTTTTGCGAAGATTTTTTTGGCAACCCCGTATAGTTGAGCTATACTTAGATCAGCGATATATGCAGAGGAACGCTCCATGGCCTTCGCCAGAGACCTGCTCCGCGGCAGCCTCGAACTGATGGTCCTCTCGGACCTAAGTCACGGCGACCGCTATGGTTATCAGATTCTCAACTCGCTGCGCTCGCGCAGCGACGGCCGCATCGACCTGAAGGCCGGCACGCTCTACCCCATTCTGCACAAGCTGGAGGCCGAGGGCTGCATCGCCAGCCGCTGGGACGACTCGGCCGGGCGGGACCGCAAGTGGTACGCGCTGACGGCCAAGGGCCGCAAGCGGCTGGAGAGCGCGGCCAGGGAGTGGCTGGATTACGTGGCGTGTGTGGGGAATGTGCTGCGGCCGGTGACGAAGGGGCTGGGGCTGGATCGGCCGGCGGGCAACGGGGCGGTTTGACGCGGGACGGTCTCCGGCGGCGGTGAGCCGGAGCGCAGGCGGGCGTGAGCCATGCGGGATCGCGAATTCGAGGCTTACCTGGAGCTTCTGTCGCGGCTGCTGAAGCTGGACCGGCGGCAGCGGGAGGAGATTCGGCGCGAAATCGAGGCGCACGTGGCCGAGGCGCTGGAAGAGGAGCTGGCCCGCGGGCTGACGCGTGAGCAGGCGATCTGGAAGATTCTGGAGGATTTCGGCGACGCGGCGGAGCTCGCCGAGCGATTCAGCGGGGCGGCGCGAAAGCGGAGGTACATCATGCAAGGGACCCTGGCGGCGGCGTGCGTGGGGATCGTGGCGCTTTCGGTGACGCTTCTGCGGCCGGTGGTGTGGACGGCCGGCGGCGGGTCAATAGTCGGCGTGCAGTCGACGAGCGTCAGTGCGCGGCCGGCGGAGCGGCCGGAGTTCGAGCGCGTGCTGAGGCTGCTCGAGACGCGCTTCGATCCGTCGTTCGAGGATGTGCCGCTCGAGCAGGTGCTGGCATCCGTGCGCGATTCGCTGAAGATCAACGTGCTGGTGCATTGGGATATTCTGGCGGAGCACGGCGTGGACCGGACGCGGCCGGTGTCGATGTCGCTGCGTCAGGTCAGCTATGAGCAGTTCCTGGAGCTGCTGTTCGAGACGCTGCCGGACGTGGAGCTGGGATTCGAGATTCGCGACGGCGTGCTGGTGATCTCGACCGAGGAGCGGCTCAATCGCACGATGCTGACCGAAGTGTATGACGTGCGTGACATTCTGACGATGGCGACGCAGTGGCAGCGGATGCGGATCGCGCGGCCGCCGGCCTTGACGCAGAACGCGGAGCCGTTCGGCGACGAGGGTGGGACGAGGGAGGAGCCGCAGGAGCCGGAGCTCGCCGAAGATGCGTTGATCGATCTGGTGACGCGGTCGGTCTCGCCCGATTCGTGGGATGTCAACGGCGGGCGGGGCGGGATTTCGGCCTACGCGGGGACGCTGGTGGTGCGGAATCAGCGGCGGGCGCAGGCGGATGTTGCCAGGTTGCTGGACGACCTGCGGCGGGTGACGAGCTCGGCGGCGGTGCGGTAGGCGCCGTAGGCGCGGTGTCGCGATGTCGCGGTGTCGCGCGGGGGCATGTGGCGGCATGTGGTGCCGGGGGCGCGAGCGTCGGCGTGCTCCGAGCCGCGAGCGTCGGCGTGTTCCGAGGCGCGAGCGTCGGTGTGTTCCGAGCCGCGACCGAAAGGGAGCGGGCCAGCGCGGCAGACGTCCCCGCGCCCACGCGCCGGATCCCGCACACCTGATGTCAACGAACGATCGCCTGAGATAGGTGGATGTCATCAGGCGCTTGCGCGAGAAGCGCCGCGCCCCCAGCCCGGTCCCTTACGGTCGCGGCTCGGATCATGCGGGCGAGACGCCCGCGCTCCCCAAGGCGCGCGGGTCGCAGCACCCTCACGGTCACGGCTTGGAGCAGCACAACGGTCCCGGCCGTGCCTAGCGGCAGACGTTGCCGTAGGCGCCCAGCAGGCCGGTCAGATCGTCGAAGTCGGTGTCGCCGTCGCCGTCGACGTCGCCATCCGCATTCGTGCCATAGGCGCCGAGCAGGATGGTCATGTCGGTGAAGTCGACGTCGTTGTCGCCGTCGAGATCGCCGAAGCACTCCTCACCGTCGCAGTCGGCCTCGACGATCGCGAAGGCGTCGACCGCGGCCTCGGTGGTCGAGTTGTCCGGGTTGTCCGCGACGCTGAAGCGGACGCGGAACTGCGAGTTCGGCGTCACGAAATCGGCGATCCGCCAGGTCTGCTCGACCCACGCCGGCTGATGCAGCGCCGCCTCGACCTGGACCCAGCTCGCGCCGGCGTTGCTGGAGACCTCGACCACCAGCGCGTCGCCGTCCTGGTTGCTGTTGGACATCCAGCGGGCGTAGCGCAGCAGCGGGTCGCTGGTGCCGCTCAGGTCGAAGACGGGCGAGATCAGCCGCGTCGGGCCGCCGTCGACGTCCGACGGATTCGCACGGTTGCCGGTCAGGTAGCACTGGCCCGAGCCGTCGTAATCCTGCGTCGGGTCGCCGGCGCTGCCATTGCCGGCCGGCACGCCGCGCTCCCAGGCGCCGTCGACGACGAGCTCGTTGACCACGCCCCAGAAGTCGGCCGACTCGAAGTCGTACGCGGCGACCGTCGTGAAATCGCCGGCCGAGAGCGTCGAGTAAACCTCGTCGGGCGCCTCGAGCGGGTCGGTGGCGATCTCGGCGTCGGTCGTGAGCGTGCTGAAGTAGAACTCGACCGTCGCCCCGCAGGTCGTCGGCGGGAAAACGGCGTTGTAGATGTTCGTGCCCAGCACGACCAGCGGAACGGCCAGCCAGCCCGAGCCGTCGTTGTAGTTCAGCAGTGAGGTGCCGGAGACCGGCGTGTCGAGATCCGCCTGAACGACGACCGGGAAGGTCGTGCCGCCGTCGGGATCGACGATGCTCGGCAGGCCGTTCGGATAGACGAAGGTCACCCGCGGGCCGGAAGCCGCCAGCTCGAGCGAGCGGCGCACTTCGATGCGGCCGTAGCCGTAGACGCTGTCGACGCCCGCGGCGCCGATGTCGTCGCAGCCGAGCTTGAGGATCTCTTCGACCTCGTCCGGTGTCAGCGACGGATCGGCCGAGAAGATCAGCCCGACCAGGCCGGCCGTCAGCGGCGTCGAGAAGCTCGTGCCGTTGGCGCCGCCGTAGGAAGTGTTGCTGTTGCGGGTCGTGGTGTAGACGTTGACGCCTGGCGCGAAGAGATCGACGTAGTTGCCGAAGGCCGAGAAGCTGGCCCGCGAGTCGGTCGAGCCGGTCGCGCCGACGACGATCACGTCGTCGGAGTCGCGGTTGGGCGAGGAGAGGTTGCGGCTGTCGTTGCCCGCGGCCCAGCAGAGCAGCGCGCCGCGCGACTTGACGTAGGTCGCGGTCGAGCGGACGGTGCTGTTGTCGACGCCGCTGTAGCTGACGCTGACGGCCTTGTCGCCGGCCTCGGCGGCCGTGCGGGCGGCGTGGGTCAGGTTGCTCAGCGAGGCCGAGCCGCCCGAGCTGTTCGTGACGCGCAGCATGCGGTGGCTCAGGTTCCAGCCGACGCCGGAGACGCCGCGGCCGTTATTGCCGTTGGCGGCCGCGCAGCCGGTCACGAGCGTGCCGTGGCCGTTGATGTCGCTGATCTGTCCGCCGCTGTTCTCCCAGACGCGGTTGACGGCGTTGTAGCCCTCCTTGCGGTGCAGCAGGAGGTCTTCGTGCGTTGTGCGCACGCCGGTGTCGCACAGGGCGACCGTGATATTCGGCAGGCCGGTGTGAATGTCCCAGCCAGAGCAGGAGTTCATGCGATTCGCGTTATGATGCCACTGGTTGTTCAGCCGCGGGTCGTTCGGGCACGCCACGGGATAGACGATCCAGTCCGGATGCACGTATTCGAAGTTGCCGCTGGCCATCAGCTCGGCCGCGAGGTCGTTTTCGGTCCGGCCTTCGGGCACCCGGAAGACGTATTCGTCGGTCTGCCAGACGTACTCCTGGACCTGGTAGTTGGCGATGAGCTGGCGGGCCGCGTCGGCCTGGGCGGCCTGGAGGCGAATGGTCGCCGGGTCGCCTTCTGCGGCCGGCTGAACCGGGCGCGCGATCAGGCGGCCGGAGAATTCCTGCACGCCGGCGATCTCAACGAATTGAAGCGGGTCGCCGGAGCCGGCGGATGAGGCCTGCTGCTGTCCGGCGGCCGCGGCGAGCGGCGAGCAGACTAGAACGGATAGAACGAGCGCCCGAATCCATCGATGCATCGCTGGTTGCCTCCTCTCGTGCAGTCATGAGGTGGGTGACGAACACGAAGAATCGCGAATGGCTCTGCCTGCCACAGTTTATGGCATGAGCAAGACCCGTTCCACCCCTGCCGGAGCATTTTTCGGCCGTTTTCGGACGTTGGTGGTCTGGGCGGTCCGGCGGCGCGGGGGGCGGGAGTGTTCTCGGACGAGCGCACGGGCGGGTGGCATGGGCAAGCGCGTAGGTGTTTAGCGTCCCACGGGGATTGGGTCGAG
>CAZXUI010000078.1:0-22749 GCA_964643885.1 uncultured Planctomycetales bacterium
TGGGCGCAGCGGGCAGCGATTGCGGCATCGCCAACGTGAACATCGGCACCAGCGGCGCGGAGATCGGCGGGGCCTTCGGCGGCGAGAAGGAAACCGGCGGCGGCCGCGAGAGCGGCAGCGACTGCTGGAAGCTCTACATGCGGCGCCAGACGAATACGATCAATTGGGGGACGGAGTTGCCGCTGGCGCAGGGGATCACCTTTGGGGTGTGAAATGACCACGATGAATGAAGCGGATTTCAACTGGCTGGTCGAACATGCCGACGAGAATCGGAAGCGCTATCTCGGCAAATGGATCGCCGTATACCGGGGGGAGGTGATCGCCGTGGGCGACACTGCTCCGGAGGCCGATCGCAAGGCCATGGAGAAGGCTCCGGAGGGGCAGTACGTGCTTCAAGTCGTCACCGAACCCGTGGACATCATGAATGGCGAGCTTCAAGTGGCGGCGGATTGAGAATCCGACGTTCGGGACCGTCTTCCTGCCAGTCGCGCACGTGCGGATCGCGTCGCCAACCAGGGTGAGCCGGCAGCTCTTGCTGGCCGTGGATACCGGGGCTGTGGTGTCGCTGCTCGCTCGGTCAGCGGCGGAGCTTCTGAAGCTCGACTGGGAATCCGGCTGAGAAGTTTCCCTGACGTTCGTGGGTCGCGCAAAGACCAAAGCGCGAGTCTTCGAGCTCGAAGTTCGTTTTCCGGCGCGAGGTGCGTGAGCCGTTGCGCTCAGGGCGCCATTCGCCATCGCAGCACGTGAGGACGTGCCGAATCTCCTCGGGCGCCTGGGTGTGCTCGACACGTGCCAACTGCTCGCTGACGCCACGATGGCCGAGACCACATTTCTGCCCCGCTGGCTCGATGATCCCGCGCAGATGGCGATATGGCGCCGCTTCACGCACATGAGCGAGGACATTGTCGAGCGATGGAAGTCTCGCCAGCGGCCATCGCACGTGCAGGAGGCCGTGGGCTCACTCCTGAATCGGGCCGGCCAGTTGATGGGGGGAATTGTCGGCGCTGTTCGGCTTCACCGGCGACCGGCCGTGAACCCGCTTCTTCGCTCGCTCTTCGAGCTGTCGCTTCAGTTCGAATACCTGATGCGTGACTCGGACGCCAGGGCGACGAGGTTTCTGCAATTCAGGAAGGTGACGAGATACCGGTGGATTCAGAAGTGGAAGCAGCACCCGAAGAGTCCGATCTCGGCGCGGTTGGTCGGTGCGGGGAGCGCGCTGGATCACGCGCGCGTTGAGCAGGAGTTCCGGCAAGTTGAGTCCATGTTCACGTCCGGCCGGAAGTCACGGTTGCACGACAACTGGTACGGCAAGAAGATTCGAGACTTGGCGACCGAGTTGGGCCGTCAAGCGGAGTATGACCTGTGGTACGCGGTATGGAGCGCGTGGGCACACGGAGACCCGTTTGTCGTGACCGTGCACGACGCGCGTCACATCCTACATCCTGATGATCTCGTACCACTGGTACGGGCGCATGCTCAGCGCCCTCGGCGGCGACATGGTGTTAACGAACGAGCAGCACGAGTGGCTGAAGCTGCTTGACGGCGAGTTCGCTTGACGCTTCGAGTCCCGGCTGGACATGCCCGAGCGGCCGGGCACTCTTCCTCGACCGCTGGCTCGCCTGCTGCGGCCGGGCCCGCGTCCACCTCGGCGAGGCCGGCGCGGGCGACCTCCGCGGCCGCTTCGCCGAGGCCGTCCCGTCTCTCGTGGCAGACGAGAACTGGTCACCCGAGCAGGTCGACGCGTTCATCGACTCGGTCGGCTACGGCAGCCCGGCCGCGTACATCTTCCGCTGCCGCGTGTGCGGGCGGTTGCGGGCTACTGGGATATGGATTGACGCCGGCCGGTACGCAATCCCGCAGGCGCGGCGCCGAGATGGTCGGAGCGCCCGGCGGCAGGAACGAGGGCGGCGGAAACGGCCGGAAGCTCTGTATTTCGACGGCGCTCGAACACGATACGCACTGCGACGGAATCCCCGCGGGTGCAACGGATTGAAACTGGCCGGTATGCTGACGGTGTCACAGCCGCACATATTGTGCAAGGCTCCGGAAGGTGGTACCATATATAGTAGGTGGTGCCATGAAAGTTGATCTGGATCGGGTCTATAACCGCGACTGCATCGTCGGCATGGCCAGCCTGCCCGAGGGATGTGTCGACCTCGCCTTCGCCGACCCGCCCTTCAACATCGGCTACGACTACGACATCTACGACGACCGCAAGGCCGCCGACGAGTATCTCGACTGGTCCCGCCGCTGGATCGAAGGGGTCGTTCGCGTCCTGAGGCCCGACGGCACCTTCTGGCTCGCCATCGGCGACGAGTACGCGGCCGAGCTGAAGGTTCTCTGCACGCGCGATCTGGGCCTGCACTGCCGCAGTTGGGTCATCTGGTTTTACACGTTCGGCGTGCACTGCACGCACAAGTTCACCCGCAGCCACGCGCACCTGTTTCACTTCGTGAAGGACCCGAAAAAGTTCACGTTCAACTCACTCGCGATTCGCGTCCCATCCGCCCGACAACTCGTCTACGGCGACAAACGCGCTGACCCGGATGGGCGAGTGCCGGACGACACATGGATGACGACGCCCCAGCTCCCGCCCGACACGCCCATGTTCGACGGCTTCGTCGTCCGGCCGCAGGACATCCCCGACCGCTTCCCGCCTCACAGCGACGTCTGGTACTTCTCCCGCGTCGCCGGCACCTTCGGCGAGCGCCGCGGCTGGCACGGCTGCCAGATGCCTGAGCAGCTCCTCGGCCGCATCCTCCGCGCCTGCTCCAATGAAGGCGACGTCGTCCTCGACCCCTTCGGCGGCAGCGGCACGACCCTGGCCGTCGCCAAGAAACTGCGCCGCCGCTACATCGGCTTCGAGCTTTCCGAACAGTACGCGGGCAGGATCGAAGAGCGCCTCGCCGGCATCAAACCCGGCGATCCGCTCGTCGGACCGGAGAACCCTGTCGCGAGCGCTCCCGCGACGCGCGACGGCCGTCGACGGGATGACGTGCAGAAGCGGCTGGCCGCTGTCGGCGGCAATGGCCGCCCGCGCCGCAAGCGGGCCGAGCCCGATACGGGCGACCCCTTCCAATCTGCTGTCGGCTGAGTCTCGCCGCGGCCGCGGCGCATGCCGCCACGCCGACCAACAGCCGCGTGACCCGCTCTCGGCCCCGTCGCCACCCCGACCCGGCTCACCCTTGAGCCACACCCCGCGCTCGCGCATAGTGTCCGCTGACACAGCCGGCCCAGCCTATCGCTGCGGCCCTGCCGGGAGAGGTTTATGCGCCACGCCGCCCGCCGTCTGCTCCTGCTCGCGATCATCGCCGCGCCGGCCGCTCAGGCCGCCGCCGACCAGCACGCGATAACGAACGACGGCGATTTCGCCGACTGGTCCGCCGTCGAGCCCGTCCACGTCGACCCATCCACCGACGGAGCGGTCATCGACTTTCGCCGCTTCTGGCTGGCCGACGACGCCCGCTTTCTCTTCATCCGCTTCGAGACCGGGGCCAATATCGACCTGTCCGAGCCGAACCCGATCCGCCTCTATCTCGACACCGACGCCGACAGCAGCACCGGCCTGGCCGTCGGCGGCATCGGCGCCGAGCTCGAATGGCGCTTCGGACAGCGCACCGGCGTCTTCCACGCCGCCTCGCCGCACCCCGTCAGCCACGCCTCCATCCGCTTCCGCGCCGCCCCGACCCTCACCGTCCGCGATTACGAGCTCGCCATCGGCCGCGACACGATGCCCAACGGCGTCGACCCGCTCTTCCGCGGACCGGCCGTCCGAATTCTGCTGACCGACGGCTCCAGTGGCGACCGCCTGCCCGACGCCGGCCAGACGCTCACGTATACGCTCGACCAGGGCTCGCCCGTCCCGCCCGTCGAGCCGATCCCGCTCGAGCGAATCAGCTCCGGCCACCTGCGGATCGCGACCTACAACGTCCAGCGCGACGCCCTCTTCGACCCCGCCCGCCAGCCCGGCTTCCGCCGCCAGATCACTGCCGTCGCGCCCGACATCCTCCTGTTCCAGGAAATCTACGACCACTCGCCCGAAGACACGGCGCAGCTCATCACGCAGTGGCTCCCGCACGAGCCCGGCCGGCCCTGGCACGCGGCCGGCAACCACGACTGCATCGTCGTCAGCCGCCTGCCGGTCCTCCAGCGCTGGCCGCTCGACGACAACCTCGCCGTTCTGCTCGACGCCGCCGAGCCCTGGCAGACGCAGCTCCTGGTCATCAATGCTCACCCGCCGTGCTGCGCGAACGACGCCGGCCGACAGGCGGAGATTGATCGCATCATGGCCCTTGTCCGCGACGCGCGCACGCCCGGTGGCGAGCTCGACCTTCCGCCGCGTACGCCCATCGTCGTCGGCGGCGATATGAACCTCGTCGGCCTCGCCCAGCAGCTCGATACGCTCCGCACAGGCGATATCGTCGACGAGAAGACGCACGGCCCGGACTTCGCCCCGGACTGGGACAGCTCGCCGCTGACGAGCATCACGCCGCGGCAGGCCGAGAAACGCATGAGCTACACCTGGCGCAGCGACGGCCAGTCTTACTGGCCCGGCCAGCTCGACTACCTGCTCTACAGCGACAGCGTGCTCCGGGCCGCGCGCAGCTTCGTGCTGTTCACGCCGGAAATGTCCGCGGCCAATCGGCAGAAGTGGGGGCTCGAGCAGGGCGACTCGCTCGCCTCCGATCACCTGCTCTTCTGCGCCGACTTCGAGCTGCTGCGCAAGTCGCCGGCCGCTTCCGGCCCGGGTGGACCGGTCGAGCCGCAAGGTGCCGCATCGCAACCGGCGCCGCAGCCATGAGCCGATCAGCGACCGCCGCCGCCCGCGTCGCCCCCGGCTCGACTCTCGCCCTGCGCGACCGCCCCAGCCGCGACGACGGCGGCCTGACCAAGGAGCAGGGCCGCGACGAGTTCCGCCGCCTGCACCGGCGCCTGATCGAGCTCGAAGAGCTGCTGTACGCCGACGGCCGCTTCGGACTGCTCGTCGTGCTTCAGGGTATGGACACCGCCGGCAAGGACAGCACCGTCCGGGCCGTCTTCAGCGGCGTCTGCCCGACCGGCATGCGCGTCGCGAGCTTCAAAGCCCCCACGCCGCAGGAGCTGGCGCACGATTTCCTCTGGCGCGTGCACCCGCACACGCCCGCCCGCGGCCAGCTCGTCGTCTTCAACCGCTCGCACTACGAGGACGTGCTGATCGTCCGCGTCAAGCAGCTCGTGCCCGAGGCGGTCTGGCGCGCCCGCTACGAGATCATCAACAGCTTCGAGCACGCCCTCGCAGCGGCCGGCACGACGATCGTCAAGTGCTTCCTGCACATCTCGAAGGACTATCAGAAGAGCCGGCTCCAGCGGCGGCTCGACAACCCAAGCAAGCACTGGAAGTTCAACCCCGACGATCTGAAGGAGCGGGCCCGCTGGGACGCCTACCAGCAGGCTTACGAGGAGGCGCTCTCGCGCTGCTCGACCGAGCACGCGCCCTGGTACGTCATCCCCGCGGAGCGCCGCTGGTATCGCAATCTGCTGATCATGCAGATTCTGGTCGAGACGCTCGAGTCGCTCGAGCTGCGCTACCCCAAGCCGACATTCGACGCGGCGACGATCAAGATCGACTGACCTCGCTTCGCTCGCGCCCGCGCTGTGTCCGCGAATCTACCAGGTCGCGTCGGCCGTCGACGTCGGCCAGTCGTCCGTGCGGAAGGGCGAGGCCGGCAGGCCCGCCTCGTTGAACAGATTCGGCATCGCCGTATCGCTCCAGCCGAACCGCACCGCGGCGGGCTCGGCGACCCGCGGCGACGAGACGATTACCGTTTCGCCGTCGGTCCTCGCTTCGGCCGGATGAAAGACACGGTCCGCCCCCGCGATCGTAAAGTGCGTCAGTTCGCCGCCGCGCGCGATCAGCCCGCCGTCGGCGTGATCGAACTCGATCCGCACGGACGCACCCTCGATGGACATCGCGCGATAGATCGGTCCGCTGTACACCAGCCCCTGGCGCCCGTATGTCCCCGCCAGCGCCCACAGCGCCAGCCGCCGCCCCACATCCTGCTTGTTCGGCGGATGAATGTCGCTCACGTCCGCGGTAATGTCCGTCGTGACGACCATGCCCGTGTGCGGCACGCGCAGCGCTGCGAGTTGAGCATCCCGAAGCTCGGCCGATGGATGCGGCCAGTTTTCGGACGCCGCGGAAGGCTCGAAGCGGCGATAGTCGAACGGCGCGATCTGCACGTAGTAGAACGGCAGCTCCGGCCGGCCCCACGCCGCCCGCCAATCCTCGATCATCAGCGGGAAGCTCGTGCGGTACTGATGGGTACGAAAGACGTTCGATTCGCCCTGGTACCAGATCACGCCGCGGATGGCCAGCGGCGTCAGCGGCGCGATCATCGCGTTGTAGAGCGTCGAGTTCTCGCGCACCGGACTTCGCGGCCGGGGCGGAAGCGCCTTCTGCTCGACGCTCCGCCGATAGCTCCAACCGGTCAATCCCGCTCGCCGATCACCCACCACGACCGCCGGCTCCGTCCCGCCGTGAAAGCCGCCCTCGCCGACGAAATCATGCACCCGCACGACGACCACATTCCGCCCCGCGCGCAGACTCCCGGCGTCGACCGGGTAGCGCCGCGCCGCCGCCCAGCTCTCCGTCTCGCCCACGCGCTGCCCATTGACCCACGTCACATCCGCGTCATCGATCGCCCCAAGCTCCAGCATCACCGCCTGTCCGGCCGCGCCGGCCGGCAGCTCGAACTCCGCCCGGTACCAAACGATTCCATCGAAGCCGCCCAACCCGTGCGCGCTCCACAATGTCGGCCGCTCCAGCGGCTCCCAGTTGCGCGTCTCGGCGTCCGAACTCTGCCACTTGCCCCAACCAGGGTCCGCCGCCTGCACGCGCTCGCGCCACGCATCGAGCGCCGCACGATGCTCACGCTCCAGCCGCGGCCGCGCGTCGATCTTCCGGGCCAGCGCCGGCACGCGCCGCATCGCCGCCTCGCTGGTCCACAGCTCGATCTCCGTCCCGCCCCAGCTCGATGCGATCAGCCCCACCGGCCGCCGCAGCTCCTGATGCAGCGCCCGGCCGAAGAAATAGGCCGTCGCCGAAAACGGCCGGACCGTCTCCGGCGAGCACACCTGCCACGCGCCCGTCACATCCTCCGCGGGCTGAGCCGCACGCGCCTTGGCCACGGTGAAGAGCCGAATCTGCGGATGCTCGGCCGCGGCGATCTCCTGAGCATGATTGGCGATTCCCGGCCCGACGTGCGGCCCGACCGACCACTCCATGTTCGACTGGCCGGAGCAGACCCACACCTCGCCGAGCAGCACGTCGCTCAACGTGATCTCGCCGCCCCCGTTGATCGTCACCGTATGCGGCCCGCCCGGTTCGCCCGTCTTCAGCCGAACCCTCCAGCGCCCGGCGTCGTCAGCGGTCGCCTCAACCGCCTGCTCCAGCCAGCTCGCCCGCACGCGGACCGTCTCGCCCGGCTCGGCCCAGCCCCAGATCGCCGCCTCGGTGCCGTGTTGCAGCACCATGTGATCGCCGAACACGGCCGGAAGCCGCACCTCGGCCGACAGCGGCACCGCCAGCGTGACGACGAGCGCCGCCCGTGCGGCGAAGGCCGCCACCCAGCGCTTCCACGAAAGGGCGTGCATAAGACCTCCGGATCCGCAAAAAAGAGCCGCGCACCGGCCCGGCCGATGCGCGCTCGCAAAGACATGCCTCGTCAGACCGCCGGCGAGCTTACGCGTTCCGCGGCTCGCTCACCTGCCAGCCCTTGGCCTTCTCCTCGGCCTGTATCTGTTCCAGCGGCTTGGCCCCCGGCAGCGCGTCCTTCTTCTGCGTGATCACCGTGCCGCTGGAGAACAGCTCCGCATTCTTCTCCTTCCACTCCGCGTAGCACTCCGGCAGCTCCTCCTCTTCGTAGATCGCGTGGATCGGACACTCCGGCACGCAGAGCTGGCAGTCGATGCACGTGTCCGGGTCGATCACCAGCATCTTCGGATTATCGATCTCGTAGAAGCAGTCGACCGGGCAGACCACGCAGCAGTCCGTATACTTGCAGTCCACACAGCGGCCAGTGACGATGTGAGCCATTGTCCTACCTTCCTGTGGTTGCGTTCCATCTTCGCGGCCGGGCCGGCTCGCCCGCTGGCGCCGATGCCCGCACCGCCGCGTCTTTTCGGTCCGTTCCGCCTCAATTCCGCGACGACTCGTCGCCGGTCTCGTCGTCGTCCACCGCCTCGTCGTCCACGGCGCCATCGTCTGCGGAGCCGTCTTCCGGATCCCCGGCGGCATCCTCGTCGCCTTCGTCCGCGGCCTGGTCCAGGCCCTCGTCGGCCCCGCCGGCCAGCCCCTCCTCCGGAGCGACGGCCTCCGGCCTGGCCGAAGGCTGCTCATCTTCCTCGTCCCTGTCCCGCACGACCCGCGCGACGGCGACGACCCGGTCGTCATCCTCCACGCGGATGAGCTTGACTCCCTGCGTGGCCCGGCCGATCTCACGAAGCTGCTCGATATCCATCCGCAGCAGGATGCCCTTCGACGTGATCAGCATCAACGAGTCTTCGTCGGTCACGGCCCGCACGGCCACGACGCGGCCGTTGCGCTCGGTCACCCGCACGTTAATGACACCCTTGCCGCCGCGGCGCGTCAAGCGGTACTCCTCGATGTCGGTCCGCTTGCCCATGCCCCGTTCGCAGACGGTCAGCAGGCTCATCTCCGGGCGGATCACGGCCATGTCGACCACCCGGTCGCCCTCGCGCAGATCGATCCCGCGCACGCCGTGGGCCGAGCGGCCCATGGCCCGCACGTCCGTCTCGCGGAAGCGGCAGGCCATCCCCTCGCGCGTGCAGATCACGATCTGATCTTCGCCCTCCGTCAGGGCCGCGCCGATCAGCGAGTCATCCGCATCCAGCGTGATCGCGATGATCCCGCTTGGCCGCGGATTGCTGAACGCCGAGAGCGGCGTCTTCTTGACCGTCCCTTTCTCGGTCGCGAAGAAGACGAACTTCTCCTCGAACGCGCTGACCGGCAGGATCGCCATGTGCCGTTCGTTGGGCTGCATCGTCAGCACGTTGGCCAGCGAGCGGCCGCGGGCCGTGCGGTTGGCCGCGGGAATGTCGTAGACGCGCAGCCAGTAGACCCGCCCGCGGTTCGTGAACACGAGCATGTAGTCGTGCGTGCTGGCCACCAGCAGGTGCTCGATGAAGTCGTCGTCCTTCGTCTCGGAGCCGCGCACGCCCCGCCCGCCGCGGCCCTGGCTGCGATAGGTCGCCACCGGAACGCGCTTGATGTAGCCCTGGTGCGAGAGCGTGACGATCACGTCCTCCTGCTCGATGAGCTGCACGATATCCAACTCGCGCACCGCGTGGCCGATCTCCGTTCGCCGCGGCTCGCCGTACTTCTCCCTCAGCTCGCGCATGTCCTCGGCGATGATGTCCAGCACGCGCCGCTCGTCCGACAGGATCAGCTCGTAGTCGGCGATCTCGTCGACCAGCCTGGTGTATTCGCCCGCGAGCTGCTCGATCTCGAGCCCGGTCAGCCGCCGGAGCTGCATCGCCAGGATCGCGTCCGCCTGCGTCCTGGTCAGGTGCTGGTCGCTGCCGCTGGCCCGCTGCACGAACAGCTCCGGCAGCAGCCGCCGCACCGTGGTCTGCTCGCTAAGCCGCAGCGCCTTTTCCATCAGCCGCTGCCGGGCCGTGTCGACATCGGGCGACTGGCGGATGATGCGGATGATCTCGTCGATATCCGCCACCGCCAGAATCAGCCCCTCCAGCACGTGCGCCCGCTGCCGCGCCTTGCGCAGCAGGTACTGCGTCCGCCGCCGCACGACGTCCACGCGGTGGGCGATGAAGTGCTCGATGAGCTGCTTGAGGTTCAGCGTCCGCGGGGCGCGATTGACGAGCACGATGTGGATCGCGTGCAGGTTGCTCTGAAGCGGCGTGTACTTCCAGAGCTGGTTGATGATCACGTCCGGGTTGGCGTCCTTCTTGAGCGTCAGCACCAGCCGCACGAGGCTCTCGCGGCCGGACTCGTCCCGCATGTCGTCGACGCCCTTGATCGCGCCGCTCTGCACGGCGTCGGCGATCCGGTCCTTGATCGTACGCAGCGTCACGCCGTAGGGAATCTCATCCACGACGATCTGCTCGCGGCCGCCCTTGAGCTCCTCGACGTGCGCCTTGCCGCGCACCACGATCGACCCCCGGCCGGTGCTGTACGCGTCATGAACCCCCTGCGTGCCGCAGATCACGCCGCCGGTCGGAAAGTCCGGCCCCGGCACGATCTTCATCAGCTCTTCGACCGTAATCTCCGGCCGGTCGATCACCGCGATGACCGCGTCGCAGATTTCCGCCAGGTTGTGCGGCAGCAGCCGCGTGGCCATGCCAACGGCGATCCCCTCGCTGCCGTTGACCAGCAGGTTCGGAAAGCGGCTCGGCAGCACGACCGGCTCGCGCCGCGTCGCGTCGTAGTTGTCGTCGAAGTCGACCGTTTCCTTGTCGATGTCCGCCAGCATCTCGTCGGCCGGGTGCGCCAGCCGCGCCTCGGTGTAGCGCATCGCCGCGGGCGGGTCGTCATCGATGCTGCCGAAGTTGCCCTGCGGGTGCACCAGCGAATGCCGCATCGCCCAGTGCTGCCCCATCCGCACCAGCGTCGGATAGATCACGCCCTCGCCGTGCGGGTGATAGTTCCCGCTCGTGTCGCCGCAGATCTTCGCGCACTTGCGGTGCTTGGCGCCGGGGCGAAGGTTCAGGTCATGCATCGCCACGAGAATGCGCCGCTGCGACGGTTTGAGCCCGTCGCGCACGTCGGGCAGCGCCCGCGACATGATCACGCTCATCGCGTAGGTCAGGTACGATTCCTGCATCTCCTGCGCAATGGGCGTCACGAGATTGCGTGAACCCTCGGACGAAATCGGCGTCTCGCTCATCGTCTCTCAAGCCCTCGATCGGATGCGCGGCTCGGCCCGGACCCTTCGCAAGGGGGGACCCTCCGTCGCCGGCCCCGCGGTTCCCTCCCCGCGGCCGGCCGTACCGCGCCAATTCACGCACTATCTTACGCGAGGCAGTCGCTTTACGCAGCGCGGTCGCCCGCTCGCGCGGCTTGTCGGCCGCCTGCGAAATGACCCGTGCGGACGTGCGAATTCCCCCTTGACAGGCGTGGCGGGAGTACCTAACATTTGTTTGGGTGTCGAGCCGCGATTCGCCGCGGCCGAGTCAGGTTCTCCGAGCTCGAATCGAAAAGGAGGTTTCGGCATGTGGTCGACAGTTTTCCGCAAGTCGCTCGTCGTCGGTCTGCTGGCTGTGCTCTCGTCCGGCGCGGCATTCGCGCAGGAGCAGGAGGGCACGCCGCCGGGCTTCGATGAGGAGATGATGAAGAAGTGGATGGAGTATGCCACGCCCGGCGAGCATCACAAGCGCCTGGACGCGATGGTCGGCACCTGGAAGCTCGATCTCAAGTGGTGGATGGCGCCCGATGCCGAGCCGGAGGTATCGACCGCGACGTCGACGACGCGCTGGATTCTCGACGGCCACTACCTTCAGGAGGATGTCGAGGGCGCGGAGGAGCCCGGACCCGACGGCAAGCCCATGCGCTTCCGCGGTATGGGCATGACTGGCTACGACAACCTTCGCAAGGAGTATTTCTCGACCTGGTGCGACAACATGGGCACCGGTCTGCTGGTCGGCTACGGCACGTGCGACAGGGACGGCAAGACGATCACGTTCAACGGCGTCTATCCGGACCCGATGACCGGCGAGAAGGCCGCCCGGTACAAGGGCATCATCCGCATCGTCTCGAAGGACAAGCACGTCTACGAGCACTACAAGATCGACAAGGACGGCAAGGAAACCAAAGAGATGGAGATCACCTACACGCGGGTGAAGTAGCGCTCCGACTCCATTCGGCCAGCGGAGCGGCGCGGCGGGCCTGTAGCCGGCGAAGCGGTGGGCAGGCCGCCGCGCCTGCCTGCCGAGCGTGGACGGGCCCATGCTCCGAGCCGCGACCGCGTGTGTGCTCCGAGCCGCGACCGCGAGGGAGCGGGCCGGGGGCGGCGCGCCTCCCGCGCAGCGCCGGATGACATCCAGCTATCTCATGCGCTGGAGCGTTGATTTCAGGTGTGCGCGTCTCGGCGCGGACACCCCGGACACGCAGTGTCCGGGGTGTCCGCGGGCAGCGCTTCGAAATCCGCCCGCTTCCTTACGGGCGCGGCTCGGATCACACGCAGGCGCGCGGCTCGGAGGACGCACCGCGCTGCGGCTCGGTTCCGCGTGAATCGGCGAGCAGTATCGTCGGCTGACTTCACTCGCCCAGCGCGTCGAACAGCCCGGGCTCGCGCGGCGGTGCGGCGATCTGCCGCAGCCGCGGATAGCTCTCCATCAGCTCCGGCGGAACCGCCGGCCGCCCGCCCTCCAGCATCGCCCGCAGCTCCAGCGCGTTCGTCACGCCCTGTCCGCGGTAGTGGTTGTTCGTGAATACGTAGACGCTCTCCGCCTCGTCGCAGGCCGCGTCGATCCGTCCGACCCACTCCCTCAGCTCCGCTTCGCTGTACAGGTAGTTGTACCGCTCGAACGACGGCTGACCCTCCGCGAACCAGTTGGCCGCGTTGCGCCCATGAAACCGGAAGTACGCCCGCCCGCCGAACGCGTACGCGCTCGGCCCCAGGCAGTCCCGCAGCCGCGGCTGATCGATGTTGCACCAGCCCGCCATCGACCGCACCGCCTCCAGCCCCTCCGGCCGGCCCCAACTGCTGTGCCGAACCTCCACGAACCGCTCGAACTCGCCGAAATCGTCCGCCAGCCGCCTCAGCCATGCCACCGCCTCCGGCGTGAACCGAAACGACCACGGAAACTGCATCAGCAACGGCCCGAGCTTGCCCGCCTCGCGAACCGGCCGCACGCCCTCGCAGAACGCCGCCACCACGCCGCGCCCCGGATACTCCGCCCGCTCATGCGTAAACACCCGCGTCAGCTTGAACGCGAACCGAAACGCCTCCGGCACGTCCGCCGGCCAGCGCTCTGTTGTCCGCGCAGCCGGAAGCGAATAGAAGCTCGAATTGACCTCCGCCGCGTTGAAAAGCGACCCGATCAGCCGCAGCGGGCGAAATCCGCGCGGCCAGACGGTCGGATAAACCGTCCCCCGCCAGTCCGGATAGCTCCACCCGGAAGGCCCGATCCACAGCTTCCCGCGCGTTTCGCTCATCGGCTAAGTCCGATCTGTCCGGGGCGTTGCCGTCGCCCGTGGCCGCCCGGCCGGTTCGCCGGCCGCCCCGGAATTGCGGGAACCGCCGTGGACTGCCGTAGTTATAATACGGTGGGCCGCCGGCCCCCGAGAGCGGCCTCGGCACGAGAGGGAGACCGTATGTCGACCATCGATCGGCAGGTAGGGCGGGCGCATCGTCGGCTGAATACGAATCAGTTTCTCGCCTGGTGCACGACCGGTCTGGGGGTGGCCGCCGCGCTCGCCGCCGCGTCGATCCTGATCGAGCGCGCCTTCGTCTTCGGCGTGCCGGAGCGGGTGCTGCTGCTGACCGCGCTGGCCGCCGGCGTCGCCGTCGCGCTGGTCGGCACGCTCATGCACTGGGTGGACCGCGTCTCGGCCGCCGTCGCGGTCGATCTCGCCGCCGGCACGCGCGAGCGGATCAGCACGGCCGTCGTGATGCGCGGTGATGCGGATCCGTTCGCCCGGGCGGTCATCGTCGACGCCGAGCGGATCGCCACCGGAATGCGCATCGGCGCGCACCTTCCGCTGCGCGCTCCGCAAAGTTGGCCCTGGTCGGCCGGCGGTCTCGCCATGGCCGCCATCATCTACGCTTTCATGCCGCAGCTTCACCTGCTGGCCGGCGACGACGCGCCGGACGAGTCCGCCTCGACCGAGGCCCTCGCCGCGACGCAGGCCGTCGTGGTTCAGACGAACGCCGAGCTGAACCGCGTCCGCAAGCTGGCCGAGGAGAACCCCAGGCTTGCGGACCTTGCCCGCGATATCGAGCCGGTCGACATCCCCGAAGACCCCGCGCTCAAGCCCGACGACATCCGCCGCGAAGTCGTCAAGAAGATCGACAGCGTGCAGGAGAAGCTCCAGAAAGAGGAGCAGTCGCAGCAGCTCAACTCGCTCAAGGAGCTTCAGCGCGAGCTGGCCAGGCTCGATCCGAAGAAGGGTGATGATGCGGCCAGCAAGTTCGCCGAGGCGCTGGCCAACGGCGACATGAAGGTCGCCCGCGAGAAGCTCGAGGAGCTGCGCAAGCAACTCGCGCAGGCCGCGGCCAAGGGCGACGAGCAGGCCAGAAAGGCGCTCGCCGAGATGTCCGAGAAGCTCGACGACCTGGTCAAGCAGCTCGAAAAGCTGGCCGACAAGTCCGCCCTCCGCAAGGAGCTCGAGAACAAGGCCGGCCTCTCCGAAGAGGATGCCAAGAAGCTGCTCGAAAAGCTCGCCCAGATGAACCCCGACGATCTCCAGAAGCTTCAGCAGGCGCTTGCCCAGCAGCTTCAGAACTCCGGCCTGACGCAGGAGCAGATCAAGCAGCTCGCCCAGAAGATGGCCCAGCAGCTCAAGGCGCAGCAGCAGTGCCAGAGCCTCGCGCAGTGCATGGCCCAGGCCGCCCAGGCCATGAGCGCCTGCGCTTCGGGCGCGATGGCTCAGTCTCAGAACGCCGATGCGGCCATGATGCAGGCCGGCGCGATGCTCTCAGACCTGGAGATGGCGGAGGCCACGCTGGCCGACATTCAGGCCGCGATGGCGCAGCTCAAGGCGCTGCGCGAAGGCGCCTGCAAAGGCGGAAACTGTCAGAGCGATCAGTTCAGTAACCGAATCGGCAGCCAGGGTCCAAATGCCGGGCTGGGCTACGGCTCGCGCATCGGCCGCGAGCGCGGCGCGCACAAGTACGAGGCGAGCAAGGCGCCCGTGAAGCTGACGGGCGGCCAGATCATCGGCCAGATGCTCATCGACGGCCCGCAGATCAAGGGTGAGGCCTCGGCCGAAGTGCGTGACGCGGTGACCTCGGCCGTCCGTGACGCGACCGACGCCATCGACCGCCAGGCCGTGCCGACGCAGTATCAGCCGACGGTCCGCACGTATTTCGACGCGCTGGCCGGACTGCTTCAGCGCAGCGGCGGGCAGCTTCCGCCGCCTGCCGCCGCACCCGGCCAACCGGCTCCCGCCGCCGGCGGCTCCGGAAATTCGGGCGGCGCCGGCGGCTCCGACAAGTAGCATCCCTTCCGGGCGACGTGCGAGCCGCGAGCACGCGGCGCCCGGGCGTTCCGCGTACGTGATCTGAACAACGACCGTGCGCATGATCCGAGCCGCGACCGTGCGCATGATCCGAACCGCGACCGTAAGGGAGCGGGCTGGGGGTGGCGCGGTGCCCGCGCAGCGCCGGATGACATCCACCTATCTCAGGCGCTCGTCCGTTGATGGCAGGTGTGTGCGAACCGGCGCGTGTACGCGGGAGAGTCTCTCAAATGCGCCCGCTCCCTCACGGTCGCGGCTCGGTTCTCACGGTCGCGGCTCGGTTCTGCGCGCCTCGCGCGCGCCCGACCCGCCTCAACCCCGTCAATCCCTTCCGTCTCCTCCGTCCGCCTCCGCCGGCGCGACCGCCTGCTCAGACTCGTCCTCCTGCATCGACACCGCCAGGTTCAGGAAGCTCATGAACCCCTGCTCGCTCGGCCGCGCGATCAGCAGCAACACCAGCGGCAGCGCCGCCAGCAGTAGATCCTTCGTCGTCCCCAGCGCCAGGCACCCGCCCGCCAGCAGTCCCGCCGCCGCCAGCATCCACATCGACGCCCGCTTGCAGCGGTCGAACACCGGCGCGATCGACACCGCGCAGACCGGCTCGTCCAGGTCGCGGGCCGCCGCCGCCAGCGCCCGCTGCGTCACCACGGCCGTGATCACCAGCGCCGCAATCGGCAGCACGATCCGCGCCCACAGCAGCAGCGAGCCGACCGCCGCCCCCGGCCGCTGCGCGCCCCAGGTCCGCGCGACCGCCAGTCCGATCAGCCCGGCCGCCACCAGCGCGAATATGAGCAGGTTGTTCAGTCGGATCAGTCGCCGGACGATTTCGAATGGTGCTCGTGAGTTCGGGCGGGGCCCGGCGATCGCGTCATTCACGAATGGTCGTCCCGTCGTCACAGCTCGCGCAGGCTGAGCACCAGTTCCACCTCCCCCAGCGGAATCGCCAGCGCTTCGGCGATCTCCATCGCGCTGCGGCCTGCATCGCGCATCCGGAAGACTTCCGCATGCAGGGCCGACGCCAGCGGGCCGGCCGCCGCGCCCGGCGCCGCATTCTGCCGCACACCCGGGCCGGCCTCAACCCCCGCCGAGGCCGCATCCGCCGGCCGCTGCTGCGAATCGCTATCCTGCGCCTGCCCCCGCCCGCGCGCCAACCGCTGCCTGACCCGCTCGATCCGCCGCGCGGTCGCGTCCGAATCCCGCGCCGCACCCGCGGCCGGCCCGGCTACCGCGCCGCCCGACTCGCTGAGCAGCGACTCCAGCCGCACGATCCGCCGGTCCGCATCCTCCACGACTGCTTCGAGCCGCGAGAATTTCGTATCGAGCTGGGCATTCACCTCGCGCGAGACCTGCTCGAGCTGCACCAGCAGCTCCTCGAGCGACTCGCGCAACCGGCTCTGGCCGCGCAGCCGTTCGAACTGCCGTCGCGCCGCCGCCTGCGACTGTCCCGTCTGAGCATGCCTCCGGCGAAGCTGCATCAGCATGAAGCTGACCGCGCACAGCGCAAGCACGATCAGCCAGGTGTTGCCGAAGCCCGTCGCCGCCTCACCCAGGAGCATTCGATTCCGCCCACGCCGCCTGCGCCGCCTGCTGCACGATCCGCAGCGACACGCCGTGTGCCCGCGCCGCCGCGGCACAGTCCTCATATTCCGGCCAGCCGCGCTCCACGCCGCCGCCCCCGCGCCCGACCTTCACGCGAATCCGCCCGAAGCGCGTCTCGACCGTCACGTGCTCGCGAGACAGCTTCCGCCGCGTCGTCAGGCTCCGCCGGATCCCCAGCGTCCCCGTCTCCGCGAAGACGATCTCCTCCAGCCGCGCCGTCGCCCCCGGCGCGCAAAGCACCGTCAGAAGCTGCCCCGGCCGCCCCTTCTTCATGATGATCGGCACCGCAAACACGTCCAGCGCACCCGCTTCCAGCAGCCGCCCGCTCGCGTACGCCACCACCTGCCCCGTCGTGTCGTCGAGCTGCGTCTCCAGGACCGCCACCGTGTCATACTCATCCCCGCCGGCCGCCGACTCCCCCTCACCGATCAGCACCCGCAGCAGGTTGGCCCGCGTCCGGCCCTCCCGCGTCCCGGCCCCATACCCCGTCGCCGTCAGCCGAATGGCCGGCGGCGGCCCGAATCCGGCCGCCAGCGTCGTCAGAATGGCCGCCCCGGTCGGCGTCGTCAGCTCGCCCGCCTCGTCGCAGGCCGCCAGCGGCACACCCGCCAGCAGCTCGGCCGTCGCGGGAGCCGGCACGGGCATCACGCCGTGCTCGCAGGTGACCGTCCCGTGCCCGGTCGGAATCGGCGAGCAGATCACGCGCTCCACGCCCAGTTGCGCAAGCCCTGCGCACGCCCCGACGATGTCGACGATCGCGTCCGCCGCCCCGACCTCGTGAAAGTGCACCTTCTCGACCGTCGTGTCGTGGACCTTCGCCTCCGCCTCCGCCAGCCGCCGGAAGATGCGCCGCGCGTTCTCCGCCACGGCCGCCGGCAACCCCGCCTGGTCGATGATCCTGACGATCTGCGGCAGGTGGCGATGCCCGTGCTGCTCCCTCTCGCTGATCCGCACATCGACGTGCGTCGCGGCGATGCCGTGTCGGCGGACCTTTTGCGAAACGACCTCCACGCCCGGCAGCTTGAGCTGCGCCACGACCGCGCGCAGCGCTTCCGTCTCCCAGCCCGCGTCGATCAGCGCCGCCAGGATCATGTCGCCGGCCGCGCCGGAGAAACAGTCGAAGTACGCGGTTCGCATGGATCGCTTCTCGCCCGCAGGTCGCGCCGCGGCCCGTGCTCAGCGCGGACAGACAGCGCCGTCTCGGCCCGAGCCGAGGTGCTGCGTCGCCGCGATTGTATGCGGGAGCTGACAAAAGGCACGCGCCCGGCCGCTGGCTGGCCTCGCTGGAGGAGAGTCTCGCGAGACGCTAGCCGGTCGACCGGGCGGTGCGTCGAGGGGAACTGGGACAGTCGCGAGGCATCGCGCCGGGAGCGAGGCTCTCGACCCGTTCCATCTGACTGATGTCGCGCCGAATCGGCCGCGATTGCAGCCGCGAAGTGCCCCACCCATGCCGCGGGGGAAAAAGGAACGCTCCCAACGGGATTCGAACCCGTGTCTTAGCCTTGAGAGGGCTATGTCCTGGGCCACTAGACGATGGGAGCGGTCTGCGCCCTGCCTGCTTCCGACAGGCCCGGTCGGAGCGGGGGAGAGTAGCCGCCGACGCGTCCGAAGTCAACTTCCGGCCGCCTCTGCTGACGCGGCCCGCGACCCCGCATACCATTCACCCGATGCCCAAGTCGCTCTACCTCATCGACGGCCACGCCCAGATTTACAGGGCCTATTACGCGCCCTTCCCCGACCTGCACAGCCCCAGCGGCGAGCCCACGCGGGCCACGCACGTCTTCTGGCAGATGGTGCTCAACCTGATGCGCGACCGCCGCCCGGACTACCTGGCGATGGTCCTCGACTGCTCCGACGAGACCGTCTTCCGCCGAGACTTTTACCCCGACTACAAGGCCCACCGCGAGCCGCCGCCAGAGGACCTGCCGGTCCAGATGGAGCGCATCATCGCCCTGGCCGAGACCCTCCGGCTGCCGATCCTTCGGCTGCCGACGTACGAAGCCGACGACATCCTGGCCACACTCGCCGCCCGCCACGCCGGGCCCGACCTGCACGTCTTCCTCGTCAGCAAGGACAAGGACCTCGAGCAGCTTCTCAATGAGCACGTCTCGCTGTATGACCCGGGCAAGGACGAGGTCATCACGCCCGACAAGCTGCGCGAATTGAAGGGCTGGGGGCCGGAGCAGGCGATCGAGGCTCAGATTCTCACGGGCGACTCGGTCGACAATGTCCCCGGCGTACCGGGCATCGGACCAAAGACCGCCGCGAAGCTGCTCGCCAAATACGGCTCCGCCCGCGCCGTCGTCGAGCATGCCGACGAGCTCACGCCCAAGCAGCGCGAGAACGTGCTGGCCTTCGCCGGCCTGCTCGAAACCTCACGCAAGCTCGTCACGCTGCTGAGGGACGTTCCCGTCGAGCTCGACCTCGACCGCGCCCGCAGCGACGCCCTCGCCTGGCCGGCCCTGCGCGACGCCATGATCGAGCTCGGCTTCCGCCGCCTGCCTGACCAGGTGCCGGCCGGAACGCAGACCGACGCCGAGTCGGCCCCGCCGAAACGACCGTCCGCGGCGGCCGCCGCGCCGCCCGCGGCTAAACCCCGGCCGCGCCCGTCCTCCGGCGGCCTGTTCGACGATTTGCCCCCCGATCGGCCCGCCGCCCAGGCGGCCGCCCGCGCCACGCGCTCCGAGCCGGCCGACCATCCCCTGCGTGACCCGGCGCTCGAAATGCCCGACGGCGGCCGCTACGCGCTGATCGACACGCCCGAGGCGCTGGATCGTTTCATTTCCCAGCTTCGCACGCAGCGGGCCTTTGCCCTCGATACCGAGACGACCAGCGTCAGCCCGATCGACGCCGACCTGGTAGGCCTGTCGTTCTCCTGGGCCGTGGGCCAGGGCTGGTACATCCCGGTTCGCGCCGCCGCCGGGGCGGCCTTGCCGCTCGGCCTGGTTCGCGAGCAGCTCGCGCCGATCCTCTCCGACCCGCAGACGACCAAGTTCGGCCACCATCTCAAGTACGACATGATCGTGCTGCGGCAGCACGATCTGCCCGTCGCCGGGCCGCTGTTCGACACGATGATCGCCGCGTTCGTGCTCGACCCGCTGATCGGCTCGTTCAAGCTCGACTATCTCGCCGAGCGGCTGCTGGCCCACCGCATGATCCCGATCACCGACCTGATCGGAAAAGGCCGCGACCAGTTGCCGATGGACCAGGTGCCGACGGCGCACGTGGCCGAGTACGCCGGCGAAGATGCCGACTACACCTGGCGCCTCGGCCGCCTGCTCGAGCCGCGGCTGCGCGGCAGCGATCTGGAGCCGCTGTTTTTCGAGACCGAGATGCCGCTCGTCCGCGTGCTGATGGAGATGGAGTACAACGGCATCCGCATCGACACGGAGATACTCCGCCGGATGAGCGTCGAGATGGCGCGGCGGGCCGAGCAGATCACCCGCGAGGTGCACAAGCTGGCGGGCGCACCCTTCAACCTCGATTCGCCCAAGCAGCTCGGCGAGGTGCTCTTCGACCGCCTGAAGATGCGCGTCGTCAAGCACACCCGCACCGCCCGCTCGACCGATGCCGAGACGCTCGAAGTCCTCGCCCGCGAGACGCAGCACCCGCTGCTGGCGCTGATTCTCGAGTATCGGGAGATTCAGAAGCTGCGCGGCACCTATGTCGACGCGCTGCCCGCGGCGATCTCGAAGCGCACCGGCCGGGTGCACACGAGCTATCACCAGACCGGCGCCGTCACCGGGCGGCTCAGCAGCAGCGAGCCGAACCTTCAGAACATTCCCGTGCGGACCGAGCTGGGCCGCCAGATTCGCCGCGCCTTCGTCCCGCGCACGCCAGACGAGCGGCTGATCGTCGCCGACTACTCGCAGGTCGAGCTGCGCGTGCTGGCGCATTTCTGCGGCGACGAGGAGCTGATCCGCGCCTTCGAGCAGGATCGCGACATCCACGCCTTCGTCGCCGCGCAGATTCACGGCGTCCCGCTCGAGCAGGTCTCGCGCGACCTGCGGGCCACCGCCAAGGCCGTCAACTTCGGCCTGATCTACGGCCAGACCGCCTTCGGCCTGGCCCAGGGCACCGGGATGAGCCGCACGGATGCCCAGGCGTTCATCGACGAGTACTTCAAGCGCTACCCGAAAATCCGCGGCTTCATCGACCAGTGCATCGCCGACGCGCAGCGAGACGGCTTCGTCCGCACCATTCAAGGCCGCCGCCGCCCGATTCCCGACATCCACTCGCGCAATCGCCCCGCCCGCGCACAGGCGGAGCGGCTGGCGGTCAACACGGTCGTGCAGGGCTCGGCCGCCGACCTGATCAAGACGGCCATGATCCGCCTGGCCGAGCGCATCGAGCGCGAGAAGCTGCCGCTGCGGATGCTGCTCCAGGTGCACGACGAGCTGGTCTGCGAAGCGCCGCGGAAGCGGGCGGATGAGCTTTGCAGCGTCGTCGCGGAAGTGATGAGCGGGGCGATCAGGCTGCGCGTGCCGCTGAAGGTCGACGCACAGGTGGCGGATAACTGGCTCGAAGCCAAGTAGGGCGAGGGCGGGAGCGACGGGGCGATGTCGCAGCGGCCGGGCGATTCGATCGAGCACGGCGCGACGCAGCGCCCGCCGCCGCGCGTCGTGGTCGTGCCGCGGCCGCGCCCCGCGCCGCGAAAGCCCGGGGCGCTTCTCATCGTCTTTTTCGCGGTCGCGTTCATGGCGCTGCTCATGCGGCCCGGGCGACCCGTTCTGGGGTTGAGCCAGCCGGTCTTCATCGGTCTGGTCGGCGCCGTGCTGATCGGACTGCATCTGCTGGGGCGGCGACGATATCGCCGAAAGCTCGCCGGGCAGCCGCATGAGCCGCCGCTGCCGGATTCGCTCGCACAAGCGCTTCGAGATCGCTGGGCGTCGATTCGTGAGCTGCCCACGCTCGGCTGGGTCGGTGAGCTGCTCGAGCAGGAAGACCCCGGGTTGACGCGCTGCGGCTACGTCGTCACCCTGGGAGTCGACGAGCTTCCCGAGGTCGACGACGTCCCCTTCGAGCCGGAGATCATCTCGCCCGGCCGCGTCGTCCGCGGGCCGCTGATTCTGGCCGGAATCGGCCTGTCGATTCTCGCCGTCTGGATGCTCCAGTTCATCCCCGGCCTGCATTTCGATCTGGAGCTGGAAGGCTTCGCCTGTATCCTCATTCCGGCCGCCGCGGCCGGGCTGATCGTCGTCTGGGCCACGATCGTCCGGCCGATGTATGTGCGCATCGCACCGGGTGTTGTGGAGGTCCTGGCGTATTCGATGTTCTCCAGCCGGCCCCGGGTTCGCAGCTTCCCGATCGAGCCGGGGACGCTGGCGGTGCTGGTGCGGCGGGGCGGGGAGCTGTCGCTGCATCTGAAGCGCGGCGCGCAGCGCGAGCTGATCGTGATCACGTCCATTCAGGGGCACAAAGAACTCTGGCCGCGGCTGTGGCAGGCGCTGACGAGCCGCCGGCCGATCCCGCACCTGCCGAGCGAGACGCTGATCGGCTGAATCAGAACCCGCCGCGCGGGTGGCATGGGCAAGCGCAGCTTGCCCGTACTCAGAGGGACCTCTGAGCGGCCGGCGAAGTGCGAGAAGGGACTTTCGCGCCAGGACGAGACGATCGGACCGATCGCCATCTTGAATGAGGTTGCGGTGCGGGTTTGGACCTTTTGTGCTGTGATCCGAGCCGAAGGCCCCACGGACGACGTAGGGGGGTCGAGTCTTCCGGTGGCTGAAGCCACCGGCTACGGCCGTTAGCCCTGACGGGCAAGAGCGCGACAGGTCGGAGACCTGTCGGCCAATGACCGGTCAGAGACCGGTCCCCCAATCAGACCGGTCAGTGACCGGTCCCCCAATCAGACCGGTCAAGGACCGGTTCCCCAATCAGACCGGTCAGAGACCGGTCCCCAATCAGACCGGTCAGAGACCGGTCCCCCAATCAGACCGGTCAGAGACCGG
>CAZXUI010000079.1:0-22330 GCA_964643885.1 uncultured Planctomycetales bacterium
TGTTGCCCAGCAGCGGCGCCAGCCGGCGGCGAATGCCGAGATTGATCTTGGCATGCGCGTCGCTGGCGTAGGCGCGGTACATGTAGTCGCGCTCAGCGTCCGTCACCATCTCGAGCGTCAGCTCGTCGTGATTGCGCAGGAAAAGCGCCCACTGGCAGCTCGCGGGAATCTCCGGCGTCTGCTCCATGATCTCGACGATCGGGAAGCGGTCCTCCATGTGAATCGCCATGAACAGCCGCGGCATGACCGGAAAATGGAAGGCCATGTGGCATTCGTCGCCGTCGCCGAAGTAGTGGACGGCGTCCTCCGGCCACTGATTGGCCTCGGCCAGCAGCATGCGGTTGCGGTACTTGCGGTCGACGTGCTTGCGAAGCTGCTTGAGGAAGGCGTGCGTCTCGGGCAGGTTCTCGCAGCTCGTCCCGTCGCGCTCATACAGATAGGGCACCGCGTCGAGCCGCATCCCGTCGACCCCCATCTCCAGCCAGAATTCCATCGCCCGCAAGACCGCGCTGCGCACGGCCGGCTGGTCGAAGTTCAAGTCCGGCTGGTGCGAGTAGAAACGGTGCCAGTAGTATGCCCGCGCGACCGGGTCCCAGGTCCAGTTCGAGGTCTCGAAGTCCTTGAAGATGATGCGGGCGTCGCTGTAGCGGTCGGGCGTGTCGCTCCAGACGTAGAACTCGCGCTCGCGCGAGCCGGGCGGCGCGTGGCGGGCACGCTGAAACCACGGATGCTGGTCCGACGTGTGGTTGATGACCAGCTCGGTGATCACCCGCAGGCCGCGCTTGTGCGCCTCGCGCAGGAAAGCCTGAAAGTCCCGGATCGTTCCATAGGCCGGGTGAATGTTGCAGTAGTCGGCGATGTCATAGCCGTCGTCCTTCCACGGCGACGGATAGAACGGCAGCAGCCACAGCGCCGTCACGCCCAGGTCGCGCAGATACCCCAGCCGCTCGGTCAGTCCGCGGAAATCCCCCATCCCGTCGCCGTCGCTGTCGCGAAACGCGCGCACGTGCACTTCGTAGATCACCGCGTCGCGATACCAGTGCGGATCGTCGGCTCGCGTCAGCAGCGTCGTGCTCGTCTTCCGGCGTGTTCGCGGCATTCGTCGCACCCGGCAGCGAAAGTCGATTCGAAGGACCTTCTGACATCCGTGTGAATCAGCGAAACGTAGGCGCAGCGCCGGACGAAATCAACCGCTCACTGACGCGGCCGGCCGGACATCATCGGAGGGGTATGCGGCGTGTGCTGCCGCCGCAGGTAGGCGTCGTGATCGGACTCGATATCCGCGGGATCCTCCGCGACCATTTCGACCCCCAGCGGCACCGCCGCGCTGCGGGCCACTTCCCCGGCCGGCCGCGTCTCGGGCATCTGCATGCCGGCCTCGCTCAGGAATGCGTGCACCCAGGCGTAGATGTCGCGCTTGGCGATCAGCGAGCGCAGCCGCCGCATCCGCCGGCGGCGCTCCTGGCGCGTCATCGTCGCCCCGCGGTGGATCGCGTCGGCCACACCCTCGACGTCGTACGGATTGACGATCAGCGCGTCGCGCGACAACTCCGCCGCCGCACCCGCGAACTCGCTCAGGATCAGCGCGCCGTCGCCGTCGAGCTGCGACGCGCAGTATTCCTTGGCCACCAGGTTCATCCCGTCCTTGAGCGGCGTCACCAGGGCCACGTCGGCCGTCCGGTAGTACGCCAGCAGCTCGTCCGGCGCCAGACTGCGGAAATTGTGGTGGATCGGAACCCAGCCGGGCTGCGTGAACTGCCCGTTGATCGAGCCGACGAGCTGCTCGATCTCCGCCCGCAGCTCCTTGTACTGCTCCACGCTCCCCCGGCTCGGAACGACGACCTGGACGAAGGTGACCGCCCGGTGCAGGCTCGGATGACGCTCCAGCGCCGTGCGAAAGGCCCGCAGCCGGTCCGGAATCCCCTTCGTGTAGTCGAGCCGGTCGAGCCCGAGAATGATCTGCCGGTCCGGCAGCTCGGCCCGGATCGCCTGCACGAGCTCGGTCACCTGCGGGTCCGCCGCCCGCGCGGCGAAGTCGTTGTAGTCGATGCTGATCGGAAAGGCCCCGGCCTGCACCCGCCGGCCGTGATGCTCGACCGTCAGCCCGCCGGCGCGGCGGCGGACGCGCGCATCGGGCAAAAGCGCCCGGGCGCAGTGGGCGAAGTTCTCCTGGTCGCGCGGCGTCTGAAACCCGACCAGGTCGTAGCTCAGCAGCCCCTCCAGCACCGCCGAGCGCCACGGCAGCTTGAAGAAGATATCCGGCGGCGGGAACGGAATATGCAGAAAGAAGCCCAGCTTCTGCTGAAGGCCGCGGCAGCGCAGCTCCGCACCCACGCTCATCAGGTGATAGTCGTGCACCCACAGGAAATCGCCCGGGCGGGCCTCGGCCGCGATCACGTCGGCGAATTTGCGGTTCACGGCCAGGTAGCTGCGCCAGAAGGCCGGGTCGAAATTGCACCAGGTCTGAAGATCGTGAAACAGCGGCCAGATGATCTGGTTCGAGAAGCCGTTATAGAAATCGTCGCGGTCCTGCTCGGTCAGCCGCACGGCGCGGAACTCGCAGCCGACCGTCGGCCCGAACTCGGCCAGCGTGGCGTCCAGATCGAGGCCGGGCTGATCGGCCGCTCCCGGCCAGCCGATCCACAGCCCGCCCCAGCGCCGCAGAACGGGCGCCATCGCAGTGATCAGGCCGCCCGAGCCGCGGCGGGTGTGAAACTCGCCGCCGCGCTGCTCGATGACGATCGGAAGACGGTTCGAGACGATGACCAGACGCATCACGTCTCCATGGGTGGGGCCTCACATGTTCGTGCATGGGGCCGGCATCCTGCCTGCCGCCCTGCTGGGTCGCACTCGGAGAAATCGCCCGGCGCTGTCGCCCAGGCGAGCGCGAGCATGACACGCACCCCGCGCGGTGAGTATAGCGGTTCTGGCAGGATTCGTCACCGTGCGCGTCCGGCCTTCACGGGACTCGTGTATGCCACGCCTCTGCGAGCAGTACAATTCCGGCCCGGTGCCACTGCTCTTGAGCAGTGCAATGCCTATCTCGCGCACCTTGGGGGGCGCGGGCGCCCCGCCCGCCAGAGCCGAGCCGCGACCGTAAGGGAGCGGGCTGGAGCTGGCGCGCCACCCGCGCAAGCACCAGATTACATCCACCTATCCCAGGCGCGGTTTCGTTGGTTTCAGGTGATCGTATTTCGGCGGGTCCGCCCCGGACACACAGTGTCCGGAGCGGACGCGGGTGAGTTTCGTCGAGTTGGCCCGCTCCCTTACGGTCGCGGCTCTGTCTCGCGCGCCCTTGCGGTCGCGGCGCTGTTCCGCGCGCCGCCCCGTAGCGGTTCTGCTCCGCCCGCCTCGAGCAGCGCGGCCACACCGCCCACACCGCCCGCAACGCCCGCAGCGCCCGCAGCGCCCGCCACGCCGCAACACCGACCGCCTACGCTAGCACGGCGACCCGTACGCACCCAGCAGCGCCACCAGATCGTTGAAGTCCGTGTCGCCGTCGCCGTCCACGTCGCCGTTGTCGTTGACTCCGTACGCCGCCAGCAGCGTCACCAGGTCGTTGAAGTCGACGTCATTGTCACCGTCCAGATCACCGACACACGGCTCATCCGGCGGCGTCTCCGGCTGTCCCGTCACGGCCTCATTCGGGTTCTGCGCACACGGGTCGGTGCCCGTCTCGCCGATCAGACCCGGGTTGTAGCCCACCTCGCCCGGCAGGTCCGTCCGCGCCAGCTCAATCTCGTCGCCATTGGCCACGCCATCTCCATCCGAATCGACGCCGTCGATATCCTCGATCGCCTCGAAGATCGTCCGCCCGGCCAGCAGCCGATCGATGATGTCCTGCCGATAGCAATTACCGGGCAGGAACCGCTCCGGCGGATGATGGCAGATGTGGCACGTCGCACCCGTCGTCGCCTGCATCCGCGTCGGCAGCGTGGAGTTCGGATAGATCGTCTCCCAGGCGGATTGATACGACGGAAACGCGATCGCCAGCGACGCTCCGCCGAACATGGCGAGCGCAAACAGGCCCGCGGATACACAGAATCGCTTCATGCTTGATCGACTCCTGCTGCTCAAGATAGTGCTCCCACGACTGGCGGCCGCTCACACCGGCCGCACCGCCCGGCCGACGCACATCGGACTCTCACTCGAACGAACGGGCCCGGGCACCGATCCCGCCTCTGCTTGCCGCGACGCCAAGAGTCACACCCGGATTCTCTCCCGGCGACCGCCGCGATGCGGACCGCTCGATCCATCTTAGAACGCCGGCCACGCATCTCCAACGCCAAGCGCCGGACGCCATCGGCCGGCTGCCATGGGCAAGCGCAGCTCGCCCGTCCCCCCTCGAGCCGCCAAATCCCGACGCACAAAGATGTTCCGGCCCGCCACCATCCATGCAAACCGCCGAGGCCCCCCGCGCATTCCGCAACGGCTCGCAACACCGCCCGTCGCGGCGTAGACTGACCCGCGCCGCCCGGCCGCGCGACACCCGGGCGACGCTGACCGGAGAATCTCCCGCATGTTCCCTCGCCGCCCAGCCGTTATCGGAATGATCCACGTGCTCGCCCTGCCCGGCACCCCCCGCGCCCGCGAGCCGATCGCCCGGATCGTCGAGACGGCCGTCCGCGAGGCACGCATCTACGAAGAGCATGGCCTGGACGGCCTCCTCATCGAGAACATGCACGATGTGCCCTATCTCTCCGGCCGGGTGGGGCCGGAAATCGTCGCCGGAATGACGGCGGTCGGTGCGGCCGTGCGGGCCGCAAGCATGCTGCCGCTGGGCGTCCAGATTCTGGCGGCCGCGAACTGCGAGGCCCTCGCGGTGGCTCATGGCTGTGGGGCGACCTTCGTCCGCGTCGAGAACTTCACCTACGCACACGTGGCCGACGAGGGAATCATGCCCGAGGCGGCCGCCGGCCCCCTGCTCCGCTATCGCCGGCAGATCGCGGCGGAGGCGATCCGCATCGTCGCGGACGTGAAGAAGAAGCACTCCAGCCACGCGATCACGGCCGACGTGACCCTCGCCGAGGCCGCCCGGACGGCCGAGTTCTGCGGGGCGGACGGCCTGATCGTAACCGGCGTCGCGACCGGCGACGCGCCGCCGCTCGCGCAGGTGCGCGACGTGCGCCAGGCCGTGCGCATCCCGGTCATGATCGGCTCGGGCGTGACGGCCGAGAACATCGCGGAGTTCTGGCCGCACGTCGACGCAGCCATCGTCGGCTCGCACTTCAAGCACGACGGCGTCTGGAGCGAGTCCGTCGATGCCCGCCGCGTCGCGGACTTCATGCGGGTCGTGCAGGACCTGCGGCCGAGCACCGCCGGCCGCCCGGCCGGCGCTTCGCATTCCAGTGGATCGGCGGGTCGCTGATGGCCGCCGTCCCCGCCCAGCCCGGCCGCATCGAAGTCATCTGCGGCTGCATGTTCGCCGGCAAGACCGGCCTGCTCATCGAGCGGCTCGAGGCCGCACTTCGCGACGGGCGGCGCGTGGTCGCCTTCAAGCACGCCATCGACGACCGCTACGGCCCCGATCGACTCGTCACCCATGATCGGCGCAGCTTCGCCGCGGCGACAGCCGCTTCGTCTGAAGAGCTGCTCTCGCGGACGGACGGCTACGACCTAATCGGAATCGACGAAGGGCACTTCTTCGGCCGCGGGCTGACCGCCTGCGTGCGAGCCCTGGCGGCCCGCGGGCAGCGCGTGATCGTCGCGGGTCTTCACAACGACGCCTGGGGCCGGCCGTTTCCGCCGTTCCCCGAGCTGCGGGCCGTCGCCGACGAGGTACGGCTGCTCACGGCGCCGTGCACGGTCTGCGGCGCGGCGGCCGAGTTTTCGCAGCGGATGGTGCCCGTCACCGATCCCTTGATGGTCGGCGGGCTGGGCGAATACGAGCCGCGCTGCCGCGAGTGCTTCAAACCCCTGCCGGCCCCCGCACCCGCGTATTCCGATCCGCAACCGCCCGCCAGAACCAAGCCGCGACCGCCCACCAGAACCGAGCCGCGACCGTGAGGGAGCGGGCTGGGGCTGAACGGGCACCCGCGCCAGCGCCAGATGACATCCACCTATCCAAGGCGCGGTTGCGTTGGTTTCAGGTGTGTGCGTTTCGGCGCGTGTGCGCGGGATCGGCCGCTGCGCTGGCCCGCTCCCTTACGGTCGCGGCTCTGTTCTGCGCGCCCGACCGAATCACGCCGCCCGCGGCGAACGACATCTCCTCCGCACGTGCCCGAATCTTTCACCGCACACGTTGACCGCCCGCGAAACTGCGACTATTCATGAGCCGTGGGGTTGGCCGGCGGAGGGTCCGGGCGGCGCCCGCATAGCTGCAACTAACGACTATCGCTGGAGTTAGCTGTGTCCAAGCCGAAGGTGGGCGTGGTCGGTGCAGGGGTCGTCGGGTCGGCCATGCAGAAGCTCTGCGGGCCCGATACGGTCATGTTCGATCCATACAAACCCGGCACGAACGGCACCAAGGAAGCGATCAACGCCTGCGACGTGGTCTTCATCTGCGTGCCGACGCCCATGAACGACGACGGCACCTGCAACACCTCGATCGTCGAAGAGGCTGTAAGCTGGGTCGCCGCCCCGCTGATCATCCTCCGCTCGACCGTCTCCCCCGGCACCACCGACCGGCTGCGCGAGAAACACCGCAAGTCGATCGTCTTCCAGCCCGAGTACCTGGGCGAGACGACCGCGCACGTCTTCGGCAACATGGCCGAGCGCGAGTTCGTCGTGCTGGGCGGAACGACGCAGGACGTCTCCGCCGCGGCTGACTTCTACAAGCACTACTACAACTCCTACGTCCGCTATTATTTCTGCGACGCGACCACGGCCGAGGTCGCCAAGTACATGGAGAACGCCTTCTACGCGGTCAAGGTCACCTTCGTCAACGAGTTCTACGACATCGCCCGCGCCCACGGGGTGGACTTCAACCTGCTCCGCGAGATCTGGCTGGCCGATCCGCGCATCAGCCGCGACCACACCTTCGTCTATCCGCATGCCCGCGGCTTTTCCGGCAAGTGCCTGCCCAAGGACTGCAGCGCCATCGTCCGCTCCTGCCAGCAGCGCGGCTACGAGCCGGCCTTCATGCAGGCGACGCTCGAAATCAATGATCAGTTTCTGAAGCGCTCGAAGCCGCCTCGCTGACGCGCGGCCCCGCCGCTTCGCCCCCGGCCAGCAGCCCGCGCAGCGCCTTTTGCCCCAGGCGGCTGTAATCGATCGACAGCGCCAGCACCCGGACCGCCTCCTGGTCCGCGTGAAAGCCCATCGAGTTCTCCGCCTCGATGAAATCCAGCAGGAACTGCGCCTTGCGCTGATGGTCGCGCGCCTCGGCGAGCTGCTCGTCGCTCGCCGTCGCCCGCACCTGCTCGATATCGCCGATCAGGTCCAGCAGCGCATCCAGTGCCCGGCTGCGCATCTCGAACGTCCGCGACTGAATCGTATACGCCCGCTCGCGCAGCTCCTGCTCGCTGGCCTTGTGGCACGTCTGGCAGGCGTGGTTGATGTTCAGCAGCGGGCTGCGGACGTGGTGGTCGCTCACCTTCATCGCACCCACGCGGATGTAGGGCATGTGGCAGTCCGCACACGCCACCCCCGCCCGCGAGTGAATCCCCTGGTTCCACATCTCGAACTCGGGATGCTGCGCCTTGAGCACCGCCGCGCCCGTCTTCTCGTGCGTCCAGTCCTTGAAACCCACCTCGTCGTAGTACGCCAGAATCTCGTCCGCCTTCAGCCCCTTGAACCACGGATACGTCAGCCGCTTCTCCGGCCCCTTGAAGTAATACTCCACGTGGCACTGCCCGCACACGAAGCTGCGCATCTCCTGACGCGTCGCCATCGTGTTCACGTCGTAGTCCTCGATCCCCTCGGCCGCCTTGACCAGCCTGATCCCCTCCAGAAACCCCGGCCGCGTGACGCGCAGCGCCATCGTCTGCGGGTCGTGGCAGTCGATGCACGTGATCGGGTGCGTCACGTGCTTGCGGGCCTCCTCGTAGGGCAGCGGGTTGAGCTTCTCGAAGCCCTTGATCAGGTCACCGTCGCCGGCCTTCTTGTACGGCACGTAGACCGACGCGTGGCAGTGGATGCACGTACCCGGCTGCGGCGAGGCCTCCTGCCGCTCGGTGAACGTCTGGTCCTCCAGCATGTACGCGTGCCCGCGCTCCTCGCGAAAGTCCACCGAGAACGCATAGCCCGCCCACATCGTCTCCAGCCGCGGGTCCTCCTCCAGCCGCGACTGCGCCACGATCGACCGCGGATCCGCAGCCGTCGGCGTCCGCGGCACCGCCTCGCTCCCGCCGAAGCGCGTCCGCTGCTGATCCACCGTCCGGCGATACAGATCGAACTGGATCGGGAAGTTCTTGCCCCAGATGTTCGGGTCCTCCGTCTCGTCCGTCAGCTCGACCACCCGGAAGAACGGATTTCGCGCCTCCTGCTTGTGCTCGAAGATTGAGACCAGCAGCGCCACGATCCCGAACGTCACTCCGGCCGTGATCAGCCCCGTCAGCACCAGCGGCCAGAACAGGCCGCGCGGCCGCGGCGGCGGCGGCGCGGACGAGCCGTGCGACGGATGCTGCGGGGCGGATGGTGTCGTCATGTCCCAGCTCCTCGTACGGCGGCGTAAATGCCCTGCCTGCGGCGCGTCCCGCCGGCCGCGCGGTGTCAATGCGTATAGTGCCCGACGTTCGGGTGACAGCGGATGCACGACGTCGCCTCGCCGTGAACCGGGTCGATCGCCTGGACGATGTCCGCGTGGCAATAGCGGCACGCCCCCTCGGTGATCTCACGGTTCCAGGCGGTGATCCGCAGCGGCTCCGGAAACCGCCCGGTCGTGAACGCCAGCGAGTGATTGAAGCCGTTGCGGGCCTTCGTGAAGTACTTGCCGAAAAAGTCGTGCGGCGCGTGGCAGTCGTTGCAGACCGCCACCGCGTGATGGCTGGATTTGTGCCACGCGTCGTAGTGCTCGCGCATGATGTGGCAGTTGGCGCACGCGCTCGGGGCGTTCGTCATGTAGGACGCCCCCTCGGCATAGATGAACGTGTAGCCCCCTACCCCGGCCGCCACGCCGATCAGCGCCGCCACGACCATGCCGCCCGTCAGGATCACGCGTGCCCGCGTCATGCAGCGCTCCGGCCTGAATCCGCGCGAATCAACATTCCGGACATCGTTATCAAGATAGTCCCTTCGGCCCTCCCCGCAAGGGCGCGGGGCCGTTCGCGACATGAACAGGTGGCGGGCGTCCGATCGCCGCTCCGGGGTCGGGGCGGCACTTCGGCGGACGCCCGTGGGTCAACTCACCACCTGGGTCCACATTCAAAGGAGCGCAAGATGAACTGTCACGTCGACCTTCGCACCGGTCTGCTGCGCGGTCTGCTGGGGCTGGCCGCCGTGGCGCTGGCACTGCCGGCCGCCGCGGAAATGCGCCTGGTTCCGCAGAGCTACTCGACCATCCAGGCGGCGCTCGACGCCGCCCAGCCGGGCGACGTCGTGCTCGTCGCCGACGGCGTCTACTCCGGCCCCGGCAACCGCGACCTGAACTTCATGGGCAAGGGCGTCACGCTGCGCAGCCAGAACGGGCCCGAGAACTGCATCATCAGCGGCGCCGACGCACAGGCGCACGGCGTGATCGTCTTCAATCACAACGAGACCGACGCGACCGTCGTCGACGGCTTTACGATCACCGGCGGCAACCAGTTCAACGGCGGCGGCATCCACATCCTCAGCGGCAGCCCGATCATCCAGAACTGCATCATCACCGGGAACTCGTGCGACTGCTGGGGTGCGGGCGTCTACAGCCAGTCCTCCGGCACGCCGCTCGTCCGAAACTGCGTCATCAGCGGCAACCAGTCCGCGGCCGAGGGCGGCGGCGTCTTCACCATCAGCAGCACGACCCGCTTCGAGAACTGCATCATCGCCGGCAACACGGCCAACCTGGGCGGCGGCGTCTGCGTCTTCGGTGGCTTCTCCGAGTTCGTGAACTGCCGGATCACCGACAACATCGCCACCGGCTCCGGCGGCGGCGGCTACGTATACGAAGGCACCCTCACCAACTGCACCGTGGCCGGCAACTCGGCCGTCTGGGAAGCGGCCGGGCTCTACGCCTGGGGCAACGTCAGCACGATCACGAACTCGATCGTCTGGGGCAACACCGGCGCGGAGCAGATCCTCGGCCAGCCGGCCGTGAGCTACAGCATCATCGAGGGCGGCATGGGCGGAGTCGGCAATCTCTCGGCCGACCCGGCCTTCGTCGACGCCCTCGGCGGCGACTACCGGCTCGCCTCCGGCTCGCCGGCGATCGATGCCGGCAACAACGCGGCCGTTCCGGCCGGCGTCGTCACGGACGCGGCCGGCTCGCCCCGCTTTCTGAACGACCCGAAGACGGCGGACACGGGCGTCGGTCCGGGAAGGGTCGTCGACATCGGCGCGTTTGAGTTCGGCCCGGCCCGGGCCGGTGGTGTCTTGCGCTAGGCGGTCGCGACCGCCCGCGTGATCCGAGCCGCGACCGTCCGCGTGAACCGAGCCGCGAGCGTGACAGGCTGTCGAAGAAGTCGCGCCGGCGCTTTTCGACAGCCCATCGATCGCCTGGCGTCGCATCTGACCCCCGGGGTTCGATGGGCAAACTCGGTATTCGAACAGCGCGAGATCGAGTATTTCGACAGCCTGTTACGGTCGCGGCTCCGTGCAGACCGACGATCGCGGCTCTGTTTCGCACACCTCCCGGTCGCGGCTCTGGTCCGCACACCTCGGGCAGCGCCGCCGCCCCACCCGTCAGCGACGAAAGAAACGCGGATTGCGGCGGATGAACTCGCGGATCCACACGCCGATGAACGAACGCACCTTGCGGTGCATGTACCACCAGCCCAGCACGCTGATCGCCAGCGCACCGAGCGCGTCGACGATCAGGTCCCACATCGTGTCGGTCAGACCGGACGGGTCCGCCAGCATCGGCTTCTGCATGTTCAGACCGAACAGCCCGTCCATCGCGAACTCGAAGACTTCCCACAGCGCGCCGACCGTCACCGCGAACGCGAACGCGAACAGCGCCACGAATCCCGGCCGCATGTGAACGTCGATCCGCTGATGGGCGTTCAGCACGTACACCAGCAGGAAACCCAGGATCCCCATCAGCAGGCCCGAGGTCGTGTGCAGAGCGATATCCCACCACCAGAAGCGCTCGTAGTACCCGCGGACCTCGCCCAGAAACAGCGCCGCGAACACGAAGATCACCGTCAGCAGCTCGAACTCGGCCGGAATGTCCACATAGAAACGGCGGCTCACGATCGCCGGCAGCCGCGTGAGCAGCATGATGGCCAAGACGACCAGCGCGTTGAGCCACTGCCTCTCATAGAGCGATCCGAGCACCGAGATGCCCATCACGATCTGAAGCCCGATCACGACGATTCGGTGCAGGCGCGTGGCGAGGTCGCGGTTGGGATGATGGTCCTGGTCGCTGCGCATCGGGCCGGGTCACACCGCGGGTCAGCAGCCGGCGCCGGCCGCAGTCCGGCCGATCCGCGCGGCCAAGCGGCGTGATCCTACTGCTCAAAGTCAGCCCAGGCGAGCCGCCACGCCTGCCTGCTCCGGAAATGGGGGACCGGTCTCCGACCGGTCTGGAAGTCAGGTCTCTGACCTGTCGCACCACCCCGTTCCCGCTGGTGCGAGACTCCCATCTCGCACCCACCTCATCGCTGCTGGAAGACTCCCCGCGACCGCTGCTGCCGGATGTGCCCGCCCCGTCATGCCGGCCCCGAAGGAGCCGCGGATTGTTGCCACGGGTGCAGAGAGCCCGGCGCCGGCCGGGCGAGCAGAACCCGTGGACCCCGTCCCACCCACGTCTGCGGCGATCAGCCCGCCGCGGCCGCCGCCGCCGCACCGCGGCCTCGCCCCCGCCGCCGCCGCGAATTGCGAGAACTGCCGGCCGCCCCGCGCCCCCTACCGCCGCGCGCACCGCGCGGCCGCGCCGCGCCGCGCCCGCTATCCGCCGCCGTCTCTTCCGCCACGCTCGCATCGCCGCCGTCCACCGGCCGCAGCGGCTCACGGATCAGCCGCTCGATCGCACGCAGCTCATTCTTCTCGCGCGGCGTGCAGAACGAGATCGCCTTGCCCGTCGCGCCCGCCCGTCCTGCCCGCCCGATGCGGTGCACGTACGTCTCCGGCTGGCTGGCCATGTCGTAGTTGATCACGTGCGCGATGTCGTCGACATCCAGCCCCCGCGCGGCGATGTCCGTCGCGACGAGCACCGGCGGCCGCTCGGAGCGAAACGCCGCCATCGCCCGGTCGCGGTCGGACTGAAGCTTGTCGCCGTGCAGTGCCATCGCCCGGATGCCCGCGCGGCTCAGGTGCCGCGCGACCTTGTCCGCGCCGTGCTTGGTCCGCGTGAAGACGAGCGTGCGCGTGCCGGCCAGCTCCCGCAGCACCTGCGCCAGCAGCTCCGGCTTGCGCTCGGGCTGCACGAACCGCACCCAGTGCTCCACCGTCGTCGCCGCGGACGACACGCGGTCCGTCTGCACGAAGGTCGGGTTGCGGAGCACCTCCTTGGCCAGCTTGCGGATCGCCGGCGGCATCGTCGCCGAGAACATCAGCGCCTGCCGGTCCTCCGGAATGTGCGCCAGGATGCGCTGAATGTCGGGCAGGAAGCCCATGTCGAGCAGCCGGTCGGCCTCGTCGAGCACGACCGTCTCGACCAGCGTGACCCGCGCCAGCCGCTGGCCCATCAGGTCCAGCAGCCGCCCCGGCGTCGCCACGAGCACGTCCACGCCGCCCTTCATCGCGGTCGTCTGCACGCTCTGCCGCACGCCGCCGTAAATCACCGTGCTGCGAACCGACGTGTACTTGCCGTACTCGCAGAAGCTCTCGTAAATCTGTGCCGCCAACTCGCGCGTCGGGCTCAGAACCAGGGCCCGCGCCCCCGGCGGCCGCCAGCCCTCGCTGTGCTGCCGGGCCGCCTGGTACAGCCGCTCCAGAATCGGCAGCGCAAAAGCGGCCGTCTTGCCCGTGCCCGTCTGGGCGCATCCGAGCAGGTCCTCCCCCTTCAGAATAGGGGGAATCGCCTCACGCTGGATGGGTGTGGGCTGAGTGTAACCCGAGTCCTTTACGGCTCGGAGAATCGGCTCAGAGAGCCGCAGATCGTCAAATGTCATGCAGGAAGTCTCTTACGAACCACAGGCTGGAGGAGATCAGACGCACGTCGCGTCGGAAGAATGCACCGAATGCCTGAGAAACAAACCGCAGGTAGACCCTGGGCCGACCCGAAGTTGCAGTACTTTAGCGGCCCGACAGCTCCCGGTCAAGTGATTACTTCTTGTCGCATCAGAATTTAGCGCTTCGGCACCGCCACGCCGGCCCCCACCCGACGCTCCGCCCAACCGGCGGCCGGGCGGCCGCGGCCCCCGGGGATTCGCCTCCCCACCCTCTTCATCGGCGTTTGACGGGCCCCTGCTTGATCGCCGCCCGCGTCAGGCGCCATCCCGGCCGCCTCGCCACTCCCGTCCGAAATCCGTTTTGTTAGACCGGCAGGCTCGCTATCATGGCACCTGCGCACCGACTCCGGCGGTCGGCGAGCCGGTTGCCATGGGAGGTCCCCCCGAAAATGTCCCGCTTCATCCGCCGCGCAAGCGGTCTGGTCCTTGGCGCGTCCGTTTTCGTGTTTCTGCCCGGATGCCCCGGCTTCGAGCTCCTCGCGCCGGAGGCTCTGCGCGACGTGCTGGCCGAAGGCTCCCGCCTCGGCTCGGACCGTACGTCGCAGGACGGCATCGCAACCGGACAGTACTCGCTGCTCGAGCTGCGGCAGCGCGGCATGGCGATGTTCACCACGCCTTTCAACGCCGCCGACGGATACGGCGACGGGCCCATGGACCCGAACGATCCGATCACCCCCGGCGGCCGGCCGACCCTCCAGAACAACGGCGTGTTTCTCCGCGTCAACGGCCTCGATGCCCAGACCTGCCTCGAGTGCCATTCGATCCTCAGCAACGCGTCCGTACCGCCGGTTTTTGGCATCGCCGGCGTCGGCGCGGTGTCCAGCAACGCCCTGATCAAGCCCGTCCGCATCGATACGACGGACGAAGCGGACGCGGGTTTTGCGACCCTCGTCGGCCGCTTCGCCAACCCACCCTTCCTCTTCGGCTCCGGCGGGATCGAATTGCTGGCCAAGGAGATGACACAGGACCTCCAGCGGCTGCGTCAACAGGCCGTCGACAATCCGGACACGGATGTGGCGCTGGTGACCAAGGGCGTCAGCTTCGGCACAATCCGCTACGCTGGCGGGGCGCTCGACACGTCGCGCGTCGAAGGCATCGACGACGACCTGGTCGTCCGCCCCTTCGGCCGCAAGGGCGAGTTCGCAACCGTCCGGCAGTTCGACATCGAAGCGGTCCAGTTCCACTTCGGCATGCAGCCCGTCGAGCTGTTCGGCGAGGGCGTCGATGAGGACGGCGACGGCGTGGTCGACGAGGTGCTGCCGGGCGAGCTGTCCGCCCTGCACATCTTCAACACCACCCTCAAGCCGCCGCTGGCGCAGATGCGCGGAGTGGCGGCCGAGCGCGGGGCGGCGCTCTTCGGCTCGGTCGGCTGCACGGCCTGCCACGTTCCCGCCCTGACCACGCAGCGGCGGCGGCTGACGTTCAGCTTCCCCGAGATTCTCACCGACCCGTTCGCGAACGTCTTCTACGACGTCGACCTGGCCGAAGTCGGCTTCGAGCCGATCGACGGCGGCGGCGTGGTCGTACCCGCGTTCTCCGACCTGAAGCGGCACGACATGGGCGACCGGCTGGCGGAGTCCTCCGGCGGCCGGCTCGATCGCCTGTTCATCACGGCCCGCCTCTGGGGCGTGGCCGACACGGCGCCTTATCTGCACGACGGCCGGGCGATGACGCTGCGCGACGCGATCATGTATCACGGCGGCGAGGCGCAGACGGCGCGCGACGGTTTCGCGGCGCTCAGCGCGGCCGAGCAGGACGACCTGATCGAGTTTCTGCGCTCGCTGCGGACACCGCTCGACGCAACCGACGAGCTGGAATAGCCGGCAACCATGGCTACGCCGGGGCGCGCTCTCGGCGCCGCCCGGTGTTCGTCGTAAGCTGGCGCCTCTTCGTTCGGGAGGTGCCGACCTGATGGGAACCGGCCTGGGCGCTGTCTCGATCTATTGGCTTGCGCCGCTGATGGTCTGCGCGGCGCCGGTGATCCTGCTGCCGCTCGGCGTGTTCCTGTTCGCCAGCTCGCGGCGCACCGAGACCGGCGGCCCGCGCTGCGGCGCATGCGGCTACAACCTGACCGGCTCACAATCCAACCGCTGCCCCGAGTGCGGCAAGCTCTTCATCGAAGCCGGCGTGAACCTCACCGCGACGCACCTGCTCGCCGGCCGCCGGCGCCTCGGCGTGACGCTGATCGTCGCCGCGCTGGTTCTCCCGCTGCTCAGCGGCGTGATGACTTCTATCAGCATGCTCAATCTCGCCCGCGCACAAGCCGCCCAGGCCGCGGTCGCCGCCCGCCAGGCCCAGCAGCAGAGCGCCGCGGTGAACCAATTCCTGCGCCAGACACTTGAAGCGACCGACGCGGCCGCCTCGCGGCCGGCCGCCAACGCCTCCGACTGACGCGCACCTCGCACGGTGACAACTCGCAGCCCGCCGGGCTATCTCCTCGCCGCGGCCAGCTCCGCGTCACGCTCATGGACCAGCGCATCGAGCCCTTCAAGCACGTCCTCCACCAGGTCGCGCCCGTCCTCGATCCCCGGCGAGAGCCGCACCAGCGAATCACTCAGGCCCAGCTCCACCCGCCGCTCCGGCGGAATCGACGCGTGCGTCATCGCCGCCGGCAGGCAAATCAGCGAGCGCACGCCGCCCAGGCTCTCACCCAGCGTGAAGTAGCGCCGCGAGGAGACGAACCGCCGCGCATCCTCGATCGTCCCGGCCAGCTCGATCGAGACGATTCCGCCGAAGCCCGTCATCTGCCGCCGCGCGATCTCGTAACCCGGATCATCCTCCAACCCGGGGTAATGCACGCGCCGGACCGCCGGGTGATTCCGCGCCGCCTCCGCGATCCGCTGCGCATTGTCCGCATGCCGCTGCACACGCAGCTCCAGCGTCTTGATCCCCCGCAGCGTCAGCCAGCAGTCGAACGGCGAAGGCACGCCGCCCGTCGCGTTCTGGAGAAACTTCACCGGCTCGAACAGCGCCGCGTCGTTCGCCACCACCGCCCCCTGAATCACATCCGAGTGCCCCGCCAGGTACTTCGTCACGCTGTGCACGACCAGGTCCGCACCCAGCTCCAGCGGCCGCTGAAACACGGGCGTCGCGAACGTATTGTCCACCACGAACAGCGCCCCGGCCCGCCGCGCAGCCCGCGCGACGGCCGCGATATCGTAGATCAGCAGCCGCGGATTCGTCGGCGACTCGAGCCAGACTACTTTCGTCGGCACGCGCAGCGCCTCCTCGAGCGCGGCCGCATCGGAGAAATCCACCTGCCGCACGATGCACCCCTGCGGAACGAACACGCGGTTCAGCAGGCGATACGTCCCGCCGTAGACGTCCGGCGGCACGACGATCTGTTCGCCCGGCCGCAGATACGCCTGAAGGATCGCGTTCTCCGCGGCCAGACCGGAGGCGAAGACGGCCGCGTGCCGCGCCCCCTCAAGCTCCGCCAACACCTGCTCCAGCCGCTGCCGCGTCGGGTTGTTCGTTCGCGAGTAGTCGAACCCGCGATGCTCGCCCGGCGCGTCCTGCTCGAATGTCGACGTCTGAAAGATCGGCGGCACGACCGCGCCCGTACAAGGCTCGCATCCCTGCGCCGCATGAATCGCCCGTGTTGCAAACCGCATCTCGCTTCCCTTTCTATCACCAGATTCCGTCGTACGGGCATCCGGCCCGCCGCCACCCGCCCGCTTCAATCCATTCAGTGCCCGCTTCGACTCATTCAGCGCCCCCTGCCTCGGAAAGTGTGGCACCGGCTGATAGCCGGTGCCCTAGCCCGCCTGCGCCGCCAGGCACCTCGCTGACTCGAGCACGCGAATCGCCAGCGTCCGCGCCCCCGTCCTCACCTCCACGCTCGCCAGCGCCGCCTCCACTCGCTTTCGCTCCGCCACGCCAACGACCGCATACAACACGTCGCCGCAGCGCTGCGGCGGGGCGCCCACGAGCTGCCGCACCTCCAAACCGTGCGGCTCCAGCAGCGCCGGCACCGTCGTGTACGGCGTCCGCCGCTCCGCGAAGCAGAACCGCAGCACCCACGCGGTCCGCGCCTCGCCCAGCGATCGCAACCGCACCGCCGGCAGGCGCAGTCCCTCCTCGCGCCGCTCACGCCCGCCGCGCACCACCTCCACCACGTCATCCAGCAGCGTCGCGGCGGTCACGTCCGGGCCGGCGCCCGTCCCACCGAACAGCAGCTCGCCGCCGTCCTCCCCCACCAGGTGCAGCAGGTTCTGCTCACGCGGCACGTGCGCCAGCGGATTCGTCAGCGGCACGAACGCCGGCCCGACGAAGCCCGCCGCCGTGTCGCCCGCCAACGTCAGGTCCACGACCGGCCGGATCCGCCCGCCCAGCGCGGCCGCGTGACGCACATCCACCGGCAAGAGCGCATCGAGCCCCGTCCGCTCCAGCGCGTCCAGACGCAGGTCCTGCACCGACAGGTGTTGCAGAATGACGGCCAGCTTCTCGGCCGCGTCCCGGCCGCTCAGGTCCGCCGAGGCGTCCGGCTCCGCCAGCCCCAGCTCGACCGCCCGCGCCAGCGCCTCGTCGATCGTGCAGCCGCGCGAGGCGATCTGGTCAACGATGTAATTGCTCGTCCCGTTCAGAATCCCGCTGATCCGCCGCACGCTAGACGCCAGCGGCCGGGCTCGCAGTGTCTCGAGAAACGGCACACCGGCGACCGCGGCCGCCTCGCCGCGCAGCGACGCGCCGAAGCGCTGCGCGATCGCCCGCAATCGCGGTCCGTGCGCCGCCAGCAGCGACTTGTTCGCGGTGATCACCGGCACGCCCGCCCGCAGACACCGTTCGACGATCCGCCGCGCCGGCTCGACGCCGCCGAGCACCTCGATGGCCACGTCCGGCCGCGTGCGCAATACGTCTTCGATCTCGCTGCTGATCCGCAGCTCGGCCGTGTGCGGCCCGCGCGGGCGGCTCGTGTCGCGCACGAGGGCCGCGACGATCTGCACATCCAGCCCCGCGGCCGCCAGCCGCTCCCGCTGCCGGCTCGCGACGCGCAGCACGCCCTGGCCAACGTTGCCCAGCCCCAGCAGCGCCACGCGCAGCGTCCGCCGCCCGGCCGGCCGATGAAACACCGCCCGCCGCAGGCCGGGCCGTCCGTCGGCCCGCGTGTCGATCTCTTCCAGAATCGCCTGACTCATTTTTCGGCTCCTCACTGCTGGTCGCCTCCACGCCTGGTCTTGTCCCGCATCCGCGACAGCGCGCGGAATCCGCGTGCTGCGCGGCGCGCGGTGAAGCGCGCCGCGCGGCGGATGCACCGTGTCTGACAAAGGCGGCTACCGATCCAGGTGAGTCTGCGGTCTGACGGGGGCCGGCAGGCGGCGTCCCGCGAGCAGAAGAGCCCCAAAAACAAGGAAGCCCTCGATCCGGGTGGAGGAGGGCTGGGTCATGGCATGTTTGCGGAGATCACCATTATCTCTCCCGTGCTACCGGGCAGGAGTTAGCACCTTGGCTCGCGGCCAGGTTGCTGTAGCGTCATCGGGCCTGATCCCTCGGCTACTCTGGATAACAGCAGCTCGCTTGTCAAAGAACTGCAAGGAGTATGGCGCGGGCCGGCCGGGCTGTCAAGGGCCGATCTTTTTTTGCGCGCGCGGTGGGGGCTCGCTTTTCGCGCGGACGGCGAGCCTCTCTGCCCGCCATCAGGGGCCCTCACGCGTGCCACTGCTCTTGAGCCCCGCACGTAGCGAGGGCACTCGCGGGTGCCACTGCTCTTGAGCAGTGCACTCCGGCCCCGCGCGCGGCTGCCACTCGCCTCTCGGACAGCGCGGGCGCCCCGCCCGCATGATCCGGGTGGTACGGGCGTCCTCGCCCGTACTGAGCGGTGTGGGCGTCCCGCCAGCGGCTGGCCGTGCTTCGGCGACAACGGGGCGGCATACTCGGCCACATGGGACTCGACGGCGTCGAGTTGCTGCTGGACGTGGAAGAGCGCTTCGGAATCCGCATTCCGGATGCGCATGCGGCACGGATGCGCACGGCCGGAGAGCTCCACTTCTACGTCCTCGGGCGCCTCCATCGATTCAAGTCCGCCCGATGCCAATCGGCCGCGGTCTTCTAAAGCGTGCGGAGGGCGCTGATTCAAGCCTTCGGTGCCGATCGCGGCCGGGTCCGGCCCGGTGCAGTGCTGGCCGATTCTCTGGGCGGGCTCGTGCGCACAATGATTGAACAGATGCCCGCGGATGCGGAGTGTCAGCCAGAGGCGGTGTGGGACGTGCTTCGCGGGCTGATCGCGAAGCAGGCCGGCGTGCCGCGCGACAGCATTCGGCGCGAGACGCGGTTTATCGAGGATCTGGATCTTGGATGATGAGTCCGTGCCTTGCTCTGGCCGAGGGCGCGAGCATGCGAACGACGCGTTGACGGGTGTCGCGCCGCGACCGATGGTCGAACCCCTCTCGGGTGTCAGGGCCGGGTGCGAGATGGGATTCTCGCACCAGGACGACACGATCGGAGTGGTCGCCATCTTGGGTGAGAATGCGGTGCAGGTTCGGCCCTTTTGTGCTGTGATCCGAGCCGAAGGCCCCACGGACGACGTAAGAGGACGACGTCTCCGGTGGCTGAAGCCACCGGCTACGGTCGTTAGCCCTGACGGGCAAGAGTGCGACAGGTCGGAGACCTGTCGCCCAGTGACCGGTCGGAGACCGGTCCCCCAATGATCCGGTCGGAGACCGGTCCCCCAATGACCGGTCGGAGACCGGTCCCCCAATGATCCGGTCGGAGACCGGTCCCCCAATGACCGGTCGGAGACCGGTCCCCCAATGACCGGTCGGAGACCGGTCCCCCGATGACCGGTCGGAGACCGTCCCCCAATGACCGGTCGGAGGCCGGTCCCCCACTCTCAGGGCTCCCCTGCCGGTCACGGGCAAGCTGCGCTTGCCCATCCCACCCGGCCGGCGCGGCGAGGTACCCCACCGGCGACAGCCCCCGGGGAGGTTTTCCAGGACGCCGCGAGAATTCGCGCCTGATCGGCCATTTTCAGCCGCGACTTGAATTGCCTTGGCTCCTTTCGGCGGCTAGCGTCAAGTGGGAAACGAGGCACGCGGATGTCGCGAAAGTTCTCAGACAGATCTCGCGCGGAACCCGGTAGCCTGAGCGCGGGGTGCGGCAGCCAGGACGCGGAGCGCGGCAGCTCGGGCGCTGGGCGCGGCGGCCAGGACGCGGGGCGCGCGAGCGCCGGCCCGGGGCCCGGCGGCTACGCCGCGGAGCTGCTCCGCCGCCGGCTCGACCGGCTGCGCGACGAGCTTCGGCTCGACGGGCAGGGCGCGGAAAGTGCGCGGTCGGGCGAGCCGCAAGCAGCGGCCGCGCCGACGATCAACATCCACCCGTCCGCCCCGCCGGCCGTCGTGGAGCTGTGCGGGCTGATCGCCGAGTCGCTGGAGGACGGGCTGCTGCGGCACTCGCGGCGGCAGGAGCTTCTGCGGCATGCGGCGCGGCTCGGGTTGTCGGAGTTTCATGCACATCTGTTGATCGCCCAGGTGCAGTGCGGCGGAAGCGTCGTGCTGGCGGAGCCCTCGCGGCCGGGGCGTCCGAACGGGGACGAGCGGCTCGGGCCGCGGCTGGCGGCCGTGGGCGTGCTGGCGCTCGGCATCCTTCTGGCATTGATTCAACTCGCGGGCGTATAGGCAACGCACGGGTTGCGCTCGTGGCCAGCGCCGTTGGCCGCTCCGCGGCCGGATGGTGACGGGTCGGAGGCAGGACCCTCACGCCCTTCGGGCGAGAGTGGAGAGCGGGCGAACGGTGGAGCAGCATGCCCACGCCTGCGTCGAGGGCATGCCACCCGACGTTCATTTGCCCTGACGGGCAAGAGTGCGACAGGTCGGAGACCTGTCGCCCAGCGACCGGTCAGAGACCGGTCCCCCAAGCTCGGAACAGCGGATCAATAAATCCAGGTGTAAACGTTTCGACGCGTGTACGCGGGAAACGTTGCGAACCTGGCCCGCTCCCTGACGGTCGCGGCTCGGAGCAGATGCACGGTCGCGGCTCGGAGCAGATGGGAATCTCGCAGCAGCGACGTCACCGATTCTTCAGGCACGGGCAAGCTGCGCTTGCCCATGCCACCCGGCTGCGCTTGCCCATGCCACCCGGCTGCGCTTGTCCTTGCCACGCGGCCGAATCGGTGGGGCAAACGCAGCTTGCCCATGGCGCGGCGGGGGCGCTGTAGGCGGGCGGGCGGCGGGCCGCTATACTTCTTGGGCGCTTCGCATTGGCACCGGGCAGAGGCGGGACTGCCTCGGCCAGGCCGTGGCTCGGCCGCACGGCGGGCCTCGCGGCCGGCGGGCGCATCGAAGCGGCCTCCGGCCGGCGTGACGCCGGGCGGCCCGTTTCGGACAGGACCGGCATCACGTCCGCGGTTGCGGAATCGTGAGGGTCGCGGAGGCGGCCCTTTTTTGTTGGCCCCAGCCGGGTTCGCGTTCATCCACGCGGCCGGGTGGGCCAGTACAAGTGAATAGGTAGACAGGACAACTGAATATGAGTCAGGATCTGATCCGCATCATCGACAGCATCTGCCGCGACAAGAACATCGAGCGTGAGGGCTTCCTGGCGGACCTCGAGGGGGCGATGGCCACGGCCATCCGCAAAGCCTTCGAGACCGAAGACGCCGAGGTGCATCTCGACCCGTTCAGCGGCGGCATCACGGCGACGGTCGAGGGCCGTGCGGTAGACGTGCAGACGCTCGGCCGCATCGCCGCGCAGACCGCCAAGCAGGTGATCATCCAGCGAACGCGCGAGCGCGAGCGGGCGAGCATCTTCGAGGATTTCACCGAGCGGCGCGGCACGATCGTGACCGGCACGGTGACGCGGATCGAGGGCGGCAACCTGATCGTCAACATCGGCCGCACCGAGGGCTTCCTGCCGCGCAGCGAGCAGATTCCCGGCGAGACGCACCAGATCGGCGAGCGCATCCGCGTGCTGATCCTCGAAGTGCGCGAGCAGCCGAACCAGGTGAAGATCATCCTCTCGCGCTCGCATCCGGAGTTCATCACGCGGCTGTTCGAGCTCGAGGTGCCGGAGGTGGCCGAGCGGATCATCGAGATCAAGGCCCTGGCGCGCGAGGCGGGCTATCGCACGAAGGTCGCGGTCGCGAGCATCGATTCGAAGGTGGACGCCGTCGGCGCCTGCGTCGGCGTGCGCGGCAGCCGCATCAAGAA
>CAZXUI010000080.1:0-20570 GCA_964643885.1 uncultured Planctomycetales bacterium
AGACCGGTCCCCCAAATCAGACCGGTCAGAGACCGGTCCCCCAATCAGACCGGTCAGAGACCGGTCCCCCAAATCAGACCGGTCGGAGACCGGTCCCCCAAATCAGACCGGTCAGAGACCGGTCCCCCAATCAGACCGGTCGGAGACCGGTCCCCCAATCAGACCGGTCGGAGACCGGTCCCCCAATGTCGAGGAGACCGGTCCCGCATTCTCGGAGCAGCGAAGAGGAAGGAAGCTCGCGCCAGCGAGAGAAGCCAGCTCCGGCACTGCCCTACCTCTCAGCCAGCCGGATTCGCGGGTCGACCAGCCCATAGGTGAGATCGACCAGCAGGTTGAACGTCGCCAGAAACGCCCCATACACGAGCACCGTCGCCAGGATCAGACTCTGGTCCCGGTTGTTAATCGACTCGACGACGTGCGTCCCCATCCCCGGCACCGTGAAGATCTTCTCCACCACGAACGAGCCGGTGAAGATCGCCGCCGCCGCCGGCCCGAGATAACTCAGCACCGGCAGCAGCGCATTGCGCAGCGCATGCGCGAAGAGCACCTGCGACTCGCTCAGCCCGATCGCCCGCGCCGTGCGGATGTAGTCCTCGTTGTACACGTCCAGCAGCGACGAGCGCGTCAGCCGCGCGATGTACGCCGCATACGGCAGCGCCAGCGTGATCGCCGGCAGAATCGCCTGCGAGACGTGCCCCCAGCCCCCCACCGGCACCGCCCGCAGCCACAGTCCCACCACGATCAGCAGCACGCTGCCCACCACGAACGTCGGCAGCGAAATCCCGATCAGCGCCACCAGCGTCGATAGCTGGCTCAGCCAGTTGCCCCGTCCCACCGCCGACAGCACCCCCGCCGTCAGCCCGATCAGCACCGCCAGGCACAGCGCCAGCATCCCGAGCTGGAGCGACACCGGCAGCGCCGAACGCATGATCTCCACCACCGTCCAGTCTTCATACTGATGCGCCGGCAGGTCGCCGTCCCAGACGAGCCGCTTCGGCCAGGTCCAGAAATAGCGCACCACCCACGGCTGGTCATAGTTGAACGCCCGCCGCTTCTCGGCGAGCACCTCGGGCGGCAGATCGCGCTCGCCCGTCTCCAGCCCCTCACCCGGCGTCGCCATGATCAGCAGCACCGCCGCCGCATACATCGCCAGCAGCAGCAGCGGAAAGCTGAGCAGTCGGCCGAGCGCGAACCGCAGCATGGCGGACACCTGCCTTCAGGGAGATTCCGCCGGCGAAACGTACGTCCGGAAGATCGCCTGCTTCACCTCGTCAGGAATGAAGAGCCACAGCGCGACCGCCGCCGCAACGACGAAAAGCAGATATAGGATCGTCAGCAAACCGAACCTGCGGCTGAATCGGCGGTGTCTCACGGCGTCGGCTCCTGCGCGCTCGTCACATCGCCGGCGGCCGGCTCCCCGTCCGCCCGGTCCGTCGGCGCAGCGCCGCTGCGCGGCGCATAGTGAGCCAGGCGGGTGCAGAGTTCAATCCGCCCGCGCGTCAGCCTCACCCACGCCGCAACCAGCGCCATGCCCGCCAGCACAGCGATCGTCCCGACCAGACCCGCCTCCGGCCCGAACAACCCGCCCGTCCAGGCTTCCGGACCGGTCAGCCGCGACGAAATCACGGCCGCCGCGGCCGGTTGTCCGCTGACCGGCATCCCGAACAGGCAGCCCTCCGCGAAGTTCCACGAAACATGCAGGCCGATGGGCAGGGCGAGCTGGCCCGTCAGCACATATCCCAGCCCCAACAGCACGCCGGCCAGGGCGATGTTCGCCGCGGCTGTCGGTGAGCTGTTCTCATTCGGCAGGTGCAGCAGGCCGAACGCGGCCGACGTGAGCAGCAGCGCGAGCGTGAGCGAGCCGCGCGGGCCGATCCGCGGCCGGTTCAGCCCCTCGGCCAGGTTGCGAAGCTGATAGCCGCGGGTGAACAGCTCCTCGGAGATGCCCACGCCGATGCAGGCGCCGGCCGCGGCAAGCAGGGCGGCAGCGAAGCTTGGATAAGAGTCGTTGAAGGCCATCCGCCCGAGCACTTCGATCCAGCCGAGCGCGAGCATGGTGGCGAACAGTGCGGCCTGAAGCGCCGCGCCCAGCAGCAGCCCGAACGCCAGGTCCAGCCACCACAGCCGGCTCATCCGCCAGCCGAAATCGGCGAACGGCCGGCGGTCGAGCAGCCGGCCGGCCAGCCACGTGCCCAGCAGAATGACGAGCAGCGAGGGCAGGACGAGGGCCTCGACCGGCCCGAGCGCGACGGCGCGGCCGAGCTCGCTGGCGGCCGGATGCAGCACCGCCTGCATCGCCAGCGCAAGTGCCAGCAGAATCAGCAGATGGCCGGCCAGCCGCCATAGCGCCCGCGGCCGGCGCTGGCCGAAGTTCACAAAGACCGCCGCCATTCGGCTCACGCGCAAACCCTCTCTGAAGGATCTCTCGACGGCGGTACTTTACGCCGTTCTGCGAAATACGGTACGGCAAGGATTCTCTTCGCCGCTGCTGAGGTATCGGGGGAACGGGGGGCCGGGCCGGGAGCGGTATGTGATGGGCCGGTGGAGCGGGTGGTGCGAGGGACTTGGTCGGTGCGAGGGTCTTGGCCCGCGCGGGGCGGGTTTCTAGGATCGCAAGAAAGGCGCGTGCGTCAAGGGACGCACCCTCCGGTGTGTCACTTGTCACCTGCCACTGTCGGTGCGTCGAGGGACACACCCTGCGGCTTGTCACCTGTTACCTGCCACCTGTCACTTGTCACCCGTCATCTGCCGGCCGCACGCGGTGCACCGGCAGCACGCCGCGGACGTGATCCACCAGCCCGCTGAAGCGCGGGTTGAGCAGGTAGTTGCCCGTCATGTAGTAGAGCGGCACGATCGGCAACCCCTCGCGGCAGAGTATTCCCTCCGCCTCGCTGAGCAGCTCGAACCGCCGCTGCGGGTCGCGCTCGCGAAAGGCCGCCTCGATCAGCCGGTCATACGCGCCGCTGGACCAGCCCGTTCGGTTCTGCCCGCTGCTGCTGGTGAACATCTCCAGGAACGAAATCGGATCGAGAAAGTCGCCGAACCAGTTGCTGCGGACGATGTCGTAGTCCAGGTTGCGGATGCGCTCGCTGAGCACGCGCGTCTCGATCGTCTGAAGCACCACCGGCACGCCCAGCTCCCGCCGCCACATCTCGCGCACCGCCTCCGCCACCAGCCGATACTGGACCGGCTCCGGCGCGATCGCCAGCTCGATCGGCCGCAGCGCCAGCACCTCCGCCGCGCCGCTGCGAGCCAGGTACTCGCGGGCCAGCTCCGCCCGCTGCGCGGCGCTCAGCCCCGCCCCGAGCCCGTCCGGCGGCTCGTAATGCACGCGCCGCCCGTCGCCCGCGGTCTGCACCAGCAGCGGGATGGCCGGCCGCGGCACGTACGTCTCGGCCGGCGTTTCGCCCAGCCCGAGGATGTGCAGGCAGATCTGCTCGCGGTCGATCGCCAGCGAAAGCGCCTTGCGCAGGTCGGCGTTGTCGAAGGGCGGCCGGCGGCAGTTGATCCGCAGAAAAAACGTCGCGAAGCGGTCGCTGATGTGCACGTCGCGCCTCCGGCCGCGCTGCTGGTCCTCCAGCAGCTTGCGGGCCGTCTCCGGCTCGAGTCCGCGCACCAGGTCGACGCGGCCGGTCTCGTAGGCGATCAGGGCCGGGTTGCCGGTGCCGGCCAGGTAGACCTCAAGCGTGTCGACGGCGATGCCGGCCGAATCCCAGTAGTGCTCGTTTCGCGTCAGCAGCAGCCGCTGCTTGAAATCCCAGCGGGCAAGCACGAAGGGCCCGTTGCAGACGATGTGGCCCGGGCGGGTGAGCAGGTGCCGCGTGGCGGTCAGCACGCGCCCGTCGCGATAGGCGACGGCGTGCATCAGCGGCGGGTAGATCGGCGCGAAGGTCGGGAAGGCGCAAAGCTCCAGGAAGTAGGGGCAGACGTAGGCGAGCCGGACGCGCAGCGTGCGGGCGTCAGGCACCTCGATGCCGACAGCCTCGGCGGGCGCATCCGCCACAGAGCCGGACGGCCCTGCGCCGCCGGTCCGGGCGCGGTAGTAGGCCTCCGCGCCGGCGATGGTGAAGAGCAGGCTGGCGTACTGCGACTGGTTCTGCGGGTCGAGCACGCGGAGCCAGGCCGTGTGGAAGTGGTCCGCCTCGACAGGGCGGCCGTTAGACCAGCGCGCATCGGGGCGCAGGTGGAAGGTGTACGTGAGAGCGTCGGGTGAGATTTCCCAGCGCTCGGCGACGGCGGGCTCGGGCTGATAAGTGGTGGAGTTGAGGCGCGTCAGGCCTTCGTAGAGCGCACCAGCGATCTGCACCTCATCCATGAAGCTGAGGCGGTGCGGGTCGAGCGTGCGGATCTGGTCGGAGGCGACGACGAAGTCGGCCCGCGGCTCGGCTCGGCCGGCGGCGAGCCAGAGGCCGATGACGGCCAGGGGTGCGAGCACGAGCGTCAGCAGCAGGCGCAGCAAGAGCGGCCTCCGGTCTCTGGCAGGCCGCTATTGTGGCGCAGCGCGGGGGATTCGTCAGGAGGGGATTGAAGGCGCTGCTCGGAGAATGGGGGACCGGCCTCCGGCCGGTCGCTGGATGACCGGTCATAGACCGGTCCCCCATTCGCTCCTTATCGATGGCCGGCACGGGCTAGCTGCGCTTGCCCATGCCGCCCGACCGACGCGAACAGCCGTCGGCAGGGCACGCGCATTTCGTCGACCGGTCGGAGACCGGTTCCCCAATGACCGGTCGGAGATCGGTTCCCGAATGACCGGTCGGAGACCGTCCCCCAATGACTGGTCGGAGACCGGTCCCCCGATGACCGGTCGGAGACCGGTCCCCCATTCTCGGAGCAGCGGGCGGGTTGGCGCTCGGGTGGGCGAGCGCCGAAACCGTCAGTCGGGCGAGCGCTCGGCCAGGGCCGCCTCGAAAGTGGCCAGGGCGCTGACCGCCTCGCCGCGGCGCGGGTCGCCGGCGGCCAGATCGAGTGCCTTGCGCTCCAGCTCGACCGCGTCGCGCACGTCGCCCGTGCGGAACTTGGCCCACGCGAGCGTGTCGACGTACATCCAGTTGGAATGGCCGGTCAGCTCATTCGAGCGGCGCGAGAAGCGCAGCGCAACGTCGGCATACTGCTGGCAGATCGATTCGTCCTGGAGCATAACCCAGGCGTACCTGTTGAGCGCGCCTGCGTCGTCCGCGAGGGCGGCGAAGAGCGCATCGGCCGCGGCCAGGGCCGCGTCGCGATCGCCCTTGCCGGCCGCGGCGATCTGGAACTGCTGCCAGAGCAGCTCGGGATCGTGCGGGGCGCGGGCGAGCGCGGTCTCCGCCGCGCGCTGGGCTGCCGCCCAGTCGCCGTCGCGCCGGGCCGCGGCCAGCGTTCGCTGAACGGCGCGGTGGTCATGGTGCTGGCGCAGGTGCGCCGCGGCCAGCTCGCCCAGCTTCGGCAGACCGGTGGCCATGATCGACGCCCGCAGAGAATTCGCTGAATGCGTGACGACGAGCGAGCCGACCAGCTCGTTGAACAGCGGGCGATACTCGGTCAGCTCCTCGATGTCGCGGTCGTCGGAGATGCTGGCGGCGATATCCATCAGCCGGCCGACGTGGCCGAAGACGGCCAGGGTCGTGTCGGGGCCGACGCGCGAGATGCTGCGGGCGAAGGCCGGATCGCTCAGCACCGACTGTCCGCTGCGGCGCGTCTCGAGGCTGCGGGCGACGATGCTCTTGCTGGGCGAGATCAGCAGCTCGCCGTCGGTGACGGCCAGATAGATCGTCAGCCCCTCGGGCATGCGGAAGCTGCGCACGCGCGTGCCGGCGATCTGCGTGGCATCACCCTCGATGAGTCCGCTGCCGGTGGCCAGGCTGGCCAGGCCAAGAATCTGGCTCCAGAGCGCCTCGGACTTGGCCGGATCGTGCACCGTGACGATCGCGCCCAGGTCGGGAATGGGCTGCTCGTCGACGCGCTGCGGCACACCCTCGCTCGGCGCGACGAAGACAGCCACGCCGACCACGTTGGCGAAAATCTCGCGGCCGAGATCAAGCGCGCTGATCATCTGCGGCTCGTTGGCGGCGGTCGCCTTCGAGCTGTAGCGCGAGCCGACCTCGTTGAGCGCAAAGGTGGCGAAACCGGCCGCGCCGGACGGGATGCGCTTCAGGCAGCGCTCGTCGACGGCGGGCATGCGGGCGAAGTTGAAGGCCAGGTTGCGGTGCCCCTCGGCCAGGCGCAGCTCGAGATCGACCCGCACGCCGTCGGGCGTGACGCCGGCCCGGCCGACGACCGTCTCGAGGCTGGCGGGGTCGAGCACGGCCTGAGCGACGGCGAATTCGGGGCTCTGCGCGCCGCCGACGGCCATCATGCCCTGGACCATCGGCATGATCGGCTTGGCATTGACGCAGAAGAACAGCAGCGCGTCGTCGCGGTCCTTGAGCAGGTCGGCCAGCGACTCGTTGGTCGCCAGGCTGGGCTCGTCGCGGTGCGAGATGCGCTCGACGACGCCCTGAATCTCGTCGCGTTGCGTGGCGACGATGACCAGGCGCGAGGTGAGCGTGACGAAGACTTCGCCTTCGACGTCGTAGGTCGCAAAGCCGCCGATCGGGTCGACCGGGTCGCACTGGATCGGCAGGGCCGTCTGGATCGCCGCCCGCAGGACCTCCAGATTGCCGGGGTGAATGATCGCGACGCCGCTCGGCCGCTGGCGCGACGGATCGAACCCCGTGATCGCCGCGGCGATCGAACGGATGCCGAGCAATTCGGGCAGGAGCTCCGGGCTGATGGCAACCCGCGGGCCGCCCTCAGCGAGCGCGTTCTCGGCCGTGGCGAGCAGGCCGACCTGATCAAGCAGCCGATTGATCTGCTCGCCGGGGCGGTTGATCTCGACGTAGACGAGCGGTGTGGGCGGCATCAGCCGGGCCGGATCGGCGATGGCCGTCTCCTCGCGACAGATCGCCAGCCGCTTGCGGGCGTCGGCCCGCAACTCGGCCGAGGCCTGGTCGTTCCTGGCGATGGCGGCGTAGATCTCGGCGGCCGCGGCATAGTCCTGTTTCGAGTTTTCGAGGTAGTAAGCTTCGTGGAACCTGCCCTGGGCGGTCTGGGCGGAGGCGAGGCCGGCTCCGGCCGCGAAGACGATCCACAGAGCGAGCAACGGGCGACGGACGGGGAACTGGAGGCGCATGATCGTGGCTCCTGAGAACGAGACAGAAGTTCGGCCTGGATCACGACTTGCGCGAACGGGGCCGGCCGACGGGCGGGCCGTTCGCGGGCGGATTCGCCCCTGCGCATAGTGCAGGCACAGACGGATTCGCCCCGGCGAGAAAGTTATTTTGCCGAGCAGGACACGCCGCGACGGCGATGGTTGGCGAGCGGAGCCGGGCGGCGCGTGGCCGGACGGACGGTTGTTTCTCGCGTGTCGCAACGGGTCCGGGTACAGTCGCCGCGAGCGACGGTGTCAGGGCTCGCGGGTACTCAGGGTGGTGTCATGAGCGGCAGTCCGGTGATTCCGAGGATCGGCCGGGACGTGTATATCGCCCCGACGGCGTACGTGGGGGGCGAGGTGGAGATCGGCGATGAGTGCACGATCATGCACCATGTGTGCGTCCGCGGGGATGTTTCGGCGATTCGGATCGGGCGGCGGGTGAACATTCAGGACGGGTCTGTCGTGCATACGAAGGGGGGCGTGCCGCTGGAGATCGAGGATGAGGTGGCCGTCGGCCACCTGGCGGTGGTGCACTGCCGACGGGTGGGTCGGGGAGCGTTGATCGGCATCGGGGCAATCGTTCTGGATGACGCCGAGGTGGGGCCGGGGTGCCTGGTCGCGGCGGGTTCGCTGGTGACACCCGGGACGATTCTGCCTGCGGGGACGGTGGCGATGGGGCGGCCGGCGCGGGTGACGCGCGAGGTGACGGACGAGGATCGCCGTTACATGCGGTACGTGGTGGAGAACTACGTGAAGCTGGGGCGGCTGCACGCGGGCGGGATGTATCCGAACGCGGCGGCCGGGCGGGCGGCGCGCGACTGACCCTGGCGGCGAGGCGGCCGCGCGGCGTGGCGTGCTACACCACGGTGCGCGGGCGGTAGACTCCGTGTGGGCAGGGACAGCTCGTGCGCAGTCGAGGCGAGTCGGCGAGTGAACAGGGCGCTTGATCAATCCGGTGAGGCGGCGGGCAGCCATCCGCCGGCCGGGCCGTCCGGTGCGGGGACGGCCGCCTCCATGCAGCAGCGCCTGCGCGACGGGCTGATGCTGGTGGCGCTGTGCCTGCTGATCCTGGTGCTGACGTACGTGATTCTGCGCGAGCTGACGTTCATTCTGCGGCCGCTGTTCGTGGCGGTCTTCCTCTGCTACATCATCGTGCCGGCGCACCACTGGCTGGTTCGCCGGGGACTGCCGAGCCTGCTGGCGTATATCGTCATCGTCGGGATCACGATCAGCTCGATGTACGGGCTCACGCAGATCGCCTTCCGCGGCGTGGCCGACCTGACGGCGACGCTGCCCGCGCAGGTGGAGCAGCTCGAGCGAATCGTCGACGAGACGATGCGAAAGGTGGAGCGGCTGCTGGGCATCGAGCCGCAGGGCGCGGAGACGGAGCCGCCGGCACAGACGCGGCCGGAGTCGCGGCGGGAGATGCTGCCGGCGACGCAGCCGTTCGCCGAGAGTCGCAGCGCGGCCGCGACCGACGCCGCGCCGGCCCAGGAGCTCGAGCGGGAGCCGGACCGGGCGACGACGCAGGCGGCGCCGGAGCGGCGCTGGACGCTGGTTTCCAGTGCGCGGCTGGCGGCGTGGGGTCGGGCGACGGTGGAGACGTTTGCGGGGCTGTTCACCGGGTCGCTGGTGGTGCTGTTCTACCTGATCTTTCTGCTGCTGGAGGTGGCGGGTTTCGAGCGGCGGCTGGTGGTCGCGTTCGGGCCGGAGCGGGCGGCGCGGATCCGTGACGTGATGGCGAAGGTGAACGTGGCGGTCTCGTCCTACCTGGTCGTCAAGACGTTCATCAGCCTGCTGGTGGGTGGCTTGACGGCGGGGATTCTGGCGGCGTTCGGCGTCAGTCATGCGCTGACGTGGGGATTGCTGACCTTCATGGCGAATTACATCCCGTACATCGGCAGCATCGTGGCGGTGCTGTGCGCGGTGGCGGCGAGCATGGTGCAGTTCGGCGACGTCGGCCGGCCGGCGGCGATCCTGGTGCTGCTGTTCGCGGCGCAGCAGGCGACGGGCTCGCTGCTGGAGCCCTACATGCTCGGCCGGCGGCTGCGGGTCAGCCCGCTGATGATCCTGATCTCTCTGGCGTTCTGGGGTTTTCTGTGGGGGATTCCGGGGATGTTCCTGTCGGCCCCGCTGCTGATGACGCTCAAGATCGTGCTGGAGAACATCGACACGACGCAGCCGGTGGCGCGGCTGATGGACAATTCGTAGGTCCAGCTTAGACGAGCGCGGGATCGGGGGCGGCGGCCTGGGCGGGGGGACGGCGCGAGAAGCGCAGCGCGCCGAAGCTGTGCAGGGCGACGTAGGCGTAGCCGAAGATGAACAGGCCGAGGAAGGGGATGGCGGCCGAGACGCGCTGCACCCAGTGATCAAAGAAGAACAGCGAGCAGAGGCAGGCGAGCAGATAGGCGGCCAGCGACAGCTCGGCCCAGGCCTTCCACGCGCCGCGCGAGCGGACGCGCGCGAGGCTCGCTTTGACCGCAACGCCGTCGGCGGCCTGGTCGCCGAACTTGGGCGTGCGGACGAACTCTCCCGCGCGAAAGATCACGCCCTCGATCGCGGCGACGGCGTTGTTGAAGGCGATGCCGATGCCGATCGCCATCAGCGCGGGGATGTGCCAGAGTATCTCCAGCCAGCTCCGGGCCAGCTCACGCTGGCTGACGACGTAGAAGCTGAGGGCCGAGCCGGTGCCGATGACGAACATGCAGAAGTCGACCGCCAGGCGCCACGAGGGCTGCTGGCCGGGGACGACGAGCTTGGCGATCAGGGCCGGGCCGATCAGCACGCTGAGCAGGACCATCAGGACGTAGACGGCCCAGCTCGAGAGGTGAAAGCAGGCCTCCAGCTTGACGCGCCAATCGGGCCCGCGGCGGAAGACGTCGCGCAGCAGCTTGACGCAGGTCTGGGCGCCGCCCTTGGTCCAGCGGTGCTGCTGAGCCTTGAAGGCGTTCATCTCCGGCGGAAGCTCGGCCGGCGCGGTCAGATCGGGCAGAAAGACGAAGCGCCAGCCCTGGAGCTGGGCTCGATAGGAGAGATCGAGGTCCTCGGTCAGCGTGTCGTGCTGCCAGCCGCCGGCGTCCTGGATGGCGCTGCGGCGCCAGATTCCGGCCGTGCCGTTGAAGCTCATGAATCGCCCGGAGCGATTGCGGGCGGTGTGCTCGATCAGAAAGTGGCCGTCGAGCAGGATGGCCTGGGCGTGCGTCAGCAGCGAGCTGCCGCGGTTGAGATGGTCCCAGCGGCACTGGACCATGCCGACCTTCTGGTCGGTGAAAAAGTGCACGGTTTCGCGCAGGACCTGCTCGGGCGGGAGAAAGTCCGCGTCGAAGATGGCGATGAACTCGCCGGTGGCCGAGTTCAGGCCGTTGGCCAGCGCGCCGGCCTTGTAGCCGGTGCGGTCGCTTCGGTGGATGTAGACGATGTCGTGTCCTGCGGCGCGGAGGCGCTCGACGGTCTGGCGGGCGATCTCGGCGGTCTGGTCGGTGGAGTCATCGAGGACCTGGATCTGGAGCCGGTCGCGCGGGTAGTCGATGCGGCAGGCCTGCTCGATGATGCGGCGGGCGACGTAGCGCTCGTTGTACATCGGGAGCTGGACGGTGACGCGCGGCAGCTCGCTGTAGCGCGAGAGTGGGATCGGGCGCTGTCTGCGGACACGAAAGTAGGTCAGCACCAGAAAATAGCGGTGCAGCCCGAAGACGCAGAGCGCTGCGAGCACGACGGAATAAGCTGTCAGGGCGGCGTTGCCCCACAATCCAAAGTCCATGAGCGACGTTCCCACCCACACGGACAGCCGTATGTCGTGATTCTCAAAGCAGTAATGTTACGTGGCCGCACCATGGGGGTCAATCGACCGCGGCGCCCGGAATTCACTCGCCGCGGCCGACATGGTATTCTATCCAGATTCCCGTGCCTTTCACGAGGCGCGAAGGAGGGCGTGCGTGAACGATCGTCCGGGCCCGAAGGAGGCGGAGCGGCCGCCGTCGCAGCGCGAGCGCGACATCGCCGACTTCGCCGCGCGGCATTTCGAAGGAGAGAACCGCGACCTGTACGAACAGATGCTGCTGACGCTCTGCCGTCTGGCGCGCGAGAAGGCGGACCGGGGCGACGTGAAGCTGCTGGCCAAGGCGCTGGCGGAGCTGCGCTACGGACTGAAGGTCTTCGCGCCCTATCGCGAGACGCGCAAGATCAGCATTTTCGGCTCGGCCCGGACGCCGGACGACCACCCGGACTACCGGGCGGCGGAGGACTTCGCCCGCAAGATGTGCCAGCACGGGTGGATGGTGATCACCGGTGCGGGCGACGGCATCATGAAGGCGGGGCACGGCGGGGCGGGCCGGCAGGCGAGCTTCGGCGTGGCGATCCGCCTGCCCTTCGAGCAGAAAACCAACGAGATCATCGCCAACGACTCGAAGCTGGTGAACTTCCGCTACTTTTTCACCCGCAAGCTGATGTTCGTCAAGGAAGCCAGCGCCGTGGCGCTTTTTCCGGGCGGATTCGGCACGCAGGACGAGGGCTTCGAGGTCCTCACGCTCGTGCAGACGGGCAAGGCGCCGCTGATTCCGATCGTGATGATCGAGCGGCCCGGCGGCACCTACTGGCGGGCCTGGCAGCAGTACCTGGCCGGCGAGTTGCTGCGGGCCGGAATGATCAGCCCGCAGGACCTGCATCTGTTCACCATCACCGACGACGTCGATGCGGCGGTCGCGGTGGTCGAGCGGTTCTACCGGGTCTTTCACTCGATGCGCTGGGTGGGTGACGAGCTGGTGCTGCGGCTGAATCAGCCCGTGCCCGCGGGGCGGCTCGAGCGGCTCAACGACGAGTTCGCGGGGCGGATTCTCAGCGGCGGGCGGATCGAGACCTGCGGTCCGCTGCCGGCGGAGAACGGCGAATACCCGGACAAGCCGCGTCTGAGAATGGCGTTCGACAAGAAGAGCTACGGCACCCTGCGGCTGCTGATCGACGCACTCAACGGCGCTGCGGAGCCGGCCCCGGCCGCGGCCGCGGCCGGAAAGGGCTGAAAAAGGCCCGGGCGGCGGCCGGTTCGCGTGCGGCGACGGTCTACGCGGGCGTTTCGACGCTAAAAAACCGGGGGTTTTTGCCCCCGCCTGCCTGAAAACTGCTTGACGAAACGGGTAAAGCGTGCGAGAAGAGTAGCCGCAATTGCCGTAGATGCTGCGGCTGTGCGACGGGAAGGTCGCAACCGGCCGTCGATCGGCGCGGATCGGCGGGCGGTTTCCGGGCCGTGCATCCTTCCAGCAATTCGCGTCCCCGCACGGCGCGGGGGCAACCGGTTCACCTTACGTCCCGTATCTCGATGAGGAGGTCCCTGTATGGCGAAGTCCAAGAAGTCAGCCAGTTCCGGCAACAAGCCCCGCACGAAGTCCGACGTCTTTCGCGCGCTGTCCGAGTCGACCGGCCTGACGCGGCGGCAGGTGGCCGACGTGTTCGACAACATGGCCGGCCTGATCAAGCAGGATCTCTCGAGCCGCGGCCCGGGCATCTTCAACGTGCCGGGTCTGATGAAGATCACGGTTCAGAAGAAGCCGGCGACCAAGGCCCGCAAGGGCATCAACCCCTTCACCGGCGAGGAGATCATGATCAAGGCCAAGCCGGCGCGCAAGGTCGTCAAGGTCCGTCCGCTCAAGGGCCTGAAGGAAATGGTCTAGCCGCCGGCGGCCGGCCGGCCGGCCGCGAACGCCGGGCCTGATGCGCCACACGGGCCAGGCAGCATCGCCACTTGCCGGGCGGGCGCCGAAGCGGCGCACCTGACATTCTCCGCTGCGGCGCCGGGCCGACGGGACGGCCGGCGCGGTCACGCCTGAGCGGCGGGCGGATCGTCGGGGTTCGAGTCTCCACGGCGGCGCAGCTCATCCCGAAGCTGTGCCGCCGTCTCGAAATCCTCCCTCTCGATCGCGGCGGTGAGCCTTTCACGCAGCGTCTGGCCGACGCCGTAATCGCGCCGCAACTGCTCTTCCATCTGCTTGAGAATGGCGATGCCGCCGTGCTTGCGGCGGCTCTCCGGGTCGATGCCGGCCCGGGCGAGGGCGTCGTCGATACGGGCGATGCCGCGCTCCAGCTCGTCGATCGCCTCGTCGAAGCGATGCTCGATCAGGTGCAGCCCGGCCCGGGCGCGGGCGCGATTGAGCAGCAGCGTCGCGACCAGCGCGGTCTGGGCCGTCACGCCGGCCGCCCGGGATTCCTCCAGCAGGTCGGCGATCGTCAGGCAGGCGTCGATGTCGCGGCAGGCGCGGTTGAGATAATCGCGGGCCAGCGCGTGCTGTTCGTGCTCGTAGGCCCGGTCCGCCAGCGTCGAGAACGCCAGCCGGCGGTAGTTGAACTGCTGCAACTCGCGGACCAGCTCCTGCCAGTCCGTCGCCGAGACGGTCCGCTCCAGCGCCAGCTCGTGCTGGATGAAGTCGAGCGCCGAGGGCATGCCGCGGAAGCGCGCGCCGTCCGGCCGGCCGTCCATGAACATCTGCAAAACGCCCATCTCGACGCGAAGCTGGACGATCTCCTGGCCGTCGATGCCGCGCACGACGCGGGCGCCGATCTCGTCATCCGGGCAGTGCCAGTCGGCGGTCAAGGCGGTCAGGTCGAGGTTCATCGCGCTCCCCTTCCGGTCCGGGTGCGGTATCGGCCGGCCTGAGCGCGGTCTGGAGTTTTCGCATGCCGCCCATAAAAGGCGGTGTCGCGGCGAGTCGGAAGTGCGGAGGCAGGGCGACCCAGCCGCGGCCGGGGCGCATAAAAGCTGATCGGCGGCGCATGCCGGCCGCGGCGGCCGGCCGCCGCGGCCGGCCGGACAGGATCGGCCGGCACGCGGCCCGTGCGTCCGTGATCGGCCGGTCGGCTATTTGCCCTTCAGCTCGGCGGCGACGGCGGTGATCATCGCCTTGGCGTCGCCGAAGAGCATGACGGTGTTTTCCTTGAAAAAGAGCGGGTTCTCGATACCGGCGAAGCCGGGGTTGAGGCTGCGCTTGCAGACCATGACGGTCTTGCAGCGGTCGACCTCGAAGATCGGCATGCCGTATATCTGGCTGCCGGGGTTGTCGCGGGCGTCGGGGTTGACGACGTCATTCGCGCCGACCACCAGGGCGACGTCGATCTGCGGCATTTCGGAGTTCAGATCCAGATCGTGCAGCAGCTCGTAGGGCACATTCGCCTCGGCCAGCAGCACGTTCATGTGGCCGGGCATGCGGCCGGCGACGGGGTGGATCGCGTAGCGGACGTTGACGCCCTTCTCGGCCAGCAGGCGGGCCAGCTCGGCGACGGAATGCTGCGCCTGGGCGACGGCCATGCCGTAGCCGGGGACGATCACGACCGACTGGGCGGCCTCGAGCACCATGGCGGCCTCTTCGGCGTCCATCTTGCGGACGGTCAGGCCCTCGCGGGCCTGCGTGCCGCCGGCCGCAGCGGTGTCCTGGCCGAAACCGCCGGCCAGGACGTTGATCAGCGAGCGGTCCATGGCCTTGCACATGATGTTCGTCAGGATCAGGCCGGAGGCGCCGACGAGCGAGCCGCTGACGATCAGGCCGTCGTTCTGAAGCACGAAGCCGGTGGCGCAGGCGGCCAGGCCGGAATAGGAGTTCAGCAGCGAGATGACGACGGGCATGTCCGCGCCGCCGATGGGCATGGTCAGCAGCACGCCCAGCGCACCGGCGATGAGCGTGATGAGGATCACGTAGAGCGAGCCGATGTTCTCCATGCGGTAGGCGGTGAGCAGTCCGATCAGCAGGACGACGAGGATGCCGAGCACGAGGTTCAGCGGGTGCTGCATGGGAAAGACCAGCGGATTGCCGAGGCGCACGCCGCGGACCGAGATTCCTGCGAGCTTCCCATAGGCGATGAGGCTGCCGGTGAGCGTGACCATGCCGATCAGCACGCTCAGGCCGATGGTCAGGCCGATGTCTGCCCGGAGCGGGTCGCCGCGCCAGTATTCGGCCAGCGCGACGACGGCGGAGGCCGCGCCGCCGGAGCCGTTGAAGAGCGCGACCATCTCGGGCATGCCGGTCATGGGCACGGTGCGGGCGGCGTAGGCGCCGATGCCCGTGCCGACGACGATGCCGGCGAGGATGGTGCCGATCGTCAGGCCGCCGGGGACGACGTCCGGCAGCGTGACGACGACGGCCAGGAGCATGCCGACGGCGGCGACGACGTTGCCGCGGCGGGCGGTGCGCGGCGACGAAAGCATCTTCAGGCCGAAGACGAACAGCACCGCCGCCACCATGTAGAGCAGGTAGGCGCCGAAGTCGACCATCGTGAAGCTGTGCAGAACGGAGGCCGCGGGCTCGCCGGCGTCGGCCGCGTGCAGGGCGGCGGGCTCTCCCGGCGGCGGGCCGCCGGCGGGCTGCGAAGGCTGGACCAGAAGCGACAGGATCGTCAGTAGGATCATGGGCGGCGATTCCCTCTACTTTCGCTTGAACATGGCGAGCATTCGGTCGGTGACGAGGAATCCGCCGACGACGTTGATCGTGGCGAAGACGACGGCGAGGAAGCCGAAGATCACGTTGATCCAGCGGCGGCCCTCGCCGAAATCCGCGCCGGCCACGAGCAGGGCGCCGACGATGGTGATGCCGGAGATCGCGTTGGAGCCGGACATCAGCGGCGTGTGCAGCGTGGGCGGCACCTTGGAGATCACCTCGAAGCCGAGCAGGATCGCCAGGATGAAGACGCCCAGGCTCGACGCGAGGGGGAAGAGAAAGCTGCCCGTTTCGTGCTGCGCGAGAACCAGCTCGATCATTTCTGTACACCGCCTTCCAGCGCCTTGCGGGCGCCTTCGTGAACGACCTTGCCGTCGTGAGTGACCAGCGCGCCTTTCAGAATCTCGTCGTTGAGGTCGAGGTTGAACTTGCCGTCCTTCCAGAACTCCTGCACGAAGCTCGTCAGATTCCGCGAGTAGAGCATGCTCGCGTGCAGCGGCATCGTGGCGGGGATATTCAGCGGGCCGCAGATCTTCACGCCGTGCTCGACCACCGTCCGGCCGGGCTGCGTCAGCTCGCAGTTGCCGCCGGCCTCCGCGGCCAGGTCGATGATCACCGAGCCGGGCCGCATGTGGCGGACCATCTCCGCGCTGATCAGCCTGGGCGCCTTGACGCCGCCGATCAGTGCCGTCGTGATGACCACGTCATTGGCGGCGCACTGCGCGGCGATCAGCTCGCCCTGCTTGCGATAGAACTCCTGCGAGAGCTCCCGGGCATAGCCGCCGGCGTCCTGGGCGGCTTCGGCCGTCTCCACGCCGACGAACTTGGCGCCGAGACTCTCGACCTGCTCCTTGACGACCGGCCGCGTGTCCGTGGCGCAGACATTCGCGCCCAGGCGGCGGGCCGTGGCGATCGCCTGCAAGCCGGCCACGCCGGCGCCGATGACGAAGACCTTGGCGGCGAAGACCGTGCCGGCCGCGGTCATGAACATGGGGAAGTACTTGGGCAGCTCGAGCGCGGCGATCAGCACGGCCTTGTACCCGCCGATGTTGGCCTGCGAGCTGAGCGTGTCCATCGCCTGGGCCTTGGTCGTGCGCGGGATGCAATCGGTGCTGAAGGCGGTCACGCCGCGCTCGGCCAGCAGCTTGACCGCGTCGAGATTGCGCGTGGGCAGCAGCGTCGTCAGCAGCATCGCCCCCTTGCGCAGCAGCTCCGCTTCGTGCCGGCCGACGCTTTCATTGCGGATCGGCGCCTGGATTTTGAGCACGAGGTCGGCCGAGCCGAGCAGGCCGACCAGGTCGGTCTCGAGCTTCGCGCCGGCCTGCTGATATTCTTCGTCGGAGATGTAGGCATTCGTGCCGGCCCCGGACTCGATGGCGATCTCGATGCCGGCCTTCGTCAGCCGTTTGCAGGACTCGGGCACGAGCGCGACACGGTGCTCGCCGTCCACGATCTCCCTGGGAACCGCGATCTTCATATTCACCTCGCAACCCTTAGGACGCCGGCGCGACCGCAGCGCGGTATCCGGGGGATGAATGGGGACCCGGAGTCTAGCACGCTCGCTTGGGCAAGCAATCCCCGTGCCGGAGAGACTCCGCGCATGACGCAAACCGCTCCGTGTCGCTCGGGCTGCAATTTCAGCGCCACAGTCGGAAGGAATCGACCCAGGCAGGCGGCCACTTGAATGACGCGGGTCACTCCGAGCGGTAGAGGCCGTGCGAATCAATGAACCGGCGGACCGATTCGGGGACGAGGTAGCGGATGTCGCGGCCCGCAGCGACGCGGCGGCGGATGTCGGTCGCGGAGATGTCGATCAGCGGGGTCTCCAGGATGTGGCTGCGAATTCGCGCCAGCCCCGCCGACGAGACGAGCTGCGCCAGCTCCGCCAGCTCGCCGGGCTCGAAGCCGGTCCGGGCCGCGGTAACCAGCGTGACCTCTTCGGCCAGCTCGCCGATGTGATACCAGGTCGCAAGCTCGAGCAGGCTGTCGGCGCCGATCAGCCAGAACAGCTCGGCCGCAGGCTCGCTGCGGCGCACCTCGCGGACGGTCAGGAGCGTGTAGTTCGGGCCGGAGCGGTTCAGCTCCAGCTCGCTCACTTCGAAGAGCGGATCACCCCGGACCGCCAGGCGGCACATCTCGGCCCGGACCTGCGGCGGGCTCAGACGGAGGTCGCGCTTATGCGGCGGCTGGGAAGAGGGTATCAGCACGACGCGCGGAATCGAAAGCAGCTCCGCCGCACAGCGCGCCGCGATCAGATGACCATGGTGGATCGGGTCGAACGAACCGCCGAACAGGAGAATCTTCGACAACCGCAGCGGCCCCGCCTCGGGCGACGTCTTGAATCAGGCCACGTCGCGCCGCTCGAGCGCCGCGTCGAGCCTGGGAACCAGTGCCCGTATTTCAGTCAGCCGGGGATGGATGTGCAAGGCGCGGCGATAGTGCCGCAGGGCCGACACCAGATCGTCCTGCTCCACCGCCACGTGCCCGAGTCCGGCCGCGGCGGCGTAGTGCAGCGAGTTCAGCCGCAGCGCCTCGCCATAGTACTGAGCGGCGCGGTCGAGATCCTCGGCGGCATGGAAGACCGTCGCGAGCTGATGATACGGCTCGGCGAAGGTCGGCTCGCTCTGTGTCAGAGCCTGGAGGATGGCGACCGCCTGCGACGTCTGTTCGGCTTGCAGGTGAGACACGGCCAGCCGGAGTTGCTCGTTGCCGTCGTCGCTGCCGGCCCGCATCCAGACGCTCCAGAGGGCGTCCTCCGCGGCCCGGACGACGGCCGGCTCCGCGTGGCCGAGCAGGGCGGTCAGGTTCGCGTTCTGCCGCATTGTGCCGATCAGGCCGAGGCAGCGGGCGGCCAGCTCGACGACGGCGGATTCCTCGCTACCGAGCAGTTCGGCCAGGCGCGGAGCGGGCCAGCCGGACCAGAGACGGCGGAGCGCCTCTGCGGTGTCGCCCTGTGCCAGCGGCGCGGTCAACGCCTGCACGAAGCAGATTTCATCCGGCGAGCCTCTCAAGGCTCAAACTCCTCTATGGACTCGATCAGAACCGCAGCGCTCTGCCAGAACCCCGAAGCTGCGTCGCGCTCGAACGGCGAAATGGGCCGAGCGACGAGGGGTGGATGGAGCAATCCCGCTCTCAGGAAGCCCAACCGCCCTATCGTACGATAGCCGTGGCCGCGGGACGGGTCAACGGGATTCACCGGCGCGCGGCCGCCCCGGCGGGGCGAAAACCGCCCCGGTCCGAAAAACCGCGGGATCCGTGCGGGGGGTCTCGCTTGCGCGCCGGCTGGCCGCCCGGCGATGTCGCAGAAACCGGGCGGCGGGCCGGGGTGATGGTCAGGCCGTGAGCAACCCGTCGTCGAGCGCCAGGCGGAGCTTGGTAAGGGCCTTGTTCTGGATCTGGCGCACGCGCTCCTTGGTAACGCCGATCATTTCCCCTACCTGCTCGAGGGTCTTGGCACGCCCGGGCGCGGAGCCGTTATCCGACGGGCTCTCGTCCAGGGCGAAGCGTGCCCGGATGACCTGCTGCTCGACATCGTTGAGGTTGGCCAGGTTCTGTCCCAGGATGGTCTTGAGTTCGTGCACGCAGTTGTCCTCAGCGTCTCGGCGCCTCTTGTCCAGTTGGTCGCTTTTCTCGAGCGTCGGATCGAACTCGGTCGGAAAGTACCCGCGGTAGCGAGCGACGCGTGTGGCCACGCGTGAGAAGCTCTTGAGGATGGCGCGGCAGGCGTAGGTGCTGAACTTGTAGCCGCGCGAGCAATCGAACTTGTCGACGCTCCGCAACAGCGCCAGGTTGCCCTCGCTGACGAGGTCGGAAAGGTCGATGTTCGTGATCTTCGTGCGGCGGGCCATGGCCAGGACCAGCGGCACGTTGTAGCGGATCAGGTCGTTGCGCGCGTCGCGGACGATGCGCTCCCAATGCAAGAGCTGGCGCGTCGTGGCGGCATCCAGCCGGCCGCCGCCGACGTCTTCGAGAATCCGCAGCACGCGATAGCGGGCGTAGTTGAAGCGCAGGAAGAGGTGCCGCTCCTGCTCGACGTTGAGCGAGCCGATCTCTGGCGCGAGCAGGTCGGCGCCGCTGTCGTCATTGCGCGGGCGGCGCTTCGGACGGCGCACAACCGTGCCGAATCGCGACAGATCGAGCGATCCACCGAAACGCTCTTCGGCATCGGGCTTGAGAAACTCGTCGTTGAAAACGCACTGGGCACTTTCGCTCAAGCGCTGCTTGAGAAGCCGCCGGTCGGATTCGGACAGCCGCTGCATCACGGCGCCCGGCGGCGGCTGGGCCACGGGTCCCAGCTTGCGCACCTCGGTCTGCGTCTCGGCCTTCGTGCATGGCGACATGGCCATCGCTTCCCCTGCTCCTCTCCCGAGCCGGCACAGACAGACCGTCCCCGGGGTCCCATGGCCGCGCCTAAGCGACGGCGAGGGACGAAATTACAGAAACGCCGGATCGACCGGCCTCGAAACGAAACGGCAGTAATACGGGAACCAGACGCGCGACACTGGGGGGAGCAATCCAGCGTTCACGTCACACGTCGGTACCTAAGGGAGCCACTGGCAGTATAGCGTACACCTGGGTGTCGAGCAAGACAAAGGTCAAGTCCGGGCCGCAAAATTTGCTGTAAATCCCCTGCTGCCGATAAGCTATGAACTATTCGCGCCGCAGGGCCTCGATCGGGTCAAGCGCCGCCGCGGCCCGGGCCGGATACAGTCCGAAGGAAATGCCGACCGCCGCCGAGACCAGGAAGCTCAGAATCACCCCCCACCACGGAACGATCGTCTGAAAATCGACGAACCACGTCGCCGCCTTGGCAAAGCCGATGCCGACGACGATCCCGATGATCCCGCCTGAGATGCTCAGGATCAGCGTCTCCACCAGGAACTGGGCCGTGATGTGGTACCTCTTGGCCCCCAGAGCCCGCCGGATGCCGATCTCGCGCGTCCGCTCGGTCACCGACGCCAGCATGATGTTCATGATGCCGATGCCGC
>CAZXUI010000081.1:0-20190 GCA_964643885.1 uncultured Planctomycetales bacterium
ATCAGACCGGTCAGAGACCGGTCCCCCAATCAGACCGGTCAGAGACCGGTCCCCCGTTTTCGGAGCAGCGTATTGGAGATCATGCAGAGATCGTCATCCGGCACGCCGCCATCGGCAACGAGTCCGGTCCGCGCACGTTCGGCGTCGCCGCCGTTCATTCAACGTCGCGCCATGCAGCCTTCGCCGATGCTCACCGAGCGGCCCCGCGGACCTGCGGCCGACGTGAGCCGAGCGAACCTCACCCGTTCGGCAGCGCGGGCCCGGCTCCGCGGACGATTCTCGATGTATAACTGATTGCCCCAGCCCAACTTGGGCGATACTGGACTCGAACCAGTGACCTCGTGGATGTCGACCACGCGCTCTAGCCAACTGAGCTAATCGCCCGCTCTATCGGACCACGGCCGCCGCCGCGGATCGCGATCCGTCATCCTCACAAGCCCGCCCCGACCTGTCAATACCCGGCCCCGCCCGGCCGCTCGCAGCCTGGCCGCCGCAGGCCCATAATCCACTGACCGTCACCGCGATGACGCACGCGCAGCAGTTTCCGACGCGCCGGCCCTGATCGGAATCCCGCGCCGGCCGCAATCCCGGATGCGCCGGCTCCGACTTTGCATCCGCCCGCGCATCTTTCCCACAATTCGTAAAGCTGGCCAGGCAGTCTGTCGATGCCGGCCATTCGGTCCGATTCGGGAGGGAAGCCGCGACATGGTTTCGTCCGCGCACCAGCACGCAGGTGGTGTCCCGGCACTGCCGCCCAACGCGCCCCTGGTGCGACTCGCCGCCAATATCGGCGGAATCCGCCACGAGGCCGAGTCCTCGCTGCCCGTGCTGCTCATCGGCAGCCGCCGCGATTGCCATCTGCCCATCGCCGACACCGAGATCTCCAAGGTCCACGCGGCCATCTGCAACAACGGCTCCGACATTCTCGTCTGCGACCTGCGCAGCCGCGCGGGAACCTTCCTCAACGGCAAACGCATCCTGGCCGGGACGATCCGTCCGGGCGACCGCCTGCGCGTCGGACCGATCGAGATCTCGACCGAGTTTCTCCGCGCGCCGGCCGGCTGGAACGGCCGCCGCAACCCGCTTCAGAGCGGCATGGCCCCGCAGCCTTTTCCCTATGCCCTGACCGTCTGCGGAAACAGCGGACCGGTCACGCTGCCGCACCAGCCGGCCGTCATCGGCCGCCGCAACAACTGCGACGTGATCCTCGATACACCCGATGTTTCGCTGGCTCACGCGCTGCTGTTCATGGTCGGCTCGCGGCCGATGATCTGCGACTTGGGCAGCCGGTCCGGCACGCTCGTCAACGGCGAACGCGTCGCGCTGGTCCCGGTTCAGGACGGCGACGAGCTGACGATCGGCGGCGAGAAACTCACGATCCGCTGGAGCGGTCCGCAGCCCTCGGCCGAGACGGCCCAGGCATACGCTGCGTCACCGCAGCCGGTGCAGGCGGTGCCCGTGGCGGCCGCGCCGGCCGTGGCCGCCCGCGCGACGCCGGCCGTCCCGTTCGGCAGTCCGGCCGCGGCCGCCGGCCTGCAACTGCCCGAAACGCCGGACCTCGCGTCGATGCTGAAGGGCGACCCGCTCAGCGACCTGGGCAACCTGGAGCAGTTCGTCACCGGCGTTCAGGCACAGTTGCTCAAGCTGCGGGCCGAGCTGAACGAGCGCTCGGCCGAGCTGTCCGCGCGGGAGGACAGCCTCGCCGGCCGGGCCGAAGAGCTCGCCTCCGAGCGGGCCGCACTCGACACGGAGCGGCGTGAGCTGGGCGACGTGCGCACGGCGCTGGAGGTCGACCGGGCCGAAGTCGACCGCAAGCGCGGCGCGCTGGCGGCCGCGACGAAGGAGATTCAGCAGCGCAGCCAGCAGATCACGCTCGAGCAGACGCAGCTCGAGGCCGCGCGGCAACAGCTCGATTCACAGCGCAGCAAGCTTGTGGCCGAGCAGGCCGAGCGCCAGCGCCGGCTGGCCGACGCCGAGCAGGCCGCGCGGCAGCGCGAAGCCGCGATCGCCGCCCGCGAGAAGCAGATCGAGGAGCTCGTCAAGCAGCGCGAAGCGACCGCCCGGGCCCGGCTCGAACAGGCCCAGCAGGCGCTGGCGCAGCGCGAGGCCGCTCTGGCCACGCGCCTCCAGCAGCTCGAGCAGCGCGAGCAGGCGCTGGCACAGCGCGAGCTGACCCTCGAGCAGCGCGAGCAGCAGGTCGCCCTGCGCGAGACCGCCTCGCTCGAAGCGGCCAACAAGATTCAGCACATCAAGCAGGCCCTCGCCAGTGCCGCCGCGGCATTTGGAACGATGGAGATGCCCGGCGCCGCCGCTGCGGCCGAGCTTTCGCCACCCGACGCCGCGGCCGCAAAAAAAAACGCGCCCCAACTAGCCGCCACTTCGACGCGTGAGTCGGTGGCCGGCGGGCTGCCGGCGCCGCTGGTCGACCGGCCGCTGTTCGCTGCGCAGCAGCAGAAGGCGGCTCAGGCTGCCCGCGGGCTGCCGCCATCACCGCCCGTGTGAGTCATAAAACATTTCCAGAAAACGAGTTATGGATTCTCAGGCGCCCCCGGCGCCCCGCCCCGTGGGCGGCCAGACGGCCCCGAGGTTCCCGAAAGAACCGGCCGCGATCGCGCCCGGTCGGCGCGCGAGTCGATATAATGGGCTGAGAAGGGTGTCCCTCGGATCGGCCGGCCGCGAGTGGCGAGGATTGCGCGGCGGCAGGTCGTGTCTGCGGGGTAGCCCGTGGTCTTTGTCAGCTTGGGGGCGAAAGGCTTTCGACCGGGCAGGTTGAGGCTTGAGTGGCGTGCCGAGGTTGTCAGGAGGCCTCGTAAAACACCTGGCACAACTGTTACAGGCCAACACTGGCTTCCGTATGGCTGCCTAGAAACTAGGCATCCCGCCGCACCGCGACGCCTGCTAGTGGCCCGCGGCGACGACAAGCAGGCTGGTTTTCAGGGTCCCGCCTGGTGCCCTGGGAGCGAGATTCAACCGGGCTCGGCTCCGCGATGACCTGTCGGTTGGTCTGCGTGGCGCTCAGACTCAAATAGACCGGCTACGCACGTAGAGGCTCAGGTCGAAATGCTTCGGGACGGGGGTTCGACTCCCCCCGCCTCCATTCTGTACCGACCCCGGGCGGATTCCCGGGCCGAACGAGCCGCGGGCGACGGGCCGTGGTCGAATACTAGGGAGCGGGCGTTTGCGCCTCAGCCGCAGACTCACGCATGTTGCTGCCTGCGTCGCGGCGATTCTTCTCGCCGTGCCCGCCCAGGCTCTGCCCTGTCTCGATTCCGACTGCGACCTCAACAACGATCCCGCCTGTGCCGTCGAGTGCGCCGAATGCGACTGCGTGGCGTGTCTCTCGGCCGCGCCCGGCTGCGAGCCCCGCGAGCAGATTCCTCACCCCCCCGAGCAACCCGACGGCCCGTGCGAGTGTCCGCCCGGCTGTCCGGCCCCATGCGGCACGGGCAAGCTCCCCTGTCTGCCGACCGGCATCAGCACGCCGCCCGCAAGCCCCATGCCCAGCGCACCGGCCGCCGAGCCGGCCCAGCGCGTCCATGCCCTCGCTGCTTCCGACGATGTCTTCCGCCCTCCGCGCGGCTGATTCCATCACCGCCGTGATTTCCTGAACCGGACCTGGATTCAGTGCGTCTGCGCGCCGCCGCCCGCTCTCCCCGGCGCGAGACCGCAGAGGGAATCCGATGAGCAGCGAAGCAAGAGATCTATCCGCACTTTCTCGCGGGGCGCTCCGCCCGGCCGGCCTGGAGCCGCACGCCGCCGTGCCGCCGCCGCGCTTTCACTGGCGCACGCGCGTGCTGCTGCCCGGCGCGATCCTGGCCGTCACGGCCGGCATGATCGCCTACTCCGCGCGCGAGTCGCTCTGGATCGCCACGCCGGTCCGCGTCACGCCCGTGATCGTCAAGGCGGATACGCAGTCGCAGCCGGCCGGCAGCGTCGTCGTGCAGGCGCCCGGCTGGGTCGAGGCTGATCCCTTCCCCACGGCCGTCTCGGCGCTCACGGACGGCGTCGTCGCGGAGGTGCTCGTGCTGGAAGGGCAGCGCGTCGAGGCCGGCCAGGTCGTCTGCCGCCTCGTCGATGACGACGCCCGCATCTCGCTCGCCCATGCCGAAGCGATGCTGGCCGAGCGAGAGGCGGCGCTCGAGGCCGCGCGGGCGGCCCTCGCCGAAGCACAGCAGAACTGGGACCACCCGATCGAGCTCGAACGCAAGCTGCGCACGGCCGAAGCCCGCCTGGCCGAGGCCCGGGCCGAGCTTGACCGCTGGCCCTCCGAACTGGCCCGCGAGCAGGCTCGCGAGATCTATCTCAAGGCCGAAGCGGAGCGCGTTGCCGGACTGCACGAGCGCGGCAGCGCCAGCGAGATCGAGCTGATTCAGGCCCGCCAGGCGCACGCCGCCCAGCAGGCCGAAGTCGAGGCGACACGCCGCCGCCGGCCGATCCTCGAGGCGCAGGCGCGATCGCTGGAGGCCGAGGTCGCCGCGGCCGCCGACAATCTGCGTCTGCGGATCGCCGACATGCGGGCGCTGGCGGAGGCGAAGGCCGCCCTCCAGCGGGCCGAGGCGGCCGTCGCCTCCGCCCGCGCGCTGCGCGACGAAGCCGCGCTTCGGCTCGAGCGCACACAGGTCCGCTCGCCGGCGGCCGGCGTGGTCATGGTGCGGCTGGTCGAGCCCGGCTCGAAGCTGATGCTCAGCTCGGACGATCCCCGCTCGGCACAGGTGCTGCGCCTCTACGATCCGGCCAGGCTTCAGGTGCGCGTCGACATTCCGCTCGTGGACGCCGCGAAGGTCGGCGTCGGCCAGCCGGCTGAGATCATGGTCGACGTGCTGCCGGAGCGTGTCTTCCGCGGCCGCATCACCCGCGTCGTGCACGAAGCCGACGTGCAGAAGAACACGCTTCAGGTGAAGGTCGCGATCGAGCAGCCGTCGTCTGAGCTCAAGCCAGAGATGCTGGCCCGGGCTCGCTTTCTGAGTATGGCGCCGACGGATGGCGGACCGTCGAGCCGCAGCGCTGCGGCGACGCAGCGGTGTTTCGTGCCGAAATCCGCGCTTCTGACGCGCGACGGCCGCTCCTGCGTCTGGCTGGCGGATCAGGTCAGCAGGACGGCCCGGCTGCAACCCGTGACGAGCGCCGCGGGTGAAATCGATGGCTGGGTCGCCGTGAGCGAGGGGTTGCAGGCGGGCGATCGCGTCATCATCGACGCGCCGCCGGATCTGCGAGCGGGCCAGCGCATCGAGCCGATCGAGGAGTGACCGCATGCCTGGCCGCGAAGGAGACCGCTGATGGCTCTGATCGAATGCCGAGCGCTGACGCGCGAATATACGCGCGGCGAGACGAAGATCACGCCGCTGCTCGATCTCGATCTGGACATCGAGCAGGGCGAGTTCCTCGCCCTCATGGGGCCCTCGGGCAGCGGCAAGACGACGCTGCTGAACCTGATCGCGGGGATCGACCGCCCGACGCGCGGCCGCCTGACGATCGACGGCCACGAGCTGACGCGGATGTCGCGCGGTCAGCTCGCCCGCTGGCGCAGCGACTACATCGGCTACATCTTCCAGCTCTACAATCTCGTGCCCACGCTGACGGCGTATGAGAACGTGGAGCTGCCCCTGCTGCTGCACAGGCTCAGCCGCCGCGAACGCCACCGCAAGGTCGCCCTCGCACTGGAGCTCGTCGGCATCGCCGACCGCCACGACCACTTTCCGCGGCAGCTCTCCGGCGGACAGGAGCAGCGCGTGGCCATCGCCCGCGCGATCGTCGCGGACCCCAAGATCATCGTCGCCGACGAACCGACCGGCGATCTCGATGCGACCAACGCGAAATCCGTCATGTCGCTGCTCACGCGGCTCAATGAGGAGCTGGGCAAGACGCTCGTCATGGTCACGCATGACGCGCACTGCGCGGACTACGCCGGCCGCACGCTTCACCTGGAGAAGGGCCGCCTGGTCGAGTCCGGCGTGCTCGCGGCCGGCAGCGCAGCCGCGTCGGAGGCCGCCTCATGACGGGGCTGAATCTCATTCCGCTCGTGCTCAAGCAGGTCTGGCGGGCCCACACCCGCAGCCTGCTGACAATCGCGGGCGTCACGACGGCGATGTTTCTCTTCTCGGCCGTGCAGGCGATGCAGGCCGGCGTGCAGGCCTCCACGCAGCAGCGCAGCGACGACGCCACGCTGGTCGTCTATCGCAAGGACCGCTACTGCCCGTTTACCAGCCGGATGCCGCAGTCCTACGAGCAGCAGATTGCCCGCATTCCGGGCGTCAAGGCGGTCGTTCCGGTGCAGATCGTCGTCAGCAACTGCCGCACCAGCCTCGACGTGGTCACGTTCCGGGGCGTGCCGCGCGAGGCCTTCGTCGATGCCTACGCGCCGCGGTTCGATCTCGCAGACGGCTCGCTCGATCAGTGGCAGCGACGCAGCGACGCCGCGCTGCTGGGCGAGATGCTCGCCACGCGCCGCGGACTGCGGCCGGGCGACCGCTTCGAGGCGGCCGGCATCACCGTCTACGTCGCCGGCATTCTCCGCTCCGGCGAGCCGCAGGAGCAGAACGTCGCCTACGTGCACCTGGACTTTCTGCAATACGCGTCCGGCAGCCGCGCCGGCGGAACCGTCACCCAGTTCAACGTTCTCGTCGACGATCCGGCCCGGCTCGAGACGGTCGCGGCGGCGATCGACGAGCAGTTCGCCGCGGCCCAGGACCCGACGCAGACCAGCTCGGAGAAGGCCTTCCTCGCCCGCGCTGCGGCCGACGTGATCGAAATCGTCGGCTTCATCCGCTGGCTCGGCTGGGGATGTCTCGCGGCCGTGCTCGCGCTGGTCGCCAATGCGATCGTGCTCTCGGTGCAGGACCGCGTCCGCGATCTGGCCGTCTTTCAGACGCTGGGCTTTCGCCGCGGGCAGGTCGCACTGCTCGTCGTCGCCGAAGGCACCCTGTTGAGCCTCGTCGGCGGATTGATCGGCGGCGCGGCGGCCGCGGCCTTCCTCGCCTACAGCGCGCTGGCGCTCTCGGTGGAGGGGCAGAGCATCCCGCTCTCCGCCTCCGTCGAAACGTTCGCGTCCGGGCTGGTGATCGCCGTGGTGCTGGGGCTACTGGCCGGCGTGGTGCCCGCGTGGCAGGCCGCCCGCCGCGAGATCGTCGCGTCGCTGCGGGCCGCATGAGCGAGGAAACCGATGCGCCTGCTGCCGTTTGAATACGCCGTTCGCAACCTCGGCCGATCGCCGGTGCGACTCGTCGCCAGCGTGCTGGGCGCTGCGCTGGTCGTGCTGCTGGTGCTCGCGGCCGGGGCGTTCACGCGCGGCATGGAGCGCAGCCTCAGCATCAGCGGCAACGAGCAGAACGTTATCCTGCTGGGCGCCGGCAGCGAAGAGAGCGTCGAGCGCAGCCAGATCGACATGAGCGTGCCCACGCTCGTCGCGGCCAGCGTCCCGGGCATCAAGTCGCGCCTGGGCGTCGACTATGTCTCGCCCGAGGTCCACATGGCGCTCGTCGTCCGCCTGGGCGAGGAATCGTCGCGGGATTTGCAGGCCATCCTGCGCGGCGTCACGCCCGCGGCGTTCCTGGTCCACCCGCGCGTCCGCATCGTCGAAGGCCGCGCCCCGCGGCCGGGCGAGTACGAGTTGATGGCCGGCTCGCTGGCCGCGACGCGCCTGGGCGTTTCCGAATCGGACCTGGCGGTCGGCAAGCAGCTCTGGTTCGACAACCGGGCGTGGACCATCACCGGCCGGTTCGCGGCGCCGCAGACCGTACTGGACGCGGAGATCTGGGTACCGCTGACCGACCTTCAGATCGCCACCCGCCGCGACACGCTCTCGTGCGTGGTCGTCACGCTGGACGACGCGACGCTCGAGGACCTGTCCATCTGGTGCGCCCAGCGGCTCGATCTCGAGCTCGTCGCGATTCGCGAAAGCGACTACTACGCCGATCTGGTGGCCTTCTTCCGGCCGGTCCGCGCCATCGTCTGGGTTACGGCCGCGCTGATCGCGCTCGGCGGCCTGTTCGGCGGACTCAACACGATGTACGCGGCCTTCGCCGCCCGCGTCCGCGAGCTCGGCGCGCTTCAGACGCTCGGCTTTCCGCGCCGCGCACTGACGCTGAGCTTCTTGCAGGAGTCGCTGCTGGCCACGGCGGCCGGTGGAATACTCGCGGCGGCCGTCGCACTGCTGCTGCTGAACGGCCTGGCGGTGCGGTTTTCGATGGGTGCGTTCGCGCTGGTGATCGATCCGACCGTGATGCTCGCGGGCATCATCGCGGGCGCGGGCCTGGCGGTCGTCGGCGTGATTCCGCCGCTGTGGCGCTGCCTGCGGCTGCCGATCGTCGAGGCGCTGCGGACAAGCTGATGGACCTCGCGAACCGACAAGGAGTAACCGATGATGAACCTTCGCTCTCCCCGTTTGGCTCTCCTGCTCCTGCTCTGTGCGCTGGCACTGCCCGCCTGCGAGCGAAAGCCGGCCGCGACCGGCGGCGCGCAACCCGCCGCCGGCACGCCCGCCCTTCCGGCCGGCCTCTTCGTCACCTCGCCGCCCGCCGGCGCCCGCGAGGTCGCCGAACTGAAGGCGGATGCCTCCGCGGCCGGGCCGGTCGTCGTCCGCGGCCGTATCGCCGGCCGAGAGAATCCCTTCGTGAAGGGGGCGGCGGTCTTCCTGCTCGCGGACAGCAGCATCCGGGCCTGCAACGAGAATGAAGGCGACGCCTGCACGACTCCGTGGGATTTCTGCTGCGAGCCGGCCGAGAACATCGCGGCCGCAACGATCACCGTCCAGCTCGTCGATGCCGACGGACGGCCGCTTCGTATCGACCTCGCGGGCCAGTATGGCCTGCGGCCGCTGGCGCACGTGACGCTGGCCGGTGAAGTCGCACAGCGCGATGTGGCCGGCACGCTCGTGATCAACGCCAGGAAGATCTACGTCGACTCGGGGAGCTGAGCAGGGCGTGCGGGGCGACGGGCCGGCGCGAATCAACGAACAGGCCGGCCGCGAAGCACCCGCCACGTGCGGCGGCGGGCGCTTCGCATCAGGCCGGTCATGTATGCAAACAAACCGCCGGGACTACCGACGACGCAGCAGCAGCGCGCCGAGGCCGAGCAGCACCAGCGACGCCGGCTCGGGAACCGGCGCGTTGACCGCCATCTCCATTTCGGAGTTCCAGGGCGTCGTGCTCGTGATCACCTGTGCCAGGCCGGTGGTCAGGTTGAACTTCGCATAGACGCCCGTGCCGCCGCCGGTATACACGGTCGCGAACAGCTCGTTGGTGTCGTAGTCGAAGTCCATGCCCTGAGCGAAATTCGCGGCCTGCCCCGTCGGGCCGATCGTCGTCGCCACGCCGGTGTTCTTGTTGATCGACACCAGCGAATCGGAGGCGATCTCGTGGCCGTACATGTTCCCGTTCAGATCGACGGCGATGTCGATGAGGATCGCACCCGCCGCCAGCCCCGTGATGCCGGTCGCGAACGTAGCCACACCCGTGTTGACGTCGAGCGTGTAGAGCCGGTTGCCCGCCGCGCCGTTGGCGGAGACCCACCAGCCGTTCGTCTGCGGGTCATACTTCAGACCCGTCGGCGTCTCGCCGGCGGCGATGCCGGTCACGGCCGGTCCGGCCGTATAGGCGCCGGTCGTCGTGTTGATCGTGCCGAGATTGAACGGCGCCGCACCGGGCGTGATCGCATAGAGCGTCGTGCCCAGCGCGTCGAAGTCCATCGCGAACGAATCAACCGCGACCGTGGCCACCTGGTTGTTGGCCGGCGCGTTCGACGGGAACGAAAGCAGTCGGTTCGGTGACGCTCTCAGGTCGAGCGCGTAGACCGTACCGGCCTGCGCCAGGCCGACACCGGCCAGGGCCAGCGCGACCGCCGCTGTGAAACGAGCCTTCTTCATCATACAACCCTCCTGCGGGTTGGAATGCGGCCGCGGAGCACACCGCAGGCGCCGCTCCCGCGTGATCGTCACTACGACTGGGAATTGCGCGGCTGCGTGAGCCAGACGGCACGTTCACCGCCGGCCACGCAGCTACAGGACAGCATATCACTCCCCCGACGCGGCACACAAGACTATTTCATCCACGATGAACATAAATCGCGGACGGCCGGCCGCCCGGATCGTCGCATGCAATCCGGACCACCGGCCGCCTATATCGAGCCGCCCCGTCGCGACTACGGGCAGGGCGAGCCGTACGCACCCAGCAGCGTGACCAGGTCGGAGAATCCGACGCAGCCGTCGTTATCGAGGTCGGCTTCGGGGTCATACAACGGATCGCCGACGCACGAACCATAGGCCCCCAGCAGCGCTACCAGGTCGTTGAAACCGATCGACCCGTCCCCGTCGATGTCCTCGGCACAGATGGCCAGCAGAATCGCGCCGTTGAACGTCGCGCCGTCAAAGAGCGAAACCTCGGCGATCAGGTACTTGCCGTTGTTGCTGAGGTCAAACGCGCTCTCGCCGCTGTTGACCGTGCTGACCAGGTAGATCCCGGCCATCGACACGCCTTCCTGGAGGATCAGCTTCTGGTTGCGGAAGAGGCCCATATCCCGCGTCGTGTCCGGGTCATCCCAGTCGCCGAACCAGACGACGTTGCCGCCGTCGTCGATCTGGACCGGCGCGGTCCCGAACCCCGTCAGCAGGAACCCGCCGATGTCCGCCGGCGAGTCCCCTTCCTGGGCGACCTTGCCGCGGTGGCTGACGATGACCGCGTTCGTCGCCGCGTCGCCGTCGAGCGTGCCGGTGTGCACGTAGCCGCCGTCGTTGTTCAGATCGAGCCGCGCGCTCGTCCCGATCGTCAGCCAGTTGCGGCCGGCGATCGGCGATGCCGCTCCCTCCTGGGCAATCAGCGTATCGTCGATGTAGACCGCGATGTCGACCGCCGTGTCACCCGTCAGGTCCGCGATGTACATCGCCTCGCCGTTGTCGTTGAAGGCGCTCGCGTGCGGCCCGGTGCCGAAATCCGCCACCATCTCCGTCTGGCCCGGCAGAATGTCGGTTTCCTTGGCGATCACCGTCTCAGTCAGCGGTGCGGCCGTGACGCGCATCAGCGCCCGGTCGACCGTGCTCGGAATCGCCGGATCGTCGATGCTAGCGACGATGAACAGCTCGTCGCTGTTGTTGATCTTCACGTCGAAAAAGCCGATGTAGGGCGTGCCCGCCGAGAAATCCGGCGACGTCGAAACATCCCCCTCCTGAATCACGAGGTCCGTGTTCAGGTACACACCCGAGTCGTCGCTCGTCCCCGACGTCCCGTCCAGAAAAAGGTTCCAGCCGCTGTTCCCGTTCGCGTTGATGTTGATCGAATCGAAGCTGCCGATCGAGGCGCCGGCCGGCAGCGGCAGTGCGTCTCCCTCGCGCACATAGAGCGCGCCGTTGCGGAGCACGACGGAGTCGCGCTCCGTGTCGGCATTGTCCGTGTCCGCCTCCACGGTCCAGTCACCGTCGTTGCTGGCGCCCAGCTCGTCGATCCGCGTCACGGCACCGACGCCGGGGACGATGTCGCCCTCGATCACGAGCAACGAAATGCGCACCGACGCCGCGTCGGCCGGCAGCACCGACCATTGCAAGGTCAGCCCCATCAGCAGGAGTCTGCTCCAGACTTTCATTCTTCCGCTCCTTGTGTCATGAGTGAATTGAATCTGCCCAGCGGAGCGCCCCGGCCGCGGCGAGCCCCGGCGAGAAGTGGCCGCGAAGCCGACCGGGAGATCGCGCCTCCGAATCATGCAGAATAAGAGATTTGCCCGGCCGATTCAATGCGAATCGGCTCGGAAACGCCGGCTGGCGGCCGGCGTGGCGCGCCGGGAGCGCGTTCAGCCCCCGGCCGGGGCGGGTACCCGCTCCGCCCGTCCGAAGACGAACCGCTGATAGACGAAGGCCAGCAGCATCAGGCTGATCCCCAGCCCGAACAGCGACAGCACGCGGTACAGGTCGCGCAACTGGGCCGCGTCGACCAGAAACACCTTGCCGACGGCCAGCAGCATGACCGCCAGCGACGCCCAGCGCAGCACCAGCCCGCGCGTCATCACACCCAGACCCAGCAACACCAGCCCGAAGACGATCCATGCCACCGAGTAGGCGTAGAGCTCCAGCCCGGCCGCGGCCGGCCCGGTCAGGTATTCGCCCCGAAACGCCTGCCGCACCTGGAGCGTGACCAGAGCGAAGGTGGCGACCAGCCCCGTGACCGCCAGGCTCATCGCCAGCCGGGCGGCGTCACGTTGCACCCAGCGAGCCGCGGCGAAGCACAGAATCGCCGGCAGACCATAGAGCCACAGCAGCTCGTTGAGCACCGGCACGGCGCCGACCGCCTCGTGATGCCAGCGAGGATTGCGCACCAGCAGCAGTCCGAGCCAGGCGGCGGCCATTCCGGCTGCACTGAACGCGTACGCCGCCGGCAGGGCCACGGGCCGTGCGACGCCCCGCGCCGCGGCCCGGGCCGCGAGCGCCAGGGCGAGCCAGGCGCACACGTACGCGGCCGTCTCCGCCGTCGAGGGCGGCGGTCCGCGCAACACGTCGCCCAGGAACCAGTGCCGCACCTCGAGCGTCACGAGTGCGAAGAAGGAGACGACACCCGCAATCGCCAGCGCGATCGGAAGGGCCTCGGGCTCCCACGTCCGCATCCGCCAGGCGAGCACCAGGAGCAGCGCCGTCGGCAGGCCGTACATCGGCACAAGCGTGTTCACGACCTTCCAGCCGGCCACCGAGGCGTCGTGCCAGAGCGGATTCTGCGCCAGCAGCAACCCGCCCACGAGGAACACGACCGCCAGGCCCGCGAACGCCTTGGCCGCGCCCTGCGCGACTGCCCTCGCCGCCCCGCGCGCCGCCAGCACGCTGAGTAGCGCCAGCCCCAGCCACGCGCTGACGTAGCTGGCCGTCTCCTCCAACACGCTTGCGGGGCCGAGGATCGCGTCACGATGGAAATAGTGCCGCACCTCCAGCGTTACCAGCGAAAAGACGCAGACCGCGATGCCCGCCTGAAGAATCTGCGACAGCACGCGCTCGCGGCCGCGGTGAAACAGCCACGCGCCCGCGGCCAGCGCCGCCGCCGGCACGCCGTACGCATAAAGCAGCCAGTTCCAGATCGGCGTGGGTCCGATCGGTTCGCGCAGCACATCCGGTATCAGCAGCGACACGACCGAGAGAACGGCCAGCAGGCCCGCCAGCTCGCGCAGCACCGCCACGCGCAGCCACATGTACAGCAGCGCCAGCAGCGGCACCTCGATCGCCCACGCCACCGGAATCAGACGCCGCTCAAACTCGATCGGCACGGCCAGCGAGACGAATCCCGTCACCGCCACCAGCAGCGCCGCCAGGGCCGCGTCGCCCACCCGCGCTCGCACACCCGCCCGCACCAGTGGCGCCGCTGCCAACGCATATCCCGCCGCCGCCAAGACGCACACCACGCCCCAAGCCACACCCGCCGGCGGACCCGCCATGGCGCCGTACGCGATCAGCAGCGCCGCCAGCCCGCTCGCCGCCGACAGCGTCGCGAACACAGACGCACTCGCCGACCCCCACAGCGCCGCATACGCTCCGCCACTGTAGAGCAAACCGAGCCCCAGCGCCACCCACGGGAACAGCGTGACATCCACCGGTTCCACCTGCTGCTTCCAGGTGATCAGCAGCGCGGCGGTCAGGCCTGCGGCGAGCCACGGCAACGGTACATGCCGCGGTTTGAACCGCGCCAGCACGATCGACCCCGCACCCAGCAGCCCGACGAAGAGCCAGTCCGTCAGCGCAAAGCCGCTGCTGTGCACAACGGCGCCCAGCACCGCCAGTGCGATCAAGCTCGCCGCGATCGACAACTCGCGTACCCCGGGCTGTCCCGCGCCCGTCGGCTCCGGACCGGCCACCAGCACCAGCGCCAGGCTCGCCAGCAGGAATCCCGCCAGCCAGGCACTATCCAACGGCTCGTAGTTCGTCAGCAGCCAGATCAGCACCCAGAGCACGCCGCCGCCGAACGCCAGCCAGCTCAACGGCCACCACGCCCGGCGCCGCGCGACCGCCGCCAAGGCCGCCTGAAGCATGAACAAGTAAACGAACAGCGGCCCCGGCCGCGGATCCTGCGTTCCGATCAGCCCCGGCGTGATGAATCCGCCAATGAATCCCAGCCCCGCGACGAACGGCCCCTGCCGCAGCGACAGGCCGATCGCCGCGGCCGTGATGACCGCCAACAGGGCGAACCCCGCCGCCGGACCGATAAAGTGATAGAGATTCAGCGCCGCAAGTGTGACCGCATACAGGACCGCGATCCCCGCGGCGGTCAGGCCTTCGGCGATCCGCGATGTCCGCAGCCGCAGCCACTCGCCCGCGCCGATCAACGCCAGTCCGAAAACCGCCCCGAGCACGATCCGCACGGCCGGACTGAGCAACCCGGCGTCGAATGTGTACTTGACGAGAAATGCACCCGCCAGAAAGAGCGCGATCGCCCCCAGCCAGATCGCGATCCGAGTGGTCACATGAAACTCGAGCCCGTCGGTCTCCCCGGCCGCGTCCTCGCGCCTGGCCGTCGCCACGCGCTCGCCGGCCCCGCCCTTCGCCTCGCCCGCGCTGATCTCCAGTCGCTCGCGCCACGCGGCCGCTCGGGCTGCCGCCAGCCGGACTGTGTGAGGCTGTGCCGCTTCCGGTGCGCGCGAGATGGCCGGCTCGGGCGGCTCGTGTGTCTCGGACTTCGCCGCCTCGCGTGCCGCGGCCGGCGCGGGCTCGACCTGCGGCGTCGCGGACGATGCAGGCAACGGCGGCTGGTCGGCGACGCCGGGGCCCGCGGTCTTCTCGCCGGCCGCCTCCGCCGGCCGCTCGGCCACGTGCTCAGAACTCCGCCCCGACGCGATCATGCGCAGCTCGCGCTGCAACACGCGGAGTTGTTCTTCGAGTTGAGCGAACCGCCGCTCGAGCCGGAACGTGCGAACGGCCGCGACGGTGAAGAACACCACGGCGACGGCCAACGCGAATAGCAGGCATTCCACGAGATGCCTCCCCGGCCGCGACCGCCGCGCCCGCGGACCCCCCGCCAGCCCCGCTCGGGCGAGCGACCTACATGTCACTATACCACGGCCGGACGCAGTGCACACCGCCGGGCCCGCGAATGTGCGCTCGGACAAGCGTCCTCGCCACACGCGCGCGGGTTTTGGCGGGCTGGCCGGGATGTCTGCTCCCTCTCTGTGATACACTTCACCAGCCCATGAGTTGCTGTGAGGCGGAACAGGAGGTCATGACCGATGCCCCGCCTGTCGCAAAAGACCGCGCTCATCACCGGCGCCGCCCGCGGCATCGGCGCCGCCGTCGCCCGCGTCTTTTGCCGCGAAGGCGCCCACTGCATTCTCACCGACATCCGCGACGAGCTCGGCCGCACCATCGCCGCCGAGCTGTCGCCCGGCGCCGAGTATCACCGGCTCGACGTCCGCCTCGAGGACGACTGGCTGCGCGTCATCGACGCCGTCCTTGCCCGCCACGGCCGGCTCGACATCCTCGTCAACAACGCCGCGATCACCGGCTTCGAAGGCCCCGCCGTCCCCCATGACCCCGAGCACACCGCGCTCGAAGACTGGCGGGCCGTCCACGAGACCAACCTCGACGGCGTCTTCCTCGGCTGCAAGCACGCCATCCGCGCCATGCGCCCGGCCGGCCGCGGCTCCATCATCAACCTCGGCTCGCGCTCGGGCGTCGTGGGCATCCCCGGCGCGGCCGCCTATGCCGCCAGCAAAGCCGCCGTGCGCAACCACACGAAATCCGTCGCCCTCTACTGCGCCGAGCAGGGGCTGGCGATCCGCTGCAACGTCATCCAGCCGGCCGCGATCCTGACGCCCATGTGGGAGCCGGTCCTCGGCTCCGGTCCCGACCGCGAGCAGCGCATGGCCGAGTTCGTCGCCGACGTGCCGCTGGGCCGCTTCGGCACACCCGAGGAGGTCGCCGCCGTGGCCGTCCACCTGGCGTCCGACGAATCCGCCTACACGACCGGGGCCGAGTTCACGATCGACGGCGGCCTGCTGGCCGGGACGGCCGTCCCCCCGCTGCGCCCGGACGATCATTCCGAGTAGAAAAAGCGGTGAAAACGCGCGCTGGCGAGAATGTAGACTGGAGCCATGCTCTGCCGCGACCCGTGGACGACGCGCAGGACGCGGCGTCGCCGCGGCCCCCGAAGGGGGCCAAGGGTGCTTGCCTCGGGTGCAGCGAATCCGCCGGCAGGCGAGCGAGCGGCACCCGTGGATTGCAGGCTCCCTTTGCGCATCTCGCGGGACGCGCGAAGCGGATCACGGCACAATCAGCGCAACGACACCGGCAACCTGGACCTGAGGATCACAACATGATCAGCAAAGCCCGAACGGTTGACGAATATCTGGCCGAGCTGCCCGAGGAGCGGCGCACCGCCATCGAGGCCGTCCGCAAGGTCATCCGCAAGAACCTGCCCAAGGGCTACGAGGAGGGCATGCAGTACGGCATGATCGGGTACTACGTGCCGCACAGCCTCTATCCCCCCGGCTACCACTGCGACCCGACCCAGCCGCTCCCCTTCGCCAGTCTCGCATCGCAGAAAAACCACATGGCCATCTACATGATGTGCATCTACGGCAGCCGCGAGCACGAGGCCTGGTTTCGCGAGCAGTGGGCCAGAACGGGCAAAAAGCTCGACATGGGCAAGTCGTGCATCCGTTTCAGGAAACTCGACGACCTGCCGCTCGATCTGATCGGCCAGGCGGTCGCCCGCGTGCCGGTCAACGACTGCATCGCCTTCTACGAAGCGGTCCTCAAGCCGCCCGCGAAAACCGCAGCCAGGCCGGCCGCGAAATCCACCGCCAGGAAAACGGCCAAACCCGCGGCGAGAAGAACGGCAGAGTCACCTGCCAAATCCACCGTCAAACGAGGAAGTCGCCGCGCCTTGGGTAGGTGAATGTCATCCGACGCCCGCGCTCCCCAACGCGGCTCGGATCATGCCGGCGGGAACCCCGCGCTCCCCAATCGCGTGCGGAACTGCGCCGCGTGGTCCGAACCGCGACAGCGCGCGAACGTGCCGGGGATGTCGCCGCCAGCAACAAGTGGTACAGTATCCACCCGGATGCCCACAGGGCCCGTGGCACCACCCAGGACAACCGTGCGACGCCTCACACGTTCGAGTCCGATGACCGGTAAACAGAGTTGATCCCGTGAACCAACCCGACCGCCTCACCCGCAGAGAGTTCGTCCGATCCGTCGCCGCCGCCGGCGCCGCCGGCTATCTCCTCGGCTGCCAGGCGCCACGCACCCGGCCGGACCAGACCGCGCGAGGAACCGCCGAGCCCGCTCCGGCCGAGATCGACCCCGGCGACTGGGAGGGCCTGGCCGAGCTGGCCCTCCGGCGAATTCGTGCCGCGGGCGCCGAATACGGCGACATCCGCATCCTCCGCACCCGTTCGCAATCCGTCCGCGGCCAGGACGGCCGAATCGCCGGCGTCTCCGACGGCTTCGACCACGGCCTGGGCATCCGCGTGCTCTACCACGGCGCCTGGGGCTTCGCCGCCACCTCGCTGGTCACGGCCGCCGAGACGCAGCGCGTGGCCGACCAGGCCGTGGCCGTCGCCAAGGCCTCCGCCAGCCGCGTCGTCGAACCGGTCCGGCTCGCACCCGAGCCGCCGCACCGCGACCGCTTCGTCACGCAGCGCCGCGTCGATCCGTTCTCGATCCCGATCGACGCCAAGAGTGCCTCGCTGCTCGAGATCATGGAGCTGCTGCATCAGCACGACGGCATCGCCCGCAGCAGTGCCAGCCTCTGGACCCAGCGCGACGAAAAGCTCTTCGCATCGACCGAAGGCTCGCTCATCCACTTCGACCTGCTCGCCTGCCACGGCGGCTTCTCGGCCACCGCGCTGCACGAAGGCCGCTTCGCCTCGCGCTCCTTCGCCACGCCCTATCTGCGCACCGGCTACGAGCTGATCGAAGAGACCGACCTGCTCCTGCACGTGCCGCGCGTCGCCGCCCAGGCGGCCGAGAAAGTCCGCGCCCCCGCCGTCGAGCCAGGAACCTACGATCTCGTCCTCGACGCCGAGCACCTGGCGCTGACCATCCACGAATCCTGCGGCCACCCGAGCGAGCTCGACCGCGCCCTCGGCTACGAAGCCAACTACGCCGGAACGAGCTTCCTGACGCCCGATCAGCTCGGCCGGCTCCAGTACGGCTCGAAACACGTGAACCTCGTGGCCGACAATACCGAGCCCGGCTGCCTCGCCTCGACCGGCTACGACGACGAGGGCGTCGCCTGTCAGCGCTGGGACATCGTCCGCGAGGGTGTCTTCGTCGGCTATTCGACCAGCCGCGAGGTCGCCACCAGGATCGACCTGCCGCGCTCGACCGGCTCCTGCCGCGCGGACAGTTGGGAGAGCATCCCCATCGTCCGCATCGCCAACGTCGGCCTCCAGCCCGGCGACGCGTCGTTCGACGACCTCTTCGCCGGCATCCGGCGCGGCATCTACATCGAGGGCCGCGGCTCGTTCAGCATCGATCAGAAGCGCTACAACTTCCAGTTCGGCGGCGACGCCTTCTGGCTGATCGAGAACGGCCGCCGCACGCACATGCTCCGCGACGTGATCTACACCGGCATCACGCCCGAGTTCTGGAACGCCTGCGACGCCGTCGGCGACCGCTCCCTGCGCGAGCGCGACGGCTTCATCAACTGCGGCAAGGGACAGCCCGGCCAGAGCGGCTGGATGACCCACGCCGCCTGCCCGGCCCGCTTCCGGGCCCAGAACGTCATCACCGGCCGCACGGCGTAAGGACCAACCCCGACCCGACGAAAGCTTCCGGAGCCGCTCATGCTCGTCGAAGAACCCGCAGTGCAAAGCCTGACCGACCGGGCCGAGTTCGACCGCCTGATCAACCTCGCCCTCAAGGCGGCCGAGGCCGACCACGTCTTCGTCAGCCTCTCCGACCGCGCCGGCGGCACGACCCGGATCGCCAACAACCAGATCGTGCAGAACGTCGCCACGCGCCGCCGCCAGCTCTCGATCTCCGTCGCCTTCGAGACCCGGCACGGCCGGGCCAGCACGACGGACCTTACGGAACAGGCGATCCGAGACGCGGCCGCCCAGGCCGTCGCCATCGCCCGCAGCTCGCCGCCCGACCCCGAGTACATGCCGCCCCTCGGACCGCAGCAGTACCCCGTCCTGGTCACCCTGCGGCACGAGACCGCCGAGGTCGGCCCCGCACGCCGAGCCGCAGAGGCCGGCCGGGCGATCGACCTGTGCCGCGAGGCCGGCCTCGAAGCGGCCGGCATCGTCGAGTCCTACGTGGAGTCGGCTGGCCTGGCCGCCAGCACCGGACTGCGGGCCTTCGAACAGCGCTCCGACGCCCGCTTCAGCCTGACGGCGACGGGGACGAATTCCTCCGGCTGGGTGAACAACGCCAGCCGCTCGTTCGACGATCTGAACATCGAGTCGCTCGCCCGCACGGCCGTGGACAAGGCGCTCCGCTCGGCCGATCCGCAGGAGCTGGAGGCGGGGCGCTACACGGTCATTCTCGAGCCGGCCGCCGTCGCCGGCCTGCTCGGCCCGCTGAGCTTCAGTCTTGGCGCCAAGTCTTATCATCGCGGGACGAGTGCCCTGTCCGGCAAGCTCGGCCAGCCGATTCTGCACGAGCATCTGACGCTGCGCAATCGCCCGGACCATCCTCAGCTCATGGGCCGCAGCTTCGACGGCCAGGGTCTGCCGGCCGATTTTCAGGTCTGGATCGACGGGGGCGTATTGCGGCGGATCGATTACGACCGCTTCACCGCGGCCGAGCACAACACGCAGCCCACCTACGGCCTCGACGCGCCGCATCTTTCCGGCACGGCGCCGGCCGGCGCGGGTGTCGAGAGTCTGATCGAGGGCACCGAGCGCGGCATTCTCGTGACCAACTTCTGGTACATCCGCAGCGTGAACCCGACCGACCTGACGCTCACGGGCATGACGCGCGACGGGACATTCCTGGTCGAGGATGGCCAGGTCCGATGCGGCCTGCTGAATTTCCGCTGGCACGACAGCCCGCTGCGGGCCCTGCGCGAGGTGCTGGCCTACACGACGCCGCAGGAGGCGATCACGATGGAGCGGGGAAAGATGCTGCTGCCGGCGCTGAAGATCGCGGATTTCAATTTCTCCAGCGTGACGCGCTTTTGAGCAACTAATCGCAGCATGCCACGGCCACGCGGTCATGGGGGACCGGTCTCTGACCGGTCTGCTGGGGGACCGGTCTCTGACCGGTCTGCTGGGGGACCGGTCTCTGAC
>CAZXUI010000082.1:0-2677 GCA_964643885.1 uncultured Planctomycetales bacterium
GGGACGCCCGCGCTCCCGCGTGTGCGGTGTCCGAATCAGAACCCGCCGCGCCCAGCGGCTGGCCGCTTGGCGACCGATTGACCCCGTGCTTGGCGCACGGGGTTCTGATTGCGGGCGCCCCGCCCGCGCTCCCGCGTGCGCGGTGTCCGAATCAGAACCCGCCGCGCCAAGCGGCGGGACTGCGGACCGCGAGCGGACCCCGTGCTTGGCGCACGGGGTTCTGATTGCGGGCGCCCCGCCCGCGTTCCCCAAGCGGGCGGTATAGAACGCAACATAATGTACCTTATGGGACCTTGAGCGTATCCCGCGAGAATCGGCCGAAAACCCCCTCGGCCCCGCCGGCCAGCCGCCCCTACGAACCCCCCAGCCCCAGCGCGGCCCGCGGATCGGCCCGCAGTGCCCTGACCGACACCTCCGTCTGAGACCCATCCGACAGGTTCTTGACGACCACCGCGGCCCGGTCGGTGTATTCCTGCCCGACGATGACCGCCCGGCGGGCTTCCCGCGCGGACGCCTGCTTGAGCTGCTTGCCGAGCGCCTGACGCTTGTAGGAACAGTCGACCGTCAGGCCCGCCCGGCGCAGAAGCATCGCCAGATCGAGCACATTGTCGAACAGGCTCGCGTCGGCATCGATTACGAAGACGTCGAGCGCGTCGGCCAGCACCGGCAGCTTGTCCAGGTCGCGAAGCGCCTCCAGCATCGGTGCATCGCCGCAGCCGAAGCCGACGCCGGGAATCCGCGGCCCGTCCAGCATGCCGGTCAGATCGTCATATCGTCCGCCGCCGGCCAGCGCCCGCAGGTCCCCCTTGCGGGCGTGCACCTCGAAGACGATTCCCGTGTAATAAGCCAGCCCGCGGACGATATGCGGGTCGAATTCGCAGTAGTCGGCGATGCCCAGCGCCCGCAGCCGCTGCCAGAACTGCTCGAACTGCTCGGCGGCCGCCTCGCCGGCCGCGTCAGACCGCGCCCGCTCGAGGAATGCGTCCAGGGAGCGCTGCTCGAGCAAGTCACGAATCGCCGCCGGCGGCATGACCGCTCCGAAAGCCGCCGACCAGCGCCGGTCGAACTCCTCCGGCGGCAGGCGCTCCAGCCGGTCGATCAGCTCGAACGCCCCACCGGCCGCGGCGGGATCGATTCCGCAGGCGGCCAGCACGGCGCCCATGAGCGTGCGGCTGTTGACGCGGATGGCCGCGTGGCGCGGCGTGAGCCCGACGCTCTCGAGGAAGACGGCCATCACGGCCAGCAGCTCCGCGTCCGCGAGCGGATCGTCGACGCCGAGGATGTCGGCGTTCCACTGGAAAAACTCGCGCAGGCGGCCGCGCTGGGGCTTTTCGGCCCGGCACATGCGCGGGATGCTGAACCACTTGATGGGGCGCGGCAGTGCGCTGGCCCGGGCGGCGACCATGCGGGCGAGCGTGGGCGTCATCTCCGGGCGGATGGCGAAGCGGCGCTCGCCCCGGTCCTTGAAATGAAAGAGTTCCGAGACGATCGCCTCGCCGCTCTTGAGAGTATAGAGATCCACGAATTCAAAGATCGGGCCCTCGTACTCGGCGAAGCCGAAGGCGCGCGAGGCCGCCCGCCACTTGTCGAACAGCCAGTTCTCGAGCCGCATGTCCTCCGGATACAGGTCGCGCATCCCCGGCGGCGCCTGGATCTTCATCGCGCCGCCCCCAGCACCGGCAGCGGTACCCCGCGCACATCGACCGTCGCACCTGCGTAGACCGAGCCCTCGCCCCCCCGCCGCGGCCGCAGCGGCGAGCCCAGCCGCACCTTCGGCCCGGGCCGCCCGGCGCCCCGCCCCGCCTTCCGTCCATTGCTCTTCGAGCCGCCGCCCCGCGTTCCCCGCCCGCGCGGGCCGTGCAGGCGGACGTACTCGTCCAGGTGCTCCGGGCAGGTGAAGTGCTGCTCCCAGCCGTAGTCGCCGGAGTGATAGTCGCAGTTGTCGGTCGAATACTCGCGGCAGATGCGCGGCCGCGTCTCGTAGATGCCGCAGCGATGATCGTCCTGAAGGTGGCGGCAGTTGGTCGTCACGCAGATGTACCACTCGCCCTCTTCGACGAAGACGCTGACCCCCTCGTGCAGCAGGTACCAGCGGATGTCGTCGAAGTCGCTTCTCTTGCGCGGCTTTTCGATCGGCAGGGCGATGTAGCGGCAGCACATCGCCGTGCAGTGTTCGCAGAGGATTCCAGGCATGCTCGCGGCCTCGTGTGAAGCGTTCGGCACGCGGCCTACCCGCGCGCGTGGCTTCAACGCGTGAGGCGATCATACCTCACGCCGGCAGGGTCGTTCCACGCCGCCGGCCGCATCAATGCGCCGCCCGCACTCACCGCCGCCCTACGCCCCTGTGCCGCCGAGCCCGGCCAGCAGCAGGTTGAACGCCTGTGTGACGATGAAGGCCGTCACGGTCTGGGCGGTCGTGGTGGCGGCGAAGAATCCCGGCTCGATGCCGCCCAGGCAGGTGCTGAGTTGCAGCAGGTACGCGCCGGCCACGAGCACTCGCAGCCTGGGCCAGAATCCGGTTCGAGACATCAGCGCTCCCTTCGTTGCCCGAGAAGATTCAGGCGATGACCCTGCCGGTACGAAAAGCCGCAGGCAGGTCGCTCAAATTCCTGCGAAACGCCGGCCGACACGTCGCGGCCGGTCGGAGACCGGTCATCCAGCACTGACCGGTCAGAGA
>CAZXUI010000082.1:2777-19954 GCA_964643885.1 uncultured Planctomycetales bacterium
CCGGTCCCCCAAACCATGACCGGTCAGAGACCGGTCCCCCAAACCATGACCGGTCAGAGACCGGTCCCCCAAACCATGACCGGTCGGAGACCGGTCCCCCAAACCATGACCGGTCGGAGACCGGTCCCCCAAGCTCCCGGGCGCTCACTTCACATGGCCGAGCAACGCCAGCAGCAGCGCGTTCTGCGCGTGCATGCGGTTCTCGGCCTGGTCGAAGATGGCCGAGTTCGGCGTCCGCGACACCTCGTACGTGATCTCTTCGCCGTAGTGCGCCGGCAGGCAGTGCAGGATGATCGCCTCCGCGTCGGCCAGCGACAACAGCTCCTGGTTGATCTGGAATCCCTTGAAGCGCTCGCGCCGCTCGGCGGCCTCCTTCTCCTGCCCCATCGACGTCCAGACGTCGGTGTAGAGCACGTCGACGCCGCGGGCGGCCTGCTTCGGGTCGTTCATCACGGCCAGCCGGGCCGCGGTCGCGTGCGCCATCTGCTGCGCCTCTTCGAGGACGTCCGGCTGCGGCTCGAATCCCGAGGGCGAGGCGATCGTCAGATGCATACCGACACGGGCGGCCCCAAACAGCAGCGAGTTGGCGACGTTGTTCCCGTCGCCGATGTAGGCCGCGCGGAGGCCCGCCAGCCGCCCCTTACGCTGATAGATCGTCTGAAGGTCGGCCAGAATCTGGCACGGATGCTCGAAGTCGCTCAGACCGTTGATGACCGGCACGGTGGCGTGGCGAGCGAGCTCCTCGACGATCTCATGCCCGAAGACGCGAGCCATGATCACGTCCACGTAACGCGACAGCACGCGGGCGATGTCCTCCGTGCTCTCGCGCTGCCCGAGCTGAATGTCGCTGGGCGACAGGTAGATCGCATGACCGCCCAGCCGCGTCATGCCCGCCTCGAACGAGACGCGCGTCCGCAGCGACGGCTTCTGAAAAATCATCGCCAGCGTGCGGCCGGCCAGCGGCGTGGCGTGCTGAAACGACTCCGGCCTGCGTTGCAGCCGCTCGGCCAGCTTCAGCAATTCCTCGATCTGCGGGCCGGTCAGGTCGCGCATCGAGACGACGCTCCGCCCGTGCAGTTCGGTCAGCATGGACGCCTGTTCCTCCTGGGACGGGCCGCGGCGACGAATCGCTCTGCGCCCCTGCCGGGCAGTATAGCCGCCGCCGGCTATTCGCCAATTTGCGCCAGACGCGTCCAGAAGAACCACGCGGCCGGCGCCGCCAGCAGGGGCGAATCGAGAACATCCAGCACGCCGCCCATGCCCGGCAGCGAGCTGCCCGAGTCCTTCATCGCGGCGTCGCGCTTCAGCAAGGATGCGAACAGGTCGCCGGCGACCGAGACCGCCGCCATCAGCAGGCCGAAGAGGACCAGACTCGGCAAGGCCCCGAGCTGAATCCAGGGTATGCTGGGCACAGCGATATGCAGGTGATGCAGACCGTATCGCCCCAGCGCCAGGCCGACCGCGACCGAGCTGATCACCGCCACCAGCACGCCGCCCATCAGCCCCTCCCACGTCTTGCCGGGGCTCAGCCAGGCGATCAGCTTGGTGCGCCCGAATGCCCTGCCGACGAAGTACGCACCGACGTCCGTCATCTTCACGACGAAGACCGAGAACAGCAGCAGAGCGATGCCGCGCTCGCCGCCCAGCTCCATCCGCAGCTTCGTCAGATATCCGGCCAGCCCGCCGGCATAGAAGATGATCAGCAGCGTCGCCGCCAGGTTCACCATGGCGTGCTCGGAGCGGCGATAGGCCGCCTGGAGAATGAACGCCAGCCCCAGCGCGATCGCCAGCCACATCATCCCCCACGACTCGTCGTACCACGCCGTCTCGGCGTGCAGGTTGAAGGAGATATACGGCCCGAAGACCAGCCCCGCGCCGAAGACATAGGCCACGACCGGGAACGGCCGGCAGTCGCCCGTCGCCCGGGCGAAGCGCAGCAGCTCGCGCGTCGCCAGCGTCGAGAACGCCAGCACGACCAGCGTGCACAGCAGCCCGCTCTGGGCCCAGCGGGCGATCAGGCCCGGCTTGGGCACCGACGCGGCCAGGCGCACCGACAGCCACGCATCGACGATCAGCACGCCGATGACCAGCAGCGCCAGAAAAGTTCCAACGAGCAATCGATGTTTCAGCACGTCAGTGCGCTCGCCGCGCGGGCAGCCGGCTCTGCTGGCCGCGGCGGACCGCACGCGCCGCGCACCCTCCCCGTCTGCCCGCACCATTACTGCATCATACGCGACAGGAATTGCCTAGACCGGACTGACCGCGCCATACCGCCGCTCTCGCTGGGCGAAATTCCGCAGGGCGTCATCCAGATGCTCGCGGTCGAACTCGGGCCAGCTCACCGGTGTCACGAACAGCTCCGCGTAGCTGATCTGCCACAGCAGGAAGTTGCTGATCCGCATCTCGCCGGCCGTGCGGATTACCAGGTCCGGGTCCGGCAGGCCCGCCGTATCCAGCGAATCCGAGATGAGCTGCTCGTCGATCTGCTCCGGCTCGAGCCGGCCGGCACGCACCTGGTCCGCCAGCCGCCGCACCGCGTCGATGATCTCGCCCCGCGAGCCGTAGCTCAGCGCCAGACACAGCGTCATCCCGGTGTTGCCGCGGCTCAGCTCCTCGGTCCTGGTCAGCTCCTTGATCACGTGCGGCGGCAGGTCCGCACGCCGGCCGATCTGCCGCAGCCGGATGCCGTTTTCCATGATCTCGCCGCGCTCGGCTGCCAGATAATGAGCACAGAGCGCCATCAGCGCCTCGACCTCCTCCGGCGGCCGCTTCCAGTTCTCGCTGCTGAAGCTGTAGAGCGTCAGGCACTCGATGCCGAGACTGGCGCAATAGCGGACGATCCGCCGGACGGCCTGCGTGCCGTGGCGATGGCCCTCGATCCGCGGCAGGCCGCGCTGCTTGGCCCAGCGGCCGTTGCCGTCCATGATGATGGCGATGTGCCGGGGCAGTGCGCTGCGCGGCAGGCCGAGCACTTCCAGCGGATCGAGCGCCTCGCCGCGCGGCATGCTCACTCCTTCGCGCCGGTCAGAATCGTCTGCTCGCGGCCGGGCCCGACGCCGACGAGGAAGATCGGCGCCCCGACCCGTCGGCTGATCTCGTCCAGATAGGCGCGGGCCGCGGCCGGCAGCTCTTCGACCCGCCGGCAGTGGCCGATGTCCTCCTGCCAGCCCGGCAGCGATTCATAGACCGGCTCAACCTCATCGAGCATATACGTGTCCGCCGGCAGCGTGTTCAGCGTCTTGTCGCCCTTGCGATAGGCGATGCAGATCTTCAGCTCGTCGAGGCCGGAGAGCGTGTCCAGGTGCATCACCGCCAGGTGCGTCGGCCCGCTCGTGACGGCCGCGTAGGAGACCGCGACCGCGTCGAACCAGCCGCAGCGCCGCGGCCGGCCGGTGGTCGTGCCGAACTCCGCTCCGCGCGTGCGAATGGCCTCGCCGACCTGATCGTGCAGCTCGGTGGGCAGTGGTCCCGAGCCGACCCGCGTCGTATACGCCTTGACTACGCCGATGATGCTCTGCACGCAGGTCGGCGGCACGCCCGCGCCGCTGGACACCCCCCCTACTCCGCTGCTGGCGCTGGTGACGAACGGATACGTCCCATGATCGATATCCAGCAGAGCCCCCTGCGCGCCCTCGAAGAGGATTCGCTTGCCCGCCCGTGCGGCTTCATGCAGAACGGCGGACGTATCGCACACGTGCGGGCGAATCTGCTGGGCGAATTGCACGTACTCGCTCGCGATCGCGTTCGCGTCGAGCGGCTCGCGGACGTCGTAGAGCGCGGCCATGTAGGCGTTTTTGTGCGCGACGATCTCCGCGACGCGCGCGCGAAAGCGGTCCGCGTTGAACAGCTCGCAGACACGGATGCCCCAGCGGCGCGAGACTTTGTCCGCGTAGCACGGGCCGATGCCGCGGGCCGTCGTGCCGAGCTTGCCGCCCGGCAGGGCCGCCTGCTCGGCGAGCTGATCCTGCCGCCGATGATAGGGAAAGACCAGGTGCGCCCGGTCGCTGACGCGCAGATTGTCGGCGACTTTCACACCTCGCCCCCGCAGCGACTCCACCTCGCCCAATAGCAGCGCCGGATCGATCACCGCCCCGCAGGTAATCAGGCAGGTCGTTTCGGGGTGCAGGATCCCGCTCGGAATCTGGTGCAGCGCGAACTTCTGGCCGTCGATCACGACCGTGTGGCCCGCGTTGGCCCCGCCGCTGTAGCGCACCACGAAATCGAAGCGCGGAACCAGAACGTCGACGACTTTGCCCTTCCCCTCGTCTCCCCATTGCAGGCCGACGACGCACGCGTTCCCCAGGTCCTTCACATCCATGCGGGCAGTTCCATTCGCTCATGGCGGCCGGCCGGAGTCGCTCCCCCACCTGCTCGCAGGCGGGTGCGGAAGGCGGAGCTTCCTGGCCGGGCGCGGTTACGGCTGGTGCGTAGCGAGTGCGGCGCGTGGCTCGACCGGCGCGCAGCCGCCCTTTTACCACCTGCGATCATCGCTGGCAACGTGCGGCAGGCGACCCGCGGCCTTCGGCCCGCCGGGCGGCGGCTCGGGGGGTCGGAAGATTTGCTTGACAATACCGAACAAATGCCGTACACTTGAGGTGGATTCGCTGGAGCGAATGCCGCCCAGAAATCGCGGGCCTGTCAGGCCAGGGAATCGGACGCCACGGATGGCGTACAGCCCGCGGTCAAACGTCGCTTGGAGGTTGACGGGTGCGCGCTGGCGCGCTCGGCCGGCCCAGGCGGCGCCTATTGGGAGGCCCCTCGTGGTAACCGCCGTTCCGCTTTCTGATCACAGCGATGCGTCACTCGGCCAGGTGGTCAGGATCTGCCGCGTACTGCCTTTTTTCCACGCGCGGGAGCTTTCCGGGTTGGCCGACTATCTCGAGAGCGAGCTCGCATCGCGCCTTCGGCGCCCTGAACGAAGGAACGGATCTGCGCGCTCGAGGCGTCGGCGTACTCCTCCTCCCACTCACGAAGACGATTCATCGCCCTCAGGCGGAGCTGCGGATTCTCGACCAGCAGGAGCAAGCCGGCGGCGCAGAATCGCGTGACCCAGTGTCCGCACGCTTTCGCCTCGTCATAGAGAGTCTTGAGGCTCTCGTCGACCTGGAAATTGATTTGAGGCTTGCGTTCTGGCACGGTGCCTCCTGTCTCGAAGAAGTCCCGGTCGGAACCATCCGACCGCGGACATCCTAAGCCGTGCCACGGAGGGCGTCCAGATGCGGGCCGCCCCGCCGACAGAATCACTAGAAGCAGGCCTCGCTGATCCTCACCGTCCCTTTGCCCCAGGGACTCTGCCCCTCGCTCTCCGAGCGGCGGGCGGGCGGACCCGACACCGATGGGTCGGCCCGGCGCGCCCCGCCGCCCGGTCCCCCCTCTCCGGCGCAGCCGCAGGATTCCGATCCGCCGCGCGTGCCCATCAGACTGAATTCGTCGCCCACAGCAGCGGGCCCGCGGCCCTTTTTGTCGAGCATGTGAACCAACCGCCCCGCTCGCGGGTATATTCATGTGTTCGGGTACTGTTGCACTCTGCGGCTGGGAGGGCTTCGGGCGCACGGCCGGGCGGCAACTCCTGTCAGGCAAGCGCTCGCGTCGTCGTCCCATGAGGACAGGTGACGCACGCCGATCGATTCGATCCCCGGCATGCTCACGCCGGCGGCCGCGACGTGCGCGCGGCGCGGCCGTACCAGTGAAGGCATTCGCGCAGCTCGCTGCGCTCGAGATAGATCGATAATGTCGCTGTCCAATGATGAATCCCGCCCGGCTGCATCGGGCGCCGCCCACGTCGCCAGCCATAGCGCCACGGCCGGCAGCTCCGGTTCGCGCTCCGTGGCCGACGAGCCCACGCGCGTCACGGGCAGCGGCATTCCCGTCGAGGCGTCGCTCGACTTCAAGTTCGTCCAGTCGCTGATTCCCGGCTATGAGCTGCACTCGGAGCTGCACCGCGGCGGGCAGGGCGTCGTCTACCTGGCGACGCAGCATTCCACCAAGCGCCGCGTGGCGCTGAAGGTGCTGCTCGAGGGCCCCTTCGCCGGCGAAATGGCCCGCCGCCGCTTCGAGCGCGAAGTCGAGCTGGCGGCCTCGCTGCATCACCCGAGCATCGTCACCATCCTCGATTCGGGCATCAGTCACGGCCGCTACTACTTCGCGATGGAATACATCGAGGGCCTGCGGCTCGACGAGTATCTGCGCCGCAACCGCCCGCCGCTGCGCGATACAGTCACGCTTCTCGCGGCCGTCTGCGAGGCGGTCAACTTCGCGCACCAGCGCGGCGTCATTCACCGCGATCTGAAGCCCTCGAACATCCTCGTCGATGCCGAAGGCCGCCCCCACATCCTCGATTTCGGCCTGGCCAAGACGCAGCGCGCGACCGGCGCCGATCAGACGACCGTCGCCGCTCTCTCCAGCACCGGCCAGGTCATCGGCACGGTCGCGTACATGTCGCCCGAACAGGCCGCCGGCGCGCACGACGTCGACGTGCGGACCGACGTCTATTCGCTCGGTGTGGTCTTCTACGAAGCGCTGCTCGGCCGCCCGCCCTATACCGTCTCCGGCCCGCTCGGAGACGTGCTTCAGCGCATCGCCCGCGACGATCCGGTCCGGCCACGATCGCTGCGCTCCGGCTCGCGCTTCGGCCGGCTGATCGATGACGAGCTCGAGACGATCCTGCTGCGCGCCCTCGAAAAGGAGCCGTCGCGCCGCTACCAGACCGCCGGCGATCTGGCCCGCGACCTGCACCACTACGTCGCCGGCGAACCGATCGAGGCCAAGCGCGCCAGCGGCCTCTACATGCTTCGCAAGACGCTGAAGCGCTACAAGCTTCAGGTCGCCGCGGCCGCCCTGCTGCTGGCCATGCTGGTGACGTTCCTGGGCGTCTTTGCGCTGCTCTACACCCGCGAGCGCGACGCGCGCATGAAGGTCGAGACCCTCAGCCAGCTCGCCTCCGACCGCGCGGAAAAGGCTCAGGCCGCCCGGGATGCGGAGCGGCTTGCCCGCGAGCAGGCCGAGTTCGCCTCGCGCCAGAGCCTGATCGCGGCCGAAAATCTGCGCCAGGCGCTCGTGCGCCAGAAGGTGCAGCGCGGCGACCTGGCCATGGCGCAGGGCGAACTCACCGAGGCCCGCGAGAGCTACTGGGACGCGTTCACCGATCACCCGGACGATCCGGCCGCTCGCTGGGCCCTGCGCCAGTACTATCTCAACAGCGGAGAGATCGCCTCCACCGTTCTCTTTGTCCGCCGCGACGGCCCCGTTGCGCTCTCCGAGGACGGCCGACTGGCCGCCGTCTGCGAAACGCCCACGACGATCACGGTCCGCGAGGTGGAAACCGGCCGCACGATCGCCTGGCTCCAGACGCCGCACGACGTGCTCACACTCAGTGTTCAGAACGACGGCTCGGTCGCGGCCGCCGGCTGGTTCTGGGCCCGCGCCTGGTGGTCCGGCCGGCTCACGCCCGATGCCGTCGTCACGCTTCCTGATGCGGCCGAGCCGACGGCCGTTTTTCTGACTCCTCCGCCCGCGCCTCCGACCGGCCCCGGCCGTGAAACGGCGCAAGGCGACGACGCGCCGGCCCGCGGCGACGGCGATCGTTTCGTCGTCCTCGTTCGCGGCGGACAGATCCTGACGTTCGCCGCCGCAGACGGCACGCAGATCGATCGTCACGGGCTCGCGCTCGAGCCGCTCGGCGATGTGGCGATCGATGACACCGGCCGCCGCCTTGCCGTGCCCGTCGCCAGCGGCGTTACGCTCGCTACCATCGACGACCGCGGCCGCCTCTCGATCACGAACATCGTCCGCCCATCGAGCATCACCACGCCGCGCGCCGTTCGCTTTCTGGCGGGCGACGCGCTCGCCGTCCTGGCCGGCCACGTTTTCCGGGTGGAGCTCGACCCGGCCCGGGCCGCTCTCTGGGAACGGCTCGTCGACGGCGGCGGCGGCTGGAGCGATTTCGACATCGACCGCGACGGCTGCTGCGTCGTGCTCGCGTCCGACTCCGGCCAGCTCGCCATGTGCATGGACGGCCGGCAGTGCGACGCATGGCGAATCTCGCGCGAGTCCGCCGTCGCCATGCAGCTCTCTCCCTCCGGCCGCGAGCTGGTCACGCTCGACGATCACGGCACGCTGACGCGCTGGCAGCGTTCGGGCGAATCCCCCGCGACGCGTGCCATTCACGACCGCCCCGCCTCGGCCTGGGCCGCATCCGCCGACGGCTCCTCGCTCCTCGTCGCCGACAGCGACGGCCGCGTGGGCCGCATCGACGCGGCCCGCGGCATCAGGCTTGAAGTGCGCCTTCGCGTCGGCGGCCTTCAGCGACTTTTGCCCGGCATGGGCATGCGCGATTTCTCGCTCGCGCTGAGCGCCGACGGCGCCCGCGGCGTCGTCCATTACGGCAACCGCCTCTGGTTCGACGACGGCGGACCCTCGCTCACGCGGCCGATTCTCTGGACGCACCCGCGCACGCCGACGCTGCGCAGAATCGCGCTTAACCCCGGCGGCTCCACGGTCGCCGCGCTGGCGGAATCGCCGCTTGCCGAGCGCCAGTCGATCTACTTCTTCGAGACCGGCCGCCGCGGCGCGCGTTTCGGCCCCCGGCTCATGAGCACGAAGGCGTCGGTCGAGTTCGTCGGCAGCGCCATCCGCACGATGCTCTTCCTCCCCGGCCGGCAGGATTCTCTGCTGGTCGCCCGTTCAAACGGCGCGCTGGTTCTGCTGGATGCGCGTCCCGCCCCGTCCGAATCCGCCGCGCAGCAGTCGGCCGAGAGCGAACGAATTCAATCGTCGCCGCCCGAGCCGTGGACAGTTCTGCCGTCGCCGGCCTCCGCGCTCGCGGTCAATGCAGGCGGCACGCAGCTCGCCGCCGCCTGCGATGACAACGTCATTCGCCTGATCGCCGTGCTCGACGCCGGCGTCTACGCCCGCATCTACACGGACTCGCCCGTGACCGCGATGAGCTTCAGCCCCGACGGCTCCACGCTGCTCGTCCGCACCTCCGACGGCTCGGTCGTGCTGTACGAGGCGGCGACGCAGGAGCGGCTCGCCCGCTGGCCCGGCGATGACATCCGCCGCGGCTCGCTGGCCGCCTGGGCCGGCCGCGGCAATGTCATCATCCTCGAATCCGGAAACCAGATTCTGGCCATGGATTTCAGCGCCGCCGACGAGCGGATCGAGGAGAACCGCCCCTACGGAGCGCAGCGCGCCTGGGCGCGCCGCGTGCGCGACAACGACCTGACGGCCGCGTGGCAGCAATCGCACGACCTGGCCGAGATGTGCCCCATTCGCGGTCACGAGGCCTACGCCAGCCTCGTCGAGCTCGCCCTGCGCCGGCCCAGCTCACTCGTCCCGCAGACCTGGGTGGACTCGCTCGCGGGCGATCCCTCGGGCGACGCTCAGCTCCGCCTTGCGCACGCCGCCTACGCCGGCGGACACTTCGACCTGGCGCTCTCGCTCTTCCAGCGCGCCGAAGACGCGGGCCTGCGCGAACTCGACGCCTACTCGCTCTGGCGGCTGGCCGAATGCTGGTACCTGGCCGACGAGCCGGAGAAGGCGGCTCGATTCTTCGCCCGGATCGCCAAGCGAACCGATTTCGACCCGCGCGACCTGGCCCGCCTTCAGCTTCAGCGCCTCGCCGCCACGCAGCTCGCCGGCCACAGCGCCGCCGCCGACTCGATGCTCTCCGAGTTCAGCGCGATCGCCGGCGCCGGCGGCCGCGGCAGCACGCTCGATACCATGGCGGCGATGGTGATCGGCAACTATCTGCTCGGCCGCCAGGAAGAAAGCCAGGTGGCCGCGACCGTCAAGCTGATCCTGAGCAACTTCGGCGAGCAGTGGCTGCTGTACGAGGATGACGTAGCCTTCTTCGTGGGCGAGCGCGAGCGGCTGGGCGGCAACCTGGAGGCCGCCCGCAGCGCCTATCAGCGCTGCATCGATCTGGCAAGAGACGACTGGCCCGCCAACTGGGCCCGCCACCGCCTCGGCCAGCTTTCCAAAGCCGCGTCCTGACGTATGATGCCGGAATGAACGTCCTGGTCATCGGCTCGGGCGGCCGCGAGCACGCTCTTTGCAGGGCGCTGGCGGCCTCGCCGCGCGTCTCGCGCCTGTTCGCCCTGCCGGGCAACGCCGGCACGGCCCGCATCGCCACGAACGTGCCCGGCGACCCGTGCGATATCAATCTCGCGCTCGAAATCGCCCGCCGCGAGAGCATCCGTCTGACCGTCGTCGGCCCGGAAGACCCGCTCGCCGCGGGCATCGTCGATGCGTTTCGCGCCGCCGGCCTGCGCATCTTCGGGCCCACCCGCGCCGCCGCCCAGCTCGAGGCGGACAAAGTCTTCGCCAAGCAGATCATGCGGCAGAGCTCCGTGCCGACCGCCGAATGGCGCGAGTTCTCCGACTACAAGCTGGCCTGCAAGTACATCGCCACCCGCGACGAGGCGCTCGTCGTCAAGGCCGCCGGCCTGGCCAAGGGCAAAGGCGCCATCGTCTGCGACGAGCCGGCCGATGCGCTGCTCGCCGCTGAGCGAATCCTCAAGCAACGCGTCTTCGGCAAGGCCGGCGACCGCATCGTGGTCGAGGAGCGGCTCACCGGCCGCGAGGTCTCCGTACACGCCATCGTCGACGGCACGACGATCTACCTGCTCGAGCCGGCCCAGGATCACAAGCGCCTGCTCGACGGCGACCACGGCCCCAACACCGGCGGCATGGGCGCGTACTCTCCGGCCGACACGATCAGCGAGCCGACCATGCGCCAGATCGAGGAGCGCATCCTGGTGCCGATTCTCGACGCGCTGGCGCGCGAGGAGATCCACTTCCGCGGCGTGCTCTATGCCGGCCTGATGCTTACCGCCGCGGGGCCGAAGGTGCTCGAATTCAACACCCGCCTGGGCGATCCCGAGGCGCAGGTGTTGCTGATGCGGCTGCGCACCGACCTGCTCGACGTGCTGGAGGCCGCGACGGAAGGCCGGCTCGATCAGCTCGAGCTCGAATGGGACCCGCGGGCCGCCCTGTGCGTCGTGATGGCCTCGGCCGGCTATCCCGAAAAATCGACCGCCGGCGTGCCGATCCACGGCCTGCCCGACGAATCGTCGCTCGAGTCGGCCGCGGTCTTTCACGCCGGCACCCGGCTCGAAGCGGATCAGATCGTCACGGCCGGCGGCCGCGTGCTGGGCGTGACGGCGCTGGGAGAGAATCTCGCGGAGGCCCGCACGCGGGCTTATGAACTCGTGCAGCGAATCAGCTTCGAGGGCGCGCAGTACCGGCGCGACCTGGGCCTCGCATAAACCGATCTCACTGGAGAACTATCGATGCTCGGCATCGGCGACATTCACATCTTCGTGACCGACGTGGACGTGGCGCTGCGATTCTGGGGCGAGGGTGCCGGGCTCGAAGTCGTCGAGCGCGAAGTCACGGCCAACAGCGCCTTCGGCCGCCTGGAAAGCCCCGACGGCGGCTCGGGCATCACGCTGATCGGCCCGGTCGATCCGTGGCAGGAGGGCGAGCGGCCGCCGCTGGGCGCCCGGCCGATGATCCGCTTCGACCTGCTGACCACCGACTTCGAGGCGACGCTGGCGCGGCTGCTCGAATGCGGCGGCACGCAGGACGGCCCGGTCGAAGCCTACGACGATCTGCGCGTGGTCGCGATCTGCGACCCGGACGGAAACACCTTCGAGCTTCTGGAAGTGCGCGAAGAGGACGTGGTGAGCGAGTAGGCATCGCCCGCCGCGCTTCAGCAGGCACCACGGGGCCGCGATGAAACTGCACAACTGGATCTTCATCGGAATGATCGGCGGCGTGCTGGCCGGCATGGGCCTGTTCATGGTCCACGACCCGACCCGGCCCGACGCCACCCCCCCTGCCTGGTACGGCTACGCCACCTGGACGCTGGACCTGCTCGGACCGACGCTCTTCATCGGCGTGCTGAAGATGATCATCGCGCCGCTCATTCTGTCCAGCATCGTCGCCGGCGTCACCAGCCTGCCCGACATCCGCGAGCTGGGCGCCATCGGCTGGAAGACGCTCGTCTTCTACGCCACCACGACCACGATCGCGGTCAGTCTCGGCATCCTCTGCGTGATGACCATCCGGCCCGGCGAGTGGACGTCCTCGCAATCGCTGCGCATGTCCGTCGAGGCGCAGCAGCAGGAGCTGCGGCAGCGTTTCGAGGCCCAGTCCGGCCGGCCCGCGCTGGTCGGCGACCAACTCGATCCGCAGTATCTCGCCTGGCTGACGGCCGAGAAGGAGGCGGCCGCCGGCGGGACCGGCGACAGCCAGCTTCAGACCATGGCGGCCGCCAAGGACCTGACGCCCGGCCGCATCTTCGTCGAGAGCATCGTGCAGCCGATGCTGATGAACCCGTTTCAGTCGCTCGCCAGCAACCCGCCCAACGCCCTGGGCATCATCTTCTTCGCCCTGCTGCTGGGCATCGCCTGCACGGTCCTCGGCCCGGTGGCCGAGCCGGTCGTACGGTTCTTCGCCGGCTTGGCGGAGGTGATGCTCAAGATCACGCACTGGGTGATGCTCGTCGCGCCGGTCGCGATCGGCTGCCTCGTCGCCAAGATCGTGGCCGAGACCGGCCCGGGCGTGTTCGCCTCGCTGGGCGCCTACGCGGCCACGGTGGCGATCGGCATCGTCATCCACGTGACTTTCCTGCTGAGCGTGGCCTACGGAATCGGCGGCAAGAGCCTGCCGGAGATGTGGCGCGGGCTGCGCGAGGCCTGGCTGATCGCGCTGACGACGCGCTCCAGCGCCGCGACGCTGCCGGTGACGATCGCCAACGTCACCGAGAAGCTCGGCGTCTCGCCCAAGGTCGCCAATTTTGCGTTGCCGCTCGGGGCGACGATGAACATGGACGGCACGGCCCTCTACCAGAGCGTGGCGATCATATTCCTGATCCAGCTCTTCGGCGGGATGGACGACGTGCACATCCCCCTGAACTTCGGCAACCTCATGCTCATTCTGATCACCGCGGTGGCGGCGTCGGTCGGGGCGGCCGCGGTGCCCAGCGCCGGCCTGGTGACGATGGTGATCGTCGCGACGGCCGTCAACCTGCCGATCTATTACCTGACGTTTATTTTTGCGATCGACGCGGTGCTTGACATGCTCCGCACGTCGACGAACGTGCTGGGCGACGCGGTCGGCTCGGTCGTCGTCAATCGCCTGGAGCGGCACCGGCTGGATGCGCTCAGCCACCCGACCCCGTAAGCGCGGCTCGGATCATGCCGGCGGGGCGCTCGCGTTCTCCAACGAATGCGAGGCAGGTGTGCACTGCTCAAGAGAAGTGGCACACACGAGTACCCTGAGTGCTGGGCGGGACGCGCGCTCCTTGTGCTACGGCGACGGCGACGCGCTGCCCTAGATGAAGAACAGGAACGTCAGCAGAACGTACAGCGGCACGAGCACCGCCCCCGCATACAGCATGTATCCGAAGAAGCTCGGCATCCGCACGCCCGACTGCTCGGCGATCGTCTTGACCATGAAGTTCGGACCGTTGCCGATGTAGGAGTTCGCCCCCATGAACACCGCCCCGCAACTGATCGCCACGAGCTGGTCCTCGCGGATGTAGTGGTCGCTCAGCAGCCGCAGAATCCCCGGCCCCCCTTCATGCGTCAGCGAATTGGCCGTCTCGAAGAAGACGACGTACGTCGGCGCGTTGTCCAGGAAGCTGCTCAGCACACCCGTCGCCCAGAAGAACTGCCACGGCTGCGTGAAGTTGTTCTGCGCGAACCACGGCCCCATCGCGTTGAGAATCTCGATCGGCACCTGCATCGTCACGAAGATGCCCACGAACAGGCACGCCACCTCGCCGATCGCCGTGTAGTTGAACTGGTTGTCGCCCCGCACACCGCGCGGCGTGGTCGCCAGCGAAATCCCCGCCAGCGCGAACTGCACGATCTCGCGCAGGTACTTCGGCGCGTGAATGTCCGTACCCGGCAGCGGCTTGCTCGGATCGAGCGTCGCGACGGCCACCACCACGCCCAGCAGCCAGACCATGTTGATCAGGCCGCCCACGCGGATCGGCTGAATCTGCGCCCGGTCCAGATCCAGCGCCCGCGGCGTCTCGTGCCGGTACGCCCACGTGTCCCACACCCAGTAGACTGCCAGCAGCGCGACCACCATCACCATCCACTCGCGCCACAGCGCCAGCGTCCAGAAGAATGGAATCCCGCGCAGGTACCCCAAGAACAGCGGCGGATCGCCGATCGGCAGCAGCGTCCCGCCCACGTTGCTCACCAGGAAGATGAAGAAAATGACCGTGTGCACAACCCGCCGCCGCTCCGAGTTCGTCTTCAGCAGCAGCCGGATCAGCACCATCGACGCGCCGGTCGTCCCGATCAGGCTCGCCAGCAGCGCGCCGATCCCGAGGATCGCCGTGTTCGTCGTCGGCGTCGCCCGGATGTCGCCCCGCACGATGACCCCGCCGGCGATCACGTAGAGGCTGAATAGCAGCGTCAGGAAAGGAAAGTACTCATCGACCAGCGCGTGCTTGAGCACCCCCTTGACCGTCTCGAGCCCCGGCTCGGTCCCGTGCACGCCGTGGCCGCGCAGCCAGTAATACCCCAGCGTCAGCAGCCCCAGCAAGCCGGCGACCAGGAGCTTGTTCGAGTTGTGCTCCCACCAGTGGTGCGTCCGCCGCAGCAGCGGAAGAATCGCAATCGCCAGCAGCAGCGCGACAAACGGCAGCGTCGCCCAGGCCGACGGTACGTAGGACGCGTGCTCCGCGCCCTCACCAAGTGCCAGCAACATGGTCGTCCTATCCGCGTGAAGTCGGCTCCGCGCCGAAGCCGCAAGAATCACGTACGCCGAATCGTACCGATTCTCGACAGACAATCCACGGGATTATCGGCAGTTCGACGAGATGAGTTTAGGCCCCCCGCCGCGGGGCCGCATCGCTCAGCCCCCGCCCGCCGCCACCCCCGACGTGATCTCAACCACCTCAAGCTCCACGTCCGCACCGTCCACGCTGATCACCGTCCGCTCGCCGACCTTCAGCCCGAGCAGATTCTGACACACGGGCGCCTTGTAGTTGAAGATGCCGCGCTCCAGATCCCCGTCGAACGGCCCCAGGAGCGTCATCACCCGCTCGCTGCCGTCCGCGATGTTGCGCAGCCGCACCTTCGAGCCGACCCCCACGTGCGTCGTCGGCACATCCTGCGGATCGATCGCCCGGGCCATCGAAAGATCGCGGTTCATCTGCGCCAGCCGCGCCCGCAGCAGGTCGCGCTCCTCCAGCGCGAACTTGTACTCCGAGTTCTCGCTCAGGTCGCCCAGCGCAGCCGCCTCGCCGATCCGCTTGGCGTTCTCACGCATCGTCACATTCACGAGATGGTCGCGCTCCTCCGTCTTGCGCTGCAAGCCCGCCCGCGTCGTCCACAGAATCGCCGGGTCTTCCCACGGCTGAAACGGCCGCTGCGTCGACTGCCACATCGTCGGATGCCGCGAGCGCAGCATGTCCAGCAGCCTGGCCGGGGCGTTCTCGCCCAGCCCCTCCACCCGCGTGAGCTGCTGCCGCACCGTGATCGCCCGCGCCGCCTCGATCCTCTCGATGCACCGCCCCGCCCGGGCGTAATCCTTGAGCGCCAGCGCCGCCCGCATCCGCTGCCGAAAATGCTTCATCGTCGCCGCCGGCGGATTCAGCGACCGACCCAGCGCCGCCAGCGTGTCCAGGATGACCGCGAACAGCTCCGACTCGTCCGGCCAGCGCAGATCCAGCGACTCGGCCGGCCCCTTCCACAGCCAGTAGACGATCTCCGGATAGTCGACCGGGTCGGCCAGGGCCGTATCGACGTGCTCCTGCACGGCGTCTCGCAGGCCGCTGGCGATGCCGATCGCACAGAGCGTGTCCAGCAGGTCCACCGGCGCGATCGGAATCAGCTCCACCAGCCGCGCCGCCGCATCCTGCGGCCGGGCCGATTGCAGAATCACCACGCCCCGCTGCCACGTCGTCGCATCCGGCAGCGACTTGAACAGGTCCGCCGGATCGTGCACCGCCTGCATGATCTCCGCCGCCAGCGCCGCCCCCTGCGAGTCCGCCTGGCCGCAGAGCTCATCCAGGCTCGCCACGCACAGGGCCGCCGTCAGCGCCGCGATAGGCCGCCGCGACCTGGCCTTCGTCGCCTCCGCCAGCATCGCCTGCCGGCAGCGCTCGATCAGCTCCGCGTCCGGCTCCTCCTTGCGGCCGCGCTTGTCACGCACGTACGCCGCCACGACCGCGAGCTGCTTGGTCACGTCGTTCAGGCCCGCAAACTGCTCCCAGGTCTCCTGCTCGGCGCTCTGCCCTTCGGCCGCGTAGCGCAGGATGACCGGCGAGCGTCCCTCCATGATCACGTTCTGGCAGCGCTTCAGGGCCGTCCGCGCCCGCGTCCACCACTTGGACCACGCCGAGCTGGAGATGTATTTCGGCACCAGTTCCGCCTTGAGCGTGTCCTGGTCGATCCACTGCCCGTGCGCGTGGATCAGCCCGATCACCAGCGCGACCGGGTCCTCCTCGATCAGCTTCGCCAGCCGCTCCGGCCGCAGCTCGCGCAGCACGCGGAAATCATCCGGATCGATCCGCTCGAAGTCGCGGGCCATCTCCAGCGCCGGCACGGCGCTCATCCGCCCGTCGCGCAGCAGCGTGTAGAGCCCCGACGCGTGATCGACCCCCTTGACCTCTGCGATCGCATCCTCCGTCCGGCTGATGAGCACGTCCCCCGGCCGCAGCGACAGGCAGAACTCCAGCACGCGCAGGGCGCTGCGGGCCGGCCGGCCAGCCGTCAGGCCGGAGTGGCTGAGCAGGTTCTCGAATCCCGGCGTGTTCGCGTACGCCGCCCGATAAAGCTCGATCACCCGCTCGCGCATCGCCGCGTTGTTCGGGTCGATCGACAGCGTGGCCCGGGCGATCGGCAGGGCCGCGGCCGCATTCGCGGTCCCGGCGCTTTCCAGCAGCATCTGCCCCAGCGACGCGAGGCGGGTGGCATCCGCCCCGGACTCGGCCAGTCGCTCGAACGGGCGGGCCAGATCGGCCAGTTGCACCTGCCCGCTCTCGATGTGCTCCAGACAGCGCGCCTCGAACTTCTCCAGGTCCCCTTCCTGGGCCAGACGCATCAGCTCGGCAGTCGGCATGAATCCCTCGCCAGCAAGTAGCAGCTTCCGCCCGGCGCCCGGCGCGGGGCGCGGCAACCGGTCAGTGTACCCGCTCGGCCGGCGGCGCG